>JANQJR010000059.1 GCA_028281525.1 Magnetovibrio sp.
ACGAAGCTGTAATCGACGTGCAGCACCAAGAAGCGGTGGAAATTTTCCACGAACCAGGGGAAATGGTCGCTGAGGCCGGGCGCGCGGCCAAACGCCAGGGGCAGGGCGAACAGCCCCGCCGTGCCCAATACGATCAGCGCCAGCACCGCCCAGCGGATCAGCCATATGCGCCCGCCCGGTGCGTCCATCACGGCGGACAGGCGTTCCATCAGAGGGGGCTGGTGCGCGTCGCTCATGCTTGCGATATCCGCTTACCGGCCCGGCAAGTTGATGCCCGTATCCAAACACGGACCCGTGCAGGGATACAGGTGCTGGGCCATGACGTAGACGACCACGCCGGATACCGCGACGAAGAACCACAGGGGCCAAGCCCACTTGACGACTTTCCTGTGCTTTTCGCGGCGATCCGTGAGGCCAAAATAAACCGCCATGGGCACCAACGGCACGATGGCGGTGGCGCCCACCACGTGCACGATCAGGATCGGGAAATAAACCCAGCGGATCAGTCCTTCGCCGCCGAATTTCGCGAATCCGCCGCCGAAGTGATAAGTGACATAGAGCGTTAGGAACATCACTGAGACCACAAGGGTCGTGATCATGGTCTTCTTGTGGGCTTGGATGTCGCCGGCCTTGGCGCGGCCGCGCGCAATCCACAGCAGGGCCACGGTCGCGCCGTTGAGAACCGCATTGATGTGCGGGATGGTGGTGATTTCGATCATGGAATTGCCTGGATTGGAAGGTGTGCAAAGGGGGATTAGTTCGGAGTGTCCTTCAGTTCCGTGCCCGGCGTGATGGGTTGGTCGGCGCCGACGCCGACGTAGCCATGATTCTGGATGCGGTACATGGTGCCCGCGTACATGCCTACGGCGGCGATAAAGAACAGCCCGCCGATGATCCAGAATTTCAAGCGTGGAACGTGTGGTTGTTCTCCGCTATCTTGCCCATTGTTGCCGGTTGTTTCGTTCATGAAAGAACACTCCCCATCTTTGGCCTTTTTGGCGTGTCCTGAGATATACCGCCAAGACGCTTCACACGCAAGAAAAGAGCATGTTACAGGGCGGAATTCCGCCGTTTCTACAAAGTGAATGGGTGAATAAAACGGGGGCCCGAAGGCCCCCGCTTAAACCGTGACGGTTCACGGATTGCTTACTTGGTGTTGTATTCGTACGGGCTCCAATTTTCATCGACCACGACGTCGGTGCCGCCGAAGTTGCCCGGGCCCGGAGGCGAAGCGGTGTGAGTCCATTCCAGGGAACGCGAATTCCACGGATTGGTCGGCGCCGGCTTACCCTTGAAGGCCGAATAGATGAAGTTGATCGTCTGCGTGATCATACCGATGGCGATGATGAACGCGCCGATGGTGGCGATCAGATGGTAATCCTCGAAGGAATAGCCCATCACTTGGACGTCCTTGAACATTTCATAGTCCCAGTAGCGGCGCGGCATGCCTTCCTTGCCGATAATGAACAGCGGCCAGAAGGTCAGGTTCACGCCGACGAAGTTGGCCCAGAAGCTGAACGTGGCCATGCCACCGTCGGCGAAACGGCCGGTCATCTTCGGGAACCAGTAGTAAATGCCCGCGAACAGGGCGAACGCCGAGAACAGCGCCATGATGAAGTGGAAGTGCGCATGCACGTAGGACGTTTCCGACAGGTGCAGCGTCATCGACGGAATCGCCAGCGGGATACCGGTCAAACCACCCAACAAGATCAGGTATAGGCAGGACGCCGCATACATCATCGCGGTGTTGTAGGTGATCGCGCCCTTATAGAGCGTGCCCCACAGCGAGATGGTCAAGAGCCCCACCGGCACCGAGATCAACAACGTGGTGACCATGTGGCCCAACCGGATCCAGTCCGGCATGCCGGCGATGTAAAGGTGGTGGACCCACACGATGCCGGCAATGCCGACGATGCCCCAGATGCCGGCGTAGATGGCGACCTTGTAGTTGAACACGCGGTTCTTCGCCATGGTCGCCATGATGTCGAACAGAATGCCGACGGCCGGCAGGAAGATCACGTACACCGCTGGGTGCGAGTAGAACCAGAACAGGTTCTGGTACAACAGCACATCGCCGCCCGCGCTTGGGTCGTAAAAGTGCGTGCCCAGATACTTATCGAACAGCAGCAAGGTCACGGCGGCGGCCAGCACCGGAATGAACACAAGCTGAATGACGAACGCGGCGACAGTGGTCCACACGAACACGTTCAGTTGATTCCAGCCCATACCGGGCGCACGCATATAAATCACGGTGACCAGAAAGTTGACCGCGCCCAAGATCGAGGAGAAGCCGAGCAGATGCACGGTGAACACGTACAGAGACGTGTTGGCCGCGGTCGTCACGGCATACGGCGGATAACCGGTCCACATGATGTCCGGGGCGTCCGGCACGATGAAACTGAGCAACGCCAGGATGATGGCGAAGAAGAACAGCCACACGGAAAACGCGTTGATGCGCGGGAACGCGACGTCGCGCGCGCCGATCATCAGTGGCAGGAAGTAGTTGGCCGCGAACCCGGTCAAACCCGGAATCAGGAAGGCCAGGATCATGGCCGCGCCGTGGAAATACAGATAGCCATTGTATTCCGTGCCGGATTCGATGAACTGCATACCCAGTTCCATCTGCTCGTAGCGGATGATCAGGGCCATCAGGCCGGCGACGCCGAAGGCGGCCATGGAACCGACCAGGTACAGAACACCGATGCGTTTGTGATCGGTGGTCAGGACCCACTCTTTCCAGGCAGGTGCGGCTGCGTGGCCCGCGGTGGTGGTAGGTGTGCTCATAGGTTTTCTCTCCCTTTAGGCCGTAGCCTTAACCTTCAGCAGCGACTTTGGCGAGCCATGCGTCGAATTCCGCTTGGGGAACGGCATGGATCGGGTTGGCCATTTGCGTGTGCGCTTCGCCGCAGAATTCGGCGCATTGAATGAACGCCGTGTCCTGCGCTTCAGCCGGATTGATCCAAACGTAGGTGATGCGGCCCGGCATCATGTCTTCCTTGACGCGGTAGTGCGGTAGGCCGAACGAGTGAATCACGTCCTCCGAGGTCATGCGGAAAACCACCGGTTGGCCAACCGGAATCTTGATCGGGTTGTAATCGGTGCCGTCGGCGATGGTGCCATCCGGGTATTCATATTCGAAGTACCACTGATACCCGATCACTTTGATCTCCATGGCGTTGTCGGGGACACGGCGGTACGCGTTCCAGACGGTCCAGCCCTTGGCGGCCAGGTAGAAGTCATCGGCCATGAAAATCGAAGCCGGGATCAGTGCGAAAGCGATCGATTGAACGGTCGTAAGCTTTTTCGCAGTGCCGACTTGATCGGGGCTGGTGGCGCGATACTTGATCAGAAAGTAGATGGCGGCGACGGCCATGATCACGCCGATCACGGTGATATCAAAGATGACGACATCCCACAGCCGCTCCCATTCCTCAGCCGGATTGCGGATTGCCTGCGCGTGGGCCTGAGTGGACAGCGCCAGACCGCCCGCCAAACCCGTCATGGCTGGCAGAAACTTTCTCATGAATTTAACCTCCCTCTCGACCGCCTGCGGAAAAACAGGACGGAAACTGCAAAGGACGAGACGCCCAAGGACAAGGCGCCCACGCCAACAAACAACGGAATGCTGAGCGTGTATTTCCCCTCGGCATAGTTGTAGCTGTAACAAAGACTGATGGCGTAATCGACGATATCGGTAGGCTTGAACGCCCCCGCCTTGGCGTCGAAAACCGCCAGTTTGATATCTTTCGGCGCGGAATTGAGCGCATAGAGCACCCGCGCCAAACGCCCTTCCGGCGTCAGGAACATGAAGGCGCCCGGATGGAAGAACGTGCGATCCTGGGGCGACCAGAAATAATTGAAACCGATGGAATCGGTGAACGGCTTGATCTGTTCCTTGTCCTTGAACGTTGCGAAGGTCCACGAACCGTTCATGCTTTCGGTCATTTGCAAATGTTGTTTGAACACGCCGATGCTGGCCAAGTCGTCGTGCTCGTCGAACGAAATGGTCAACACATTGAAATCCTCGCCGGGCGTGACGCCGGTGAGGTCTTCGAGTTGCGCGTTCAAATCCTGATTGATGACGGAGCAGCTTCCGTCGCAACTGTAATAGGACAAAACCAAGATCAGGGGCTTGCCGAGTTTGTCGGACAAAGCAAACTCTTGGCCCAGCCCGTCGATCAACTTGACGTCGCCCGCGACCTTGGCGCCAAGATGCTTCTTTTCGTCGATGTGGAAGATGGTCGGGTCGATGTCCGATACGGGCACGGCGCCGCCGTACTGCGCTTGGGCCGGGAAGGCGGCCAAGGTGCAGGCGGTGAAAACGCTTGCCAGAAGGGTTCGTATGCGGATCATCAATCGGTGTCCGTCCGTTTCGCCGTTTACCAGAAGTAAATCTGGGACACCACGAAGAACCAGACGATGTCAACGAAGTGCCAATACACCGATACGCAGCTCACGAACGTCTTGTTGGTGCGCCCGCCCAGCGCCGGGATCAACACCGCGACGAACGCGCCGAGACCGACCAGAACGTGCGAGGCGTGGAAACCGGTGATGGTGTAGAATGCGGTGGAATAAGCGTTGGTGGACGGAATGAAGCCTTCCCCGATCAGGTGGGCGTATTCATAGACCGTGAAGCCGAGGAACACCGAGCCGAGCACGATGGTCCAAATCCACCAGGTGTTGAATCCGGATAGGTTGCCGTGTTCGAGCTTTTCTTCGGCGATGTGCGCGGTCACGGAAGACGAGACCAGGACCACGGTCATGACCAGCGGAATCCACAACACGATATGCGGCGTGCCTTCGGGCGGCCAGGCGTCGATGCCCAAGCGCATCATCCAGTAGCTGGAAAACAGCGACAGGAAGATGAAGATTTCCGAAAGGATAAAGATCGGCAGGCCGATGTTCGCCACGCCAGCCAAAAGTGGCGTTTCGCTCAGGCCTTCGTCGACCCACTTGGCGATGCCCGCCAGGGTCAGAACGGTGCCGACGCCGGCGGCGATCGCCGTCAACAGCAAGTCGTCATAGACAAAGTAAAAGGAAAAGGCGATCGGAACCAATAGGAACGTTCCGGCAACCGTCCAAAGCGGCGCCCAGCTCCATTCCCAGTGATGCGCGTGCGCGTGTGCGGTATCGGCGTCAGAAGTCATAATCCCTCCCCAAGGTCGGACATGGCCATAGACATGGCCACCAAAAAACTTACGACCCCTATTACACTGGCCCTATTACACTGGACAAAGTGTAAAACGAGTCAAAATCGAATAAGCCTCTGGTAGGACGCCAGAGAATTGCCAGAACTTGGTAATATGGGATGAGATCACTGTCAATTGATTGTCCGTGTGCAATGCACAATAAACTTTGCGATATTTAAGAAATTCAATGCCGTAAGTGGCGGATAATCTATGGTTTTGGCTTTATATTAGGTAAACTACATATAATGGTGCTGTTGTGGAAAAAAATATGGCGGCCAACGCCGTTTTTCGTGCTCAGGGCCCATCCGGCCAAAAAAACCGTGCAGATCAAACCGAGTCCCCTATAAATAACGGGAATTTAGGGCCAGAACCCTAAGGGGGCTTTCGTGAGCGATCAGTTGGAACTCTTGGTCGAAATGGGCCGCCATTTCGCCGCCACCCAGGACATCGAAGCGACCATGAGCCGCGCGCTCGAGCGTATTTCCGAGCTGATGGGCGCACAAGGCGGTGCCCTGTTCGTGCTGGAAGGCGACCACCTGGTCTGTCACGCCAGCCACGGTCCCATTGATGTGGTTGGCCTCACCATCGAAAAGGGTAAGGGGATTATCGGGCGGTCGGTCTCGAACAACGTTTCCGAAATGGTGTGGGACGCGCAAAGCGACCCCAGCTTCTACAGCGAATTCGACAAGCAGTTCGATTTCACCACACGCTCCATTCTTTGCGCGCCCATGTCGGTCAAGGACGAACGCATCGGTGCCATCGAAATGGTCAACAAAAGCACCGGCGACGGGCTGTTCAATCAGGACGACCTGACGCTGCTGGAAGCGTTGGCTGCGTCCGCGGCCTTGGCGATCTCCAACGCGCGCATGGCGGGCGAGCTTGCTGAAAGGGAAGTCATGCGCCGGGAACTGCAACTGGCCGCGGAAATCCAGCGTGGCCTTCTGCCATCCGAGGACATCGAAGCCGACACACCGGTTTGCGGCGTCAACCGCCCGGCCCGCATCGTGTCCGGGGATTTTTTCGACCATTTCGCCTTATACGATGGGCGCATTGCGTTTACCTTGGCCGATGTCTCGGGCAAGGGCATGAATGCGGCGCTGTTGATGGCCAAGACCGCCAGTTTGTTCCGTTGTCTCGGCAAAGAGGACTTGCGCCCCGGGCGCTTGCTTCAGCGCATCAACGCCGAAGTCTGCGAAACCGCCATGCGCGGCATGTTCGTGACCATGGTCGCGGGCGTTTACGATCCCGCCACCGGGCGCCTGGTGCTGGCCAACGCCGGGCACGAACCGCCGCTGGTGCACGGCACCGATGGGCGCTTTACGGCGTTGAGCGCGGGGGCGCCGCCGGTGGGCATTCCGCCCGAACTGACCGGTGGCGGACCGGTGCCCGAAGAGGTTTTGCATTTGGGCGGCGGCGCGCTTTATATCTTTACCGACGGCGCGACCGAAGGTTACGTTGCGCCGGGAAAGGAGTTGGGTGCGGACGGTTTCCAAGAGATCATCCGCACCGGCCAGTCCGGCGGTCTGGGTCCGCAGGCGCGCATCGCTGGGGTGGCCGACGCGCTGTGCGCGTCGGGCGAAGCATTGCGCGATGACGTCACGATTTTGGTGATCGACGACACTGAACCTTTGAAGCGGCGGCTGGTCGGCGATCAGATGGCGCCGTCGATCGAGCTTCAGGATATGGCCGCCCAAGATCAACCCATCGAGGGTTCGCTCTGCGCCATGACCTTGCCCGCGCGTGCGGAAAGCTTGTGCATGGTGCGCCGCGCCGTTGGTCAGGCGAGCGAAACCTGCGGCTTTAACAAGGAACAATGCCAAGATCTGGTGCTTGCCGTGGATGAGGCCTGCCAGAATGTGATCCGCCACGCCTATGCGGACAGTGAAGGCGACATGGATATCGACATTCGCCGTGAAAACGGATCGTTGGTGATTTTGATCCGCGATTTCGCACCGCAGGTGGACGTGCAAGCGATCCAACCCCGTGATCTGGATGATGTGCGGCCCGGCGGGTTGGGGGTGCATTTTATCCGCGAAGTCATGGACGACGTTGAACACTTGCCCCCGCCCGACGGACAGGGCAACCTATTGCGATTGAAAAAAGCGTTGAAAGTTTAGGGCCCGGACCCTGAGGGAATAAAAAAATGGATATAGCACTGCAAGATCAAGGCGGCGCGGTGGTCGTCGCCGTATCCGGTGAAGTGGATTTGAGCACGTCGCCAAAGGTTCGCGACACCCTACTCGATTGCATCGCCCGGGGCAGCGCGGTGGTGGTCGATCTGTCGGGCGTCGCCTACATCGATTCATCCGGCGTCGCATCCCTGGTCGAAGCTTATCAGGCCGCCAAGTCCAAAGGGCTGGGTTTTTGCCTGGCCCAAGTCAGCGAAACGCCAATGCGTGTTTTGAAGCTGGCTCGTCTGGATCAGGTCTTCATCATTCACGATACACTCGATGAGGCGATTGCCGCTGTGGCTTAGGGTCCGGGCGCTGATCATTGGATTGCTGCTAGGTTTAGACCAAGAGAGATCTGGGGGGATCGAGGGGAGGAAGACGGAAATATGGCCGAGGGTTCCAACCAAAACACCGCCCAATCGGCGTTCGGACGTTTCTTCGACAAGGTCGGACGCACATCCATTTCCGGATTGGAGGAAGTGGGGCGTCATGGCGTGATGCTGGTCGAAAGCCTCTATTGGCTGATCGCCGGTCCGCGCATGAGCCAACCGGTGCGCCTCGGCTCGGTCATCGCGGAAATGATGGAAATCGGCGTACGCGCCATCGGCATCATCGGCATCATGGCCGCCGCCATCGGTGCGATGTTGGCTATTCAGGGCATCTATACGTTGAAGGTTTTCGGCGCGGAAGGCCACGTGGTCCTGGGCGTGGCGTTTTCCATGGTGCGTGAATTCGCGCCCTTGATCACCGGCATTTTGGTGGCGGGCCGCTCAGGCTCGGCGCTGTCGGCCCGACTTGGCACCATGAAGATCAATCAGGAGCTCGACGCCCTGGAAGTCATGGGCATCAACCCGGTGCGTTTCCTGGTGGTGCCGTCCCTGATTGCGTCCCTGGTGATGGTGCCGGTTTTGACCTTCATGTCCATGGCCTTGGGTCTTTATGCCGCGGCGCTCTACGTGCGCGCCACATTAGGCATGACCATGGCGGCGTTTTTCGATCAAACCATCAATGTGCTTTCGTTGGACGATCTTATGCACGGCCTTGGCAAGGCCGCCATCTTCGGCGTGCTGATCGCGCTGATCGGCGTGCTCAACGGTTTTCTCGTCAAGGGCGGCGCGGAAGGCGTCGGCAAGGCCACCACCCGCTCCGTGGTGCAGTGCATTTCCGCCATTGTCGTGACCGACATGCTGTTCGCCCTGGTGGCGACGTTCTAGGCTGGGGATAAGAATATGAGCGAAGCTGCAACTGCCACCGTTCAAGAAGCACCCCCCGAAGCGCGCACTGTGATCGAGGTTCGCGATCTGGTCACCCACTACGGCCCGCGTGAAATCCTCCACGGCGTCAATGTCGACATCGTCGAAGGCGAGATCATGGTGATCATGGGTGGGTCCGGTTCGGGCAAATCCACGTTCCTGCGTCATTTGATGGCGTTGCAGCGCCCCACGTCGGGCAGCATCAAGATTTTGGACCACGATGTTTGGTCGCTGTCGCAAAAGCAATTGTTCGAGTTGCGCCGCAAGCTGGGGGTGGCGTTCCAGAGCGGCGCGCTGTTCAGCTCCATGACGGTGGGCGAAAACATCATGCTGCCGCTTTACGAACATACCAAGCTGGACCGCACGACCATGGAGATCATGGCGCGCATGAAACTGGAAGTGGTGGAGTTGTCGGGGTTCGAGGATTTGATGCCGTCCGAGCTTTCCGGCGGCATGATCAAACGCGCCGCGGTGGCCCGCGCACTCATCATGGACCCGCGCATCCTGTTTTTCGACGAACCCAGCGCGGGGCTCGACCCTGTGGTCTCCAAACAGTTGGACGAATTGATCCTGCGCCTGCGCGACGCCATGGGCATGACCATTTGCGTCGTGACCCACGAGTTGGACAGCGCATTCACCATTGCGGACCGCATCACCGTCTTGGACCAGGGCAACATTCTGTTCATCGGTACGGTGGACGAGTTGCGCAGCAGCGCGTCCGAGCGCATACAGAATTTGCTCAACCGCCGCTCGGAAGAAGCGGAAATCGATCCGGACGAATATCTGCGCCGCCTGACCGGCGACAAAGAAGAAGCTGAGGGAATGCCACGATGAACACGGCAAAGATCAACTACGTTGCGGTGGGGCTGTTCATCACCGCCGCTCTGGTGGGGACGATCGTCTCCATGGCCCTGCTGACGGGGCGCACAGGCAGCACCGATGCTTACTATGCGGTGTACAAGAACGTAACCGGCGTGAAGTTCGGCACCCAAGTGCTCTACGAAGGCTATCCCATTGGCCAGGTGGAGGACGTCACGCCGGTGGCCGAAGGCGGTGCGATGAAATTCCGGGTCGATTATGAAGTGATCGAAGGCTGGCAAATTCCCGACGATAGCATCGCGCGCATCGGCGCGTCTGGGCTTTTGTCGGCGATCACCATCAACATCGACGCGGGCGGCAGTCCCATCGCCTATAAGCCTGGGTCAAAGGTCAAAGCCCAGGAAGCGTCCGATTTGTTCAAGGTCATGTCCGGCGTGGCCAGTGATCTTTCCAACCTTGCCGAAAAAGACGTGCGCCCATTGCTCGCGACCATCAACACCGCCGTCGGCAATTTTGCGGTTACGGTCGAAACGGTGGGTGAGTTGTTGGACGAAGACGGCCAAAAAATGATCCGGCAGTTCGCCCAGGTCGCCAGCGACCTGTCGGATTTGATGGTGGACGTGAATGAACGCTTGCCGCGCATTGCTCAAAACGTGGATTCCTCCACCGCCAATTTCGCCGAGTTGTCGGAAGATTTAGCGAAAACGCGCCAACGGCTCGATCTGTTGTTGGGGTCGGCGGACGAGTTGATGACCACATCCGCCGCGATGGTGGGCGAAAACCGCGCCGAGGTGCGCCGGTCCATCGAGGATTTGAAGCATGTCACGGATTCCTTGGCGCGCCACATCGATTCCGTAAACCAGAATGTGGAGGGTACGGCGCGCAACATGTTCGAGTTCTCCCGCGAAATCCGCCAGAACCCGGGCTTGTTGCTATCCGGTACCGCGCCGCAAGAAAAAGGCAATCAGTAGGGCTCGGCCCTTAGACTAGGGAACATTGATGATGCACCGATTGACGAAACCCATTGTGCCCGCCCTGCTTGCCATGGGTCTGCTGAGTGCGTGCGCCGCGCCGCCGCCCGCGCCGGAAGACGCATTTTATCGTTTGAACCCCCGCGCCGGCGGAGAAACGGCCGTTGCGCCGTTGCTCAGCGGCGTGGTCGAAATCGACCGCTTCGTTGCCAGCGGCTCGCTCGCCAACCGGCCGCTGCTATTCGCCGAGGCGGGTTCCAACGCGGTCAGCGAATACCATTATCACTTCTGGATCGAAGCTCCGCCCATCTTGCTGCAAAACGCGTTGGTGTCGTATCTGCGCTCCGCCGGGGTTTCGAAACGTGTGGTCACGCCGGAAATGCGCGTTACGCCCGATTACACCATCCGTGGACGGGTGATGCGTCTGGAAACGGTTCTGGGAAATCCCGCCACGGGCGTGGCTGAGTTCGAATTGAGTTTGCGCCGCGAACACGATGGCGAACTGATCGTGCTGGGGGAATACCTGGCCGAAGTGCCTTCTGGGCAAAACGGGGTGAAAACAGATGTCACGGCCATTGAGGCGGCGGTCGACAAAGCCTTTGCCGCTTTTGTCGCCGACATCGCGAACCCGTGAGCCATCCGCCGCGACGTCACCGGAAGGGCTGGCGGGGTGCGTCCACGCGGCGCAAACGTTCCGCCGCCCAAGTTCCCGTTGAGACCGTCGATGTCGAGGTCGATGCGCTTGGCGCGCAAGGAGACGGCATTGCCCAGGCGGCGATCCTCGCCCATACCCACACGCTGTATATTCCGGGCGCGCTGCCCGGTGAAAAGGTGCGAGTGCGCACTGTGGCCAGGCGTGGTGATGGTTTTGCAGCGGAGCTGCTCGATATTCTTGAGCCCAGCCCGGAACGGGCCCAACCCCCTTGTCCCCATTACGCCCATTGCGGCGGATGCGCCTTGCAGCATTTGAACCGCGCCGGGTATGCGGATTGGAAGCGCAAGCGGGTGGTGCGGGCACTGGCGCAGCGGGGTTTTGCGGATGCGCCGGTTCACGATCCGGTCTTGATCGGCGAAGGCACACGCCGCCGCGTGACCTTCACCGCGGTGCGGCGCGGTCGCAAGGTGGTGGTCGGCTTCAACGCGCGTGCCAGCCACGATGTGGTGGCCATAGACAATTGTCCATTGCTGGTGGCGGACTTGAACGCCTTGATCGGGCCTTTGAGCGCCTTGGCCGGGGATGTGTTGAGCGACGGCCATCGGGTGCGCATCCATGTGACGGCGTGTGAAAACGGTGCGGATGTGTGGATCGAAGCCGGTACGTCACCGGAGCTGTCCACCCGCGAAGCCCTGGCCGCATTCGTGCGCGACACGCACGCGGTGCGTCTGGCGTGGAAGGAAGAAGGGCTTAGTCCCGAGCCCATCGCTCAAGAGGCTCTGCCATTGGTGTACCTGTCCGGCGTCCCGGTGGAACTGCCCTCCGGTGCCTTCTTGCAGGCGAGCGTGGAAGGCGAACACGCCATCCGCGATGGTGTCCTGGATGCCATTGGCGCGGACGCGACGCGCGTGGCGGATTTGTTTTGTGGATTGGGCAGCTTCACCCTGCCGCTTGCGCAGCGCGCCGTGGTCGAAGCGGTGGACAGCGTCGAAGCGCCGCTGCGCGCCTTGGAGCGCGCCGCTGGGCGGGCGGATTTGGGTGGGCGGGTCTCGGTCCAGGTACGAGACCTCACCCGCCAACCGCTGGAGACGGGGGAATTGAACAAGTTCGACGCGGTGGTGTTCGACCCGCCTCGCGCGGGCGCTGCCGAGCAGGCTCAATATTTGGCGTATGCGGACGTGCCTTCGGTGGTGGGCGTATCGTGCAATCCCGCCACCTTCGCCCGGGATGCCCGAATCTTGGCGGATGTCAGGTATGAGCTGGTTTCCGTGCAGCCCATCGACCAGTTTACCTATAGCCCTCATGTGGAGTTGGTGGCCCATTTCGTGCGGCGATAATGCATTATTTTTGAAGATTTTTTCGTCATAAATTTACAAACTGGTCCGGTTATATTACAAACCGCCCCAACCGATCGTTTCGGCGTTTCGGTGTGACCTCCCCTCATAGTCGGCCCAGTATGGATTTTCACCATGGGATTTCGGCCCGCAAAAGCAGTGATGAGAGGAATTCCATGGCGCACCAACCCCCCGCTGCCCTCAGCGATGCCATGACATTTGACGCCTTCAAAGGCGCGGAAAAGAAAATTTTACCGGCGGCGTGCGAACTGCGCGACGAGCTGGCGGAAAAGCTTGCGCAATTCCAAAGCGAAGCGCGTGAAAATCACCTGCAATCGCCGACACGGCGTATGGCCCTGCATATTTCCCATCTGGGCCAGCAAGGCGAGGTGTCCATGAACGATCTTTCGGATCTGGTGCGCCTGCTGACCTTGAACGCGTTCAAGTATCGCGCCCAGAGGCTGCGCTCCTACGTCGGTGAAGTGGACGTTGAGAAAAACGAAGACCGTCTGCGTGCGCTGTTTGCCAACTTGGCCCAGGATGGCGATGGAGCAACGGCCCCGTTCGAAACCTTTCAAGAACGGGTCGAACGTGAAGTTTTCGGCATCGTGATCACCGCGCACCCGACGTTTACCGTGTCCGAGGACCTGACCCGGGCGGAAGCCGCCTTGGCGGTGGAACGGGGTGAAGACGGCGCCCCTTTGGGCGAAGCGGACTTGGACGCTCTTCTCCGCTCCATCGTGGAGACGCCCCATGGCACGCCGGACCAGATCGGCCTGGAGGACGAACAGCGTTTCGCCTTGATGGCCATCGGCAACATCCACAAAGCGCTACGCCGGGTGTATGCGACCGTGTTCGACGTGGCCCGTGAGGCCTATCCCGATCAATGGCAAACCCTCACGCCGCGCCTGCTGACCGTCGCCAGTTGGGTCGGCTACGATTTGGACGGGCGCGCGGACATTCGCTGGTCCGACACCTTGTCGCTGCGCATGGGCGTGGAACGTCTGGCGCTCGGCGACTATCTGAAGACTCTGGAGGCCATTGGTGACGCTGTCGAGGCCAAGGCCGTGTTGCAGGACGCCATTGCCACCATCGATCAGGACATCGAACGCCTCAAGCTCGATCCTGAAAACGTCGACGAAGTCGGTGCGTTCAGCCGCGCCCTGGCGGACAGTCTGGAGAATCGCTTGATCAGTGTCGCGCGGATCACCGACATTCTGACGGGGGCCATCGACGCGGGTTCGGATAAAACGGCGGAATTGGCCGTGTTGCGCGCGGAAATGGCCAATTTCGGTTTGGCTTTCGCGCACACCCACATGCGCATCAACGCGACCCAGTTGACCAACGCCATCCGGCACAACATCGACATCACCACCGCGCCGGAAGACCCCGCCAACCGCCGGCGTTATCTGGCGGAAATCGCCAGCCTGGTGGAAAGGGTCGAACCGGTCAGCGTCAACTTTGGCACCATCATGAATGAACGCGCCACGGCCAAGCGGGTGTTCATGTTGGTTGCGAAATTCTTGAAGTACGTGGATGCGAACGAGCCGGTGCGCTTCTTGATCGCGGAGTGCAACACGCCCTTTACGGTTTTGACCGCGCTCTATTTCGCGAAGCTGTTCGGGGTCGCCGACAAGATCGACATTTCGCCGCTGTTCGAAACCGGCTTGGCGCTGGACCAGGGGCACGAGATCATCACGGAACTGCTAAAAAACCCATCTTATGTCGAATATGTCAAAGGCCGTGGACGCATCTGCATGCAGACCGGTTTTTCCGACGCGGGCCGCTATATCGGCCAGGTGCCCGCGTCGCTGGCGATCGAACGGATCCGCATCAAGCTCGCCAAGCGCATCAAGCAAAGCGAGGTGGAGGATGTCGATCTGCTGATCTTCGACACCCACGGGGAATCCATCGGCCGGGGCGCGCATCCGCTCAGCTTCGCCGACCGTCTGGATTACACCTACCCGCCGCAGGCGCGCGCCAAGTTCAAGGAAGCCGGCATTCACGTGAAGCAGGAGGTCAGCTTCCAAGGCGGGGACGGGTACGTCTATTTCTCCCACCCCGATCTGGCCTTCGCCACCGTGTGCCGCTTGGTCGAACATGCATTGACGGGGCCTAAGAACGGCGGCTCGGCGGATGTGTTCTATGAAGACACGGACTATTCGCTGGACTATTTCATGACGGTGAAGGGCTTCAACGAGCGTTTGATGGAAAATTCCAATTACGCCGCGACCTTGAACCTGTTCGGCACCAACCTTCTGTATCCGACCGGGTCGCGCAAGGTGAAGCGCCAGCACGAAGGTGGCGCGCAGGTGGACCTGGAGCACCCGTCCCAGGTCCGCGCTATCCCGCACAACGCCATCTTGCAGCAGCTGGGGTATTTTTCCAATTCCATCAGCGGGCATGGTAAGGCGATCGCCAAGGATCAGGACCGGTTCGTTGAAATCTTCCAACTCTCGGACCGTTGCCGCCGGTTCACCGCCATGGTGGCCTATGCGCGCCATCTATCCAATCTGGATGCGTTGCATGGGTATGTTTCCCTGTTCGACCCGGCGATCTGGTTGCGTCGCGCGATGATCGAAAAGAACCCCGCGCGCGCCGAACAGATGCAAACCCTGGCCGATATGCTGCGCCATTCGCGCCGCCACGAAAAGGTCAACCGCATCTATCGTATTTTCTTGAACGACACGCTCTATCTGGACCGTGGGCTCAAGGCCGTCGGCGCGGATCAGATGCTGCCGGAATTGGTGGAGGAATGCTATCCGGACCTACTTCTGCTCCACGCCGTGCGCATCGCGCTGATCCACGAAATGTTCCTGGTGGTGGCGCGTTTGCCGAAGTTCTCCGACCGTCATACCACCTCTTCTGAGGAGTTGATCAACGAGCTTCTGAATTTGGATGTGGAGCATGCACTGGGCGTGCTGCGCCGAGCTTTTCCGGTCTCAGGGGCAGATTCGGACGCGAGCGCCTTCGGAGAGGAGGCGACCTACCACACCGACGCGGAACACGGCTACGCCAAAGAGCACAAAGAGCTGTTCGAGCCGCTTGAGCGCCTTTACGACCTGTCGCGGCGCATTTCCACCGCGGTGGCGCACATGTCGGGTGCGGTGGGCTAAGGTCCTAAATTTAAAAGAGAAAAGCCCCTTCTTTTACAGCTTAAGGGCGTGCCGGATGGCGGGCCCTTTGCGTTTGTTTTAGATTGCTGCGGTGCACTATATTAATCTTCCAATATATATGGATTTTATAACATAAACACGTATTATAGTGACCCAGGGAGAATATTAAATAATAAGAGGAAAGAGGTACGAAACGATGAAAGTTGAGATGATTCTCCAGCGCAAAGGCGCCGACGTCATTTCATTGCGCCCCGAAGACACCATCCAGACGGCCACCGCCATTCTGACGGTGAACAAAATCGGCGCTCTGCCTGTGCGCAACGGTGAAGACGAACTGGTCGGCATCCTGTCTGAACGCGATATCGTCAAAGGCTTGCACGCCGTCGGTACCGGTTGCATCAACAGCACGGTCGCCGATTTGATGACGGAGAAAGTCACCACTTGCACGTTGGAAGACGACGTGGTCGAAGTGCAGCAGAAAATGCACAATGGTCGCTTCCGTCACATTCCGGTGATCAAGGACGGTAAGCTTTACGGTGTGATCTCTCAGGGCGACGTGATGCACATGTGCATCGAAAAGGCCCAGAACGAAGCCAATGTGATGCGCGAACTGGCCATCGCCAGAGGCTGATTCTGAGCTAAGACTTCGAACACCCCAAAATGTGTGCGCCCGGCGGGTTTCGGTCCGTCGGGTGTTTTGTGTCTATAGACTCGATTATTAACCTTCTTGCTCCAGGGCCCGGACCTTAATATGCATAGTTTTTTATACACCAATTGCTGATCGAAGAGCTTTGGAATTATAGTTACGCTCAAAGGTTGTGTCTGAGGCCTCCATTTGTCTAAAGGTAAAAGTTCAAATGGCGTATTATCGCTTTCATTCCATCACCATCTTTGCTGTGATCTTTGGCATTCTCATCGTGGGTTCCAACACCGCTTGGGCCGAGCAGCAGCGCATTGTGTTCTTAGAGAGTCTGGAGAAGAAACTCAACGAGTTCGACAGGGCCATTACAGAGGGTTTGGGCGTTGAAGACCGAGAAAAGAATGAACCGAAGAGCACGCCAAGCCCCGAGACTGCTCCTTCAATCAGAGCAGCGCCTATACAGAAAACGCCCCCACTGTCCTACAACCAGGACAAATTGATGACTCTCCAAGTGCAGCAATCGCTTGCGGACCTTGGGTATAATGTTGGCGTTCCGGACGGCTTGTATGGGACCAGAACCAAACGGGCCATTCTGAAATTTCAAAGAGACACGGGGCTTAAAGAGACGGGAAACGTTTCGCCCAGTTTGCTCGTAAAACTGTCCCAACAGTCCGTTACGGTTAAAACAGCCCCAAAAAAGAATGAACAGGCTGTAACGGGCTCAAGCGTACCGAAAAGCAAACCGTCTCAACGGGCAGCGCCTCAACCACGCCAAGAAATCACAAAGCCGAAAACTGACGCCAATGACCGACTTCCTTCCCCGCAAGTTGCGACGGTTGCAGGCCAAGGGCAAGATGGCTTCACCTTTCCAAGGGGCGATGCCAAAAAGGGAAAAAAGGCTTTCCGAAAACTCTGCGGTGTTTGCCATGGTTTTCGGGGGAATAAAATTGGGCCTCACCTGAAGAATGTTTTCAATCGCGAGGCTGCGGCGAGTGAAGTGGGGTTTCGGAAATTTTCGCCAGCGTTAAAGCACGCCGGTGAACAAGGGCTTGTTTGGACCCAGGATACTCTCTTTAGGTACTCGTTCAATCCCAACCAGTTTATGGCGAAGTATTTTTCCGACGGAATGGAGCACCGCGCAAATAGGCAGAAACAGGTCAATCGTTTGCAGAAGCTGTTTGCGTCTGCTTACTTAAGTAAAATTCCCGACAATAGCTCCTGCCCGGATGGAGACAGCGAAAATATTGCCGAAGTACTTTATGAAAACGAGCTGCGCAGACTCAAAAGCACCCGCCAGAAAACAATAGAGTTTGTGAATGATTTTGCAGACATATTGGCATACATCGAAACAGAATCCGGACAATCGTCTCGGCAATCTTCCAGGGCAACAGACCCGAAGGCGGGTTTTGACTATTCCGATCACTTTTCCTTTATCGTGCCAAGCCTTGCCGGGGCGGAAGCTCGTTTCGCAAAGTACGGGCAACGGCCAAGTTTTGGCGCACCGGACCAGTCTTTGTTCAAGGTTTCCTTTGCCGGTGTCGACCGGCTAGACCTCTATGAAAGGCCTCGCAGATCAAATGCCTATTGTGCATCGGTCCACCGCCTTATGGGAGTAGGGGCCGGAGGGGCTCCGGCTATGACCAAGTTTAAAGGGGACCTTTATTATCTTTCCAACTACACCATGAACGTCAAATTGGTACCCGAGGCTATGCGTATAGTGACCACAGGCCGGGTGGATACGTATGCCCAAGGGAGCTTTTGCGGATCGATCTTGAAGTTCCAATCAGAAAGCCGTGCAATGGGACTCGGCAAGTATTCGGTGTTTCCGACCGTGGAGGACATTATTGCTCAGGCGGACTGGAAAGAGGTCCTCGCGTCCCATCCGGAGGCCAAGCTCTTAATCGACACAAATTATGAGGGTTTGGAACTTATCGAGTCCGGGGGATTGGTTCCGTTTTGCCGCTATATGACCAATGAGCGCAGCCATACCTGGGCCATGCCTGCTGTCTTCTCAAACAGCGAAGACTTAGCCAAAAAGATTTATGAAAAAATCTACAAAAAGGTACCGAAGGAAATGGCCTACGTCAGAGGGGGGAGCGCCGGTATGACCGATTCTGAAATCCAAGCGCTTAGGGAGCGCATGGAGTCTGACTTTCAGCATGAAAAGGACCAGGCGGCTTTGGACTCGCTTATTTTCGATATGCTGGTGCGATGACATCGCCAGCTCGTTATTGACGACGCCTGCGAAAATGGAGGCTTGGCGTAAAGATTATAACGAAGTTCGGCCGCACAGCGCCATCGGCAACGGCACACCGATAGCACTGCAAAATGGCTCCGGGGCACTCCCCCGCCATGAGCCTCAACACCCGGAAAATCTCCAGTCGGGCGATCCAACGATGGGGAGCGCTTCAGAACAGTTTAGCGCACTGCCACGCCGTCCTCGACGATGGCGAGCAGGGCTTCGATGGCGGCGTCGGCGCCGTCGGCGATCTGGCTGATGGTGCTGTCCAGCATGTAACACGGCGCGCTCACCAGCTTGTATTTGGGATCGACCACCACGCCCACGTGGCCGGTGGCGCTGTGGTGCGCGCCCATGGCTTCGATGGCGCTTGCGGTGCCTTCGTCCTGGCCGATGGTGACGTCTGCGCCGTCCAGCAGTTTCGCCATGAACACCGGCGCGATGCACAGCGCCGCGATGGGCTTGTCGGCGGCGACGGTGCCTTGGACCGCTTTTGCCACATCCGCGTTGACTTGGCAGTCCGCGCCGTCGAAGGCGAAGGTGGAAAGGTTCTTGGCCGCGCCGAACCCGCCGGGAAAGGCCAGGGCGTCGAAGTCGGCCGGATCGTAGTCGGACAGGGGCAGGATGACCCCGCGTGCGATGCGCGCGGATTCCACCAGCACGTTGCGGGTTTCGCCCTCAGTGACTTCGCCTTTCAAATGGTCGATCACGTGCGCCTGCTCGACGTCGGGGGCAAAGCATTGATAGTGGGCCCCATGGCGGTCCAACGCCAGCAACGTAAACACGCTTTCGTGAATTTCCGCGCCGTCGAACACCCCGCACCCCGAAAGCACGACGGCGACTTTTGGCGATTTTGCAGCTGAATCCGGCATGATGGCCTCCCTGTCTGACGGACAAGAAGTATAGCGAGTTTATAGGCGGCTCTCAAACACAGGCCGCGGGTTCAAAAGTGTTGGATTACATATCCAGCGCGCGCTTGTAGATATCGAGGATCTCTTCCTGTTCCTGGCGTTCCGAGACATCCATTTTGCGCAGGCGGATGATTTGGCGCAGAATCTTGACGTCGAAGCCCGAGCCTTTGGCTTCCGAATAGACTTCGCGGATATCCGCGGCCAGCGCGGCCTTTTCTTCTTCCAGGCGTTCAATGCGTTCCACGAAAGAGCGCAGGCGATCGCCCGCGATGCCACCAACGTCGGTCATGGGATTTCCCTTTTTATTCGAAATGCGTTGCGCAGGACCTTAGCCCCAGGCCCCGGGGCCGTCCATGTGGAAAAGATGGGGATAAGTGCGCCGGTCGGCCCTGGGTCTCAAAGGTCTTCGACGGTGGTTTCGATCAGCCAATCGACCACGGATTTCAGCGCCTCTTCCTCCGATGCGCCGACGCCCTTGGCGGTTTCGTAAACTTTGCATTGTTCGTGCGCGCTGGTGCCGGTCTCGAAGATGGTGGTGATGTGCGCGATTTCGCGCTGGCAGCCCAAGATCTGTGCGTCTTCCGCCAACATTTCCAACAGCTCTTGGATCAGTTCAGGAAACGGCACCATCTCACCCCGGCCAAAATCGATCATGCCCTCGTCCAGCCCGTAACGTTGCGCGCGCCAACGGTTTTCGTTCACCAACATGTTGGCGTAGCCCCGCCAACGTTGGTTGGAGCGGCGCAGACGGTACAGCATGCGCAAGATGCATTGATACAGCGCCGCGATGGCGGCGGTGTCCTTGAGGCGCGTACATACATCGGTGATGCGCATTTCCACGGTGGGGAACTTGGCCGATGGGCGCAGGTCCCACCACAGCATGGAGGCGTCGGGGATCACGCCGACCTTCACCAAAATCTCCACGTGGCGCTGGTATTCGGCATACGAATCGAAGTGTCCCGGCAGGCCGGTGCGCGGCAGTTCGTCGAACACACTCAAACGGTAGGATTTCAACCCCGTATCCTCACCCCGCCAGAACGGCGACGAGGTCGAGAGCGCCAGCAGGTGCGGCAGGAAATAGCTGGCCTGGTTGAGCAGATCGACGCGGAAGTCGTCGTCGTCGATGCCGACGTGCACATGCATGCCGCAGATCAACAAACGCCGCGCCACGCCTTGCATGGCGTTGGCCAGTTCGTTGTAGCGTTCCTTGTCGGTGTGAACCTGGTGGATCCATGCCGAAAACGGATGGGTCGACGCGGCGATGGGGGCCAGGTTGTACTCGCCCGCGATTTCGGCGACGGTTTTGCGCAAATCCGCAAGCTGCTCATAGGCTTCGCCCACATTGGCGCACACGGTGGTGCCGACTTCGATCTGCGCCTTCAAGAATTCGGGCCGCACCAAATCCTTGATGCGATGCTCGAACGCTTCGAGCATTTCCGTCGGTGGCTCGCTGGCGAGCGCTCCGGTCTCCTTATCGACGAGCAGGTATTCTTCCTCGATACCGATGGTGAAACTGGGTTCGCTGACCGCCATATAGCCCTCCCCAGGCCGAGTCTCCTCTATTTGACTCCTTCGATGGGGTCTAAGTCAACTGGGCCATAAATTTAGAAGTTTTGGACTTCGTGCACACCGTCCAGGCTGAGGATGTGGCGCAGCCCGTCGGCCAGAATATCGGCCCAGTGGCCGGCTTCCTCTGACGTGGCGCAGTGGTCTTGGCGAATTTCCACTGCGCAATTGGCGATGCCCCCGGCCGCGCCGTGCGTATCGATGGTGTAGGCCAGTTCCCGCCCGGAATAGGGTTCGTTGTCGCCCACGTGCAAGCCATCCCAATGGCGCAGTTGTTCGACCAACGGCACCGCCATGCGCGGGTCGCGGTTCCACAACACGCCAATGTCCCAAAAGCGGTCTTCACCGTTCAGGCTGGGAGTGAAACTGTGAATGGAAAACAGCGCGGGCGGTTTGTCGTCGCGCCGCCATACGGACGCGATTTCCCGGTTGATGGCTTCGTGATACGGGGTGTGCAGGGTTTCGATGCGGCACGTCGCCTGTTTCTCCGTCAGGCCTTGATTGGCGGGCACGGTCACGTTGTCGCTGATTTCCGGGATGCAGCCGGGATCGCCGGGCTGACGGTTCAGATCGATCACCAGGCGGGAATAGGTGGCGATCACCGCGCGTGCGTCCAGACGGTCGGCCAAGCGCCGAGTGATCATGTCCGCGCCGATGTCATAGGCGATGTGCAAATCGAAGTGCTCAGACGCAAGTCCTAAATCGCCCAACACGCGGGGCACCCGCCGGCTGGCATGATCCGAGACGATCACCAAAGGCGCGTGTCCACCGGGGTTGTAAACCTCGAACGGGCCGGGCTCGTCCTCAGCCAAGAGGGGGGCGTCACATTCTTCTGGGCAAATGTTCACGACGGTGCTCATATCCCGATTATAGAATCTTCCGCTGTGTCTGGGGACAGGGGAATCGACGTGCAAGACGAAAACATTGGCGCTGAGGGTGCCAAAACGCAACGCTTGGCCTTCGCTTTGCTGATTCTGGGTGCGGCAGGCATCGCGTTTGCGCCGATTTTCGTGCGTTTGTCGGAATTGGGCCCCACCGCGACGGCGTTGCACCGCATGGTCCTGGCGGTGCCGTTTTTGTGGTTGTGGCTTGTGCTGGGTGGGCGCGGTACGGACGGGCCGCCGTTGCGCCGGGAGGAATACACGCGTCTCGCCTTGGCCGGATTTTTCTTCGCCGGGGACATGTCGATCTGGCACTTTTCCATCCACTACACCACCGTGGCGAACGCCACATTGCTCGCCAACCTATCCCCGGTTTTCGTCACGGTGTTCGGGTTCGTGTTGTTTCGCGAGCGGGTATCGCGCTTGTTTCTGAGCGGCATGGTTCTGGCGCTTTTGGGTGCGGTGACGTTGATGGGCGACAGCCTGCAATTGTCACGGCAGGGTTTCATCGGCGACGTTTTGGGCGTGGTGACGGCGGTGTTTTACGCCAGCTATATTCTCGCCGTCGGGCGCATGCGCGCGTACCTCGCGACCCGTGTGATCATGTTTTGGAGCACGTTGTTTTGTGCGGGGTTCTTGGTGCCTTTGACCTGGATATCGGGGGAGGCTGTCATTCCCACGACGGCGTACGGCTGGTGGGTTTTGATTGGTCTGGCCGTGATTGCACAAGTTCTGGGACAAGGCCTGATCGCCTACGCTTTGGCGCATTTGCCTGCCCAGTTTTCTTCCGTCAGTCTGTTGTTCCAGCCGGTGCTCGCGGCGCTGGCCGCGTGGGTTCTGTTTGCCGAAGCCCTGGGTCCATGGCAAGGGGTCGGCGCCTTGGTGGTGCTGACCGGGGTGCTGCTTGCCCGCCAGGGATCCCTGAAAAAGACCTAAGGCCCAAGTCCCTAGTTTCCCCCTAGTTCCCAGATTTCTGCTGGGTGCCGTTCAGGCGGCGTTCCACCTCTTCCAATTCGGCCAATTGTGCGTCGCGGGCGCACACCGCTTGGCCCCGCAGCGCCCGGACCATGGCGCAGTCCTGCGCGGTGACCGCCGAAATGGCGTGGTCGCTCATGGTTTTGCCGGTGCTGGCGAAGCTGATGCCATCGAACGCCAACGAAGCCACTTGGACCGCCGGTGGCAGGGCGGTGATGCAACTGCCGACGCTTGGGACCAAGGTGACTATGGCGGCGATCTTCAGGGCGGCGGTGGCATTTTGGGGGTAAGTTGGCATTTTCACCTCCGTAATAAAATATGATTTTTGTTAATTATTATTCCCCATAATATATAATGTAATCTTCTACTTTTAAAGTAAGTGATAGTAATCACATCTATTTATAAAATTAAATATTTAATTTAATAAAATTTTACAAATAAAAAAGACCGCACGCCGTAATGGTGTGCGGTCTTTTGAGGTGAGCGGAAATGCTCGGTTTTACGCCAGGGCGGGTTCCATTTTGGGGTCTTGCCGCCTTGGCGGGATGTGGTTGTCCTTAGTAGTTGGAAGTGGCCGGTGCAGCCGGTGTAACAGGCGCAGCTGGCGCAACCGGTGCAAACGGAACACGGCCGAACGGGGTGTAACCGTAGGGGCCATAACCATAGGGGCCGTAGCCATACGGGCCGTAGGCGTTATAGCCGTTCCAGGCGTTGTTGCCGTAGGCCTGGGTGTTGCCGCGGCCGGAAAAGCTCATATCGAAATCCGCGCCGCCGTCGCCGTAGCCATAGCCGCGGCCATCGCCGTAACCGCGATTGCCCCAAGCCGGACCATACGGGCCGTAGGGATGCGGCGGCATAGCGATGCCGACCGGGGTCGTGGCCGTCGGAGCGGTGTCCGTAGCCGTTGCGGCCGGGGCCGGAGCACCCGTCATCGGGCCGCCATAGACCGGGCTGCCGAAGCCGCCGGTTGGCGTGTTTCCGGGACCCATGCCCGGGTTCGCCATAGCGCTCTGGTCTATTGTGCCAGGCCCCATGTGGGTCGGCATTTGCTGGGCCGGAACGCGGGCGATTGCCGGAGCCGCCGGGCTGGCGTCGGTGGCGGGGGCGGTCATGGCCGGTGCGGTCATCGTTTGGGCGGTGGACGTGCTGCCCATCAGACTATCGAGACCCAAAAACTCCTGCACGCCTTCCTGTTGAGCGAAGCCATAGGCGGCCAGCACCAGCAAAACGCCGGCGGCAGCGTAGCCGGGTTCCTTGAAGATGCTCGGCGTGTTGGTGTTGGAGGCAGGTTGTGTGGCCGGCGTGGGTGTAGCGGCAGGCTTTGCTTCAGCTTTCGGTGCGGGCGCGGGTTTCGCTTCGGCTTTAGGAGCGGGTTTCGCTTCAGCTTTCGGTGCGGGCGCGGGTTTCGCTTCGGCTTTAGCAGCGGGCTTTGCTTCAGCTTTCGGCGCGGGCACGGGTTTCGCTTCGGTCTTGGGTGCGGCTTTTGCAGCGGGCTTCGCTTCGGCTTTTGGCGCAGTTTTGGCCGGAGCTTTCTTCGCGGCGGCCTTGGCCGGGGCCTTCTTCGTCGCGGTGGCTTTGGCCGTGGTCTTTTTGGCGGCAGCGCTCTTGGCCGGAGCCTTCTTTGCGGGCGCTTTCTTCACCGTGGCCTTTGCAGCCGGCTTGTTTTCGGTCGCGGGCTTGTCTTCGGGCGTGTCGGTCATGTCAGTCACCTCCGGTTGGGTCGGCGCGCCAGCCGTGATTTTCACGGCGGCGGTTATATCTGCGGTTAAGTCGGTTTTAAGTGAATCGGTATTCGGGGCAGTATCGTCATCATCTCCACCCACCAAATCCTTGGCGGCGGCGATGGTGCCGGCGGCGCGTTCCGGTCCGAAACCGGGGATGGCGCCCAATTTTGCAGGGTCGGCTTTGGCGACGTCTTCGACGGTTTGGAAACCAGCCTCCGTCAGGCGCTCAGCGGCGGCTTTACCGACGCCTTTGATGTCCTTGATGGTGCTTTTTTCCATGCCGTCCATTGCGGCGTTCCCCTGGGTATGCGTGATCGAAAAGGATCGGTTTTGCGATGCCGTTGCGCAAAAAGGCCGGCTGCAGAGCCGACCCGCACATACATCTTCGCATATTTTGATGACGTTCGCACCGGAGCGATTGGGCGCTCCGGTGCGAAGTCGTCGTCAACTTACTGCTGAGCCGGAGCAGCCGGGGCAGCAAAAGCGCGCGGAGCGTACGGGTACGGAGCGTACGGAGCCGCGTAAGCCGGAGCCTGCGGAGCCACCAGTTCGCCCTTTTCGTTCACGGCCGGAGCCGCAACCGGAGCGTAGGCGTACGGAGCGTAGCCATACGGGTGGTAGCCGTTGTAGCCGTTCCAACCGTTATAGCCGTTGCCGTAGACGTTGGAGTTGCCGCGGGCGGACATGGAGAAGTCAAAGGCGCCGTCGCCATTGCCAAAGCCGTTGCCCCAGCCGTTGTTGTTGCCGTTGTTCCAGCCCCAGAAAGCCTGGGCGGAGGTGGCGGACAGAGCAGCCACACCGATGATGGAAGCGATCGCAAGAGTCTTGATGGTTTTCATAACAAAAGTCCTCGAAGTTAGATGTTTGCAATATTCAACAGTTTCGACTGGCCCGTGCTGATGGGCATGTCAAAAGGTGTTCGCTTTTTTTGGGGGGGCGTTATTTTTATGTGGCTCTTGGCGGCCGCTTATTTATTAGCTGACCCTTATTTAGTAAATTCTAATACACGCGTCAACGCAAATGTGACATTGCGATACAACTTTTTCGATTATCAATCGATCATCAAGGAGCAAGCCATTGGATTCGGAACAGGAATCCCGACGGAAAAAAATGGAAAAAAATGCTTGAATGGAGCCGATTTTGTCCTAAAAGCGACACTCGCCAGTCAGGAATGACGGAAAAACGTTCGAAACGTCAGCCTGTGTCGAATTTGATTCCCTGCGCAAGGGGCAGATCGGTGGAGTAATTGATGGTGTTGGTGGCGCGGCGCATGTAATTGCGCCAAGCATCCGAACCGGACTCCCGCCCCCCGCCGGTGGATTTTTCACCGCCGAATGCGCCGCCGATTTCCGCACCGCTCGGTCCGATATTGACGTTGGCGATGCCGCAGTCGCTGCCGGCTGAGGACAGGAAGGCCTCCGCTTCGCGGATGTCGGTGGTGAAAATCGAAGACGATAGCCCCTGATCGACATCGTTGTGGAGATGCATGGCGTCGTCAAAGCTCTGATAGCGCATGACGTATAGAATGGGGGCAAAGGTTTCGGTTTTGACGATGGCGGATTGCGTGGGCATTTCAGCGATGGCGGGCTCGACATAAAATGCATTGGGATATTCATTGCTGAGCACCCGGTTGCCGCAGAAGACCGTGCCGCCATCGGCGGTGACGGCGTCCAAGGCATGTTGCATTGCTTCGAACGCTTGAATATCGATCAGTGGACCAACCAGGTTCTCGGCATCCAAGGGATCGCCAATGCGAATACTGCGGTACGCCGTTTTCAGTTTGTCGAGCAGCGGGTCATAGATATCCTCATGCACGATGAGACGGCGCAGCGAAGTGCATCGTTGGCCCGCCGTTCCCACGGCTGAAAACAAGATCGCGCGCACCACTAAGTCCAAGTCCGCACTGGGGGTGATGATCATGGCGTTGTTACCGCCCAATTCCAGCAAAGCCCGGCCGAACCGTTTGGCAATGCGCGGCGCGACCTCCGCGCCCATGCGGCAGCTTCCCGTGGCGCTGATCAGCGCCAGACGTTTGTCATCGACCATTTGTTCGCCCGCGCCGCGTTCGCCAATCACCACCTCCAAAAGGGAGCCCGGTGCGTCGCCAAAACGGTCCAGGGCGCGGTTAAAGATCGCGTGACAAGCCAGCGCGGTCAGGGGTGTTTTTTCGGATGGCTTCCACACCACCGGGTCGCCGCACACGATCGCCAGGGCGAAATTCCACGACCACACCGCAACGGGGAAATTGAAGGCGCTGATCACGCCGATGGCGCCCAGCGGATGCCAAGTTTCCATCATGCGGTGACCGGGGCGTTCGGACGCGATGGTCAGACCGTAAAGCTGGCGGGACAGACCGACGGCGAAATCACAGATGTCGATCATTTCCTGAACTTCGCCTTCACCCTCCGCGAGGATCTTGCCGCACTCCAGGCTGACCAAATGGCCCAGGGGTTCCTTGGCGGCGCGCAGTTCTTCGCCCAATAGACGGATCAATTCGCCGCGCCGGGGCGCGGGCACGTTGCGCCACGTCAAGAACGTTTCGTGCGCACGGGCGATTTTGGCGTCCACGTTATCCGCGCTGTCGAGCGCCAGGCACGCCAAACCCTGCCCGTCGATGGGGCTGGTGACATCCAAACCGTTGCTCAAGGCGCCTGCGCCGGCAACGTCGACGTCCAGGGCTTGTAAAATTTCCGCTGCATCCATGGCGTGGTTCTCCTGCACTTGGTGGATGAAATGCGGGTGAAATGACGCCTGCTTCGTCCCTATATCTTCATGTAGGGAGTCTATAGCTCTAGGTCACGAACTCATAAATGGCATGAGAAATGGCGCTCAAACGGCCAAGAATCGCGCGAAAAAGCCTGCAGGGCGGGGTCGGTCCCCGGTCCAAGGGCTTTGACAACATGGATCGAAGCCGTTTCAGCGTTCGAAGGATATGGCGCATGTGCCCGCCTGCCGCGTTGCATGGACTTGAAAACCAACCAGGTTTCCTGCGTCCTTGCGCCTTGCAGGTGAACAAATGCGCTCATACCATTTCCATGCCATTTATGAGTTCGTGACCTAGTGTACCAGAAAAACGTAGCGTAAAACTAAGGCGGGGAGAGATTGATGCTGCGGGTCTTGGTCTTGGGATCGGGAAAAATCGGCGTCAGCGTGGCACTGGATTTGTTGGGTGCGGGGAATTACGCCGTCACTTTAGCGGACCATAGCGCAGAGGCCTTGGAGAGCCGTGCGCCGCAGGGGGCGGAGCAACTGGTCCTGGATGTCACCGACGACCGGGAACTTCTGGAGGCGCTTCATGACCAGTGGGCGGTGATCAATGCGTTGCCTTACTTCTTCAATGTGCGTATTGCGCAGGCCGCACGCGCGAGCGCGGTGCACTATTTCGACCTGTCCGAAGACACCGACGCCGCCGAAGGGGTGCGCAAAGTGGCGGAGGACAAAAGCGGTTCGCAAACTCTGATTGCACCGCAATGCGGGTTGGCGCCGGGGTTCATTTCCATCGTCGCCCATCATCTGGTTGGTGCCTTCGACGAGGTCCATGACGTGAAGCTGCGTGTCGGCGCGTTGCCGCAGTTTCCAGACAACATCCTGCGCTACAATCTGACCTGGAGCACCGAAGGTTTGATCAACGAATACTGCAATCTGTGCGACGCCATCCATGAAGGAGAACGGCGCAAACTTGTGCCGCTGGAAGGGTTGGAGCGTTTTTCCCTCGACGGCATTGATTACGAAGCTTTCAGTACCTCGGGCGGCATCGGAACACTTTGCGATACGCTGGACGGAAAGGTGCGCAACCTGAACTACAAGACCGTGCGCTATCCCGGTCATCGCGATATGGTGCAGATGCTGGCGCGCGATCTGAAGCTGTGCGAGCACCGCGAAACGTTCAAGGAACTGATTGAATTCGGCGTCCCGGTCACCCGCCAGGATGTGGTCTTGGTGTTCGTTACCGTCACGGGCCTGAAGGCGGGGATGCTCACCCAGGACAGCTTCATGCGCAAAATCTACGGCGACGTGGCGGAAGACGGGCGCAGCGCCATCCAAAAAACCACGTCCGCCGGGGTCACGACCCTGGTGGATATGCTGCGTGAGGGCGAGTTGCCGGACCACGGTTTGCTCCGCTTGGAGCAGGTGGATTTTGAAACCTTCACTCAAAACCGGTTTGGACAGGTCTATGCTTAGTAACCGTGCCGTAAGCCTTTGTCTTCAATGGTGTGACCACGGTGCTGTCCAGAACCCGGTTTTTGGGCAAGATGATGGTGGCTCGCGTGCCTTTTGAGGGGACTGAATCCAGTTGAAACGTGCCGCCGTGCAATTCGATGAGACTTTTGGTCAACGGTAGGCCAAGCCCCGTACCTTCGTGCCTGCGATCCAGCCCGCTGTCCACCTGGCCGAATTGGGTCATGGCTTTCGCAAGTTCATCTTCATCCATACCGATGCCGGTGTCCGCAACGGTTATGCACAGGGTTCCGTTTGGGTTTTGATCCGTCGTTATGGTGACGCGGCCCCCTTCCGGGGTGAATTTTACGGCGTTCGAGAGCAGGTTGAGCAAAACCTGTTTCAAACGCCGGCTGTCCCCCAGGATCATCAGGTCTGGCTTCGTTCTCGTGATATTTAAGTTGAGCCCGCCTTTTGCGGCACGCGGCCGTATCAGGCGAGCGGACGCATGGATCAACTCGGCGATGACGATGTGGTCATCGTGCAGTTGCAGCTTGCCGGACTCGATTGCTGAAACATCAAGAATATCATTGATGAGCTCCAACAGATGTTGTCCGGAATCATGGATGTCGCAGATGTACTCCAGGTATTTTTCATGGCCCAGGGGGCCAAAATATTGCTGTGAGATACTATTGGAAAAGCCGATGATGGCATTGAGCGGTGTGCGCAGTTCGTGGCTCATGTTGGCGATGAGTTCGGACTTGGCGCGGTTTGCGATTTCGGCCTGCTTGCGGGCACGCTTTGTGTGTTCTTCGGCCACTTTCTTTTCGGTGATATCCTCATGTATAGCGATGTAGTGTGACAGCTCGCCGTGTTCGTCGACCACCGGCGCTGCGACCATGGACGCCCAAAAGAAACTGCCGTCTTTACGTTTGTCCTTGATCACGCCCCGCCATTCTTTGCCCGACTTCAGGTTTTGCCACATGCTGGCGTAATAATCGGGTGGGGTGTCTCCTGACTTTAACATCCGCGGGCTTTGGCCCACGGCTTCATCATCGGTGTATCCGGTCATTTCCGTAAAGCGCGGATTGACGTATTCGATGGTTCCGTCCAGATCCGTGATGAACACCATGTTGGGGCTTTGGTTCAAGGCCTGGGACAGCTTGCGCAGATCGGTGTCCGTTTGTTTGCGTTCCGCGATTTCTTCTCGCAGCTTATGCGTTTGGTACTCCAGCCGCTTGAGGATCGGCATGGTGGTGCGAAAGAACATCCAACTGCCCAAGCCAATCGCGAACACGGCGATGGTGGCGACGATCATACCGGCGCGGTAAAAGGGTGCTTCGATTTCCGAGACGTTGACCTTGGCAACCAAGCCCAAATCCAATTCGGCGATGGGCTCAAACGCGGCCAGCACTTCGACGCCTTGGTAATCCAGCGCCTGGACGGTGCCGGATTGGCCGCTCAAGGCGAGGCGCATCGGCTCCGACAAATCGGAATCAATCGGCACCGGCTGTGGCTTTGCGCCCTGGATATTGCGATGATTGAGAATGAAAACGATTTTGTCACCGTCGCGTTTACCGACTACAAATTCGCCGGTCTTGCCAAACCCGTTGTAGGTTCCCAGTGCGTCTTCGATTTGACTGATGGTCGCGGCGGAGGCGCCGGCGGGATAGTTTTGGTTGTAACGGCGGTCGAAACGCGCGACGGCGTCGATCAATCTGGCCTGGGATTGGACGGCGGCGACCAATTCGGCGCGGGATTGATTAAATGTCGTTTGGTGAAGCAGTCCGATGGACACACCGCCGATGGTCGCAGCCAATGCGGCCATGATCGCGGCTAAAACATAAATTGGTTTGTTCCGTCCCATGCCGAGGCCACCGCATTCACGTTGCGCTTCATAGCGGCCCCCCACGGATCCGGTGCATGCCCCTTAAGCAAACCGGGCGTATCTCCAGCCGACAGCTTTACCGACGGCCCGAACAAGAACGTGGGACGAATAATCCCGGTTTTCAAGGTGAATTTGTATGATATTTTTTTGGAGAGGAGAATGGTGCCGCCGGACAGAATTGAACTGTCGACCTCACCCTTACCAAGGGTGCGCTCTACCCCTGAGCTACGGCGGCACAATGCTTGAAGCTGTTGGGCTGGAAAGCGGGCGGAACATGCCACACGGTTCTGCGAAACGCAAGCGTCCTTGATGCGATTTTTTTGAGCGAGCAGGAGGCGGCCTGTTCGTGCGAAACACAACGCGCCATGAACGTGTACGATGCACGACATCAGGAGAAGCGCGACGTCTTCTCCCGATATCTATTTGACAACGCTTTTTGCGTAACCGTTTGATCGATTAGCGGCATTTACCTATGCCGCTTTACCAATCGCCATTGCGTCGGGAACTTCGATCAGTTTTCCGGATTTCACGTCATAGATATACCCATAGACGGGAATGTTTTTCGGAACCAACGGGTGCGATTTGATCCGCTGGACGTCTTCTACGACGCTTTTGGCGTTGTCGCTGATGGTCAGCCAATCGATATATTTGCCCTCCGTCGATCCTGGACCATGGCCTGCATCGTGCCAACCGGATGCATCCACACTTGACGTTTCCAGGCTGCTGGCGAGCAGATCACGCATGACCTCGTCGGTAAAGGTTTCCATGCCGCAGTCCGTGTGATGGATGACAAACCACTCGCGTGTGCCCAGTAATTTATAGGATATCACCAGCGAGCGAATGGCGTCGTCCGAGGCCCGCCCCCCTGCATTGCGGATGACATGGGCGTCGCCTTCGGCCAGTCCCGAATATTTTGCGGGATCGAGGCGTGCATCCATGCACGTCAGAATGGCAAAGTGGCGTCCTGGTGGCATGGGCAAGCTGCCTTTGTCGCCAAAGTGCGACGCATACTCTGTGTTCGCAGCCAAGACTTCATCTAGAATTTTACTCATTGTTGGTGCCTCCCTTGAAATGTTGGTTTTTGAACCACCACTTCCTCCTGAATTAAGAGACACGTTCTTAAAACACCCCCCAGGTACAAATATGAGGATACACTCTTTTATTGGATAAAAGCAAATCTGGAGAGCTCTGGTTGGGCGATAAATACCTTGTATATCAATATGATAATATACCATCCGACCTATATCTCATGGATTGGTTTGAAATTTCGTCCGCAAGGGCTTAACCAAGCTTTAGATGGCTTTTGACGTTTACAAGGGGGTCGGGGAAATGATCTGCTTGAGGAGCGCCAAGCGTTCAAAAACTGCTTTTAGCCACGCACGGGTTTGAGCGATGTGGCCTAAGCGATGAGGAAAGCAATACGGTCCCATGCCATGAGCACCGAATTCGATAACAGGGATAAAACAGACTCTCAGCCGGACACCAAAACGGACCGGCAAGAGCGTCTCGATCAGGCCTTGCGCGACAATCTGAAAAAGCGCAAGGCCCAGGCTCGCGCGCGCAAGGAACCCCAAAGTGATCCTGAAAAAGGCGCACAAAAGCCCTGATTCCCTTTATAGCCTTGTGGGTTACGGAGCCTTAGGCTAAAAGCCGGGGCAATTTCATTCGATTTGGATAGGTTATGGACAAGATTTTGATCCGGGGCGGCGTGCCCCTTCATGGCAGCATTGCCATCGGCGGTGCGAAAAATGCGGCGTTGCCCTTGATGGCGGCCGCCTTGCTTACCGATGATGTGTTGCGCCTGTCCAACTTGCCGCATCTGGCCGATATCTCCACCATGGCACATCTGATGAGCGACATGGGGGTTAGTATCGCCATGGAAGGCGACGCGCCGGACGGCGGGCACATGGGCCGGGTGTTCGCGCTGGATGCCTCAGGCCTCAAAGACACCACCGCGCCCTACGATCTGGTACGGCGTATGCGTGCTTCGGTGCTGGTGTTGGGACCGCTGGTGGCCAAGCATGGACACGCCCGCGTGTCCCTGCCGGGCGGTTGCGCCATCGGCACGCGCCCGGTGGATTTGCACTTAAAAGCGCTGGAGACTTTGGGCGCGGACATCGAACTGTCCGAAGGCTATGTGGACGCCAAAGCTCCGAACGGTTTGGTGGGGGCGCATGTGCTGTTTCCCAACGTCACGGTGGGCGGCACCGAAAACATCCTCATGGCCGCGACCCTGGCCAAGGGCGAAACGGTGATCGCCAACGCTGCACGCGAGCCGGAGGTCACGGATCTGGCCCATTGTCTGGTCGCCATGGGCGCGAAGATCGAGGGCATCGGCACCGACACACTCAAGGTTCAGGGGCTCGAGAAGCTTCACGGTGCGGATTACGCCGTGGTGGCGGACCGCATCGAAATGGGCTCCTACGCCGTGGCCGCCGCCGTCACCGGGGGCGACGTGGTTCTCAAGGGCGGGCGTATCGACCTGATCGAAGGGGTGGTGGATGTGCTCAAAAGCGCCGGCGTCGATGTCGAAGAGGTCGAGGGCGGCTTGCGCGTCAGCCGCAAAAACGGCCGCATCAAGGGTTTCGACGTGATGACCGAACCCTACCCAGGGTTCCCCACCGACATGCAGGCGCAGATGATGGTGCTGGCCTCCGTCGCCGAAGGCGCGTCGATGATCACCGAAACGATTTTTGAAAACCGCTTCATGCACGTGCCGGAATTGGCGCGCATGGGCGCGGACATCAACGTGCATGGCCGCTCCGCCATCGTGCGGGGCGTGGAAAAGCTGTCCGGCGCGCAGGTGATGGCGACGGATCTGCGCGCGTCCAGTTCCCTGGTGTTGGCCGCACTGGTGGCCGAAGGGGAGACGGAAATCAATCGCGTCTACCATCTTGACCGGGGCTATGAGCGTCTGGAAGAAAAACTGGCCGCGTGCGGCGCACAAATCGAGCGTGTGCGCGGCTGATCTGGTTCTCGCCGGCGCACCGTAAAATCCTGGAAACCCGCCCGAAAACCCTTTATATATGCCGCTTTTCCGGCTGCCCGTTGGGGGCCCGGACGTGGAGTAAAGATCGTGAGTGCATCTGCGAAAGACAAACTGGTCTTGGCGCTGCCCAAGGGCCGCATCCTCGAAGAGGTGATGCCCATCGTGCGCGCGGTGGGGATCGAGCCCGAAGCCGACTTCGATAATCCGAAGTCGAGGAAGCTTTCATTCGCCACCAATCACGATCATCTGGAAATCATTCGCGTGCGCAGCTTCGACGTCGCCACCTTCGTCGCCTTCGGCGCGGCGCAGTTGGGCGTGGCGGGCGCGGATGTGTTGATGGAATTCGACAATCCCGAAATCTACGCACCCTTGGATTTGGGTATCGGCTATTGCCGCATGTCCATCGCGGAGCCCAAGGAACTGGGCGAAGAAGATGACCCCAGCACGTGGTCCCACGTGCGCGTCGCGACCAAGTATCCGGTGATCACGCAGAAGCACTTCGCCCAGCGCGGTGTGCAGGCGGAATGCATCAAACTCAACGGCGCGATGGAACTGGCTCCGCAAATGGGCCTGTGTTCTCGCATTGTCGATCTGGTCTCCACCGGTGCGACCCTTAAGGCCAACGGTCTGGTGGAGGTTGAGACCATCGCTGAAATCACCTCGCGCTTGGCGGTCAATCGCACCGCATGGAAAACCCGCCCCGATGAAATCGGCGGGTGGATCGAAAAATTCCGGGAGGCTCTCGATGCCCAAGCGGCTTGATATCCAGGATGCGAATTTTGAGGCTCAGTTTCAGGAAGTCCTGGGGGTGCAGCGCGAAGCCGACGTGGACGTCGTTGAGGCGGTCAGCGCCATCTTGGCCGACGTCAAGGCGCGCGGCGATGCGGCGGTGGTGGACTACACCAACAAATTCGACCGCCAGAGCTTGAGCGCATCTGACCTCGCCATCACGGCGGATGAACTGGATGCGGCCACGGCCGAGATCGAGCCGGACTTGTTCGACGCCTTGAAACTGGCGGCGGAGCGCATCGAAGCCTTTCACGAACGCCAATTGCCGGAAATGGACGACTACACCGACGACAACGGTGTGCGCCTGGGCTATCGCTGGACCGCCATCGGTGCTGCGGGCCTTTACGTGCCGGGCGGTCTGGCGGCGTATCCGTCGTCCGTTCTGATGAACGCCATGCCCGCGCGTGTCGCAGGCGTGGAGCGCCTGGTGATGGTGGTGCCGACGCCGGACGGCATCGTCAATCCGTTGGTGCTGGCGGCAGCGAAGCTTTCGGGCGTGACGGAAGTGTACCGCATCGGCGGCGCGCAGGCCGTGGGCGCGCTGGCTTATGGCACCGAAACCATCAAGCCGGTGGACAAGATCGTCGGCCCCGGCAATGCTTACGTGGCGGCGGCCAAACGCCAGGTGTTCGGTACTGTCGGCATCGACATGATCGCCGGGCCCAGCGAAATCCTGGTGGTGGCGGACGGCGAGAACGATCCCGGTTGGATCGCCGCCGATTTGCTCAGCCAGGCCGAGCACGATACCGCCGCGCAATCGATCCTCATCACCGATGACAAGGCCTTCGCCGACGAAGTGGAAAAGGCGGTGGAAAGCCACCTGAAAACACTTCCGCGTGAAGAGATCGCGCGCGCCAGTTGGCGGGACTACGGCGTGGTCATCACTGTGGACGACTTGATGAAGCAAGGTGTGTCCCTGGTCGACCGGGTCGCGCCGGAACACCTGGAACTGGCGGTGGCGGAGCCCGATCAGATGGCCGAAGAGGTTCGCGACGCGGGCGCGATTTTCTTAGGCCGCCACACGCCCGAAGCCATCGGCGATTACGTCGCCGGGCCCAACCACGTATTGCCCACATCGCGCACCGCGCGGTTCTCTTCCGGGCTGGGCGTGTTGGACTTCATGAAGCGCACCACGTTTATCGGCTGCGATGCCGACAGTTTGGGCGACATCGGCCCGGCGGCGGTGAAGTTGGCCGAGGCCGAAGGTTTGCAGGCCCACGGCCTGTCGGTCTCCATCCGCTTGAACAAATAAACGGGGTGGAGGACGTCATGTCCGACGAAAAGGCCTGCATTCAGGAAATCTTCCTCGACGAAGCGACGGTGGTGAACCGCAGCGCACAGGTGGAGCACGAGCGCAAGGTCGCCGTTTATGATCTTCTGGAAAGCAATTACTTCAAGTTGCTGGCCGGGCCCGAGGGTCCCTACATCCTGCACCTGTCCATCGAAGAAAACCGTCTGGCCTTCGACATCCGAGCCGCGGATGACCAGCCGATCAAGCGCTTCATGCTGGCGTTGTCGCCGTTTCGCGCCATCGTGCGCGAATACCTGATGGTGTGTGACAGCTATTTCAAAGCGATCAAGTCCTCCAGCCCGTCGCAGATCGAAGCCATCGATATGGGGCGCCGGGGGCTGCACAACGACGGCTCCGAAGTGTTGGAGCAACGCCTGAAGGACAAGGTCGAGTTGGACCATGACACCGCGCGCCGCCTGTTCACCCTGGTGTGCGTTCTGCACATCAAGGGGTAGGGGGGCGCATGTCGTTGCCGAGCGCGGTTCTCTTCTCCTGCACCATGAATTCCATCCGCTCTCCCATGGCGGCGGCGATCCTGCGTCATTTTCATGGCCGCGACATCTTCGTCGATTCCGTGGGCGTGCGCGCCAAGGACGTGGACGGCTTCGCCATCACAGTAATGGATGAAGTCGGCATCGATATTTCCGAACACGAAGCCAAGACGTTCGAGGACTTGGAAGACAGTTCCTTCGACATGGTGGTATCGCTGTCGCCCGAGGCCCAGCACAAGGCCGTGGACTTAACGCGCTACATGGCGTGTGAGTTGGAATTCTGGCACACCTTCGACCCCTCCGTGGTCGAAGGCTCGCGTGAAGAACGCCTGGAAGCGTACCGCAAGGTGCGCGACGAGTTGATGGAGCGCATCAAGGACGCGTTCCCGCTGCCCGGCGCGGCGGGGGTTTGAGTCGGTTTTTCACGTAAATCTGGCGCAACTGCGGGAAAAAACTTGACCTTTGGGGTGGAAGTGGCCTTTATGGGGCCGCCCCAAACAAGGCTCAGGGGCTGAAACATAAGAGATATTGATGGCTAAAGAAGAAGTTCTCGAATTTTCCGGGGTTGTCACCGAACTGTTGCCCAACGCCATGTTCCGCGTTGAGTTGGAAAACGGCCACGAAATCCTGGCGCACACCGCAGGCAAGATGCGCAAGCACCGCATCCGCGTGCTCGCCGGCGACAAGGTCACGGTGGAAATGACCCCGTACGACCTGACCAAGGGCCGCATCACTTTCCGTTACAAATAAGACCGTTACCAGTAAACTGACGGCGATATCGGCGATATCGGCGATCCGGCCATAAGGGCAGGGGCCGAGGGGAAGGGGTACGTCTCAGCTTGACCGGTCACGTTCCTTTGATACTGGCGTCCGCATCGCCCAGGCGCGTCGAGCTTCTGGCGCAGATCGGTGTGACGCCCGATCAAATCCTCCCCGCCCAAATCGACGAAATCCCGCTGAAAAACGAGCGCCCCATCGACATGGCGCGTCGTCTAGCCGAAGCCAAGGCCGAGGAAATCTTCAATAACCACCCGGACGCTTGCGTCATCGGCGCGGACACCGTGGTGTGCGTGGGCCGGCGCATCATGGGCAAGGCCACGGACGAGGCCCAGGCGCGGGGCTTTTTAGAGTTGTTGTCCGGGCGTTCGCACAAGGTTATTGGCGGGTTGGCGGTGATCGCGCCCTCTGGACGCGTGGTCAAGGCTGTCACCACAAAAGTCGAATTCAAGCGTCTGAGCCGCGAAGAGATCGACGGCTACATCGCCTCTGACGAATGGCGGGACAAGGCCGGAGCCTACGCCATCCAGGGCCGCGCGGGCGCGTTCGTGAAAAGCATTCATGGGTCCTACGCCAACGTGGTGGGGCTGGCGGTGCATGACGTTGCGGGTGCACTCAAGGGCCTGGGCGTACATCCGCCCGGGTTAATTTAGGGGAGTGGTCCGATGGCGCTCGGTACCCTCATCATCCGTGTCCGCCCCGGCGAAACGCGCATCGCGCGCACGGACGCGGATGGTGTGCTCAAGGACTTCGCCATTTACCGCGGTCAAACCACGGGGCTGGTCGGCGACGTGTTTTTGGGGCGCGTGAAAAAGGTCGTGCCCACCCTGGAAGCCGCGTTCGTCGATTTAGGCGCTGAGCGGGATGGCTTCTTGGCTTTGGCGGAAACCCGCCCGCAACAACATACCGGGGGGGAGACGCTCCGCGACCGCATTTCCGATTATGTGCACGAAGGCCAGGCCGTGATGGTGCAGATCACCGCCGCCGCGCGCGACGACAAAGGGCCGAAACTGACCCGCCGGATCAGCATCCCCGGCGCTTTGATGGTCTTGACGCCGGGTGACCCCGGCATCCGCGTGTCCAAGCGCATCGACGACAATGCGGAACGGGGCCGTCTGCGCGCCCTGCTGTCGGGGCATTTGTCGGGCAAAGACGGCTGCGTGATCCGCTCCGCCGCCCGGGGCGTGCGAGACAAAGCCGTGCAGGCGGAGATTGCGCTGTTGCATGCCCGCTGGGAAGAGCTGGAAGAGAATGCCGGCAATGCCACGGCGCCCGCGCTGCTCAGCGGCGATGTACCGCCCGCCGTGCAGTTCCTCATGGAAAACGGTCATGGGGGACTGGCGAGAATCGTCGCCGATGATCCCGAAACCGCCGCTCATGTGGAGGCGGAGCTGGACAAGTTGGGCGCGTTGCCCAAGGACGGGGTCGAACGCCATCCGGGCGGGACGGATGTGTTCGAGACTTTGGGCGTGGCCGATGCGGTCGAGTCTCTTTTGAGCCCGGTGGTGATGCTGCCGGGTGGCGGTTCGTTGATCATCGAAGAAACCGCCGCGTTGACCGCCATCGACGTGAATGCAGGCGGGGCGTCCAAAGGCGGGCGCGGCAGCGATCTTGCGCTTGCCACCAATTTGGAAGCCATGGCAGAGGCGGCGCGTCAAATGCGATTGCGCAATCTGGCGGGGTTGATTGTGATCGATTATCTTTCCATGTCCGGCAAGGACGGCCCGGGCCGCGTGGTCACGGCGTTGAAAGAAGCCGTGGGCACGGACCCCGCAGGCCCCCAGGTTTTGGGCACGACCAAGGGTGGGTTGCTTGAGATCACCCGCCCGCGCCGCCGCCCGCCGCTCAGTTCCCAATTGCTGGCCTCGTGCCCGGTGTGCGGTTCGACCCGCGCCGAGGCCCCTTTGTCGGTGGGGTATCGGGCCTTGGACCGGGTGCTGGCGGAGGTTTGGGCCCAGCCGTCGTTGATTCCGGCGTTACGCGCCTCTTCCTATGTGGTGCTGGCGCTGAAAGATCAGGGCGCGGGGGCTCTTGCGGAAGTCGCGGATAAGCTGGGTCAACCGTTGGAATTGATCGCGGACGATACCATGGTCCACGGTCAATTCCAGATTGAGCCCTCGGAAAGGCCCGAAGGAAGGCCCTAGGAAAAGCCCTAGGAAAGGTTAAGACATGAACGACGACAAAGTGGTGAAACTGAAGACCAAAGCCGCGGACAAAGGCGGAAAATGTCCCATATGCTCTAAGCCTGCGAGCGCGGACTACAAGCCCTTTTGCTCCAAACGCTGCGCGGACATTGATCTCGGCAAATGGTTGGGGGAGGGCTATCGCATCCCCACCGAAGAAGTGCCCGGTTTCGACGACAGCTACGGCGATGACGAGTGACATCAACGTGCAAAAAAAGCGTCCGTGACGCTGGACAGACCCCCTGGAATTTCCTATAAACCGGGCCTCACCAACGCACCGGCCTTTCGCGCCGGGTCTCTTATGCCCAGGTAGCTCAGTTGGTAGAGCAGCGGATTGAAAATCCGCGTGTCGGTGGTTCGAATCCGCCCCTGGGCACCATTCTTCCAAAGGGTTGGGCCTTACCGGGCCTGGCCCTTTTGTTTTGGGGTGTGACTGTTGCGGGCCCTGACCCTAGTTGAGTGTATCGCCCTGCATCAATCCCGGGATCAGTCCGCGCACGCCCACATAAGGGTGGTGTTCCATGGCCGCCAAAACGTTTTCGACGGTCAGGGGCTGGTTGCCTTGTTGCTGGTAGATGAGGGCCCGTCCCGCCAGGGCGCCGAAATGGCGGGGTTCGCGTTCCAGGGTTTTGGCGATGTCGCTCAGGGATTGTTCCAAGCCGCCCGTTTCAAAATGGATGATGGCGCGTTGGTTCCAGCCTTCGGCGTAATCGCTCCAGCGCTGAACCACATCGTTTAGGATAGCGAAGGCTTTCGTATAATTGGCTGTGCGCCGGGCCGCGAGAACCTGAGAGATGAGCTCGGCAAGCTCAGGGTCATCGGGTGTGGTCCACGCGACCCAAATTTTTTGTTCGATTTCGTAAGCAGCTTGTTCGTTGGGGGCAGCCTTGAGTTGGGCGAACAGGGCGTCGAGATGCGTTGAATGCGCGCTGTCCGAGGCCCATGCGGACCCTCCCATCAGGAGAGAAAGCAGCACCAAGGCTCGTAGCACCAAGGCTTTGGGTATGAGGAGTTTGGTCATGCCCATGATTTTGGAAAACGGCACCGGGTTTTCAAGGCAGCAAAGGTTGCGGGCATCGCCTGCGTCCAGTTTCATAAATGCGCCGGGTTTCATGGGGACGGGTTTTTTCATTTGGCGATGGGATGGCCTCGCGTTAAGTCTGCGCCATGACGACGGATAGAGATCTCGAAATTTTTCTCGTCACCGTACCGGGGTTGGAGCGTTTGCTCGCCCAGGAAGCGGTGGAGAAAGGGTTCAAGAAGCCCAAGGCGGGACGCGGTGGCGTCACGGTGTTCGGCGATTGGGCGGAGGTCTGGCGCGCCAACTTGGAACTGCGCGGGGTCAGCAAGGTTTTGGTGCGCATCGGCGCATTTCGCGCGCCGCACTTGGCGCAATTGGATAAGCGCGTGCGCAAATTTCCGTGGGCTGATTTTTTGCGTGCCGACGTTCCGGTGCGCGTCGAAGCGTCGTGCAAAAAATCCAAGATCTATCATTCCGGTGCGGCCGTCCAACGGATCGAAAACGCGATCCGCGACACCTTGGGCGTGCCGATTGAGCCGGGCGCGGACATCACCGTCAAGGCTCGTATCCAAAACGATCTTTGCACGCTCAGCATCGACACTTCCGGCGAAGGGTTGCACAAGCGCGGTCATAAGGAAGCCGTCAACAAAGCACCTCTGCGCGAAACCTTGGCGGCTCTGTTTCTGCGTCAATGCGGATACGATGGGAACGAGCCTTTGCTCGATCCCATGTGCGGATCGGGCACCTTCGTGATCGAGGCCGCGGAAATCGCGGTGGGCTTGAAGCCCGGACGGTCGCGGCGCTTTGCATTTGAACAGTTAGCCACCTTCAATGAACAAGCTTGGACGCAGATGTGCGAAGCGAGCTTGACGAAGACACCCGCGAGCCGCTTCTTCGGTTTTGATCGGGACGCCGGCGCGATCCGTATGAGCCAAGCCAATGCGAAGCGCGCGGGCGTGGAAGACTTCACGGAATTTCGCCAACAGCCGGTCAGTGAGTTGAAACCGCCATGTGAGAAACCCGGTCTGGTGATCGTCAATCCGCCCTATGGCGCGCGTATCGGCGATGCGAAAAAACTCAAAGCCTTGTATCAAGCGCTGGGCCAAACGTTGACGGAACGCTTCTGTGGTTGGCGTGTGGGGCTGGTGACGGCGACGGACAGCTTGGCGAACGCCACCGGCTTGGCGTTCGCACACGAAAGCACGCCGGTGTCCCATGGGGGCTTGCGCGTGAAAGTCTATGTGACGGGGCCGTTGGTGTAAGGAGCTGTGTGACCTGGGCCTTTCAATCCGCTGACGGTTGAGTGACCGCAAAAGCTGGCGTCCCAAAAGTCCTCTTAAAGTTCGGGGCTAGGTTTTGTCGGCGGAATCCGTCATGGTAGGGGAAGCGATTCACGCCATGGGGGATGAACCGTGACTATGGAAGCGCCCGCACCCACTACGTTGCGCACTGCGATTCTCAAGCAGCGCGAAATGCTGACGTCCATGATCAGCCGCGCCATGCGCAGGCTGTCGCGTGAATGCGTGCCGTTGATGGCTGATCGCGCGGCGTTGGAAGCCCGCCTGACCCAGGCGCTTGATGAAATTCCTGACTGTAAGCACCTCTACGTCATGGATGCGGCAGGTGTGCAGATCGTTGCCAACATCACCCGTCACGGCCCGGACGAAGCGCACTTCGGGCGGGATCGCTCCAAACGGCCCTACATGCAAGGGATTCTCGGCACCACCAACTTCCGCTTGTCGGAAGCTTACATCAGCCGCAATTCCAAACGCCCGTCTTTGACCGCGATCCGTTTGATCCGTGACGAGGACAGCGTGCACATCGGTTTTCTGGGTGCGGATTATGACTTGCGCGAATTGCCGGTGACCGAGGGTCTATACGAAGAAACCCAATCCTGGCGCCAAATCAAGGGCGACCCGTCCATCCGCTCCAACCTGTTCCAGCAGCAACGCGCGGAAAGCATGTTGGATCAAAACCTGGATGTGGTGTTGCCGATGATGGTGGAACTGATGACCCATCACGGGGTGTTTCACGGCAAGCTGATGTTTTCCAGTTCGCGCGCGACCATCTGGCACGTGGACAATCCGTTCAGTTACCGTATCCTCGATATTGACGATCTGATGGACCCGAGCACGTGCATGGCCTACCCGCACCGCGCATACACGGACCGGGCGACGGTTCCGGCGGACGCCATCAAGCCGATATTTGAAATGTTCCGCGAACTGCGCTTCGCCGATGAAAACATCTATCTGCGCGGGGGCTCATTGAACTTGTGCAACGGGCTGGTGGCGCTCAACTTCTCTTGCGACGGATCGCACTACATCCGCTACGACGAGTTTCTCAAAAATGGCATGGAATTCTGGTTCGGCGCCGCCGGGTGAGGCCAGCCTTGTGATCATATGGGCGACTTGACATCGCGGATCACGGAGATGAAGGCGTCGGCGGCGGGGTTGTCGATGTTGTCGCGGTGACGCGCAATCCAAAGCGTGTGCAAAATATGAAAACCTGGGACGTGCAGACGGTGGAGCTTGCCTTCCGTGACCGCGCGCGCGACCGCGAAGCGCGGCAGGAAGCTTGCGTGTTGGCCGGGCAACAGAACTTCCACCAAGGTGTCGGTGGAGCCCACCTCCAAAACCACATCGAGCTCCCCGATACCTGCGCGCGCAAGGCTTTCCTCCAAATCCGTGCGCGGCGATGAGCCTTTTTCACGCAAGACGTAGGTGAGGTCACCCAACCGATCGATCGGTACGCTTTCTGCGTTCGCCAGCGGGTGGCCAGGGCCGCACACCAGCCACAGTTCGTCGTCGATCCATTTTTGCACCAACAGATCCGGGTGGTCGGGCGCGCGTTCCATCAACGCCAAGTCGGACACCCGGTTGGCGAGATTGGACTGCATCTGGCGGCTGTAGACCAGGCGGTTTTCGATCTTGTATTGATCGAACCGTTCCGCGAAACGCAGCAACAGTTGCGGCAAAAAGTGTTCGCCGATGGCGATGGTCGATTCCAAACGCAATGTCGACTGACCACGGGCGAGATTTTGCAATTCCTGGCGCAGCGCCAATTGGCGGTCCAAGGTCTGCACCGCCAGCAGATAGACCTTTTCCCCGGCCTTGGTGAGCCGCATGCGTCCGCCGACGCGCTCAACCAGGGGCAGACCGTAGCACGCCTCCAGGGCGCGCAAGCGCTTGGTGACCGCCGGTTGACCGACGTTCAAGGCGGCGGTCGCCGCCGATAGGCTGCCGCGTTCTATAACCGCTTTCAGCGCCGACCATCCGCGCAAGTCGGGCAAATTTTTATATTCCATTTAGGAATATTAGTAAAACATTATTCATTGGCTGTCACGGACTCATTGCGGCATATTCCGCGCCAAGTCGAGCGCTGATATTTCAAGTTCAAACGTATTTTTCGTTTTTCGCCGACACGGCACGGACTAGATCACCCCCGGCCTAAGAAAATTCGATCTGTGCAGCGGTATTCTTCCATGGAATGCCGATGAGCCGGTTTTCCAAATTTGACAGGAATTGCCCCATGATTGCACGCGCTTCCGCCGCCATCCAACGCATCCGGCCCCGCCGCGCGCCGCTGCGCACCCGCGCCATCCGCGCGCGCCGCTGGCGCCGCGCCCGCAAACGCATTGGACCCGTGACCTTCTTAGGCGTGCTCAGCGCGTTGCTCTATTACTTGCTGTACCGCTACGGCGCGGATATCCGTCACATGGCGGAAATGACCAATGCGGGCGAAACCAAGATGTTCTTCCTGGTGCCTATCGGCATCGCCTTCGTGTTTTCCATCGTCCACGGCTTGTTCACCGACCGTTTCTGGGAATCGGTGGGCTTGACGGCCAAGCGTTAACCGTTTGAATGGACCAAGGAGAGTTCGGGACGATGGAGGACGCATACATGGCACCAGCACAACTGTCGCCGGTCGGTCGGGTGGAAAAGGTTTTGTTGCCCACCGACGGTTCGACATACAGCATCGGCGCGGAAAAGATCGCGATTGAACTGTGCGCCCAGCACGAAGCCAAGCTGCACGTGATTTCGGCGATTATCCGTTACACGGAAACCGGCTTCATGGGCCCTCAGGCCGATGAGGAAATGGAAAAGAAAGCCGCCGCCCATCTGGCCGACGTGGAACGCCGGGCTTTGGAAGCTGGGGTCGAGGTCACCGTCGATTTGCTGGAAGGGGACGACCCCTATGAAGTGATCGTGGACACCGCGCGTTCCTTTGCCGCCGACCTGATCATCATGGGCCGTCGCGGCCGTCGCGGTCTGGCGCGCTTGATGTTGGGTGACGCCACCGCCAAGGTCATCGGCCACGCGCCCTGCGGTGTGCTGGTGGTGCCGGAAGAAGCGGAAATGTGGAAATCCATGGTGTTGGCGACCGATGGGTCGCGCTACAGCGACGCCGCCGCCGTTACGGCCGCGGAGCTTGCCAAGCCGACCGGTTCATTGATCGGCGTGCTGTCGGTCAAGGTGCCGTCGCATTCCGAGCGGCGTCAAAACGAGGCCCGGCCGATCGTTGAACGCGTGGTCGATTTTTTGGGTCAGCAAGGCCTGCGCGCCGAAGGCATCGTCGCCGAAGGCGTTGCGGACGAAACCATCATTCGCGTCGCCCGGGAACGCAAAGCCTGTCTGATCGTTCTGGGCAGCTTCGGGCGCACCGGTATCGGCCAAATTCTGTTCGGCTCCAAGGCCGAACGTGTGATCAACGCCTCCAAGGGTTCGGTCCTGGTGGTGCGTGGCGGCTAACCCGGCTTGCGGTGGAACAAGAAAAAGAAGACTTAAGGAGACGCCTCATGGAGGCCATTCAATTCCTCGACCTCACCCCTGTCACCGTTGTGATTTTGTTTCTTGTCGGCTTTGTCGGCGGCATGGTCAGCGGTTTCATCGGCTCGGGCGGCGCGTTCGTTCTGACGCCTGCGATGATGAGCATGGGCGCACCGGCCATTGTCGCCGTGGCGTCGAACATGGCGCATAAGTTCCCCAAGGCCTTGGTGGGCTCCATCAAGCGCGCAAAGTACGGCCAGGTGGACGTCAAGTTGGGTCTCATCATGGGCGTGTTTGCGGAAATCGGGGTGTTTGTCGGCAAGAGCCAGATGACCAAAATCCGCGAAACTTTCGGAGATACCGGCACCGACTTGTATGTGTCCGCCATCTTCGTGGTGGTGTTGGCCATCGTCGGTGGGTTCGTGCTGCGCGACGCGTTGCGCAGCCGTCATCACGTCGGTGGCGAACAGGAGCACAAAACCCCGCGTCTGGCGCAATGGGTTCAGTCGGTGCACATTCCCGGCACCATGATGAGCTTCAAGTCGCTCGGCGGCAAAAGCGTTTCCGTGCTGTTCATCGCGCCGTTGGGTTTCGCCACAGGCATGTTGGCGGCCAGCATCGCGGTGGGTGGTTTTATCGGCGTCCCGGCGATGATGTACGTGTTGGGCGTGCCGGCGATCATGGCGTCGGCCACGGAACTGGTGATCGCGTTCGTCATGGGCGCGGGGGGTTCGTTGTTGTACGCCTGGGACGGCTTTGTCGATATCCGCCTGTCGATGATTATCTTGGCGGGGTCGCTGTTCGGCGTGCAGATCGGCGCCATCGGCACGACTTACGTCAAGGACTGGGTGGTCAAATTGATCATGGCTATCATCATGTTGATCGTGCTGGTCAGCCGTTTTTTCAAGGTGCCGGTTTATCTGTCGGATTTAGGCCTGATCGCGACCCTCAGTGCGGAGTTGAGCGAACTTCTTTCCGCCATCAGTTTCGGCATGTTGGCCTTGGCGTTGTTCACCGGCGCGGGTGCGATCCTGGTGGCTTTGCTCAAGGGCATGGCCCAGCACCGGCGCGAAAGCGCCGAGTTGAACGAGGCCGTTTCGACCTGACACAACCCCTCAATGCGCTTTCCGATTTTGGAGCGTTACAGAACAATCATAATCCCGGCCCGGTGACTGGCCGGGATTCTTGTTTGGATTCAAACAGGTGGAAGAAAACTCCAGGCGCACACGGAATCCGTGCCAAACCCTTTTTAATTAGATATTTCTAATGTATAATTTTTGTTGGTGTGGATGGTCCACACCCGATTTGTGACTTGAGTTTTAAGTGTAATGACTCCAGCGGTCCGCACTTTATCCAAAGCGGGCGCTGGCCAGGGAGGGAGTTAGACATGAAAAAAGTCTCTGTATTTCTCGCTTCGGCGACGGTTGCCGTGTTTGCGCTGTTCGCCATGCCCAATGACGCCGATGCGTTTTTCTGGAACTGGTTCGACGATGGTTGGGGCGGTCCTTGGGGTGGCGGCCCGTGGGGCGGCTATCCGTACGGCGGCTATGGCTATCCCGGCTGGGGCGGCTATCCATACGGTGGTTACGGTTATCCCGGCTGGGGCGGTTATCCCTACGGTGGTTATGGTTATCCCTATGGTGGATATGGTTATGCGCCATACGCTTATCCGTACGCGGTGCAGCCGGCGGTTCCGGCGGCTCCAGCGGCCCCGGCGCAGAGCGGCACCCAATAATCTGGTTTTCCACCAGGCAAATGAAACCCCGCACGGTAATCGTGCGGGGTTTTTTGTTGTGCATTTACTTGACTTAAATACTAAGGCTTAATTTGCGCCGACGGGCGACTGTGATATTGTGAGCGGAATGCGCGTCCAGCCCAAAGGTCCGAAAACGGGTGACATAATCTGGGTGCAAATGGTGGGGAAGTGTAAAACGTATATGGACTGGTTATTGCCCGGCTTTAACCGGGAGTTGGAGAATGCGCGCGATGATGTATAGCCTGGTCCGCCATTTCACCGTCGCCAGCGCCATCACCATTATATTGGTCAGTTCGGCCTTGGGTTTCGTCATTCATGACCGGCTGACCGGAGAACTGGTCAGCAACACGGAAATGCGCAACGCCTCTCTGGCGCGCTCTTTTGCCAACACGTTGGGCCCAAGCCTCAAACAGTTCCTTGATCGCGCGGTCGGCAAGTCTGCCGAAGAACTCGTTGCTAGCGAAGACTACCAGAAGATCAATTTTTACTTCCGTCTCGCCACTGCGGAATTGGATGTCTTGAAAATCGAGGTGTTCCTCCTGGACGGAAAGACGGTCTATTCGTCCGAGCAGGCGCGATTGGGCGAAGACCATTCGGCCAACAGCGGCTTTCTGGCCGCGCGTTCCGGCGATGTCGCCAGCTCCTTGCTGTTTCGCGCTCAGTTCAATGCCTTCGAGGGAACCGTAACGGATCGCGATGTGGTCGCCAGCTATGTGCCGATCTATTTCGCGGGCGAGATTGTGGGGGTGTTGGAGGTTTTTTCCGATGTCACCGTCACCAAGGAAAAAATCGCGGCTTTGACGGGCGAACTCCTGGCCGTGTTGGTGATCCTGTTTGGATTGCTGTTCTTAGTGCTTTACCTGATCGTGCGCCGCGCCGACGGCATCATGACCAGCCAGTACCATGAAAAACAGCGCGAAGTGGAAGAGCGTGAACAAGCCGAACTGGCATTGCGCGACAGTGAAAGCCGTATGCAGGATTTTCTCGAAGCCGCATCCGAATGGTTGTGGGAGACGGACGACCAGCATCGCTTTACATATTTCAGCTCCCGGATGGAGGACGTGCTGGGCATCCGGATCGAGGACGCTTTGGGCAAGTCCCGCTTGGATATGGTCGACCGGAGCTTTGAAACCGATGACGACAAGTGGTCCGATCACATCAAGGACCTGGATGCCCGCAAGCCGTTTCACGATTTCATTTACGCTTTAAGGGCCGGCAACAAACAAGCGTATATCCGCATTAACGGTGTGCCCGTGTTCGATGTGAATGGCGGTTTCAAAGGCTATCGGGGTACGGGCAACAACGTGACGCTTCGTATCCTCGCGGAACAGGAGCGCGCTCGCGCCGCGCAGCAGTTCTCTCTGGCGTTTCGCGCAAGTCCGGCGCTGGTGGCGATTTCCGGCCTGGAGACGGGGGTGCATCACGACGTCAACGAGAAATGGCTGGAAAACTTGGGGTTTGCGCGCGAGGACGTGATTGGCAAAAACGCCGAGGAACTGGGCATATGGGCGGAGCCCGAGGATCGGGAACGGCTCATCGCCGAAATCACCGCGCACGGCCACGTCCGCGCTTTCGATGCGAAACTGAAAGCCAAGACCGGCGAAGTGCGCGATTATTTGCTCGATGGGGAGGTGATCGCGTTCGAAGACGAGGACCGTTTGATGCTTGTGGCTCAGGACATCACGGCACGCAAGCGTGAACGCGAAACCCTACAGGAAGCGCACGATGTTCTGGAACGTCGCGTGCGGGCGCGTACTCAAGAGCTCTATGAAGCCAAGGAAAGCGCAGAGATGGCGAACCGCGCCAAGTCCGAATTCCTTGCCAATATGTCCCATGAATTGCGCACGCCGCTGAATGCCGTGATCGGCTTTTCAGATATCATCCGGCACGAAATGTTCGGCAAGATCGCAGAGCAGACCTACTTGGACTACGCCAGCCACATCAAGGATTCGGGCGAGCATTTGCTCAAGCTGATTAATGACATCCTCGACGTGTCCGCCATTGAAGCGGGCAAGTTGGAACTGCGCGAGGAGGAAGTGGATATCTTTAGTGTGGTGGAATCCTGTATGCGGCTGGTCAACGAACGGGCAAAGAAGAAGAGTCTGGCCTTGACCAACACGATCACGGAAAACCTGCCGCAATTGGTCGCCGACGAACGGCGTATCAAACAGATACTCATCAACATTCTGTCGAATTCGGTGAAATTCACGCCGCGTGGTGGAGAGATCACCGTGGGTGCGCGTTTGGATGGACGGGGCGGTATGATTTTGTCCGTCAAAGACACCGGAATCGGCATCGACAAGGACGACATCCCCAAGGTCCTCAGCCCCTTCGGCCAGGTCGACAGTTCGCTTGCGCGCCAGTACGAGGGCACGGGGTTGGGGCTCCATCTGACGCGCAACCTCGCCGAATTGCATGGCGGCCGGTTGGTCATCGAAAGCGAGGTGGGCCAGGGAACGGAAGTCAGTGTGCATCTTCCGCCCGGCCGCGTGTCCTATGAAAGTTCGCCAGCAGCGAGCGAAGAAAGCGACCAACCCATCGTCGATGAAGACGGTGCGAAGACTTATACCGGCATGTCTTAAAAAACCTTGCTTTGGCGCGGGTTTCCCGCCGGAGTTTTCTCAGGGGCTGGTAATTGCAGGCGATGGCGCTTATATTCGCCAAACCTTAAATATTGATGCATCCGGCGTGAGCATGAGGCCGTGTCGGCGAACCTGTTGATTTGCAAAAGGAAGACAGCATGGCGACCATCGCGCTCACTGCGGATAATCTTGAAAGCACTATCGAAGACAACGATATCGTCCTGATCGATTTCTGGGCCGAATGGTGCGGGCCGTGCAAGATGTTCGGTCCGATTTTCGAAGCCGCATCCGACAAGTACGAAGACGTCACCTTCGCCAAAGTCGATACCGAAGCCGAGCAGGTGGTTGCCGCGCAGTTCGGCATCCAGTCCATTCCCACTGTCGCGGCGTTTCGCGAACAAATCCTTGTGTTCGCTCAGCCGGGCGCTTTGCCTGCCGAAGCGCTGGATGAGCTGATCGGCCAACTTAAGGCCCTGGACATGGACGACGTTCGCAAGAAAATCGCCGAAGCCCAGGCCCAGGCCGAATTGCAAGGCGACAACTGATTTTCCCCAAATCATGATGCTGAGCCATGGGGCCTGGACGGTTTTGGCGTCTGTGGTCTAGCTTTCAAAGCATGAAGGCAACCATGCAATCCCCAGGACATCCTGTTTATGACCGCATCGCGTGGGCTGTGATGTTGGTGTTGCTGGGCGCGGTTCTGGCGGCGTTCAGGATTCCCGGTTTAGCCTGGGACGATCATTTCCAGAGCCATTACGGTGATCTGATTCTCGCTTATATTGAAAGCGGGTTTTCGGACGACCGGGTGTTTACGTACGCGAACTTAGGCCTGTACGGCGGGCTGTTCGACGCCATTGCGCAGTTTGCGGTGCGTTTTTCGCCGTTTTCTGCCTTGGACACCCGCCATCTGCTTAGCGCGCTTGCGGGATTGGCCGGGCTCATTGGGGCTTGGCGGTTCGCCCGATATCTGGGCGGCGCGCGGGCTGGATTGCTGGCGTTGTTGCTGTTGGCGGTGACTCCCAGCTTCGCAGGCCACGCCTTCATCAACGTCAAGGATATCCCGTTCGCTGCCGCGTACGTCTGGGCCTTGTATTTCGCCACCCGCACCGCCGTGGCGTTTCCCGAAATTCCAGTGCACGTTGCGGTGTTGGCCGGCGTTGCGGCAGGGGCTGCAATGGGGGTTCGTATCGGAGGGGTGTTGCTGCTCGGCTACATGGCTTTGCTGTTGACCCAGCATTATGTGTGGGTGCGTGCACGTGAAACGCTCCGGGGATGGGTGAGCGAGTTGGCCAGCGCCGCAGGCGCGATCTTGATGGTGCTGCTTCCGGCCTTTGTACTGACCTTCGTCTTGTGGCCGGCGTCCTGGGCCAATCCTTTGTTGATGGCCTTCGTGGCTTTGGTGGAAACCACGAGGTTCAGCATCGTCATCGATGTGTTGCTGGATGGCGTGTATTACCCGTCTGACGGCCTGCCTTGGCACTATCTGTTTACGTACTTTGCTCTCAAGCTGCCGGAAATTCTGCTGCTCGCTGCGGGGGCCGGGTTGCCGCTGACTTTGATGTTGTGGTGGCGTGCGCTCAAAGCCAGCGATCGGCCTTTGGGTTTCGGATTAAGCGTCATATACATGGGCATCCTCATTCCTGTGGGCTATGCCCTGGCGGCGGGCAGTTCCCATTACGACGGCGTACGCCACTTCCTGTTCATTCTCCCGCCGCTGGCGATCATCGGGGCGTTGGGGCTCGCTACATTGTGGGCTTGGTTGGAGGAACGGAACCCGGCGTCATTGGGATTGATCGCGGCGTTTGTCGCCTTTGGCCTGGCGATGGGGGCGGTGCGGGTGGTTCAGTTGTTCCCTTACACGTACGCTTCGTTCAATGCTTTTGCAGGCGGTCTGCGTGGCGCAGAAGGGCGTTTTGAGACCGATTACTGGGCGCTCGGCTACAAGGATGCGGCCAAGATGTTGACCCGGCACATGGGCATGGGCGAAAAGCCGTATACGGTCTATGTGTGCGGCCCCCAGCCGTCCGCTGCGCCGTTTTTGGATGCGCGGGCGCGTATCGTCGACGATATCGAAGAGGCCGATTTTTTTATCTGTCTGCCGCGTTGGGGTTACGACGATGCCGTGCAGGCGCCGGTGGTTGGCGAGATCCTCGCCGGTGGCGCGCGTATGGCCGTGATCAAGGATTTGCGATCGGGGTTTGACATTGTCGGTGCGAAGCCTAAGACTTTGAGTCTTAAGGGACAAAACTGATACGCCATGAGCATGACGCCATCCGAAGATCCACCGATCGAATTGTCCGTCGTGGTGCCGATGCGCAACGAAAGCCTGAGCGTGTCGGAGCTGTTCGATACGCTGCTGCCCGTGCTGCAAGACACCGGCAAGAGTTATGAGATTCTCTGTATCAATGATGGCAGCACGGACGACACCTTGGCGTTGCTCCTGGCCCGGCAAAAAGACGAGCCTGCAATCAAGATTGTTGATCTCTCTCGCGGCTTCGGCAAAGAGGCGGCGCTGACATCCGGAATCGATCATGCCCAAGGGGCAGCCGTGGTCACCATGGATGCGGACCTCCAGCACCCACCGGACGTCATTCCCGACTTCATCGCCAAATGGGAAGAAGGCTACGAGGTGGTTTATGGTGCGCGCCGGTCGCGCACCAAGGATGGTTGGCTCAAACGCCTGACGTCTCAGGGCTTTTATGCCGTGTTCAATCGCTTGAGCGACACCAAATTACCGCCGGATGCGGGCGACTTCCGCCTGATGGACCGCGTGGTGGTGGAGGCGCTGAAACGTTTGGGAGAGCATTCGCGCTTCATGAAAGGCATGTTCGCCTGGGTCGGGTTTAAACAGGTCGGCGTGCCGTTCGAATGTCCAGAGCGCCAAGCGGGCGAAAGCCAATGGTCTTACTTCAAGTTGTTGCGCTTCGCCCTGGACGGCATTTTTTCGTTCAGCAGCGCACCGCTCAGGTTGTGGACCTGGATCGGCACAACAACGGCGTTTTTTGCCTTGGTCTACGCATTTTTTCTCGTACTCAGAGTTTTCATTTACGGCCGGGACGTGCCGGGTTATGCGTCGATTATCGTCGCGATTTTATTCTTCGGAGGCGTGCAATTGATATCCGTCGGCGTGCTCGGCGAATACATCGGGCGGATATTCCGCGAAACCAAGAGTCGCCCCATATACATCGTCAAACGCACCTACGGTTTGGACGACCCTAAAGCCTTTCCAGACGCGTCACCTGAACCCGGCGATTGACGTCGCCTTCGGGATTGTCGCGGGCCAGCAACCGGCTTTCGCCATATCCGACCACCTTAATGCGTGCGGGATCGATGTCGAACATCATGATCAGATATTCTTGTACCGCCTGGGCGCGCCGTTCTGAAAGTTCCCGGTTATAAATCTCTGTTCCTAAAGCGTCGGTGTGCCCGGCGATTTCAAAGCGGTAAACTTCAAGTGCTTCGGACGTCAGCGCAGCTCCTAAGTTGTCGAGCACGTCCAGGGCTTCCGGTTTGAGAATGGCGCTATCGAACTCAAAGAAAACCTTAATGTTGATGGAAGGCGGCGCGCTATCGGATGCGAGCCGTTCGGTCATCACCGGTGATGAAGCAGCCGTGTAGTGGCGGGTGGGTGCGCATGGGCCCTCTAAGTCGGTACCCATCAAACCTGCGGCCAGAATTTTACCACCGGTTTGTCTCAGGTAATCGGTCGAACAGGTGGCGCAAAGTGCGCGCGCGCCTTCGAACAGCGTGAGGTTGCGTTTGATTTTTTCGCGGTGTGGGCCTTGCTTGAACGCGATGCGCAAAGTCTCTATGCCTTCGTCAAGTCTTCCCGATAAGGCCTGGGAAATTCCTAAGTTGTTCATCACCGCCGCATCGTCGGGGCACAACGCCAAGGCCTTTTTGTAGGCTGCTTCCGCGGCGGCGTAACGTTCCAGGTAGTCGTTGCCGATACCCAGTGCGGAATAGAGCCGCCAGTCGCGGGTTTCGCCTTGGGTGGCGCGCGACAGCAATTCGACCCCTTCGATACTGTGCCCTTGGGTCAGGCGGATTTTGCCCAATTCGGCGAGGAAGCGCGCATCCGAACTGAAGCGCACACGGGCATCCGCCAGGACGCCATCCGCTTCTTCCAGCCGGCCCGTCCAGCGCAGGTTGCGCGCCAAGCCGAGGACGCCTTCGATTTCACCGGGATGCTCCTGAACCAGTTGACGGTAATGGCGAATGGCTTCGTCATGGGCCGTAACTTCCGCCGGATTCAAGGATACGGTCGGTTCGGGTGTTTTTGTGCCCGCACATGCCCCCACAACGGCGGCGAGCAGAGCAAAAAACAACGTTTTTCGGCAGGACTTGATCATCGTCATTTCCCGTACACTCCCAAGTTTTGTATGGTCTATAGCGTGGCCAGGGGGAGAGCCGCAGTGACAAGGCTCACATCGCCAAACCTTCGTGATCGGCGGGGCGTTTTGCTTGTGCGTGTGTGCCAAAATGCGCGCCGTTCCTCAAGGAGCAGAGATCCATGACCACCCCCCCGACCATCAAAATCGAAGATCCTTTCGCGGACCGCCCGCAACCGGCTTCCAACTTCGCCCTGTTCAACTATGGTTTCCGGCCCTTTTTCTTTTTGGCGGGCTTGTTTGCCGTGATCAGCGTGCCGATGTGGGTTGGGCTGTTTGCGGGACACATGGATATGGCTCTTGTTGCCAATCCGGTGCTGTGGCATGGCCACGAAATGCTGTTTGGTTTCGCTGCCGCCGCCATCGCAGGGTTCTTTCTCACCGTGGTGCCCAATTGGACCAAGGTCAAAGCCGCACGGGGACCGGTGTTGATGGTGCTGGCTGCTCTGTGGCTGATTGGCCGGGTCGCGTTCTGGACCCAGGCGATCATCCCCTATGGTTTGGTGATTGCGGCCGATATGTTGTTTTTGATTGCTTTGACCGCCACCGTGATCCGACCCCTGATCGATCCCCAGCACCGCCGGCAGTTCCTCTTCGTGCCCATTTTGCTGGTGTTGATCGCCGCCAACGCTATGACGCATCTTGGCATCTTGGACGTGGACATTTTTGATCTGGACTGGGGCGCGCGCGGCTTGGTCCTGGGTATAGATGCCATAATCGTGTTGATCGCTGTGATGGGCGGGCGGGTCACCCCCAGTTTCACGTCCAGCTATCTGGGGCATGGCGATCCGGCCATCAAGGTTCGTCAAAATCCCCAATTGGATCGTGCTGTGCTATGGGCCACGTGGGCTGTATTGGTGGCGGACCAACTGGTTTTCGAAACGCCGATTGCCGGTGGCGTCGCGTTGATCGCCGGTGTATTGCACGCGGTGCGTTTGGCGGGTTGGCAAGGGCACCGCACATTGGGCAACCCCATCTTGTGGGTGCTGCACTTGGCCTATGGTTGGCTGGTGGTGGGACTCGTGTTGAAGGGGCTCGGTGCGTTCGATCTGTTCCGGCCGAATGACGTGTTGCACGCTCTGACCATCGGCGCCATGGGCACTTACATTCTGGGTATCATGAGCCGCGCGTCCCTGGGCCACACCGGTCGGGTGATCAATGCGGCGCCGCTCACCGTGGGGGCGTATGTTTTGGTCAGTGCCTCTGCACTGGCGCGTTTGGCGGTGATCGCTTTTCCCTCCTTGACGTTGGAATGGGTGATGATTTCGGGATTGGCATGGTGCGTCGCTTTTCTGGCGTTTATGGTGGTGTACGCGCCAATCCTGATGCGCCCACGCATCGACGGGCGACCGGGTTAAGGTCAAGATCAGTCCCTCTGCAGCCTCAAATAAAACCACATGGACGCGCTCAGCATGTTTTGGAATAATGCCTTTGATTGCGTTCAAGGGGTTGCAGTTTGGCGTACATTCGCGAAGTTCCTTTGGAATACGATGATCTGCCCGCGCACTTGCGTGAGGCCGTGGATTACTGGCGCACTCTGAAAGGCAAGCGTGTGGGGCCGTCTTGGCGTGAAGTCGACATGCTGCAATTGCCTTATCAACTGCTGCCGACCACAGTGGTGGTGGATTGCGTCGAAGAGATGGGTGCGCCCGTCTATCGGTACCGGTATTACGGGTCGGGACTGCGCAACCTGCATGGTGTCGAGTTGACCGGCAAAACGCCTATGGACCTTCCCGTTCAATCCCTGGCGGAACGGATCGTTTCAGGATTCGAATCCGTACGATCGACAAAAGCGCCGGTGTTCTCCGTCTACGGCGCCGAAGAGATGGATGGATTCGGTGATTTTCTCAATGTCGTCCGGCTGCCTTTGGCGGATCACAGCAACGAAGTCACCAAAATTCTCGGCATTATCCGCTACACCAAGAATGATTTGGGTTTGAACGAAGTGTTCAAAAAAATCCAGATACAGGAAGACTTTGGTTAGGCGGGGATCAGGGACTTGATTTGCCCCAGCAAGACGTCGAAATCGATGGGTTTGAGTACGTAGGCATCGCAGCCGAAATTGTACATATCATCGCGCATGTCCGACGTGGACATCACCGATAACGCGATGACGGGAATCTTGGCGGTGCTTTCGTCACCACGCAACGCCTGCATCACGCGGGTGCCGTCCATGACCGGCATATTGATGTCGAGAATGATCAGGTCGGGATGATCATTGGACGCTTGGGCAACGCCGTCTTGGCCATTTTTCGCTTCCTGCACGCTATGACCAGCGTTGCTCAGGTGTGCGTTCACAAGTTCCCGGATATCCGGGTCGTCATCAATGATCAGGATATTTCCCATTCAGGGCTCACTTGGTTATTGTTGGTGTCCGCTTTTATGGCATCAATATAGGATCATTAGGGTTGGGAAGCAAAGAGCCCATGGCCGAAAATTCAAGCAATACTGGTAGGTCCATTACTGGCAAACCCGTGCGGAAGTATGACGTTTTGGCCCTGTGGCGCGGCGACATGCCGTTGGGGACGGCGTTTTGGCTGTGGGGCGCGCTCGGTGGCGCAGGGCAGTTGGTCGCTTTTTCGGTTCTTTTGCTGATGCTCAACGGTGCGCCGGAAGGCACGGCTGGGTGGGCGCTGCTGGGCTGGGTGGCGTTTATGTACGTCTACTTCGGGTTTGTATTCATTAGCATTTGGCGCGCTGCCGCGCGCACGACGGAGCGAAGCTATGCCTGGGGCGCGCGGGTGATGGTGATTGTCGGCTGGATTTTGGCGGCCGCGATCACGGTGCAAGTGTTGTTGATGGGCGGCTCGTCCCATTGATTGTAGGGATTTCCGCCATAGTTTCGTCTCAGGCTTTGTGTTAGGGGTCGTCCAATTTGATCGTTTCGGGATTCGCAAATTGAGCAAGGATGGTTTTATCGGCTACGGTCGCCATTTCATCGACGACGACGATTGCCGCGCCGTTGAAAAGGTGCTGCGGGGCGACTGGTTGACCCAGGGTGAAACCACCACCCGGTTCGAAGCGGTTTTGGCGGAACGTGTCGGCGCCAAGTACGCCGTGGCGGTGAGCAGCGGTACGGCGGCTTTGCACATTGCGGCCTTGGCTGCGGGGTTGGGACCGGGACAGTGGAATTTGACCAGCGCTCTGACCTTCGTCGCCTCCGCCAACGCCGGTGTGTATTGCGGTGCGGACAGCACCCTTGGCGATATTGATCCCCATACCTTGTCCATGTCGCCGGCGGCCGTGGAACGGGCGCGCCGGGAGCAACCCGGTATCAAGACCGTGATCCCGGTGCACTATGCGGGCCTCAGTTCGGGCATGGAGGCTCTTCGCCGTGCTTGTGGAGACTGTGTCGTTATCGAGGACGCCTGCCACGCGCTTGGCGCGACGGAGGAGGATGACGTCCCCGTCGGCGCTTGTGCGCACAGTGATATGGCGGTGTTTTCATTTCATCCCGTCAAACCCATCACCACCGGTGAAGGCGGTGCGGTGACCACCAACGACAAAGAGCTTTATACCCGGATGATGGAGTTGCGCACCCACGGCATCATGCGGGATCACGACCGGTTCGAGGACCCAGAGCAAGCCATGGATGGGAAAGACGCAGCCCCTTGGTATTACGAGCAGCAGAACCTGGGGTTCAATTACCGTATGACCGATATCCAGGCCGCCCTGGGGTTGTCGCAGATGGATAAATTGGAGACCTTCACGCAACGCCGCCGGGATATTGCCGGACGTTATGATGAGGCCTTCCGTGGTGTTGCAGGCATGAGCTTGGTGCAAAACACGGCGGCGGAACGCAAGCGCTCGGCTCACCATATTTACGTCGCCCTGTTTGATTTCCCCGCCCTGGGCTGTACCCGTACGCAGTTCATGGGGAAACTGAAAAGCCAAGGCATCGGCACGCAGGTGCACTATATTCCGGTCTATCGCCAACCGTTTCACAAGAGACGTTTAGGCGATGTTGCGGCCAACTATCCCAACACCGAAGCCTATTACGCCCAAACACTGACGCTCCCTCTTTTTCCGGCCATGACGGATGAGGATGTGGAGCGGGTGATCGCCAGCGTACAGAATGCCCTTGGCGTTTAAGCAGGCATGGCGGGCCCGTGTCTGACGTGCTAGATGTTGAACCTTCATTCATTGATTTTATGGAATCGCCATGAGAACCACTGAAATTGCCCGCGTGCAGGAATATCTGCGCAAAGCCTTCAACAACAACCGCATTGCGGTGCCGCCGCCGATGAAGGCCGATGCACCGGTGGAAGTCTATATCGGCGATGAATTCGTTGGCGTTCTCCACAGGGACGAGGATGAAGGTGAAGTTTCTTACACCTTCATGATGACGATCCTGGATATGGACCTGCCGCCGCTTCCCGAACTTTAACAACGATTGGAGCGGGGCACGGCCATGATTCGCGTCACCGGCACGATCGCTCTGTCCGATGACGAAGTCGAGGAGCGATTCATTCGTGCCCCCGGCCCCGGCGGCCAAAACGTCAACAAGGTCGAAACCGCCGTACAATTGCGTTTTGACGCAGCTCATTCCAAGGCGTTGAATCCGGCCATCTTATGCCGCTTAAAAATCCTGGCGGGACGGCGCATGACGGCTGATGGTGTGATTGTGATCACCGCACACCGCTATCGCACCCGGGAACAAAACCGCAAGGACGCTTTATTGCGCTTGTTGGACTTGTTGCGCGCGGCGGCAAAAACGCCAAAAAAACGCCGCAAAACCAAACCTTCCCAGGCTTCGGTTCGGCGTAGGTTGGAAGCGAAGAGGCAGCGCGGTGTCCTTAAGCAAGGGCGTGGGCGGGTTCAAAATCCGGATTGAAGGGCCAGTTACTTCTTGGTTTTGCCTGTTGCCGCACTTGTTGCCGCCGTCATGCTGTCCCAGAACATTTTCTGAAATTGTTCCAGCCCTGGCATGCTGCCCATGTTGGCCCCCGGCATCCAGGCCTTCATCAGGTTTTCTACATCCATAGAGGACATACCGGCTTCCATGCGTTTTTGCATTTCCGTCATCATGGATTCCTGGATGGGCTTGACGTCTGGCAAGCCGAAAAAGGTACGGGCTTCTTCGGGGGTGCATTCGACGTTTATGGTGACTTTCATTGGGGGAGCTCCAATTTAAAACTGACAACGGCCGTTAACGTTAAGGTAGCCTTCGTTATTGCGCAATTGCGGATTACAGCGTCAAAACCATCCATCATGTTCATATTGCGAACAGACCTTGATTTTCCACGACGAATTCTTGTATATATTACGCGTTCATGCTGCGAACAAAATTTGATGGGGCATGCGGATTGTGCCGGATTCCAACGATACACGCGACGGCCTGAAGCTGACGGACCGAGCGACATTGAGCCTGCTTTCCACTCTTGAAGAGGGCGAGCCGGTAACCCAGCGTTCCTTGGCATCAAGCATCGGTGTGGCCTTGGGGCTCACCAACAGTCTGCTCAAACGCGCGATCAAGAAAGGCTTGGTCAAGGTTCAAGAGGCTCCAGCCAAACGTTATGCCTATTACGTCACGCCGAAGGGGTTCAGTGAAAAAAGTCAGTTGGTTGCGGATTACCTATCTTCATCCTTGAACTTTTTTCGCAAGGCGCGCGATCAATATAGCGATATTTATAGCCAAGCCTTGGCAAACGGTCATCGGCAGGTCTTACTCTATGGCACTGGGGAATTGGCGGAAATCGCCGTTCTTTCGGCAATTGACAGTGGGATCGAACTGAAGGCCATTGTTCACGTCGGCAGAAATCTCGAAACTTTTTCCGGATTGCCTGTCGCGGGTAGTTTAGATACCGATTTGCTTTCCACGGCGGACGCGATCGTGATCACCAGCTCCGAAACCCCGCAGGCCGATTACGACGCGTTGCGCCAGCATCTGCCGGACGATCGCATCTACGCTGTATCCTTGTTGCATATCAGCCGCAACAGCGCTGAAAACGAAGGGGGTGGGACATGAGTGGTTGGTTCGTGGTGCGCACCAAGTCCAATGCAGAGGACCGCGCGGTTTGGCATTTGAAAAACCAGGGCTTCGATGTCTATCTGCCCCGCTACCGCAAACAGGTGCGCCACGCGCGCAAGACCCAAACCGTGTTGCGCCCGTTATTTCCCGGTTACATGTTCGTTCGCATGGACCCGGCGCGACAGCGCTGGCAGGCGGTCAATGGTACGGTTGGTGTGGTGTCTTTGGTGCAGTTTGGCGATTTGCCTCATCCCATATCCAGCGAGGTTGTCGAAGCGATTCGCGCGCGCGAGGAAGACGGCGCCGTGAGCTTGGCCCCGCAAGGCCTGCAAAGAGGTGACCGTGTCCGTGTGCGTGAAGGCGTGTTTGTCGATCATATGGCTTTGCTGGAGGAAGTCTGCGATCAAAAGCGGGTTTTCTTGTTGCTGGAACTGATGGGCCGCAAAGTACGGGTCAAAGTCCAGACGGAACATCTGGAAAAGGTTTCTTGATCTGCTGGGGTCGGCGTTTGCCACACGCCCAAGTAGTGATGGAACATGAAAGGTGTCTGTCATGCCTCATATCGTTCCAGTGATCTTATCTGGGGGGACGGGTTCAAGATTGTGGCCCATGTCTCGCTCCCTATATCCGAAGCAGCTTCAGGCGCTTTATTCCGACCAGAGCATGCTGGTGGAAACGGCCGGACGTGTTTGCGGTGACGACTTTGCAAAGCCGATTGTTATTTGCAATGCGGAACATCGTTTCATCATCGCTGAACAGCTGCATGCCGCAGGGAACGCGCCGCACGAAATCGTGCTGGAGCCGGTTGGACGGAATACTGCACCGGCTGCCGCCGTTGCGGCGATGATAGCGCTGGATGATGATCCTGATGCTTTGATCCTTTTGATGCCGTCCGACCATATGATTACCAAGCCTAAAGCCTTCTTGAGTGCGTGCCGGCAGGCCAAAGCCGCTGCCCAGGACAACATCCTGGTGACATTTGGTGTCTTGCCCCACGGTCCGGAAACCGGTTTCGGCTATATCCGCCGGGGCGCTGCCGTGCCGGGGCGTGAAGGTTGCTTTGCTGTGGAGCGTTTCGTCGAGAAGCCTGACAAAGAAACCGCCAAGGCCTACCTTGCCGAAGGCGGGTATTTCTGGAACAGCGGAATTTTTCTGTTTAGCGCTCGCCAATACTTGGAAGAGCTTTCGAGAAATTATCCGGAGATGACGGAGTTGTGCCGTCAATCCATCCAACACGGACAACGGGATATGGACTTTTTCCGTCTGGCGGAAAAGCCTTTTCATGACATTCGGGGCGATTCCGTCGATTACGCGGTGATGGAGCGCACCGCCAATGCGGCGGTGGTGCCTGTGGATATGGGATGGGATGATGTCGGGTCGTGGTCGGCATTGTGGGCGGTGGGTGAGAAGGATACAGACGGCAACGTTTTGCTTGGCGATGTGGTGGTCAAGGATGTGGAAAGTTCCTATGTGCGCAGTTCCGGCCAGTTGGTGGCCGCCATCGGCCTCAAGGACACCATTGTCGTCGCCACCGACGACGTGGTTTTGGTCGCGGACAAAGACTGTGCCCAAGAGGTCAAGACCGTGGTCGAGACGTTATCCGATGGCGGACGAGACGAACACATTTTGCATCGGCGCGTATTTCGCCCCTGGGGGTGGTATCAGTGCATGGACGCCGCCGCCCATTTTCAGGTTAAACAACTTTCCATCAAACCCGGAGGTGTGTTGAGCCTGCAAAGTCACCAGCACCGTTCCGAACACTGGGTCGTGGTTTCGGGTGTCGCAAGCGTGGTGCGGGGAGAAGAAGAAATTACCTTGGAGGTCAATCAGTCCACTTATATTCCGGCGGGCGTCAAACACCGCTTGGAGAACAAGGGCGAAGAGCCGCTGCGCATCGTCGAGGTGCAGAGCGGGAGCTACCTCGGCGAAGATGATATCGAGCGGTTTGAGGATGTCTACGGACGAAAATAAAAGCTCAAGCGCGCTCAGCGTGAACGCGCCAAAACGTTTATGCCCGAAGCGACGACGTTGAACGATGCTTCGTTGAGTTTTTTGGGCAGTAACCGCTCCAACCCCTTCAGGGCCGGAGTGAGGAGCGGCACGGGAAACTGTGCAAAGTGGGCGATGATGTAACGGGTGCTGAGAACCTTGCGCCCGGGCG
>JANQJR010000005.1 GCA_028281525.1 Magnetovibrio sp.
GGACCGGGGCCGTGCTCTTAGGTCTAGCGGTCACGGCGTGGGGGGTGCGCCGTCACATGGGCCTGAGCGTATTGACGATTGCGCTGCTGACGGTGTTGCTCGGAATCGGATTGGCAGGGCTGCGCACCTGGTGGGTGGCGTCCTCGGTGATTGCTGGGGAGACCGGTCCGGTGCGCGTGACGGGCCAGGTGGAGCGGGTGGAAACCCTGACCCACGGCTTGCGCGTGACCTTGGGCGGTTTGAGCATTTCGCGCATTCCCCCGGACGAGACGCCGAAGACAGTACGTGTGCGCCTGAACGGCGTGCAACCGGATTTCGCCCCCGGCGATTGGTTGGAACTGCGCGCCCAGCTGCGCCCGCCACCGCCACCGGCGATGCCCGGCGCGTTCGACTTTCAGCGCCAAAGCTATTTCCGCGAACTCGGCGGGGTCGGTTTCGCGTTTGGCGCGGCGGAAGTGGTGGGGCGTGCGCCAACGGGCGGCATCGCCAGTTTGGTCTTCGCGTTCGAGCGCTTGCGCGTGAGATTGGGTGAGCGTGTGCGCACTACCATTGGCGGAACTGAGGGTGCGCTCGCCCAAGCTCTGATGACTGGAGAGCGCGGCGCCATCCCGGAACATGTGATGGATGATGTGCGCGCCAGCGGTTTGGCGCATTTGTTGGCCATTTCCGGGCTGCACGTCGGACTGGTCACGGGCATCGTATTTTTCGCCGTGCGGGCCGTGTTTGCGGTGATTCCCTGGTTTGCGTTGCGTTACCCCATCAAGAAATGGGCGGCGGCGGTGGCCATCTGCGCGGCGTTCGGCTACGCGTTGCTGGCGGGGGCTACGGTGCCGACCCAACGCGCGTTCCTGATGGTTTTCCTGGTTCTGGTGGCGGTGATGGCGGAACGTCAGGCGATCTCCTTGCGTTCGGTGGCTTGGGCGGCGCTTTTGATCCTGCTGCTTGCACCGGAAAGCCTGCTGGGGGCGAGCTTCCAGATGTCATTCGCCGCTGTGGTGGCCTTGGTCTCGGTCTACGAAACACTGAAGCGGCGGGGCGTTTGGGCGCGTCCGGCGCAAACTTGGATCGGGCGTATCGCACGCTATGTGGGCGGCGTGGCGCTGACGACCCTGATTGCCGGGTTGGCGACCGGTTTGATCGCGGCTTTTCATTTTAACCGGGTCGCCGATTACGGGCTAGTGGCCAACGTGGTCGCGGTGCCGGTCACGGCGCTGTGGGTGATGCCCTGGGCGGTGGCGGCTTACGTCTTGATGCCGTTGGGGCTTGAACACCTGGCTTTGGCCCCCATGGCCTGGGGCGTCGAAGTGGTGTTGGCTGTTGCCCATGAAGTTGCGTCCTGGCCGGGTGCGGTGCGTTACGTTCCCGCGTTTCCGGTGTGGGGTCTCGCGTTGGCGGTTTTGGGCGCATTGTGGCTGGCGCTGTGGCGGGGGCGCGTGCGGGCCTGGGGGGCGCCGGTGATGGCGCTGGGGCTGTTGAGCTTCGCCGCCGCGACGCCGCCCGATGTGTTGATCCACCAAGACGGCAAACTGGCCGCTGTGCGCACGCCGGATGGCGGCTATGCGGTTTCGACGCGCGCGAACGCCAAGTTCGAACGCGACATTTGGTTGCGCCGCGCGGGACTGGTCCGGCGCCCCGCGCGCTGGGACCAAAGCGGCGATTGGATCCATTGTGACGGCCTGGGCTGTGTGTACCGCATCCACGGACACAGCGTGGCGTTTGCCCGCACGCCGGAAGCGGCTCTGGAGGATTGCTGGACGGCGAACGTGCTGGTGGACCTTTCGTTTGCCCCGGCCCGAAACGATGCATGTCCGGCGGCCGTTCGCATCGCGCCGCAAGACTTGGCACGCGAGGGTACGCACGCCCTGTGGCTGGACGCAGGTCGCGCACCGCGCATCGAGACCGTCAACGCATGGCGCGGCAAGCGGCCGTGGGTGGTGCGAACGATACGTTAGATTTCTGTGTTATAGGATTGTGACGCTAGTCCATTTTGCATAAAATACGTGCATCGGGCGACGATGGGACTGCCCCAACAACAAAAAACAATTTGGCTTTTGTTACCGGGAGTGGGGGCTCTTGTTACACACACGTGTCTTGATCGTGGACGACAGTCCAACGGTGTGCGAATTCATTGCGCGCGGTCTTACAGAGAAAAAGTACCAGACGCTCCAGGCTGTGCGTATGGAAGACGCACTGCGCTACGGTGGCGAGTTGGTGGATGTCGTGCTCACCGACATCATCATGCCGGGCATGAATGGGTATGAGGGTATCCGCCAAATCAAGCGCAATTGGCCCGACGTGCCGGTGATCGCCATGTCGGCGGGTGCGGGCGACGGCGGGCGCGACAAGACCCTCTTGAAGGCGCGCAACATCGGCGCCGACGCCATCTTGCAAAAGCCGTTTACCATCCCTGATCTCATCCGCAAGATCGAATACTTGCTGAACAAGAGCGGCGGCACCCGGCGCACCCGTGTGCTGCTGGTTGAAGACAGCGCCGTGCAACGCAAAGTCATGGCGCGCATGTTCGATTCCGCCAAATTCGAGGTCATGGAGGCTGAAACCGCCGAAGACGCGCTGGCCAGCAGAGACATCGTCGGCGTGGATTTGCTGGTCACCGACATTTTTATGCCGGGCGAAGGCGGGATTTCAGTGATTCAGGTGATCCGCCAGAATTGGCCGAACATCCGCATCATCGCGGTGTCGGGGGGCTGGAAAGGTGAAATGGTCGGTGAACAAATTCTCTCCGCTGCTGAATTCGTGGGGGCGGACGCGGCGTTGAAAAAACCGTTCACGCCGGACCAGCTTCACGCCGTGGTCGATGAGGTCTTGGGCCGCGCAAACGAAGAAAATTCCGCAACAGCTTAGATTCACGGGAGGCCTACCTTGCTTGGCGGGCATCTTCGGACGCCTCCGTGCTTTTCAGACGCCGTTTCGCCTTTCATAGCTGAAGACACGGCCCTGAGCTCCCGCGCTACACCACCCCGTAGGCCAGCATGGCGTCGGCGACTTTTTTGAAGCCCGCAATGTTGGCGCCTTTGACGTAATCGACCGGACCATGGCCGTCCGGATCGCCGTCAAGCGCCCCGTATTCGACACACCGCCTATGAATGCCCGCCATCAGTTCCTTCAGTTTTTCCTGCAGGTCGTCTTCGGTCCAGGTGAGGCGTGCGGCGTTTTGGCTCATCTCCAGACCCGACATGGCGACACCACCGGCGTTCGCCGCCTTGCCCGGCGCGAACATGATGCCGGCGTCCTTGAAGACTTTCACACCCTCTAGGTCGGTGGGCATATTTGCGCCTTCGGCGACGGCGATACATCCCTGGCGCATCAGGGTCTTCGCATCCTCGGCCCCCAGTTCGTTTTGGGTCGCGCAAGGTGCGGCCAGATCGCATGAAATCCCCCAGGGCTTTTCGCCCTCATGGAAGGTGGCGGACGGGAAGGCCTCTACGTAATCGGCGATACGGCCCCGGCGGCGGGTCTTGTGTGTTTTCACCCAGTCGATTTTTTCCAAGTCGATGCCGTCCGGGTCGTGAATGAACCCACCGCTGTCCGACAGGGTCAATACCTTGCCGCCCAGATGGCAGACTTTCTCCGCCGCATGGGTGGCCACGTTGCCGGATCCCGATATGACGCAGGTCTTGCCTTCGATGCTGTCGCTGCGACGCTCCAACATGTCCTGCATGAAGTAAATCACGCCATAGCCGGTGGCCTCTGTGCGGACCAGGGAACCGCCGAACTCCAAGCCTTTACCGGTCAACACCCCGGTGAACTGGTTGGTGATCCGTTTATATTGGCCAAACATGTAGCCGATTTCCCGCGCGCCGACGCCGATATCGCCGGCCGGGATGTCGACGTCGTCGCCCACATGGCGATAAAGTTCGGTCATGAAGGACTGGCAAAACCGCATGACTTCATGGTCCGATTTGCCCTTGGGATTGAAATTGGAGCCCCCCTTGCCGCCGCCCATGGGTAGGCCCGTCAGGCTGTTTTTAAAGGTCTGTTCAAAGGCCAGGAATTTCAAAATGCTCTCGTTGACGCTGGGGTGAAAGCGCAAACCGCCTTTGTAAGGACCGATGGCGTTGTTGTTTTGCACCCGCCAGCCGCGCTGCACCCGGATGTTGTTGTTGTCATCTTCCCAGCACACACGAAACGACACGACCCGGTCTGGCTCCGCCACGCGTCGAAGGATTTGGTATTCGTGGTATTCTTCCTTGTCCTCGATGAAGTCAAAAATGTCCTGCGCCACCTCGTGAACCGCCTGGACGAACTCGGGCTGGCCGGTATTACGCCGAGACACGCCCGCGATGAATTCTTCCAAGTTGACGTGATCGGTAACGGCCATGCATCGGTCTCCTGATCATGAGGTGTATGGTTGCGGTCATGTCGTCTCGTCCGGGTGAAAAAGCGCCCCGTCCGCTAAACATATATAAACATCAGGGAGGACATATGCACATCAGGAAGGAAGTGCGAAAGCCGTTCTCTGCAGAGCCCCAAAGCCGCTTGAAAGCGGAGACGCGCTTCCGGCGCGCTTTTTCCTGGGCGGAAACGTGTTTTCGCAAACCAAACACGCAATCATGATATCCGGGCATGAGGCCCGGGCCTGGCCGGAATTACGAATCAATACTTGCGGATCAGACCCACCAAGCGGCCTTGCACCTGCACGCGGTCCGGGCCGAAAATGCGGGTTTCATAGGCCGGGTTGGCCGGTTCCAGCGCCACCTTGTCGCCCTTTTTGTGGATGTACTTGAGCGTCGCTTCCTCGTTGTCCACCAGTGCCACGACGATGGCGCCGTTTTCCGTGCGTTGGGTTTTTTGGATGACCACCGTGTCGCCATCGAAAATGCCCGCGTCGATCATGGAATCGCCGTCCACCTCCAAACAGTAGTGTTCGCCCCCCGCCAGCATGCTGGGCGGCACGTCGACGAACGAAGAGGGGTCTGAAATCGCCTCGATCGGTGTGCCGGCGGCGATGCGTCCCAACATCGGCAGTTCCGTGGTGTTGTCGGGGGCGTTGTCCGGCGCGGTGTGCGCGGGCGTCGGCTTCGCACCGAAGTCGCCCCGAACTACATTTTCAGGAGTCACGTTGGCGGGCAGGGTGGATGCGGTTTGTTCGGCATCTTTCGCATGGCCGCGCCCGACGTTTTCCGGCATCTTGAGGATTTCCAGGGCGCGCGCGCGGTGCGGCAGACGGCGGATGAAGCCGCGTTCCTCCAACCCGCTGATGAGACGATGGATGCCGGACTTGGACTTCAGGCCCAATGCGTCCTTCATTTCGTCGAAGGACGGCGGCACGCCCGCCTCGCGGATGCGTTTGTCGATGAGCATCAATAGCTCGTACTGTTTTTGGGTCAGCATCGCATTTTCCCGGCTGCGCACAGGGCTGGCCCATGCAGAACAATCCCGTACAGAACAAAACAAAAACACTTGTATTTTGTTCTACTTTAGTTCGCATGCGCCGTCAAGGGGCGAAAGCGCGGTTTTGCGTTGCATCCGAGTTGCTTGGGCCGTCAGACTAAGCCCATAATATATGCATGAGACGATTTTATCCCGGATGGATGGCGTTTGCGTGCTTGGCAGGCTTGGGATTGGCGGCGTGCGGAGGAGAAGACGCGCGTTTCGAGCCCGAAGTGCATCACTGCGCCGCCGTGGCCGGGCTTGCCAGCGAAGATTTTGGGGAGATCACCGTCACCCGTGTCAATTCTTGGATGCTGGAAGACGTGCGCAGCGTACAGCTCAATTTCGATTATGCTCCCGGGGGCGCGCTCAAGAGCGGCTACATCGTCTGTGCGTACGATTTCAATCTCAGCCTGCGCGCCGATCCTGAACGCGTGCCGAAGGCAAAAAGCGTTTATTATAAAGGACGTTACTTTTCCGCCGGTGAACTGAGCTACGTCAACACATCACCTTTCCGGCCCGCTCCGGAATTTAAGATTAGCCCATAACTCTTAATTTATGGGTTGTGGGCCGTTTTTGCCCCGATGGGTGCCAGTTTTCGCGAATTTGATAAAAATCGCCTTTTTTGGGGTCAAAATCAGCAAAAATAGACAAGAAAATGCCTGTTTTCGACATTTTTGGATTTTGGTGGAACGCCCCAGGCCTCAAAGGGACACGCGCCCGGACCTGAGTGGAATGATTTCGACCGTTTCACCCGCACTGCGCGCCGGATCGAAAGGGGGACGGATCACCAGGCCGTCGGCTTCGGCGAACTTGGCCAGCATGGCGCTGTCTTGCTTGGAAAAGACGTGCGCGACCAGATCGCCGTTTGCAGCTGTGCTCAACGTCGCGCGCGAGTATTCCTGGCGTTGGTCGTTTTCCGGCACCGCCTCGCCGAGTTTCGCGGTCATGACGGGCGTGTCGTCAGCCTTGAGCCCCAGCATGGCGTCCATGGCGGCGCGCAGGAACACCGCCGAGCTGACCCCGACGGAAACGGGGTTGCCGGGCATGCCCATCACCGGCGTGCCGTCGAGCAAGCCGAAGATCACTGGTTTGCCGGGACGCATAGCAACCTTTGTGAATTTCACGTCCATGCCTTCCTGGCCCAGGACCTTGCCCACCAGATCGTAATCGCCCACCGACGCGCCGCCGATGGTGACCAGCAGGTCGGCTTCTTGGACCGAGCGCACCAGACGGGTCAGCGAGTCTTCATCGTCTCGCGCAATGCCCAGGTCCAACGGTACGCCGCCGAACGCTTTCACGGTGGCCGCCAACATCACGGAGTTGGAGCTGATGATCTGGTTGTCGCCCAGTTCATCGCCCGGCATCACCACTTCGTTGCCGGTGGCGATGATGGCGATGCGCGGTTGGCGTTTAACAGTGACCCACGGTACGTTGGCGGCCGCCGCCAATCCGACGTCACGCGCGGTTAACACGCGGCCCGCTTTGAGCAGAACCTCGCCCGCTTTGAAATCCAGGCCGGCGGGGCGGATGAAGCGGCCCGCAGGTGCGGTGTCCAGCACTTTGACGGTATCTCCATCGCGCTCGGTGTCTTCTTGGATGATGATGGTGTCGGCGCCTTGAGGCACCGGCGCGCCGGTGAAGATGCGTACGGCTTCACCCGCACCGACTTCGCCATCATAGCTGCCGCCCGCCGGGCTTTCACCGACGACCGTGAGGTTCGCGGGTACGTTTTTCACGTCATCTTGGCGCACCGCGTAGGCGTCCATGGCCGACACGTCCGCCCACGGTTGGGTCAGGCGGGCGGTGATGTCTTGCGCCAAAACGCGACCGAGCGCATCGGGCAGCATGACTTGCTCGTCACAAGTCTCGCTCATATGGGAAAGGATGATGTCGAAGGCCTCAGAGACGGAGATCATTTAATCAGCCTTGTACTCGCCGGACTTGCCGCCGGCCTTGTGCACCAGGCGCACGTCGGTGATGCGCATAGCCTTGTCCACCGATTTACACATGTCGTAGACCGTAAGCGCGGCGACGGAGACGGCGGTGAGCGCTTCCATCTCCACGCCGGTTTGGCCGCTCAGCTTGCAGGTGGCTTCGATGTCCACGGCGCTGCGCTCCGGGTCCGGTGTCAGTTCCACCTTCACCGAGGTCAGCATCAGGGGATGGCACAGCGGAATCAGATCGGGCGTTTTCTTCGCACCCATGATGCCAGCCAGCTGCGCCACGCTCAGCACGTCGCCTTTTTTGAAGCCGCGCTCCTGGATTTTCTGCAGCGTTTCAGCGGCCATGAGCACGGAGCCTCGCGCCGTGGCGGTGCGCTCTGTCGCAGACTTTGCGCCCACGTCGACCATGCGGGCGTTGCCGTCTTCGTCGATGTGGGTGAAGTCACCCCCCTGGCCGGAACTTTGATCGGAATTAGGCATGATGCGTTCCCAGAATGGCGCGGGCCGCCGTTTCCACGTCGTCTTGGCGCATCAAGCTTTCACCAATCAAGAAGCAATACGCACCGGCTTTGGCCATGCGTTCCAGGTCCTCGGCGCTGTTCAGCCCGCTCTCTGAGACCAAAATGCGGCCCTGGGGCATCATCTCCGCCAGTTGTTCCGTGGTGGCGATGTCGGTCACCATGGTCTTCAGGTCGCGGTTGTTGACGCCGATCAGTTCGGTCCGGAGTTTCAGGGCGCGGCTCATCTCTTCGGCGTTGTGCACCTCCACCAGCACGTCCATGCCGAGCTTGCGCGCCTCGCTTTCCAGCTCTTTCGCTTGATCGTCGCCGAGCGACGCCATGATCAGTAAGATGCAATCCGCGCCCATGGCGCGGGCCTCGTACACCTGGTAGGGGTCGAGCATGAAATCCTTGCGCAGCACCGGCAGGTTGACCGCGTTGCGAGCCTCGGGCAGGTAAGCGTCGGAGCCTTGGAAATACTTTTCATCCGTCAACACCGACAGGCAGGTCGCGCCGCCGCGTTCGTAGGCCTTCGCCAGTTCCTCAGGTTTGAAGTCTTCGCGGATCAGGCCCTTTGACGGTGAGGCCTTTTTGATTTCCGCGATCAGGCCGTACTGGTCGTCGGCGACGGCGTAACGCAGCGCCCGGATGAAGCCGCGCGGCGCGGACGCGTGACTGACCGCCAGTTCCACGTCTTCCTGGCTGCGTTTTTCCTTACAGCTGGCGATGTGTTCCAGCTTGTAGGCGTTGATTTCGTCGAGAATGGTCGCCATCCCCTAATCCTCCAATCTTTGATTGGATAGGATTGGGAGGACCGCTTCGAAGGGCGAAGTCCTAAGGGGGGTAAGAATTGAAGGCTTATTCATCGGCATGTTTCTTACCCACCCACTTCGTCGGTCATGATCTCATCGCCTTCGTAGTTGGTGATGTTGATCAGGTCTTCCAAGGTGTTCAGTGCCTTGCCGTCGTCGATGGCCGCCGCCGCCTGGGCCGCGCCGTCTTTCAGGTCCGCCGCCTTGCCTGCGACCAGCAGAGCGGCGGCGACGTTGAAGATCACGCAATCGCGGTACGCGCTCTGTTCGCCTTGCAACAAACCGCGCAGCGCTTCGGCGTTTTCCTGCGGGGTGCCGCCTTTCAGGTCTTGCGGCTTGGACAGCGGCAGGCCGGCGTCCTCCGGCGAAATTTCGAATTCGGACAGCTTGCCGTCTTTCCATTCGGCGACAAAGGTCGGGCCGGTGGTGGTGATTTCATCCAGCCCGTCGGAGCCATGCACCACCCAGGTCATTTCGCAGCCCAAGTTGCCCAAGGTCTGCGCCATCGGTGCGATCCAGTCGCGGCTAAACGCGCCGGTCAGCTGGCGCTTGACGCCTGCGGGGTTGGACAGGGGGCCGAGCAGATTGAAGATGGTGCGCACGCCCATTTCGATGCGCGCGGGCATCACGTATTTCATTGCCGCGTGGTGGCGCGGCGCGACCAAAAAGCCGATCTTGGCTTCCCAGATGGAGCGTTTGACCAGCTCCATATCGCATTCCAGGTTGACGCCCAAGGCCGTTGCGACGTCCGCCATGCCGGACTTGGAGGACAGCGCGCGGTTGCCGTGCTTGGCCACCGGCACGCCACACGCCGCCGTGACGAAGGCCGACGCGGTGGAGATGTTGTAGGTCCCGGATGCATCGCCGCCGGTGCCGACGATGTCGATGGCATCGTGCGGTGCGTCGATGGTCAGCATTTTGGCGCGCATGGCTTTGACCGCACCGGTGATTTCGTCCACCGTTTCGCCGCGCACGCGCAGCGCCATCAAAAAGCCCGCGATCTGCGCGGTGGTGGCGTCGCCGGACATGATGATGTTGAAGGCTTCTTCGGCCTGCTGGGAGCTCAATTGAGCGCCGTCGGCAACGACGTTGAGAAGTGGTTTCAGAGCTGTTGGTGTTTCCGTCATAAATCCCTCCAGGGGATGGTGTTTGCCTCGCCGAGTTCGCAGGCCCTGTTGTTCAGGTCCCGCGAAGGGCTCCTCAACACGCCATCATGCCGCCAAGTCCCTATTTTTTGAAATATCGATGAAGTTCTTGAGAATTTCATGGCCGTGCTCGGACGCGATGCTTTCCGGGTGGAACTGTACGCCGAAGATGGGCCGGGTCTTGTGCATCAAACCTTGGATCACGCCGTCCGCGCTTTCGGCGGTCACTTCCAGGCAATCCGGCAGGCCGTCTTTGGCCACCATCAAGGAATGGTAGCGCGTGCAAGTTAGCGGCGAAGGCAGGCCCGCAAACACGCCTTTGCTTTCGTGGGTGATCTCGCTGACCTTGCCGTGCATCGGCTGAGGCGAGCGCACCACCTTTCCGCCGAAATGCTGGCCGATGGTCTGATGGCCCAGGCACACGCCGAAAATGGGAAGCGCGTCCGGGGCCTTGGCGACCACATCCAGGCAAATTCCGGCTTGGTCCGGATCGCACGGACCGGGGGACAACACGATACCGTCGTAGCCGCCGTTCACGGCAGCCTCCGCGGTGATCGCGTCGTTGCGCTGAACCTCCACCTCCGCACCCAATTCGCCCAGGAAATGCAGGAGGTTGTAGGTAAAGCTGTCGTAGTTGTCGATGAGCAGGAACATAATTCATTCAGCGCCACTGATTTTGAACGCAATTGATTTAGCACAGAGTTTCTGGCGGTCACAGGATTAGATTGACCTTCCAGTCTCAGAAAGGTTTAGGATAACCTTCAACTTTACTATAAGGTTTAAAGCATGCCCACAGGCGCTGCGACAACAGCATCCCAATCCACCACGGAGTTCGCGCACATCACGCTGCCCGTGGAGGGCATGACCTGTGCGTCGTGCTCCGCGCGGATCGAACGGCAATTGGCGAAGTTGGGTGGTGTCGAAAAAGCAACGGTGAACTTGGCCGCGGAGACGGCGGATGTGGCCTTCGACCCGGATCAAGTGAGCGCGGCGGCCATCAAGACCGCCATCGAAAAGACCGGCTTTTCCGTACCCGAAACGGTGATCGAGCTGAGCATCGAGGGCATGACCTGCGCCAGTTGCGTTGCGCGGGTGGAAAAGGCCGTCGCCAAGGTGGCGGGCGTGGACGCGGTCAGCGTCAACTTGGCCGACGAAACCGCGCGGGTGCAAGCCGGTGGCGCGCGGGCGGCGGACATCGTGCGCGCCATCGAAAAGACCGGTTTTGTGGCCGAAGTGATCGAGGACATCCAGGTTTTCGGTGCGGAGGATGACCGCAAAGACGCCCAGCGCCTGGAACGCGACATCGTCAACGTGGCGTTTGCGGCGGCCTTGACCGCGCCGCTGTGGGCCGAAATGGTGGCGATGATGACGGGGCTGGATTGGTCCCCGTCGCGCATGACGCAATTGATTTTAGCGAGTGCCGTGCAGTTCGGCGCGGGCTGGCGGTTTTATGGGCCCGCGTGGAAGGCGCTGCGCGCGCTCAGCGGCAACATGGATCTGTTGGTGGTGCTGGGCACGACCGCCGCTTGGAGCTTGAGCGCGTATCGGGTGATTACGGGGGACGGTGGGCATCTCTATTTCGAAGCGTCGGCCACGGTGATCACCTTGATCCTGTTCGGCCGCTTCCTGGAAAGCCGCGCCAAGCGGGGCACCACGGGGGCGATCCGTGCGTTGATGAAGTTGCGTCCCGAAACCGCGCGGGTGGTGTCGTCGGACGGTGCGGAAGTGGAGGTGCCCGCCCGCGCCGTGCAACGTGGCGATGTGGTGGTCATCCGTCCGGGTGAAAAGGTGCCGGTGGACGGCGAGATTATCGATGGCGCCACAGCCATGGATGAAAGCCTGTTGACCGGCGAAAGCCTGCCGGTCGCCAAGCAACCGGGCGATTTGGTGACCGGCGGGGCTATCAACGCGGACGGCATGGTGTCGGTGAAGGCGACGCGCGTCGGCCAGGACTCCACCCTGTCGCAGATCGTGCGCCTCATTCAAAATGCACAGGCTTCCAAGGCGCCGGTGCAAAAACTAGTAGACAAAATCGCCGCCGTTTTCGTGCCCTTAGTGGTGGCGTTCGCGCTGATCACCTGGGGGGCGTGGTTCCTGGTGGGGTATGGTTGGGAAGTGGGCTTGATCAATGCGGTGACGGTGTTGGTGATCGCATGCCCCTGCGCACTGGGCCTTGCCACGCCCACGGCGATCATGGTCGGCACCGGCGTGGCGGCCAAACATGGCATCTTGATCAAGGATGCCGGAGCGCTTGAGCGGGCCCGTAACGTCGATACCGTGGTGTTCGACAAGACCGGAACTCTCAGCGAGGGGCGCTTGAGCTTGCGGAACGTTCATCCGCTCAAGGGCAATGAGAAAGAGCTGTTGCGCTTGAGCGCCAACGTGCAGCACGGCAGCGAACATCCCATCGCGCGGGCGCTGCTGGATGCGGTTGAAGAACCACTCCTTCCGCTCAAGGGCTTCAAGGCCCATCCCGGGCGTGGGGTGGAGGGCGTATTGGATGGGTGCAAAATCCTGGTCGGAAACCGCGCTCTGATGGCCGAGGCCGGTTTTGCCATAGATCCTCAAGAGGATACCGCGAGGCCCCTGGAGCGTGCCGGCAACACCGTGGTGTGGACCGCGGTGCAGGACCAAGGCGTGTTGGGGTATTTGGCGGTGGGCGATACGCCGCGGCCCAGCGCTAAAAGCGCGATAACCGGACTGAAGGCTTTGGATATTCATCCCGTGATGCTCACCGGCGACAATGCGCGCACCGCGCACAGCATGGCGGGCGCTTTGGGTATTTCGCATGTGATCTCCGAAGTGCTGCCCGAAGGCAAGGCGGGCGAGGTCGAACGTTTGCAACGGGACGGCTGTGTGGTCGCCATGGTGGGCGACGGCGTCAACGATGCGCCGGCGTTGGCCCAGGCCGAAGTCGGCATCGCCATGGGCACCGGGACCGACGTCGCCATGCACACCGCCCAGATCACCTTGATGCGTGGCGATCCGGCTTTGGTGGCGGGGGCCTTGGACGTTTCCCGCGCGACGGTCGCAAAAATCCGTCAGAACCTGTTTTGGGCGTTCATCTACAACATCATTGCGCTGCCCTTGGCGGCGGGGGGCGTGCTGAGCCCCGCCATCGCCGGGGCCGCCATGGCCATGAGCAGCGTTTCCGTGGTGACGAATTCACTGCTGTTGAAACGCTGGGCACCGAAGGAATAGAAGGAGAGACCATGAACATCGGCCAAGCTGCGAAACTGTCCGACGTGTCGGCCAAAACGATCCGTTATTACGAATCCATCGGACTGATCCCCAAGGCCGCGCGTGCGGACAACGGTTACCGCGATTATTCCGAAAACGACGTGGAGACGCTGCGTTTCATCAAACGTTCGCGCAATCTCGGCTTTTCCGTCGAAGACGTGTCCAACCTGTTGGACCTGTGGCGCGACAAGGAACGCGCCAGCGCCGATGTGAAGGCTGTGGCGCTCAAACACATCGAAGATGTGGAAACCCGCATTCAAGAATTGCAAAGCATCCGCGACACGCTGACGAACCTGACCGAAAGTTGCCATGGCGACGATCGCCCCGATTGCCCCATTCTGGAAGGGCTGGCTGGCAACAACGGCTGTTGCAACTGACGTCTCTTCATTGACTGTAAAGGGGTAGCGTAGGATTCTAGCCGTGAGATTCGAACGGCTGGAACGAAACCGTGGCCCGCAAACCGACACAGCAGAAACGTCAGGTCCGCAGCCCGTCCCGGGTCAAGCGCATGCTTGCCAAGCATCGCGCGCTCAAGGCGGTGCAACGCTTTGCGTGGCTGAAAAAACCGCTGCACCTTTTTCTCACCAAAACCATTTCAGTTCCCAAACTTGATGTGGAGGTGCCGTTTGCCCCGGCCTTGGCCTTCGCTGCGGTGTTGGGGATTGCCGTCGGCGTGGGGTACTGGGGCGCGAAGAGCCTGTTCGGCGGAGGCGGGCAGGTCGTCCACCAGTCGCACACGCATCCGGCTCGCCAGACCCATAGCCTTGAGGGTGTGATTCTGGCGGAGCCCGATGGTGATTTCGGCCGGCCCCCATTGGCGTATGAGGAAAAGGTCGCCGAAGAGGTCTATGAGGAACCGCCCCTGGATGCGGTGCTGCCACGGACGTCCCAAGACATGTCCGAACCCGCGGATCAACTTGAGTCCACGCGTCCGTCCGAGGTCGCAAGCCTGCCGCCGTCCGACGCCGTTCCGTCGGTGGTTCCGCCATCCGCGCCGGATATCCAAGGCCCTCTGCCGTTGTGGCGGAAAAACGCCGTGGCCTACGATGTCCCGCCGGGCGCGCCCAAGATCGCCATCGTCATCGACGACATGGGGGTGGACCGCAAACGCTCCAAACGCATGTGGGAAGACGTGGACGCGCCTTTGACTCTGTCGTTCATGACCTATGCGGACGATTTGGAGCAGCAATCCGGTGCTGCTCGGGCCATGGGACACGAATTGATGTTGCACATGTCCATGGAGCCATCCAATGCCGCCATCGACGCTGGTCCCAACGTCTTGTTGACGGCCATGGAAGATGGGGAAATCCGCAAATTCGCCAACTGGGGTATGGACCGTTTTGACGGTTTCGTGGGCGTCAATAACCACATGGGCAGCCGTTTCACCGAAGACGCCCGCGCCATGCGTGCGGTGTTGGAGGAAATTCACAAACGCGGCTTGATGTATCTGGACTCCCGCACATCCAGCAACACGGTCGGGCCTCAATTGGCGCGCCAGATGGGGCTGCCGTTTCTGGAGCGCAATGTGTTCTTGGACAATGAAAACGTTATCGCCAAAGTCCTCAAACAATTGGGCGAGGCAGAACGGCTGGCGCGTAAGTATGGCCGCTCCATCGCCATCGGCCACCCCAGGGACGCAACGATAGAGGCGCTCAAGTCTTGGATTCCCGCCGCGCGCGCGCGCGGCTTCGCCATCGTTCCGGTCAGTGCGATCCTGCGCCAAAAGATGGCTGAGGCTCAGGCCTCGTCGGGCGCCGCCACCAATTGATCATGTGGATAGATCGACCAGCGCACCGGAGGGAAAGGCGTTGGTCTGAAAGCGCGTCACCAGGCTTGTTCCGGTGATGTCCGCCATGGTGCTTTCCCTCGCATTCATACTACCAGAGTCAATGTTGCGCCGTGAATCGGGTTCCTGGATTGAGGCTTGACCTTCCCAAGACGAGAAGGCTTATTTTGTTTTTGATAATCATTTCAACGAAGGCAGAAAGCGGATACGCTGAAAGAAGGTACATGATGACCGATATCTATACGGTCAACGGCATGACATGCGGAGGGTGCGCGAATTCCGTGACCAAAGCCATACAAGCCGCTGTGCCCAGCGCGGACGTCGAGGTGAATTTGGACGCCAAGACGGTCCGTGTCGCAGGCGCGGACGCAAACATCGTCAAACAGGCTGTGGAAGACGCGGGTTTTGAATTCGCCGGAATGGCAGGGTAGTGCGAGGCTTGAGGGGGGCTCGCGTGTATATTCAACAATTGGGGAAATTGAAGGCATGCATAAACATCTCAAACTGGCCGTGCTGAGCGCGGTGTTCGCCATATCCGCCGCTTTGGCGCCCGTGAGCGCATCCGCGGCGGATTTCATCATCGAGCCGCTGGACTACGACATTCCGGGCGAGGTCGAAATCGCCGCCGAGGAAGGCAAGAACCTGGTGGTGATGTTCAGCCAGAACGGCTGCCCCTACTGCGACAAAATGCACAAGCGGGTCTTCCCGCATCCCAAGGTTTCGGCGCAGTTCAATGACGCGTTTGTGATGTTCGAAATCAACATCAAAGGCGATTTGGAGATGGTGTCGCACAGCGGTGAGGACACCACGGAAAAGAAATACGCCAGTTCCATGCGCGCGCGCGCCACGCCGCTGTTTGTGTTTTACGACAAAGAGGGCAAGGACGTATTGCGCCTGACCGGCTATCAAGAACCTGGCATCTTCATGACGGCAGGGCGTTACATCACGTCCGAAGCCTATAAGGACGGCACGTCGTTCGTGTCGTTCGTACGCAGCGGCAAGTAAGGGGAGGCGCATATGTGGAAGCGTTTTGCTCTCGCGGCGGTGGCCGCGTTCGCCTTGCTGAGCGGCCCGGCCCGCGCCGACATGCCGCAGACCGACGTCGATCTTGTCAAGCAGATGACCGGCCAACCGGCGGACAAAATCGTCGAAGCGTTGGATATCTATTACCGTCTACACGTGTCGGAACTGATGGTGCAAAACATCGCCGAAGACAACGTCGCCAATTTCTTTGCCACCCGCCGCGCCAACGAGGCGAGCGTCGATGCCGGCGCCATCGCCAAGCTTGAAGCGGAAGGCAAAAGCATATCGGCCAAGCGCAAGGCGCTGACCGAAGAAAACCGGAATCTACGCGTCAAGCTGGAAGAGGTTTCCGGGATCGAATTCCTGGATGCGTTGATCATGACGCCGGACGCGCCGATGGCGAAGCCGGCGGCGGCATCCGGCGATCTTGCCGCGCAGCAAGAGAGGGCGTGGAAAGCCCTTGAAGCGGCGCAAACCCGATGGCGCGAGCAACGCATGGCGTTGTTGGAAGCGCAGCAGCGTTACGACGACACCCGCGACGTTCATCTCGAACTCGTTCTCAACGACATGACCCGCGCTGAAATCGCCCTGGCCGAGGCGGTCGGCGCGTGCCGTCTGGTCGAAGCCAAGATTGCGGCTTCCCAGGGCAAGCCGATCTCCGACGTTCTGGCCGCTCTGTAAAACGGGCGTTACAGAATCGCAGTAGAAACGGAGCCCTTGAAACGGCTCCGTTTTTTCTTTGCCGAAGGGGACGACGCCAAGATGAGCAGTTACCACGCCCACATCGACATTTACTGCGAGCGCACCGAACCCGGCCTGTGGAGCGAGCCGCTCAATGCCGTCACTAATCTGGCGTTTGTTTTCGCCGCGTGGCTGTGCTGGAAACACTATGCGCACAAAGGACCCGATTTTGACCGCAGCGGTGCGTTTCTGATGATACTGGTGGGGCTGCTTGGCATCGGCAGTGGACTGTTTCACACCTTCGCCACCCATTGGGCGATGCTCGCCGACGTCATTCCCATCATCGTCTTGATCCATGGATTCCTGTTCTTTGCCCTGCGCCGGTTTTTCGACCTCAACGTATGGATCAGCCTTGGCGCGGTGATCGCGTTCTTCGGGCTTGCGACGTCGGTGCGGGTGTCGGTGCCCGTCGAGGTTCTCAACGGCAGTGCGGGATATATCCCACCGTTTGCAGCGCTGACGGCGATGGGCGCGGCGATGGCGATCAAGAAGCATCCCGGCGCGGATTATATGTTGTTGGCGGCCGCTGTGTTCGCGGTGTCGCTGACGTTCAGGACCATCGACATGAAGTTTTGCGGCGCCATCCCCATCGGCACCCACTTCCTGTGGCACACGTTCAACGGTTTGTCGCTCTATCTGGCGGGCCGCGCTTATCTGCAGGCGTGGAGACCCGGCGCGATTTAAGGTATGGAGCGCGCGCGGCTCAGTTGTTCCGCCGAGCGAAGCGCACGGCTTCTTCCGCCGCGCGGATCAGCGCCTTGGCCTTGTTGCAGCTTTCCTGGTATTCGCCTTCTTGGGTGGAATCCGCGACCACGCCGCCGCCGGCCTGGGCATACAGATAGCCGTCCTTGATCACGGCGGTGCGCAAGGCGATGCAGGTGTCCATTTCCCCATCCGCGCCGAAGTAACCGATGCAGCCCGCGTAGATGCCGCGTTTTTCCGGTTCCAACTCGTCGATGATTTCCATGGCGCGGACTTTGGGTGCGCCGGACACGGTGCCCGCCGGGAACCCGGCGTAAAGCGCGTCGATGGCGTCCTTGCCATCCGCGATTTCGCCCTCGACGTTGGAGACGATGTGCATCACGTGGCTGTAGCGCTCGATGATGTAGCTGTCGGTGACGTTGACCGTGCCCACTTTTGCGACCCGGCCGACGTCGTTGCGGCCCAGGTCCAGGAGCATCAGGTGCTCCGCGCGCTCCTTGGGATCGGCCAACAGGTCTTCTTCCAGGGCATCGTCCTCGGCGGGCGTTACGCCGCGCGGGCGGGTGCCCGCGATGGGGCGGATGGTGACCGTGTCGTCGCGCAGGCGCACCAGGATTTCTGGGCTGGACCCGGCCACTTGAAACGCGCCGAATTCCAGGAAGAACAGAAACGGTGACGGGTTGACCCGGCGCAGCGAGCGGTAGAACGCGAACGACGGCAGGGTGAACGGCAGCTTGAAGCGCTGGCTCAACACCACCTGGAAGATGTCGCCCGCAAGAATGTACTCTTTGGCCTTGTCCACCATGTCGTAGAAACCGGACTTTTCCATGTTGGACACGGGCTCCGGCAGGTCCAGCGCTTCGCTTTCCACCGGTTGGGGCGGTAGCGGGCTTTCGAAATCCTGGATGGTGCGCGCGAGGCGTTCTTGCGCGGCCTCGAACGCCGCTTCGGCGCTGACCTCGGCTTCGGGATAGACCGGCGTGACCACGAACACGTTGTCGGACGCGTTGTCGAAGATCGCAATCACCGTGGGACGCAAAAACATCCCGTCCGGAACGTTGAGGACATCCGGGTTGGCGTCGGGGATGCGCTCCACCAGCCGCACGCTGTCGTACGAAAGGTACCCGATCAATCCGGCGGCCATGGGTGGCAGCACCCCATGTGTTTCGGGGGGCATGTCGATGCGACTTTCTGCCATCAGTGCGCGCAACGATTTCAAGGTGCCGTCCGCTTCGGAGACCGGGCAGGGGACAAACGCTTCGGGGTCGCTCAAAGCCGTGCGGTTGATTTCCGCGGCATTGCCGATTGCGCGCCACACCAGATCGGGGCGGCAGCCGACGAAGGAATAACGTCCGCGGTTGGCGCCGCCTTCCACCGATTCCAACAAAAAGCCCAGGCTATCCTGACCCACCAGCTTCAGGTACGCCGACACGGGCGTGTCTAGATCGCCCACCAGCGTGGTCCACACCGCCTGGGCGCGGCCATCCGCATAAGCCTTTTCAAAGTCCGAAATGCTGGGGTTCAGATCCATCCGCCCATATCCTTCATCAAGCGCAGCTTATTGCAAGGCTTGGATCATGGCGTTTTGGTTGAGGCTCACCCCGTACGTGCCTTCCAGGGCGGCGCTCAATTGCGCCAGCAGGTCGTTCTGCATGGTCTCCGCGGTTTCCTCGGCCACTTGGGCATAGACGGGATTGCCGGGGTCGGGCAGGACGGTAGCGATTTCGGTGAGCTTGGCGACCGTGTGTGCGCCGGTTCCGGGCGACGATACCACCTGGCCCTGCTGCAAGGCGAACAGGTCGGTGATCACATTGGCGGGCAGGGAAATTTGCGCGAGCCCGTCACCGTCGCGGGTGAAGAGCTGGGTGGCGGCGGCTGTGAGACCCAGGGACGCCGCCACGGCGTTTGCGGTTTCGCCGGCTTCCAGGCGAGACTTGACGGTGTTTGCCAGTTCGGCCGCCATCTGGGCGCGCTTGTCCCGGTCCCAGGCCTGGGTGAGTTCCTGCATCACGGTGTCGAGCGGGCGCAACGCGGGTGGCGTGACGCCATCGACGCGCACCACGAAGAAGGCGGTGCCGTCCTCGGCTTCGACCAGGGTGCTATCCTGTCCATCCCCCAGTTGGAAGCCTTCGCGGACGATATCCGCGGCATGCGGCGCAAGGGCGGGTTGGCCGCCTGGCGTCAGGGCCTGGGCGTCCACGGCCGGCAGCACGGTCAATTCGATGCCCAATTCGCGCGCGGCCTCTTCAAACGTCATGCCGCCGCCGAGCAAGTCCTCCATCCGGTTGGACAGATCGAACAGAGAGTCATAGGCGCGGTCCAGTTTCACCGCCTGGGTGAGTTCGGCGCGCACGTCGGCCAGCGGTTTGACGACGACGGGGGTGATGTCGCTTACCTGAATCACGTGCCAGCCCAGCGGGCTTTGCAGCGGCTGGGTGTGCGCACCCTTGGCAAGCGCGAACACGGCGGTGGAAATGTCCGCGCTCAGGTTCGCGGCGGTGGCGCTGGTGAAGTCGCCGATGTCCACCATGGCGGGATTGGCGCCGACTTCTTTGGCGACGTCGTCGAGGCTTCTGCCGCTGTCCAGCAGGGACTTGGCGTTAAGCGCCGCCGCTTCGTCTTGAACCAGAATTTGGCGAAGCTTGCGCGTTTCGGGGGTCAGGTATTCCGCTTCCCGCTCGTCATAGGCCGCCTGAACGTCGGCTTCGCTGACGGTGATCGTTTCCGCGATGGCGTCGGCGCGCAGCACCACGGCGGTGAGGCTGCGGTATTCCGGAGCCATGAAGTTGGCGGCGTTGTCTTGATGGTATTGGGCCAGTTCGGCCTGCGTCGGCGCGGGCACATTTTTCAGCGCCGCGTATGCGATGCGCACCACGTCTGCTGAGCGTAGCTCTTTCGCATGTGCATAAAGCGCATCCACCAGTCCCTTGGGCGCCAGCGCGCCTTGGCTGATGGGGCTCAGGTACTGCTGGCGGGCCATGTTGGTGCGCACTTCGGCGACGTAGCGGTCTTCGGTGTAGCCACTGCGCGTCAGGGTGTTGATATAGATGTTGCGGTCGAACAGCCCGGTGTCGTTGAAGAAGTTCGGGGTGCGCCGGATTTCGTCCACCACCACGGTGTCGGGCACGAACAGGCCGATGTCGCGCGCGCCCTCGTTGATCAGTTGGGATTGCACCAAACGGCTCGCCAACATGTTGCCGAGCCCCATGGCAAGCGCTTGTTGCTGGGTGATGTCCTGGCCGAAGAGTTGGCTCATGCGGTCCAGTTCGCGCCTGAATTCGGCGCGGAAGGCCTCGATCGGGATTTCCGTTTGGCCCACGGTGGCGAGCGATTCGCTTGCCGCGCGGCCGCGAAAGATGTCGCCGATGCCCCAGGCCGCGAAGCTCAGGATCAGTAGACCCAGGAACGCCTTGACGAAGATGGATTTGACGGATTTGCGCAAGAATTCGAGCATGACGGCGGGCTTTCCTCGGCGGGACCTTAAAACATAAAGGATTCCGGGAGAATCAAACGCGCCCCCGGCGGTGGTGGCGCATCATAAAAGGGGGGTGGCGAGGGGGCAAGCGGGGATTGCCTCCAACGGGGCGAGCATACACCCCACAATAATCGAGTCCGGACCCTTGGTTGCGTACAGGGGGTTTGTAAGTACACAAGAGTTTGCTAGTATACGCTCATCCATTTTCGGATCAGAGGGAGTGTATTCATGATCGTTTTACGTCTGGCCGTCTTCTTCATGGCGTTCGTCACTGTCGCCGGATCGCTGACCTTGGTGGCGCTGCTGACGGACTTGGGCATCAGCCACACCATCGGCATCATCGGTTCCGTGGTCGTCGGTCTGATCGCAGCCGTCCCGGCGGCCTATATCATTGCGGACAAGATGTCGGAAGGCATGCAAGGTTAGCCGCATCCCCCAATCAAGAACCCGAACGGGGCACGGTGAAAACCGTGCCCCGTTTTTTTATGAACTGTGTCACTAAAGTTGATTTATATTTCAATTTTTAGAAGAATAGAAAATAGATCATGATGCAATATGATTGAACATGGAGGAGAATCGTGTTTACTGGATTATTTGATTTTTTTAATCAAGGTTGGGTTGGGTCCTTGATTGGTTTGATTGGCATCACGATTGGTGTTGTTGGTATTTTTTCTTATAAAATAGCTAGAAGTTCTCCTAGGTTAGTATTTCAAAAGTATTCTCTTAGACTATTGGGGAGAGATGAAAACTCATTGCCTCCTGAAGTGAAGGTGACATATAAAGGAGAAGAAGTTCAAAGGCTTACTAAGTCATCTTTTGTTTTTTGGAATAAAGGGACAGAAACGCTTGATGGTAAAAATATTGTAAGAGATGATCCTTTGACTCTTGTTTTTGATGAAGGTGTTCAAATACTTAGCTATAATATCATTAAGGTAACTAAGGATGTAAATAAATTCTTTGTTTCAAGGGCAGAAAATAAAAACAACTCACTTGTTTTATATTTTGATTATTTAGATTCTGATGACGGCGCTGTGCTGGAAATACTTCATGACGGAGCGCAGCGTTATCCAAAAATAGCTGGCACAATAAAAGGTATGCCTGAAGCATGCACTGATCTAGGTCGGTTGATGGTCAACAGGTCTATTGGAAAAGATAAAACGCTTATGTCTAAAATAATGTTGAACCCAAAGAGTATGATGGTGCTTATATTATTTCTTGGTATTTCTATGGTTATTTTTGGCCTTTTACCACCTGATGCCAGAGAGGCTATTGCCTTATACCTTCCAAAAAAGGAGAGTGCGGCTGAAGGGATTGTAAATGAGCCCTGGTTTTTAGTTCTTTTTGGGATCTTTTATTCTTTAGTACCTATTATATTTTTTTGGTCAAAACGAAAGAAATTCCCAAAACAATTGGAATGGGAAGACATGGATATTCTTTAATATTTTGTCCTTAGAATCCCACCCCAAAGAGTATGTCGCTGTTGGGTTGCGTCGTGGTAAAACCGGCGCAAATCGAACTTTCGTCAATAGAACGACACCATATCCGGGGAGGAGTACCCAATGAGCGCACGCCGCACCTTGATCGCTGGCAACTGGAAGATGAACATGTTGAGCGCGGACGCCAAGGCTTTGGCCGGCGGCTTGGCCGAAAAGTTGAATGTGGCTGGCGACGCCAACTTCGAAATGCTGGTGTGCCCGCCGGCGATTCTGATTCCGGTGGTGGCCGACGCCATTTCCGGCTCCGCGATGCAACTGGGGTCGCAAGACAATCACATGAACGAAAAGGGTGCGCACACCGGCGATACCGCCGCGGCTCAAGTCAAGGACGCGGGTTGCGGCTACGCCATCGTCGGCCACTCGGAACGCCGCACCGATCACGGCGAAAGCGATGAAACTGTCAAAGCCAAGGCGGCAAGCGCTCAGGCCAACGGACTGACGGCTGTGATCTGCATTGGCGAAACGGAAGCGGAGCGCGACGCGGGTAAGACGCTCGACGTCAACGGATCGCAAATCGCCGGGTCCGTGCCGGACGGCTCCACCGCCGCCAACACCGTGATCGCGTACGAGCCGGTGTGGGCCATCGGCACCGGGCGCACACCCACCACCGACGAAGTCCAAGAGGTCCACGCCTTCATCCGCGCAGAGCTTGCGAAAAAGATCGGTCAGGACGAAGCGGACAAGACCCGCATCCTCTACGGCGGCTCCATGAATCCGGGCAACGCCAAGGACTTGCTGGCGCTTGCCGACGTGGATGGCGGCCTCATCGGCGGCGCAAGCCTCAAGGTCGACGACTTCTGGGCGGTGGCCGAAAGCGCCTGACTTTCAAAAAGTGTCATTGCGCGCGCAGCGAAGTGGTCCATATCTATCGAAACGATGATTCTGGATCGCTTCGTTGCTGACGTGCCTCTGGGTGACGGGAAAGGTCAATTTTCCCTAGCCTTTTGACCGCTAAAAGACTAAAAAGCGCGCAACGTTACACCAGAGCCCGGAGACGTCTCCGGGTTCTTTAGTTGGAAAACGAACCATGTTGACTGTTTTGCTGGTTATTCACGTTCTGGTCACCATCGCGCTGATCGCCATCGTCTTGGTGCAGAAAAGCGAAGGGGGCGCGCTTGGCATCGGCGGTTCCGGTGGCTCCGGCGGCGGCATGGGCGGCTTCATGACCGGGCGCGAGCAGGCCAACCTGCTGACCCGCACCACGGCGGTGCTGGCGGCCCTGTTTATGGGGTTGAGCTTGGCCATCGCCATCATCACCAACAACAGCTCCGAAGGCGACTCGATCCTCGATTCGGTCGAAACCCCGGCCCAGACGGCCCCCGCGCCAGTGATGCCGGTGGAACCGCAAGCCCCCGCCGCACCCAGTGCGCCGGTTGCGGAATAAGGTGCCAGCACCCGGGTTTGCCCACGTTTTCCGGGGCTTTCGCGCAATGCTTCAAATCCATGACAAAAGGCGGCACGCGATGGCCGCCTTTTTCGTTTTACACACCACTCTATTTGGCTATTTTGAAGACCCATGACACGGTACATATTCATCACCGGTGGCGTGGTTTCCTCTCTCGGAAAAGGGTTGGCTTCGGCGGCTTTGGGCGCGGCGCTTCAGGCGCGCGGGTACTCTGTGCGCTTGCGTAAGCTCGACCCTTATATCAACGTCGATCCGGGCACCATGAGCCCCTACCAGCACGGCGAAGTCTACGTCACCGACGACGGTGCGGAGACGGACCTGGACCTCGGCCACTACGAACGCTTCACCTGCGTTTCCGCGCGCCAATCGGACAACGTCACCACCGGGCGCGTCTATTCCGAAGTGATCAGTAAGGAGCGCCGCGGCGACTATCTGGGCGCGACGGTGCAGGTGATCCCGCACATCACCGACTCGATTAAGAACTTCGTGCTGTCCCATGAAGGCGACGAAGATTTCATGCTGATCGAAATCGGCGGCACGGTGGGCGACATCGAAAGCCTGCCGTTTCTGGAAGCCATCCGTCAGTTGGGCAACGAACTGGGGCCGTCGCGCGCCATGTATATTCACCTGACGCTGCTGCCTTATATCCCGACGGCGGGCGAGCTTAAGACCAAGCCGACCCAGCACTCGGTCAAGGAACTGCTGGCGGTGGGCATCAAGGCCGACCTCTTGATGTGCCGCGCGGACCGCGACATTCCGGAAGGGGAGCGCAAGAAGATCGCGTTGTTCTGTAACGTGTCGCCGGAAAACGTCATCCCCGCGCTGGACGTCTCGACCATCTACCAGGTGCCCATCAGCTATCACGAACAGGGCCTGGACACCCAAGTGTGTAAGCATTTCGGCCTCGACGACGCGCCGGAACCGGATTTGTCACGTTGGATCGACGTGGTCGATCGTGTAACCAAGCCCGAAGGCAAGGTCAAGATCGCCGTGGTCGGCAAGTATGTGGAATTGCTGGATGCCTATAAGTCCTTGGCGGAGGCTCTGACCCACGGCGGCATCGCCAACCACGTCAAGGTCAAGATGGAATGGATCGACGCCGCGATCTTCGAAGAGGACGACCAGTCCGTGGTCCACCACCTGGAAGGCTTGCACGGCATTTTGGTGCCCGGCGGCTTTGGCGAGCGGGGGACCGAGGGCAAGATCAAGGCGGTGCAGTTCGCCCGCGAACACAACATTCCGTATTTCGGCATTTGCCTGGGCATGCAGGTTGCGGTGATCGAAGCGGCGCGCAACACGGCGGGCATCACGGGTGCGGGATCGACCGAACTGGGCGATCCGCAGGACCCGGTGGTCGGTCTGATGACCGAATGGGCCAAGGAAGGCGACTTGCAAAAACGCGCCGCCGACGGCGATTTGGGCGGCACCATGCGGCTCGGCGCGTATCCGTGTTCCATCAAATCCGGCACCAAGGCCTTTGAGATTTACGCCAGCAGCGAAATTTCAGAGCGACACCGTCATCGTTATGAAGTAAACACCGCCTATATGGAGCGCCTGGAAGCAGCAGGCTTGCGCTTTTCCGGCATGTCGCCCGACGGCGTACTGCCGGAAATCGTCGAGTGGCCGGACCATCCGTGGTTCGTCGCGGTGCAGTTTCACCCGGAACTGAAATCGCGTCCGTTCGAACCGCACCCGCTGTTCGTGTCGTTTATCGAAGCGGCTGTGAAGCAGGCGCGCTTGGTTTAGTTTGAATGCAACCCTTTCCGTCATTGCGAGGAGCAACGCGACGAAGCAATCCAGATCAGTCATCCAACCTGGATTGCCGCACGCCTGCGGCGCTCGCAATGATAAAATGAAGGCTTGAAGAAGGTACAAATGAGCCAAAATCACGTTTCCGCCGGTCAAGTTACCTTCGGCAACGATTTGCCGTTGGCGCTGATTGCCGGTCCATGCCAGATGGAAAGCGCCCAGCACGCCATGGAAATGGCTGCTGCGTGCAAGGAACTCTCGGAAAAACTGGGGATCGGCTACGTCTTCAAGACCTCGTTCGATAAAGCCAACCGGACCTCCTTGGGGGGCAAGCGGGGCTTGGGGCTGGATAAGGCCTTGGAGGTTTTCGCCGACATCAAAGACAGCCTGGGCGTTCCGGTGCTCACCGACGTGCACGAAAAGGAACAATGCGGTCCCGTCGCCGAAGTGGTGGATGTGTTGCAAATCCCGGCGTTTCTGTGCCGCCAGACCGATTTGCTGGTCGCGGCGGCCGCAACAGGGCGCGTCGTCAACGTCAAGAAAGGCCAGTTTCTGGCCCCTTGGGACATGAAGAATGTGGTCGCCAAGGTCACCGGCAGCGGCAATCAAAACGTGCTGGTCACCGAGCGCGGCACCAGCTTCGGTTACAACACCTTGGTGACCGATATGCGGGGCCTGCCGCAGATGGCGCAGGACACGGGCATGCCGGTGATTTTCGACGCCACCCATTCCGTGCAACAGCCGGGCGGGCAGGGCGGTTCATCCGGGGGTGATCGGCGCTTCGCCCCCATTTTAGCGCGCGCCGCCGTGTCGCTCGGCATCGCCGGCGTGTTCATCGAAACCCATGACGATCCGGACAATGCGGCTTCTGACGGGCCGAACATGATCCCGATCCAAGACCTCCCCGATGTGCTGGAAACATTGATCAGTATCGACAAGGTAGCCAAAGCGCACCCGGTGTCGTTATAGTCCGGCGCGAAACGAGATATCAGAAAAGGAAAACGAAGAAATGACGGCAATCGTCGACATTTACGGTCGCGAGATTTTGGATAGCCGCGGCAACCCCACCGTGGAGGTGGACGTGATTTTGGAAAGCGGCGCGTTCGGGCGCGCCGCGGTGCCTTCCGGCGCTTCGACCGGCGCGCACGAAGCGGTGGAGCTGCGCGACGCGGACACATCGCGCTACGGCGGCAAGGGCGTGTTGAAGGCCTGTGAAAGCGTCAACGGCGAAATCGCCGACACGCTGACCGGCATGGATGCCGAAGACCAGCTTTTGCTGGACAGGACCATGATCGAATTGGACGGCACCGAAAACAAAGGCCGTCTGGGCGCGAATGCGCTGTTGGGTGTGTCCATGGCGGTGGCCAAGGCGGCCGCGGAAGAGGCGGCGCTGCCCTTGTATGCCTACTTAGGCGGACCCAACGCCCACGTTCTGCCGACCCCGATGATGAACATCATCAACGGCGGCGAGCATGCGGACAATCCCATCGATTTCCAGGAATTCATGATCATGCCGGTGGGCGCTGAAACCATTGCCGAAGGCGTGCGCATGGGCGCGGAAGTGTTCCACCAGTTGAAAAAGGGCCTGCACGACGCAGGCCACAACACCAACGTCGGCGATGAGGGCGGTTTCGCGCCGGGCGTGTCCGGCACAGACGAAGCCATCGGTTTTGTGCTGAAGGCCATCGAAGCCGCGGGCTACACCCCGGGCGACGATGTAATGCTGGCGCTGGACGCGGCTTCGACCGAATTCTACGAAGACGGCAAATACAACATCTCCGGCGAAGGCAAGGTGTTGGGGTCTGACGAAATGGTGAAGTACCTGGAAGAGTTGGTCGGGAAGTATCCGATCTTTTCCATCGAAGACGGCATGGCCGAAGATGATTGGGACGGCTGGAAGGCGCTGACGGATGCCATCGGCGATAAGTGCCAGCTGGTCGGCGACGATTTGTTCGTCACCAACCCGAAACGCCTGAAGCAGGGCATCGATATGGGCGCGGCCAACTCGATCCTCGTCAAGGTCAATCAGATCGGCACGCTTTCGGAAACGTTCGAGGCCGTGGAAATGGCGCATCGTGCGGGCTACACCTCGGTGATCTCGCACCGTTCCGGCGAAACGGAAGACAACACCATCGCCGACATTGCAGTCGCCACCAACGCGGGCCAGATCAAGACCGGTTCGCTGAGCCGCTCGGACCGCATGGCGAAATACAACCAGTTGATCCGTATCGCCGAAGAATTGGACCCCATTGGCCAGTACGCGGGCCGGTCCATTTTACGCTAAGGGTGCAGGCACGTCGCAGACCGACCTTCCGATTTTAGGGTGCGTTTTTTTTGCGAACAGCCATGTTTTTTCCGCTGGGTGTGATTACATGGAGAGGCGCAACACACATGCGAGTGGTTAGCTCATGAAGATGAAGATCAGTGGAATACGCGAGTTTTTCAAACTCGAAGCGTCAGGCGGGATTTTTCTGATCATCGCCGCGGCCTTGGCCCTGTTGATGGCGAATTCGCCCTTGAACGGCTTATACATCGATGCTCTGCAGATTCCTGTTGAGGTCAAGGTAGGCGCCCTGGAAATCGCCAAACCGTTGTTGCTGTGGATCAACGATGGCCTGATGGCCGTGTTTTTCTTTCTGGTCGGGCTGGAGATCAAGCGTGAATTCCTGGAAGGCGAGTTGTCTACGACGTCCCAGGTGATCTTGCCGACCATGGCGGCGGTCGGCGGCATGGCCGGGCCCGCTTTGATCTACACCTACATTAACCAGGGCAACCTGGAAAATATGAACGGATGGGCCATTCCCGCTGCCACCGACATCGCGTTTGCCTTGGGTGTTTTGGCGCTTTTGGGAAAGCGCGTTCCTCTGTCGCTGAAGGTCCTCTTGACCGCCATTGCGATTATTGACGACTTGGGCGCGATCATCATCATCGCGCTGTTCTATACGGCGAATTTGTCGGTGATCTCTTTGGCGCTCGGTGCCGTGTTCATCGTCGCCCTCATCGTCGCCAACCAGATGAAGGTGGTGCGGCCCGCAGCATACATCTTGTTGGGTGTTGGTTTGTGGGTATGCGTGCTCAAGTCCGGCGTGCACGCCACCTTGGCGGGTGTGATTACGGCGCTTGCGATTCCTTTGCGGACCGATGACGAAGAGGCCCCGTCCATGTTGAAGGATCTGGAACATGTGCTCCACCCTTGGGTTGCGTTCATGATTCTGCCCATATTCGCTTTTGCCAATGCCGGTGTGTCGTTTGCGGGTATGGGCATTGAGGCCTTTATCGAACCGGTCAAGCTCGGCATTTCGCTGGGCCTGTTCTTCGGCAACCAGATCGGCATTATGTTGATGTTGTTCCTCGGCATTCGCTTGGTGGGATCGCCCATGCCTACTGGCGCGAATTGGTTCAATCTTTGGGGCGTTTCGCTGTTGTGCGGCGTGGGCTTCACCATGAGTTTGTTCATCGGCTCTCTGGCGTTTGAGCATTCATCGTTCGATGCTCCCATTCGCCTGGGCGTGTTGACCGGATCGATCGTTTCGGCAATATGCGGGTATTTTATGCTGCGCTTTTCCTTGCCGAGACCCGGGGTTTAGGCGCGATGTTCCAGACGCGATGTTTTCAGGCGGGGGCGGGGCGTTCGCGCCGGGCCGGTTAGCGTTGCTCAGAGTGGCGGTGCCTGCCTTCCGTTCGGTTTGGGTCTGCCGCCATCCGTGATAGCATGGCGTTCTCACGTATTCGGCCACGATGATGGGTGGAAAATCATATGAGCGATCAAGGCAAGAAGACCGGCGGCTGCCTGTGCGGCGCGGTGCGTTTCGAAGTCGAAGAACCTGTTGCCGATTTCGGTGCGTGCCATTGCTCCATGTGCCGCAAGTGGGCGGGCGGTCCGTTGCTGGCGACGCACAACACACCCAACGTGAAGTTCACAGGCGAAGAGAACCTTGGACGCTATCAATCGTCCGACTGGGCGGAACGGGGTTTTTGCAAGGTGTGCGGATCGAATCTGTTCTATCATCTCATCCCCGACGGGGAATACTTCATGATGACTGGGGCGTTCGACGACGACAGCGGTTTGGCGATGGTCTCTCAAGTGTTCATCGACGAAAAGCCGGACGGCTACGCCTTCGCCAACGAAACCCAAAATATGACCGGTGCGGAAATCTTCGCTATGTTCGCGCCTGAAGGCGGCGATGACATACAATCGTAATACATGCTATGATTCCTTTTGCGCGCCAAGACGTTAAAGCGTCACTGCGGAAGGGAAGGGATCATGTTCGAAGCTGCGGAACTCGGCCACCACGTCGATAAAGCTACCTACAAGGAAGAGGTTCCGAAGCTGCGCAAGCAGCTGTTGGACGTCCAGTTCGAACTGGGTGAAAAAAAGCCGTTTCCCGTGATCCTGATCATTTCCGGCGTCGACGGCGCGGGCAAGGGTGAGACCATGAACACCCTGCATTTCTGGATGGACCCGCGCAACATCCACGCTTACGCCATGTCCGACCCGTCGGACGAAGAACTGGAGCGTCCGGCCATGTGGCGGTTCTGGCGCAGGTTGCCGCCGCGCGGCAGCATCGGCGCGTTCTTCGGGTCTTGGTACAGCTTTCCCATGCGTCAGCACATTGACGGTGAAAAAAACCGGAATTATCTGGACAGCTACCTGGACGATTTTTTGCGGTTCGAACGCATGCTCGCCGACGAAGGTGCGCTGATCCTGAAGTTCTGGTTGCATTTGAGCAAGGATGCGTTGAAACAACGCCTCACCGAGCTGGAAAGCAACAAGGCCACCAAGTGGCGGGTGACGAAGGAAAAGTGGGAGCGTTACGAAAGCTACGACACCATGCGCCCCGTTGCCGAACACGTGCTGCGCCGGACCTCCACCGGCCATGCGCCATGGATCGTGGTCGACAGTTCCGATGAAAAATACCGCAATCTGACCGTTGCGCGCACCTTGTTGAAAGCGGTCAAGGCCCGCCTCGCCGAAACGGACAAACCCGCAGCCGCTTCGGTCCCCGTGGAGGCCTTGGATCACGCCGACGATATTAGCGTGCTCACCACGCTGGATTACTCCAAGGCGCTGGAAAAGAAAGATTACAAAAAGCAGTTGGAGTTGTATCAAGGACGCCTCAACAAGCTCAGCCGGTCGAAGAAATTCCATGACCGCTCCATTGTTATGGTGTTCGAAGGCAACGATGCGGCGGGTAAGGGCGGGGCGATCCGGCGTGTGATCGGTGCGCTGGACAGCCGCTTCTATGATATCATTCCCATCGCTGCGCCCAGCGATGAAGAAAAGGTGCAGCCGTATTTGTGGCGGTTCTGGCGCCATATGCCGGGATTTGGCAAGGCGGCGATCTTCGACCGTTCCTGGTACGGGCGCGTGCTGGTGGAGCGCGTGGAAGGTTTTTGCTCCGAGGCCGACTGGCTGCGCGCCTACGGTGAAATCAACGATTTCGAAGAGGAAATGGCGCGCCACGGGGTGATCGTGTGCAAGTTCTGGCTGTCGATCACCGCGGACGAACAGCTTAAGCGGTTCAAGGAACGCGAAGCCACCGGCTATAAGCGTTTTAAGCTGACGGATGAAGATTGGCGCAACCGCGAAAAGTGGGACCAGTATGCGCAAGCCGTGTGCGACATGGTGGAGCGCACGTCCACCGAAACCGCACCGTGGACGCTGGTGGAAGCGAACTCCAAGTACTACGCGCGGGTCAAGGTCTTGAAGACCATCTGCAAGCGGTTGGAGGCGGAGCTTTGAAGTGGATTTCCTTTTCTTTCACATTGTTTTTTCTGCCAATTGTGGCGAACGCGTCGAGTCAAACCTTTGTGAATGATGGATATCAAATCAATCTCGTGCCTCCGCCTGGGTATTGTCTTTTGAACGGAGACACCAAGCAAGATGCGGACTTTCTGAACAACCTCAGGATAAACTCCGCAACGGATGGAATTCTCGGCGGCATTATGAATTGTGATTTGTTGCATGCTTTACGAGATGCAATGAAGGCGGGGCACGCTCCTGAAAACGGGCTATCGCCCTCACTGGCAAAGTCCTATATGGACGCCTATTTTTTGGCCAAGCACGATATTGCTATTGCCGACAATCCGGACGAACGGCTTGAATTGCTGCAAGCTCTAGCTGGGCTTCCGCGTGAGCAAAAACTCGATTACATCGAGCGGGAGATGAGCCCCTTCAAAGAGCATGCGGACGAGCTGATGTCGGAGGTGGTCCGTGATAACATTGCGGTTTACGTTACTATTCCCATGCCATTGATCGAAAAATCGACACAAAGGAAATATAGTGGCGTTTCAATTATGGCTTACTTTGTTAAGGGGCCATTTGCCTATTCCATCAGCCGTGTCTATTTCACGCCCATGGCAGAAGGTGAAGATGGACGAAAACTTGCCTACATTAAGGCTCGGGCAGAAGCCGAAGTGATCGTAAAATATATTTTAGATCGGAATGCCGAGCTCGTTTATTGAGCCTAAACCCGCTCCATTTCGAGGTGCGGTTCGGGCGGTAGCTCCACACGAATTGTATCGTCGACGACGACCCAGCCGCCTTGGAGCACAATGCCCATCACGCCGGCCTTGCGGACCAAGTCGCCGTTTTCGTCCTTGTCAAGCACCGCCTGCATCAGGCCTGGTATGAAATCATTCAGTTGGACACAAGGGTTACGTAGGCCCGTCAACTCCACCACCGCGTCGCCGCCGATATGCAACCGCGTGCCTACCGGCATGCCGAGCAGGTCGAGACCGCGCGTTAAGATGTTTTCGCCGATGTCACCGGCTTTGAGATCGAAACCTTTTTCGCTCAGTTCCGCGAACAGCTCAACGTGGAGCAGGTGTACTTGGCGCAGGTTCGGCTGGGTCGGGTCTTTCGCCACGCGGGAGCGGTGCTTGACCGTTTCGCCGCAGTGTGCGTCACCTTCGACGCCGAGACCCTCCAGCAGGTGAATGCGGGTCTGTTGGGTTTTGCTGAAACCGTGGCTGGGATTGAGGGAAGCGGCCTGCACGGAGCCTGTGGCCGCCTCGAAACCGCCGCTAAAGGCGGGAGATATTGTCTTATCCATGGCGGGAGGGGTATCACGGCGGTGTGACATTTTGATGATGGGGCCGTACCTTAGCCCAAAATGCGTATGGGATTTTTTGCACCCGCTAAGCGCTTGTTAACGCCTGATACGCGATATACTTAAGGAGAAGCAGAGCCCGCACAGAACATCGCGGGCTTGGTGTTTGAAATTTATGTCCGGCGGCCGGGAAGAAGGCTTGGTCATGGGTATCGTTCGTGAGCTTAGGGTTCGCGCGGGTCAGATCACGGGTCCCGTTTTGGGGATGACCGTGGTGTTGTACTTCGCCTACCACGCGGTGCAAGGTGACCGCGGGCTGCTTGCGCTTGGCAAATTGCGTGGTGAAGTGCAGGCCTTACAGGCCCAGGTGCTGGATGTGCGCGACGAGCGTTTCCAAATGGCGCAGATGGTGCAGATGCTGCGCCCCGAAACCCTGGACCCGGACCTCTTGGAAGAACGCGCCCGCATTTTGCTGGGTTACGGCAAGGACGGTGAATTGGTGGTCATCACCCACCCCAACGACACCTCCATCAGCGCCCTGGCGACTTTCAAGCAGTGATGCCATCATGACGCCTCGAACAAAGAGGAGAGGCGTCCATGTCCGATCAAGATTCATCATCCCCGCCGGAAGACTCCAAAAAAGATCCCATACTGCCCAAATACGCGGTGATTTTTCCCAATCAACGCACCCAGGACGACCCGGAAGGCTACGCCAAGACCGCCCAGCGTATGGTGGAGTTGGCCATGCAGCAGCCCGGGTGCCTGCATTTCGACAGTGCGCGCGACGCCCAGGGCTTCGGCATCACGGTGTCTTACTGGGACAGCTTGGAGTCCATAAAGGCTTGGCGCGATCACGCCGAACACATGGAAGCCCAGGTCAAGGGGCGGGAGAAATGGTACCTAGCGTACGATCTGCACATCTGCAAGGTCGAACACACGCATTTTTTTCGAAAACCCTAAAAATGTAACGTCCAGCGATTATATTTGTTACATCCGGTCAGGGGATGAGGTAACGATCGGCAAGATAAAATGCTAATATACGCAACGATTACTGGGGACTTAATCAAATGCAAGTTAATCAAAGAAAGGTGTCTAATATCAATAAGTTACACAGATCAAAATTCCTTGCATCGCGCGGACCGGGGGCGTATGGTGTCCGATATTCGCCGATCAAGAAGGTCCTGGCAGGCGCAATGAAGCGTCCCCAACTCAATAAGGGCCCGTTCCGCGCTCCCTATTTCAGCGGCGGCGTCCTGTTAAGTGTCGGAGGACCTGTTCCATGGCAAAAGCCGCCCAAGCCAATGCAAAAGGGGCCAGCGCGAAGTCCGCGTCGGTAAAAAAATCACCCGCGAAAAAGCCTGCGCGCAAGCGTCCCGTCAAAGCCCAGCCGGCTCCCACCAAAGAAGAGCTGCTGGGTTTTTATCGTGAGATGCTGCTGATCCGCCGGTTCGAGGAAAAATCCGGCCAACTCTACGGCATGGGTCTGATCGGCGGTTTCTGTCACCTCTACATCGGCCAGGAGGCCGTGGTCGCCGGTGTGCAGGCCAACGCCCAGCCGCAAGACAGTGTGATCACGTCGTACCGCGATCACGGCCACATGCTGGCGTGCGGCATGGACCCCAAGGGGGTGATGGCCGAACTGACTGGCCGGGCCGGTGGGCTGTCCAAGGGCAAGGGCGGCTCCATGCACATGTTCTCGCGCGAAAAGAATTTCTACGGCGGCCACGGGATCGTCGGCGCGCAAGTGCCGTTGGGCACCGGTCTGGCTTTTGCGCACAAATACAACAACGACGGCGGTGTCTGCTATACCTACTTCGGCGACGGCTCCGTTAACCAAGGTCAGGTTTACGAAAGCTTCAACATGGCGCAACTGTGGAAGTTGCCAGTGCTGTACATCATCGAAAACAACAAGTACGGCATGGGCACGGCGGTGCACCGCGCAAGCTCCACCACCGAGCTGTATCAGCGCGGTTCCGCCCACGGTATTCCCGGCGAACAGGTCGACGGCATGGACGTCATCACCGTGCGCGACGCCACCGCCAAGGCGCTGGAATACGTGCGCGGTGGTGAAGGCCCATACATCCTGGAGATGCTCACGTACCGCTACCGCGGCCATTCCATGTCCGATCCGGCCAAGTACCGTTCCAAGGACGAGGTGTCTAAGGTCCGTTCCGAACAGGATCCCATCGATAATCTGCGTCAAATGATCTTGAAGTCCAAGGCCGCCGACGAAACGGAACTCAAGGCCATCGACGGTGAGATCAAGACCATCGTCACCGAAGCCGCGGACTTCGCCAAGGCCAGCCCCGAGCCGGACCCGGCGGAGTTGTACACCGACGTTCTGGTTGAAGCTTAAGGGCAGGGAGGAGAGAGATCATGCCTATTCAAATTCTGATGCCCGCCCTGTCCCCGACCATGACCGAAGGCAATCTCGCGACCTGGAACGTGAAGGAAGGCGACACCGTTTCCGCCGGCGATGTGATCGCCGAAATCGAAACCGACAAGGCGACCATGGAAGTGGAAGCCGTGGACGAAGGCGTGCTGGGCAAGATCTTAGTGCCCGCCGGTTCCGAAAACGTTCAGGTCAACTCCGTGATCGCCATGATCCTGGAAGACGGCGAGGACGCATCCGCGCTCGATGGTGTGGACACGTCCGCCCCGACGCCGCCCACCACGGACCCGGCGCCGATCGCCACCGACATGCCTTCCGAAGCCGAATTCGCCACCCCGGCTCCGGCCGAGACGCCGATCCTGTCCGAACCCGAATACACCGGCCCGGTGGTCAACCAGACGGTGCGCGAAGCCTTGCGTGACGCCATGGCCGAAGAAATGCGCCGCGACCCCGGCGTGTTCCTGATGGGCGAGGAAGTCGCCGAATACCAGGGCGCTTACAAGGTCTCCCAAGGCCTGTTGGACGAATTCGGAGCGGAACGCATCATCGATACGCCGATCACCGAATACGGCTTTGCCGGTTTGGGCGTGGGCGCATCGTTCGCGGGCCTCAAGCCGATCGTCGAATTCATGACCTTCAACTTCTCCATGCAGGCCATCGACCACATCGTCAACTCGGCGGCCAAGACGCTGTATATGTCCGGCGGTCAGATGGGCTCTTCCATCGTGTTCCGTGGCCCCAACGGTGCGGCGGCGCGTGTTGGCGCCCAGCACTCCCAGTGCTTCGCCGCGTGGTACGGCCAGGTGCCGGGGCTCAAGGTCGTTTCACCCTGGTCGGGCGCGGACGCCAAGGGCTTGCTCAAGGCCGCGATCCGCGATCCGAACCCGGTGGTGGTGCTGGAAAACGAGCTGCTTTACGGCCAAAGCTTTGATGTGCCCGAGTCGGACGATTACGTCATTCCCATCGGCAAGGCGAAGATCGAACGCGATGGCGCGGATGTGACCATCACGGCGTTTTCGCGCATGGTCGGCGTCGCGCTCGACGCCGCCAAGCTGCTGGCGGAAGAAGGCATCAACGCCGAAGTCATCAACCTGCGCACCATTCGTCCGCTGGATACGGCCACCATCGTGGGTTCGGTCAAGAAAACCAACCGCATCGTTTCGGTCGAAGAAGGTTGGCCGCAGTCCGGCATCGGGTCCGAAATCGCCGCTAAGATGATGGAGCACGCCTTCGATTACCTGGACGCACCCGTCACCCGCATCACCGGTGAAGACGTGCCCATGCCTTACGCCGCCAATCTGGAAGCGCTGACCTTGCCGACGCCGGAGCGCGTCGCCGCCGCCGCCAAAGCGGTTTGCTACGCCTGAGGGAAGGGAGACATAAGTTATGCCCATCGAAATCCTGATGCCGGCCTTGTCGCCCACCATGACGGAAGGCAATTTGGCCACTTGGAACGTCGCCGAGGGCGACACCATTTCCGCCGGCGATGTGCTTTGCGAAATCGAAACCGATAAGGCGACCATGGAAGTGGAAGCCGTGGACGAAGGCGTGCTGGGCAAAGTGCTGGTGCCCGGCGGCAGCGAAGCGGTTGCGGTGAACGCAGTCATCGCGTTGTTGTTGGAAGAGGGCGAGGATGCCTCTGCCCTGGACGGCTACACTCCGTCCGCAGGCGGCACCGCACCGACTGAAACAACGGCTGTGACGGATGCGGCAAGCATTCCCCCGACCGTCAATCCCCAGGTCACCGATGCCGTGACCCAGGCTGCGGCGCCCGCACCGGCGGTTCCGGCATCATCGGCAGGCGGCGCGCGCATATTCGCATCTCCCCTGGCCAAGCGCATTGCCGCGGACAAGGGGCTCGACGTGAGCGCCATCAGCGGCACCGGTCCGCACGGACGCATCGTCAAGCGCGACGTGGAAAACGCGCAACCAAGTACCGGGGCTGGTGCGAAGCCCGCCGCTGCGGCCGCACCGGCTGCTGCCGAGGCCGCGCCGGTTACGTTGGACGATCCGGTGTTCGCCACCATGCCGGACTTCGAAGCCGTGCCGAACAGCAACATGCGCAAGATCATTGCCAAGCGGTTGACGGATTCGGCGCGCGACGTGCCGCACTTCAACCTCACCGTGGATGTGGAGATCGACAAGCTGCTGGCACTGCGCAAGGAACTCAACAGCCTGGAAAGCGCGGACTACAAGATTTCCGTGAACGACTTCATCGTCAAAGCCACGGCCTTGGCGTTGACCCGCGTTCCGGCGTGCAACGTCGCCTACACCGACGATGCGATCTTGCAGTTCAAGCGGGTCGATATGTCCATCGCAGTGGCCATCGAGGGCGGTTTGATCACGCCCATCGTCAAGGATGCGGCCTCGAAAGGCTTGGCGACCTTGTCCAAGGAGATCAAGGAATTGGCCGGAAAGGCCCGCGACGGCAAGCTCGCGCCCGAAGAATTCCAGGGCGGCACGTTTACCATCTCCAACTTAGGAATGTTCGGGGTGAAGGGGTTCAACTCCATCATCAACCCGCCCCAAGGTGGGATTCTCTCCGTCGGCGCGGGCGAACAGCGCGCGGTGGTCAAGGACGGCGCCGTCGCCATCGCCACCGTGGTGACCTTGACGTTGGCCGTCGATCACCGCTGCATCGATGGTGCGACGGGCGCGGCCTTCATCAAGGAATTGAAGGCCATCATCGAAAATCCCAGCCTCTTGATGCTGTAAGGACACCACCATGACGCAAACCAACTTTGATCTCATCGTTGTCGGCGGCGGTCCGGGCGGCTACGTGGCGGCGATCCGCGCGGCGCAGTTGAAAATGAAGGTGGCGCTGGTGGAGGCCAACCACTTGGGCGGTATCTGCCTGAACTGGGGTTGCATCCCGACCAAAGCGCTGCTGCGCTCGGCGGAAGTCTATCACCAGATGAAAAACGCCAAGGCCTATGGTTTGAGCGCGGACGGCGTGGGTTTCGATCTCAAGGCTGTCGTGAACCGCTCACGCAAGGTTTCCAAGCAGCTCAACAGCGGCGTGGGACACCTTTTAAAGAAGAACAAGGTTACCGTGTTCGACGGTTTCGCCAAGCTGAACGGACAAGAAGGTGGCAAGCGTAAACTGCACGTCGAAAAAGACGGCAAGCCGGTCGCGGATCTGAGCGCCAAGAACGTCATCCTCGCCACCGGCGCACGCGCGCGCATCCTGCCGGGGATGGAGCCGGACGGCAAACTGATCTGGTACTACAAGGATGCCTTGGTGCCGGACGGCGTGCCCGAAAGGCTGTTGGTGATTGGCTCAGGTGCCATCGGTATCGAATTCGCGAGCTTCTTTCACACCATGGGCGCCAAGACCACCGTGGTGGAAATGGTGGACCGCATTGTGCCCGCGGAAGACGCGGAAATCTCCGCCTTCCTGGAAAAATCCCTGACCAAGTCCGGCATGGAGATATTGACCGCCGCAGGGGTCAAGGGTCTCAAAAAGGGCAAAGACACTGTCACAGCTTCTATTGAAGTTAAGGGCAAGGTGGAAGAGCGCGAGTTCGACCGGGTCATCGTCGCCGCCGGGATCGTCGGCAACGTCGAAAACATTGGGATCGAGGGTACCAAAATTAAGGTGGATGGCACCCACATCGTCACCAATGAGTGGCTGGAAACGGGCGAGCCCGGCATCTATGCCATCGGTGACGTGGCTGGCGCACCGTGGCTGGCGCACAAGGCCTCCCACGAAGGGGTTCTCTGTGTGGAGCGCATCGCTGGCACCAAAGGCTTGCATCCCATGAGCCCGGACCGCATTCCGGGCTGTACCTACTGCCATCCTCAAATCGCCAGCGTGGGTCTCACCGAAGAACGGGCCAAAGAACGGGGTCACAAAATCAAGGTGGGCCGTTTCCCGTTCCAGGGCAACGGCAAGGCCATTGCTTTGGGCGAACCGGAAGGCTTGATCAAGGTGGTGTTCGACGACAAAACC
>JANQJR010000008.1 GCA_028281525.1 Magnetovibrio sp.
CCGGTTCGGGGGCTGGCTCCGGCTCGGGCGCGGGCGCAGGCGCAGCAGCGGTCTCTTCGACAGGCTCCGTCTCGGAAGCCAGCGGCGGTGCGACGGCGACCTCTTCGGTGGGTTCAGCCGCGGGCTCGGGCGCGGCGGCGTCAGCGGCCGGTGCTGGCGCGGGTTCCGGCGTGACGTCCTCCACGGGTGCAGGTTCGGGAGGTGGCGGCGGCGCGGGAGCCGCCGCGACTTCGGGTACGGGCTCGGGTGCCGGTTCCGGCGGCGGGGTGACATCCGCCATGGGCATCGGTGCAGGCGGCGGTGCGGGCGGAGCCACAGGTGCTTCGGGTGGCGTTTCCGAGGCTGCTGGTTGAGCTGCGGCCATTTGGGTTTGGATGGGTTTGGTCTGCGGCGGCAGTTTGAACGTCGAAGTCGGCTTGATGTAGAGGGTGGAAACCGGGGTCTTCTTGCCCGGCGCCTTGTATACGCCGCCTGACGTTGTCACGCTGGCGGTTGCCGGCATGTCCATGCGCGGGCCAATGCCGCCGTCGTCGAGCACGGATAAATCCACGCTGACGTTGGGATCGCTCAAATCGACAATGGGACTATCTTGTGCCGAGGTGGGGTGTGAAAAGCTCAGCGCAACGGCCAGGGCGATTGGCGAAACACCTGATATTAGCCATTTCGCGCCGGTCAGGTGTCGCGCATGGCGGCACGGTTTCACTTGGCAATGATGCCTGGCGCGATGGTGCATGGCTTCGTCTCTCCCCCGTTTGGGTGTCGCCTTTGACGCCTGACGGTGCAAGCGGCTGGCGTTTTGGCCTCGAAAACGCGCGAATCCCGCGCTCCCCAATGCGCAACACCATAACAACGCGTTTCAGCGCGCACAAGGGGCCTCAGGTCCGGATTGACGGCTCGAAGAGCGGAGAAAAAGTCCCGAAATCGGGCTTATTTGGTCAGTTTGAGCAGGGGGGCGTGCATTTTGTCGGTGGCGGCCACGATCGAGCCGTTATCGAGCATGTTCTTCTTGCCGAAAATGTCGCTCACGAAGCCGCCGGCTTCGCGTACCAGGGCAATGCCTGCGGCGATGTCGTAAGGTTGAAGCCCGGCCTCCCAATACCCATCGTAACGCCCGGCGGCGACGTAGGCCAAATCCAATGCGGCGGAACCGAAGCGGCGGATACCCGACGAAACGCTGGTGACCGCGTGGATGCGCTCCAGATAGCGGTCATTGTCCTTTTCCTTACCGAGGAACGGGATGCCGGTGGCGAACAAGCATTCGGAAATGTCGGCGCGTGCCGAGACGCGCAAACGCCGCCCGTTCAGAAATGCGCCCTGACCTTTCTCAGCCCAATACATTTCGTCGGTTGCAGGATTGTAGATCACGCCTGCGAACACATCGGCGTCGCGCACCAAGGCGATGGAAATGGCGAAGTGCGGAATGCCGTGCAGGAAATTGGTGGTGCCGTCCAACGGGTCGATAACCCAAGTGTTGGACGTGTCCTTGCCTTCGATGTTGGCATTTTCTTCCAGGATGAACCCGTAATCGGGGCGTGCTTTGCCAAGCTCCTTGACCAGGGTTTCCTCGGCTTTTTTGTCGGCCATGGAAACGAAATCCGCTGGACCTTTCTTGGAGACCTGCAGATTTTCCACTTCGCCGAAATCACGCACCATGCGTTTGGCCGCTTTTTGTGCGGCAGCGGCCATGACGTTCAAAAGGGCCGAGCGGGGATGGGCCATCAAATTGGTCCTTCTTCTTTTTGAGCCGTTTCGAATTGGACGGGACGGATCAGTCCTTAGCGCGTTCCACGTAAGAGCCGTCTTCGGTGTTGATCACCACGCGGGTGCCGGTTTCGATGTGCGGCGGCACCAGGGTTTTTACGCCATTGTCCAACACGGCGGGCTTGTAGCTGGAAGAGGCCGTCTGGCCCTTGACCACCGCATCGGCCTCGACGATTTCGCACACCACCGTTGCGGGCAGGGAGATGCCGATCGGACGACCTTCGTGGCTTTCGACTTCCACGGCCATGCTTTCTTGCAGATAGGGAATCTGATCTTCGCCGATGAAGTCGGCGGGCAACTCGATCTGCTCGAAGGTTTCGTTGTCCATGAAAGTGAACGTATCGCCGTCCGTATAGAGGTATTGGTAGGCGCGCTGTTCCAGGACCGCGCGTTCCACCGTTTCGCTTGAGCGGAAACGCTCGTTCAGCTTGGTGTTGCTTTCCAGGTCCTTAAGCTCCACCTGCAGATACGCGCCGCCCTTGCCGGGCTGAGTGTGCTGGATTTTGACCGCGCGCCACAAGCGGCCCTGATGTTCGATCACCATGCCGGGGCGAATGGCGTTACCGTTGATCTTCATGACTTCACCATCGAAAGAACAAAAACAAATTCCCGGCCGGCTGCGCCTGACCAGGTTGCGCGGAAGCTACCACCCAGCCCCCGCGAGAGCAATCTCTATTATCTCTGGGGTCAGGACCCTATTAATCGAGTTCCTGTTCGGTGCGATTGCGGCCCTTGCGCTTGGCTTCGTAGAGCGCTTGATCGGCGCGGAAGATCAGTTTGTGCGGGTTGTCGCCCTGGCGGTAGGTGGACACCCCGATGGACAGGGTCACTTTGCCCATGGTCTCGCCGGTATCCTTGTTTTTCAAAGATCTGGAGCCAATGGAGTTGCGCACGGTTTCGGCTACGGAGGTGGCGTCGTCAAGCCCGGCGTTGGGCAGGATCGCGGCGAATTCATCGCCGCCCCAGCGCGCCACCACGTCGCCGCCCTTCAGGTTGGTGACGAAGTTGCTGGCAACCAGACGCAGCACTTGGTCGCCCACGGCATGGCCGAGCGAGTCGTTGACCTTCTTGAATTTATCCACGTCCGCCAGCAGGACCGAAACCTTTTCGTTGAAATCCGTCAAGCGATTGAGGATGTCCTTGAGCGACTCCTCGAACCGGCGGCGGTTGCCGATGCCGGTGATGGGGTCCAGCATCGCGGCCTTTTTGGTCTGCTCCAACTGGCGCGTCAGCGTGGTGATTTCGGTGGAATAGGTTTCCAGCTTGTTTTCGAAGCTGCGGCCATGGTCGACCACGTCGGCGATTTGCTTGCGGATGCCGGCCAGGAGACTGTGGATGGCTTCGCCCTCCTTGCCGTCCGGGATGCTGTCCGGGTCCTTGATGAACTGCGCGTTGTCGTCGGCAAGGGAGTCGATCGCCGCCACCACGGTTTCCAGGCCGCGTGTGATGCGCCCCGCGCTGTCATGCAGGTCTTCGATGGATCGTGCGAAATCGGCTGCGTCACTCACGGTATTAAGGGCCTTTTGTCGGTGCTTGTGAAGCCGCACGCAAAATGTCAGGTTTTGCGCCTCATGTCCATGGACTAGAGTTCTGTGGACTCAAAGTCTTATGCACTATAGCGGGATTGGGATTATGACGCCATCAGGGCGTTGAATTCCGCCACCGCCCGGCCCGGCCCCTCCGGATGGTCCCATACGCCCGCGACGACGGCCAAAAAATCAGCCCCAGCTTCAATCAGGGTTGGGGCGTTGCCCAGCGTAATGCCGCCGATGGCGACGCACGGCACGGTGGTCATGGACGACCAGATTTCCAGGATTTCCGGCTCCGCTTGGGTTTTCGGTGTCTTGGTGGCGGTGGGATAGAACGCACCGAAAGCGACGTAATCCGCGCCGTCTTCGGCGGCTTCCATCGCCAAGTGGCGGGAGTTGTGGCAGGTGACGCCGACGATGGCGTCTTTTCCAACAATGGTGCGGACTTGCTTGCAGCTCATGTCGTCTTGGCCCACGTGCACGCCGTCCGCCCCCAGTTCGGCGGCCAATTCGGCATCGTCGTTGATGAGAAATGCGACGTCGCGGCTTTGCGCTTCAGGCATAAGGATTTCCGCCGCTTTACGAACGATTTTTCGGTCCGCAAGCCCACCGTCCGCGGCTTTCAGACGCAGCTGCACGCACGCCACGTCACCGCCGTCCAGGGCTTCAATGAACGCCGCGCGGAAGGCTTGCGGATCGAACGCGGGCGGGGTGATGAGATAAAGCTGGCAGGTCATGTGCGGATACTAGCTTGGCTGAAGGCACAAAAAAAGCGGAGCCGCCCGGTTTCCCAGGGGCTCCGCTTTCTTGTTGGCAGGCTCTGCTTAGTTTGCTGCGACGTGCTTGACGAAACGCATCATGTTGCAGGTGTAGCCGTATTCGTTGTCGTACCAGGACACGACCTTGACGAAGGTGCCGTCCAACTGGATGCCGGCTTCGGCGTCGTAGATGGAGGACTGGGCGCAGTCGACGAAGTCGGTGGAAACGACTTTTTCGTCGGTGTAGCCCAAGGTACCGGCCATATCGCCTTCGGAAGCGGCTTTCATGGCGGCGTTGATGTCGTCCATGGTGGCTTCTTTGTCGAGCTCACACGTCAGATCGACCACGGACACGTCGGAGGTCGGGACGCGGAACGCCATGCCGGTCAGCTTGCCGTTCAGTTCCGGCAGCACCACGCCGACGGCCTTGGCCGCGCCGGTGGAGGACGGGATGATGTTTTCCAGGATGCCGCGGCCGCCGCGCCAGTCCTTCATGGACGGGCCGTCGACGGTCTTCTGCGTCGCGGTGGCGGCGTGCACGGTGGTCATCAGGCCGCGCTTCAGACCCCAGTTGTCGTGCAGAACCTTAGCGACCGGTGCCAAGCAGTTGGTGGTGCAAGATGCCGCGGACACGATCGCTTGACCGGCGTAGTCGTTGTGGTTCACGCCGTAGACGAACATCGGGGTGCCGTCCTTGGAGGGGGCGGACTGCACGACCTTCTTGGCGCCGGCGTCGATGTGCGCCTGGCAGGTTTCTTCGGTCAGGAAGAAGCCGGTGGATTCCACGACGATATCGACGTCGATGTCGCCCCAGGCCAGGTTCTTCGGTTCGCGTTCGGCGGTCAGGCGGATGGTTTTGCCGTTGACCACCAGGTTGTTGCCGTCGACGGAAATGTCGCCGCTGAAACGGCCGTGCACGGAATCGTACTTCAGCATGTATGCGAGGTAATCGGCGTCCAGCAGGTCGTTGATGCCGACGACTTCGATGTCGCTGAACTCAGCTTCGTCGGTGATCGCGCGGAACACCATGCGGCCGATGCGACCGAAACCATTAATACCAACACGGATGGCCATGTCATTTTCTCCCTAGAAAAACTTATATTTTGCGTCGGATGAAATTAGTTGAGCGTTTTCTAACATAAGGCCCGAAGCCCCATAACACCCCGCCGGGTTGCGCCGCCCCAACCCGTTGGTGTGGGTTGGCGTGTGCGCCATGGCGTAGGGTCTTGAGTTGGCTGAAAACCCCGTCTTTTTGCCCCAAACCTCATCATCTGGAAACACGTGAGAACCGCACCATGCCGTGAGCGTAGGGGCCGGTCAACGCCTTAATATCCGGCTTGCGCTCTCAAATGGGCGGGGTGGTGCGGGTAGGGGTTGCAAGTCCTGCATAAGGTGTTGCGTATAAGTGCTTGAGACGGTTGACGATCCCCCGTGGAGTTGCCTATGCTCCTTTCACGCCTTCAGGCATTGGGGAAGATCTAGGGACTCACGAAAACCGTGAATACGCAGCCACCACCACAATCCGACCGTCTAACTGCTGCCCAGGACCGCCTGGCGCGCGCGATTGGTCGCCTGGAGGCTGCGATCCAAAATATAAATTTCTCAGATGGTTCTGAGTCTAGGCTTATAAATCAGGTTAAGTCTCTCCAAGGTGAGAATGCGCAGTTGCGCGCGGCTGTGGACAACACGGTTCAACAGCTTGACGACACCATCGCCAAATTCAAAGAAAAGCTGGCGGGATAAACGGCTATGGCACGGGTTTCCATCACCATCAACGCCAATACCTATGAAATCGCCTGCGCGGATGGGGAAGAGCCGCACATCCTGGATTTGGCGAGCCGGCTCGACACCAAAGTGGGCGAACTGGTCGGCGCCATTGGCCAGGCGGGTGAAGCGCGTTTGTTGGCCATGGCTGGGTTGCTTCTGGCCGACGACGTGGCCGAGGCCCAGGACGAAATCGGCCAATTGCGCGCGGCGGCGGAAATCGCGCCTGAACCCGCACCGGCGCCTGAACCGACCCCGCGTGTGGATGAGAACCGGCTCGCCCAGGCGATCGAAGCCATGGCGGTTCGCATCGAAGCCATTGCGGAAAAGCTTGAGCAGGGCTAGGCCATGACCTAAGTTCCGTTAGGACGGTTGCTGCCGGGTGCGTGAGGCAGCGACATTCCCTGGGGCTATAAGTCTTCCTCGGGAGCTGTCCCTGCCGGACTCGTGGGTCCGGTACCACGGCGCCCACCTGCAATAGCAGGCCACAGAGGATTGCAAACGCCCACGGCTTTCGCGGCACCGTCCACTTTCTAGGGCCCTTACTTTTCTCGGGGTTTTACCCTAACGGGATATCCCACATGACCTCATCGTCCTTTAAGCACATCTTGCGCGAACAGGCTAAGATCCGGCGTGGGGCGGCGGCGGGTGCGTTGGGCGATGATGGGACTCGGTGCTTTTTCGAAAACCTGATCCAAACCTGGAACCGGGTGATCGAAACCTTTGACGGGGAGGTGGTCCTGGCGGGCTATTGGCCTATGGGCACGGAAATGGATGTGCGCCCAGTGTTGGTGGCCCTGGACCGCATCGGGGTGCTGCTGAGTTTGCCCGAAGTGGCGGCGAAACACCGGCCACTGCGGTTTCGCGCATGGGCACCGGATGAAGCCCTGGTCGAAGGTGACCACGGCACCTTCCACCCCCTATCCAGTGCGCCTTTGATGCGCCCGGATGTGGTGCTGGTGCCGCTGTTGGCGTATGACCGGCGGGGCTATCGCATCGGTTGGGGTGGGGGCTATTATGACCGGACGTTGGAGCTGTTGCGCAAAACCGGAGCATGCACCGCCATCGGGGTGGCTTACAGCGCCCAGGAAGTTGACGAAGTGCCGGTGGACGATTATGACCAGCCCCTGGACTGGGTCATCACCGAACGAGCAGCGATAAAAATCCCCGAAGGGGCATAACATGAAGGCCCTAACATGAAAGCATTGTACATCGGCGACGTGGTCGGCAAATCGGGACGCAAGGCGGTTCTTGAGCATGTGCCCCGGTTGCGCGATGAGATGGGCTTGGATTTCGTGGCGCTGAACGGAGAGAACGCCGCCCACGGTTTCGGCATCACGGGCGCGATCTGCGATCAGTTCTTCGAGGCGGGCGTGGATGTCGTCACCACCGGCAACCATGCTTGGGACCAGCGCGAAATCGTCGATTATATCGAGCGTGAACCCCGCCTGTTACGTCCATTGAACTACCCCGAAGGCACCCCCGGTCAAGGTATGGGCGAATACGCCACAGCCGGTGGCAAGCGCGTCGTCGTGATTCAGGCCATGGGACGGTTGTTCATGGATCCGCTGGACGACCCCTTTGCCGCGGTGAGCCGCGCGCTGTTGAACAAGAACTTGGGCAAGAGTGTGGATTTCATACTGATCGACATTCATGCCGAGGCGACGTCGGAAAAGATGGCGATGGGCCACAATTTCGATGGCCGGGCCTCGCTGGTCGCGGGCACGCACAGCCACATTCCCACGGCGGATGCGCAAATCCTGCCCGGCGGCACCGCGTATCAGACCGATGTTGGCATGTGCGGCGATTACAATTCCGTGATCGGCATGACCCACGGCCCAGCGATCGAGCGTTTCATCACCAAAATGCCCAAACAACGCCTGGAGCCGGCCACCGGCGAAGCCACGTTCTGCGCCGTGTTCGTGGAAACCGATGACACCACCGGCTTAGCGCAAACCGTCATGCCGATCCGCATCGGTGGGCGGCTCATGTCTTCCGTACTACACACATAAAGCTTGAATGCAATCGTATGATGCCCATGTGGGGGCATCAGAACCAGAGGCGGTGCATCGCCATCAGTTTTTGCGTTGACCCGCATACCATTATGTGCAATAAACTTATGGTGTAGTTGACCTCAAAGGTATTCATGGACCGGTTGAAGGGTCTGAATCAAGTCATGGCGTTTTTGGCCACGGAACTCGTCTAACTAATTGATAACAAATAAATTTTTAGCTGAAATTTTATGATTTTAGTGTATTAAAGCTAATAAGATGGCGGCCCATCACGAAGGCAGGTTCGGCCAGAAGCTTGCCAAAACAGCGCGCGAAACGCGCCTTGAGGGATGATTGTCATGGCAAGCCGTGAAACCCTGGAAGCCTTGCGGGAAAATCTGGTGTCTGAAATTACGCTTGATCATTGCGTCCCGTGCCCGGACCAACACGATATCATCAATATTGCCGATCCCATTCTTTGTGGGTGCCGTTGCGAACGGGTCCAACCCTTGTTGGAGCGGCTGAGCGCCATCGAGCATGCGATCTTCATCAGCGACACTTATTTGAGCAAAGCGCCTTTGGACAGGACGCCTGCGCCCTTGCCCCGCGTCGTGGGTTCCGATTGCAGTTGACGGGACGCGCATAAAAACGCGCGCCCGGCTGTCGCTCTTCAAGGCGCAAGGACTTGAAAACCAACCCGGTTTCCCGCGTCCGTGCGCCTTGCAGGCCAACACATGCGCTCATACCATTGCCATGCCATTTATGAGTTGGTGACCTAGGGTCCGAATTCCAGAAAGACCGTAACGTTTTGTTTTCGTCCCGTATGCTATAAACACGGGGCGCGGATTCGGCGCGTTTGCGCCGTTGAACCGTAAACAACGCACCAACGACACGCCCAATGACACTTAAGGCATAAGAACATGGCCGGCCATTCCAAATTCAAGAACATCATGCACCGCAAGGGCGCGCAGGACAAAAAGCGCGCCAAGATTTTTGCCAAGCACGCCCGCGAGATTTACGTGGCGGCGAAATCGGGTATGCCGGACCCCGACAAAAATCCGCGTTTGCGCAACGCTATCATCGCGGCGCGTGCGGACAATACGCCTAAGGATAACATCGAACGCGCCATCAAAAAGGCTGCTGGTGGCGACGGCGAAAGCTACGACGAAATTCGTTACGAAGGCTATGGACCAGGTGGTGTCGCGGTGATCGTCGAAGCCTTGACCGACAACCGCAACCGCACCGCATCGGAAGTGCGCGCCGCGTTCACCAAGCATGGCGGGAACCTGGGCGAGACCGGCTCGGTCGGTTTTATGTTCGAACGCACCGGCACCATTGAATATCCGGCGGATGCAGCGGATGCGGACACCATGTTCGAAGAAGCCTTGGAAGCGGGCGCATCCGATGTCGCTTCGGATGATGACGGTCACGAAATCACGTGCGAGCCCGACGACTTTTCCACCGTGCGCGATGCTTTGGCTGAAAAGTTTGGCGATCCATCCGGTGCGCGCCTGGAATGGGTGGCCAACACCACGACGGAATTGGACGAACAACAAGCCGGCACCATGCTTAAACTGATCGACACTTTGGAAGATAACGACGATGTGCAAAACGTCTCGTCGAACTTCGAAGTCTCCGACGACGTCATGGCGAAGTTGAGCGCTTAATCGGGGAAAGCAGTTCATGCGCATCATCGGCATCGATCCGGGACTGAGGCGCACCGGCTGGGGCGTGATCGATGCGCGGGACAACCGCTTGAGTTTCGTGTCTGAGGGCACCGTGACTTCCAACCCCAAACTGCCTTTGGCGGATCGCTTGATGGAACTGCACGACGGCTTGGCAGGCGTAATCGAAACCTGGGCGCCTGAACAGGCGGCGGTGGAAGAAACCTTCGTCAACAAAAACCCGACCTCGACCCTGAAACTGGGACAGGCGCGCGCCATCGCGTTGTTGGTGCCTGCGCGTATGGGCTTGGTGGTGGGCGAATACACGCCCAATCTGGTGAAAAAAACCGTGGTCGGCACGGGGCATGCCGCCAAGGAGCAAATCCAGATGATGGTGAAATCCTTGCTGCCCGGTTCGGGCGGTGCGGGCGCGGATGCGGCGGATGCTTTGGCGGTGGCGATCTGTCACGCACATCACCGTGAAACTCATAACCGTTTAGCAGCGGGAGGCGCTCGGTGATCGCATTGCTCAAAGGCCGCATTGAAGAAGTCGGGGACGGTTGGGCCGTGATCGACGTCAATGGCGTCGGTTATCTGGTTTACTGTTCGTCGCGTACTTTGGGGCGCTTGGGCGTTGGCGAAGCGGCGACGGTGCACGTCGAAACCCATGTGCGCGAAGATCACATCCATCTTTACGGATTCCTGGAAACCGGGGAACGTGAATGGTTCAAGCTGCTGACCACAGTCCAGGGCGTCGGCGCGAAGGTGGGCCTGGCGATCCTCTCGGTTCTGTCCGGTGACGAATTGACCCATGCCATCGCGGCGGGCGACAAGGCCCAGGTGGGCCGCGCCAACGGGGTGGGGCCGAAGCTCGCCGGACGCATTGTCACCGAACTCAAAGACAAGGTCGCCAGCATGGCGCTGGGCCCGGCGGCGGGGGCATCAACGGGACCTGGGGGCATCAAGGTCGCCACACCCGCGGACATCGGCGCCACGTCCGATGCCACGCGTGATGCGACATCCGCGTTGGTGAATTTGGGCTATTCGCCTTCGGACGCTTTGTCCGCCGTCAGTCATGCCGCGGGCAAGTTGGGAGATGATGCGGATGTGTCCGCTTTGATCAAGGGCGGTCTCGCGGAACTCGGTCCTAAGGAGCATGGGCTGTGAGCGACGAAGAAAGAATGGTCGATACCCAAGCGGGCGGGCAGGACAGCGCCGAACATGCGCTGCGTCCGACGTCGTTGGAGGAATTCGTCGGGCAGAAGAAAGTCCGCGAAAACTTAAGCGTGTTCATCGAGGCCGCGCGCGGCCGCGCCGAGGCCATGGACCACACGCTGTTTTTCGGGCCCCCGGGCCTGGGCAAGACCACTTTGGCGCAGATCGTTTCGCGCGAACTGGGCGTGGGGTTTCGCGCCACGTCCGGCCCGGTGGTGGCGAAGGCGGGCGACTTGGCTGCGATCCTCACCAATCTGCAACCCCGCGATGTGCTGTTTATCGATGAAATCCACCGTCTCAATCCGGTGGTTGAAGAAATCCTCTATCCGGCGATGGAAGATTTCCAGTTGGACCTGATCATCGGCGAAGGTCCGGCGGCGCGCTCCGTGCGCATCGATCTGCCGCCGTTCACGCTGATCGGCGCGACCACGCGCTCGGGTCTGATCTCGACGCCGCTGCGCGACCGTTTCGGCATCCCCTTGCGCCTGCAATTCTATTCGCCGGAGGAATTGGTCGGCATCGTGCAGCGCGGCGGTAAGCTGTTGGGGATCGAAATGACCGAAGACGGCGCGTTGGAAATCGCCAGGCGTTCGCGCGGCACCCCGCGCGTGGCGGGCCGGTTGCTGCGCCGGGTGCGCGACTTCGCCAACGTCGCGGGCCGGGATGTGGTTGACGCGGTGGCCGCCGACGGCGCGCTGTCGCGCCTCGACGTCGACCAGGCGGGCCTCGACAACATGGACCGCAGGTATCTGGGCTGCATCGCGGAAAACTACGGTGGTGGTCCGGTGGGGGTGGAGACCTTGGCGGCGGCGCTGAGTGAGCAGCGCGACACCATCGAGGACGTGATCGAGCCTTATCTGATCCAGCAAGGGTTCCTGATGCGCACCCCCCGCGGGCGCGCGTTGACGGCGCAGGCGTACACGCATTTGGGCCTCAAGGCGCCGAAGTCCATGGCGCAGTTGGAACTGATCGAGGGTGCCAAGGATGAGTGAGGGGGGCATGGCTGACATGAACCCGCGCGTCGATGGCGATACGTTCATTTTGCCGGTGCGGGTCTATTACGAAGACACCGACGCGGGCGGCGTGGTCTATTACGCCAATTATTTAAAGTTCGCCGAGCGCGCGCGCACCGAAATGCTGCGCCATGTGGGCTTGGAGAATTCGACCCTTCAGGAACAAGACGGCATCGCTTTGGTGGTGCGCCGCCTGGAAGTGGACTATAAGCAACCCGCGCGCCTGGATGATCTGCTGGATGTGCACCTGACGCTGACCAAGATAGGGGGCGCGTCGCTGCAGGGCGAGCAGCGCATTCTGCGCGGTGATGACGATCTGGCGCACATCAAGATCGTGCTGGCGAGCATGAAATTGTCCGGAGGGCCGGGAAGATTGCCCGAAAATATCCGCAATCTTCTGCAACCTTTCCTGAAACTGAAGTGATTTTAGAGGACTGGAACTCAAAAATATGGAAGGCAGTGTTATTGACGCGGTGACCCTTGGCGGTTCCGTCAGCGCCCACGATTTTTCCATGATGTCATTGTTTTGGCGCGCGGATTGGGTGGTCAAAAGCGTGATTGTTATGCTGATTTTGGCCTCGGTGTGGTGTTGGGCGATCATTTTCGAGAAGGTCAACAGCCTGAAAAAGCTCAACAAACAGGCCCAAGACTTTGAAAAGAACTTCTGGTCCGGGCAAAGCCTGGACTCGATTTACGATTCCATCGGTAATCAGCCCAAGGACCCCATGGCCGCGGTGTTCGTTTCCGCCATGCGCGAATGGCGCCGCGCGGCGGAAAAGGGCCACACGGGCGCCGGTTCCTCGTTCGCCAGCACCACGCTCAACGAGCGGATCGAGCGGGTGATGCACATCACCGTCGCGCGCGAGATGGAGCGTGTGGAACGCTACATGACCTTTCTCGCCTCCACCGGCTCGACCGCGCCGTTCATCGGCCTGTTCGGCACGGTTTGGGGCATCATGAACTCGTTCCAGTCCATTGCGGTGTCCAAGAACACCTCGCTGGCCGTGGTTGCGCCGGGCATTGCCGAAGCGCTGTTCGCGACCGCACTGGGGCTGCTGGCCGCCATTCCAGCGGTGCTTGCCTACAACAAACTGTCGCGGGACTTGGAACGCTACACCGCGCGCCTTGACGGTTTCGCCATCGAGTTTTCCGCGATTTTGTCGCGTCAGTTGGAAGAAAAGGACTGAGGTTGCGTTATGGGTGGAATGATCCAAGGTCCCCAGCGTCACACCTTCGGCCACGCCAAGCGCCGGCCGCCGATCTCTGAAATCAACGTCACGCCGTTCGTCGACGTGATGTTGGTGTTGCTGGTGATCTTCATGGTCACTGCGCCGTTGCTCACCGTCGGCGTGCAGATCGACCTGCCCAAAACCAAAGCCAAGGCCATCGCCGGTTCCGACGAACCTTTGGCCGTGAGCATCGACAAAGACGGGCTGATTTATGTGCAGGACACAGAGATGGCGTTGGAGCAGGTGGTGCCGCGCCTACAGGCCATTTCCGACAACAACCCGGACGTGCGCATCTTCGTGCGTGGCGACGCCAACGTCGATTACGGTGCCGTCATGCGGGTGATGGGCACGCTCAATGCCGCGGGCTTTGCGCGGGTGGCGCTGATCACGTCCCAGCAGCATGACGTACCGCAGAAGAAGTGAAAGAGTAGAAAAAGTAAGGAACTGTCACTTCCGTGTTTCGCAATTTCGCCCTGTCGATCGTCTTTCACGTCGCTGTCGTCGTCGCCGCGTATGTCGGCTTGCCGGCGTTCAATAGCTTTGAGGAATTCCAGGAAATTCCGATCGCGGTGGAAATCGTCAACGTGACGGACGAAACCAACCTGCCGACTAAGGCGAAAAAGCCCGAACCGAAAAAAGAGGTGGCCAAGGAAAGGCCCAAGCCGCCGCCGAAACCGCCCGCGCCGCCTCCTGCGCCCCAGGGCGCCGTCGAACAGCCGCCCGAGCCCGAGCCGGTGCCCGAGGAAGAAAAGGTCGCGGTGATCGTCCACCCCGAGCCCAAGCCGAAAAAAGAGGCGAAGCCCAAGCCCAAAGCGGAGGACGAGCCCAAGAAAATCGAAACCAAGAAGCGCGCGCCGACGCCGATTCCGCCGCGCAAGCCCAAGCCGCCCGACCGCTTCGCGTCGGTGTTGAAGACTTTGGAAGAGTTTAAAGAAACTCCGCCACCGGAAAAGCAAGAAGAAGAAAAGAAGGTCAAACCCAAGCGCGACTTCGCCTCGATGATGGCAAACGCTTTGGAAAGCGACCGGGTGCGTTCCGACATCGGGCCGGATTTGACCATCAGCGAAAAGGATTTGGTGCGCCAGCAGATTCAGCGCTGCTGGAACCTGCCGGCGGGCGCCAAGGACGCGCACACCATGATCATCGCGATCCGCATGGTGATGAATCCCGATGGCACCGTGCAGCAGGCGCGTATCTTGGACCAAAGCCGCATGGGCACCGATCCATTTTACCGCACCATGGCGGAAAGCGCGTTGAGAGCAACATTGAATCCGCGCTGCCAACCGTTCAAACTGCCGCCGGAAAAGTACGAGCGTTGGAAAACCATGAGGCTCAACTTCGATCCTAGGGAAATGCTTGGCCTATGACATACCGTTTGCTTGCCAGCTTTGCTTTCGTTTGGTTCATCGTCGCCATCGGCGCGGCTCCCGCACGCGCTGAACTGGAAATCGACATCACCCGCGGCGTGGCCGAACCCATGCCCATCGCGGTGACGGATTTTTATGGCGAGGGCCGTGGGGAGAAGAGCTTCGGGGCCAATATCGCGGGCGTGATCGCGGCGGACCTGGAGCGTTCCGGCCTGTTCCGTCCATTGGACAAAAAGGCCTTCATTCAAGACGCCGAAAGCTTGAACGTGCTGCCGCGCTTTGGCGATTGGCGCATCATCAACTCCCAGGCGCTGGTTCAAGGCCGTGTGGAAATGACCGTGGACGGGCGTTTGCGGGTCGAGTTCCGCCTGTGGGATGTGTTGGCCGAGCAGCAGATGGTGGGCATGGCGTATTTTACCATTCCCGGCAACTGGCGGCGTGTGGCGCACATCATCGCCGACGCCATCTACAAGCGCATCACCGGGGAAGACGGCTATTTCGACACCCGCATCGTTTACATCGCCGAATCGGGTCCCAAAACCAAGCGCGTCAAAAGGTTGGCGATCATGGACCAGGACGGCGAAAACCATAAATACTTGACCGATGGGGCGGATATGGTGCTGACCCCGCGCTTTTCGCCGGACCAGCAGGAAATCACCTATATGTCCTATTACCAAGGCGTGCCCAGGGTCTACATCTTCGACATCGAAAGCGGGCGCCAAGAAATTCTCGGCGATTTTCCGGGCATGACCTATGCGCCGCGTTTTTCCCCGGACGGCAAATCGGTGATCTTCTCCATGGCCAAGGACGGAAATTCCGAGATATTCACCATGGAACTCGCCACCCGCAAGGTCCGCCAACTCACCCGCCATTCCGCCATCGATACCTCGCCCAGCATGTCTCCCGATGCCGAGCGCGTGGTGTTCAACTCCGACCGCTCCGGTTCGCAACAGCTCTACACCATGAACGCCAATGGCACGAACGTGAAGCGAATCACGTTCAAAAAAGGTAGGTACGCCACCCCGGTGTGGTCGCCGCGTGGTGACTTGATTGCGTTTACGCGCATTTATCGGGGCGAATTCTACATCGGCGTGATGCGCCCGGACGGCTCCGGCGAGCGTCTGTTGACCAAAGGATTTCTGGTTGAAGCCCCCACGTGGTCGCCCAACGGCCGGGTTTTGATGTTTTTCCGTCAAGAGCCTAGCGATCAGTACGGAAGAGGTGGAAAAACAAGGGTTTTCTCTATCGACCTCACCGGCCACAACGAACGGGAGGTGTTCACGCCCCAGGACGCGTCCGACCCGGCGTGGTCCCCCTTGATTCCTTAAATTGCCCGTCATATAGTCCCGAATGGAAAAACGTAATAATTCCAGGGGCCAGTCTGTCTTGGATTAAGTTAACGGATGCCGGTTTTTTGCCTTGCAACAAACCATATCAGGTGTCAAAACATCACATCCGCCCGATATAGGGGCGCTCCAATGAATGGGAGATTTCTATGCGTTTCAAAATTGTGAGCCTCATTGCCGTTGCGGGCCTGGTCGCTGCTTGCGGCACCGCTCCGACTTCTGAAACCGCCACGACTTCCGGCCAAGGTGCTGCGTCGGGCATCGTCGCCGGCTCCGCCGAAGATCTGAAAGTCAACGTCGGCGACCGCGTGTTCTTCGCGTTCGACAAGTACAACCTGACGGCCGCCGCGCGCTACACCTTGCAACAGCAGGCCGCTTGGCTGAAGACCAACACCGCCGTCAACGTGACCATTGAAGGCCACTGCGACGAGCGCGGCACCCGCGAGTACAACCTCGCCTTGGGTGAGCGCCGCGCCACCGCCGTGTCCGACTATCTGACGTCCCAAGGTATCGCAGCGAACCGCATTTCCACGATCTCCTACGGCAAGGAACGCCCGGAAGACGCGGCGTCCAACGAAACGGCTTGGGCCAAGAACCGTCGCGGCGTGACGGTGGTCAAATAAGCGTTTTTGCGTTAAAGCCCGCGCCCAATGCGGCGGGTATGAGACAAAGGGCGTCTGACCGATCCGAAAGCGGATTCGGCCGGACGCCCTTTCTTTATTTGGATTTTGCGGCAAAACGCCCTAATTTCGCCGGAAACCGGGTCCATGGTTCGATGGACGCATTATTTCGCCGCGCGAAGGGCTGGGCGGCATGACATATTTGAGACGGCGACGGATTGTACGCATGACGGCATTGGGTTTGACGAAACGTATTTCCTTAAAAGCCGCCTTGGCTGGCGGGTTGGCGATGGGCGTGCTGGCTCTCCCCGGTGGGCCAGTTCTGGCGCAAACCTCCGATTTGCAAATTTTGCTGGACCGCATGGAACGGTTGGAGCGTGACATTCGCACGCTCAACCGCCAAATCGCGCGCACTGCGGCACCCGGAGCCGCGAGCGCACCTCAGAGCTTGGATACGTCCGCTCCGGGCGCACAACCCGCTCCCGGCGATCAGCCCGTCGAATTCACAGAAAACGAAAGTGCGCTGTCACGTGTCACCGTGCGTCTCGGCACCTTGGAACAGGAAGTGCGTCAAGCCACCGGCACCGCGGAAAGCATGGCGTACCAGATCGACCAGATCAATGCGCGGCTGGATAAGTTGATGGGCGATCTGGAATACCGTCTGTCGCGTCTGGAAGGCGTGCCGATGGGCGCTGGCAGCGGTCCCCTGTCCGCAAATACGGGGCCCACGTATCCAAGCGTATCCGCGGCCCCGTCCCCGGCGGGCGTTTCCAGTCTGGGTGAGATGGCCGCGCCCACTGGGCGTGCGGGCGAGCAAGGCACGGTCGCGCGCGATGGCGAGTACATTCCGCCAAAGTCCGGCGGCGGGGTTCTGGGCAGCATTCCCAAATCCCAGCTTGATGTCCACACCGCAACCGGGGGGGCTCCGGCGGACGGGGGCGGTCAGGGGCTTCCCCTGCAAAGTCAAATGGCCGCCACGCCACCCGCCATGTCTCAACCCATGACCCAACTCGCGCCTCAGCCCGCGCCGGAGCCGGCAGGCGTGTTGCCCGAAGGCTCACCGCGTGAACGTTACCAGTTCGCCTTTGGCTTGATGAGCCAAGCGCGTTACGGCGATGCGGAAGTGGCGCTCAAGGAATTTATCGATAAACACGGCGACGATGCGCTGGCGGGCAACGCTTGGTATTGGCTGGGCGAAACCCATTATGTGCGCAAGTCCTTCATGGACGCGGCGCAAACTTTTTTCCAGGCCTACAAGGTCGCGCCCGAAGGCGCCAAAGCCGCCGACAGCCTGTTGAAGCTGGGCATGTCCATGGCGAATTTGGATAAGGCCGAGGAAGCGTGTACCACCTTCGGCAAGTTGCGCAAGGAATTCACCGACTTGAAGCCGAGCATCGAACGCACGCTCAACCGAGAGGTCAAGCGTCTCAAATGCCAGTGAATCGCTTGAACGAGAAACCATGCCCGATGGTATCCGCACGTCCCAATCCATAACGCCAGAGGCGTTCAGCCTTGCCATGGCGGCCTGTGAAGCGGTGACGCCGCGCTCCATCGCCGTTGCCGTGTCCGGCGGCGCGGACAGCATGGCGTTGGTCCTACTGGCGCAGGCCTGGGCTCAGGCTCACAATGTCGATCTGTATACCCTCACCGTGGATCACGGTTTGAGGGAGGCCTCTGCATCCGAAGCGCGCCAAGTCGGGGTGTGGATGGCGGGGCTGGGCGTTCCCCATCACATTTTGACGTGGACGGACGGACGTGCGCGCACCGGCGCGATGCAGGCGCGCGCGCGCGAAGCGCGCTATCGCCTTATGCAGGGTTGGTGCCTGGACCGCGGCGTTGGGCACTTGCTCACCGCCCACCACCGGGAAGATCAAGCTGAAACGGTATTGATGCGGCTCAGGAAAGGCAGTGGCCTCTTGGGGCTGGCGGCCATGAGCCCGGTGCGCGATCTGGGCGGCATCCGGTTGGTGCGCCCGTTGCTGGACATGCCCAAGGCACGCCTAATGGCGACCCTTGCGGCCCATGGTCAAGACTGGATCGAGGACCCCTCCAACTTAAATCCGGCATTCGAGCGGGTGCGCACCCGTGAACTGCTGACGCATCTCGAAGGCGAGGGGGTGAGCGCGGCGCGCCTCGCGGGTGCGGCGAAGGCCTGCGCCCGGGTGCGCCAGGTCCTGGAATGTGCCGTGAGCGATGTGTTGTGCGAAAGTGCGCGCGCCATTCCGCAAGGTGGTATGGCGTTGCACTTGGACACGTTCCTGGCGGCGCCCGGGCAGGTGCGGGAATTGGCCCTTGCCCGGGCCTTGCAGAGTGTGGGGCGCAAGGTTTATCCGCCGCCGCGGAACAAGCTCCAGCGGCTGTTGTCCTGGATTGACCGCCGGGACGGGCGGCGCGGCGCGGCGCGCACGCTGGGGGGCTGCGAAGTGCGTTTGCAGGCGGGATGTATCCGCATTCTGCCCGAAGGCCCCCGGAAAGCCGCCGTCAAGGCCCGAAAAGTGGGCAAAATCGTGGCAAATAAATGCGTAACCGCCCTTGCCCTACAGGGTCAAAGGCCTTACATCCAAGGGAGCTCGA
>JANQJR010000031.1 GCA_028281525.1 Magnetovibrio sp.
CTTGCGGAGAGATGCCGGAGTGGTCGAACGGGGCGGTCTCGAAAACCGTTGTGCGCGCGAGCGTACCGAGGGTTCGAATCCCTCTCTCTCCGCCATTCCCGCCTAAACGAACCGCCGGTTCCCGAGAGCTCTTAAAAAACTTCCTATACTTCAAAGCGCTAGAAACTGGCCCGCACCGGTTTTGTTACGTTTTTCAGTGCGCATAAACGAGCCGTCTTATTATGACGCCATGAATGCCCGTCACAAGCAGATGAGCAAAAGCAATCCATGATCGCAAAGAACGGAAAACGTGCGCCTTTGCGACGCCCCTGGCATCGATGGCAGCACGAAAAACGCTAGACAAATAAAAGCCCCAATCTATTATCCCGGACATTCAAGATGAGATCGGAGCAAGACCTTAGCGTCGTATTTGAACGCCCTATCTCGCCCCAAATATTTTTATTGGAATGCATTCATGAGATCGCTGGAAACCAAAAAACAATTAACCATTATTACGGCCAAGCAGCTCGAAAATATGGTTGTCGAAACATTGGGGGGACATGGCTGCAGTGGCCATACGGTCGTCCTGGCGCATGGCGCGGGCGCGTTTGGCGTTCAAAGCGGCATGTTCGACGCCGATTCGAACATTCTGATCTACGCGGTCATGAACGAAGACAGGCTTGCGGGTGTCTTGCAGGATATCAATGCCATGATGGACCGGGGCCACAGGCTGAAGGCCGTCGTCAACGACGTGACGGTTTTGCCCTGGGATTGAACACTTTGGGCTGGGCGAACTCCTTCTCCCCCGCGGGCGAGCGCCGTGGTAAGTTAACGCCAACATAAGGGCGGCTCACTGCGCGTGGCGCCGCCTCTTGCATCATCGCGGAAAAGGGATATCGCCATGCCTCGCAGCCTACCGGTTGGAACGCTCGCAAAATATACGACTTTGCGCCAGCTGCAGGTGTTCGAGGCCGTTGCGCGCTTGGGCAGCTTCACCCGCGCCGCGGACGAATTGTATCTCGCCCAACCGACCGTCTCCATGCAGATCAAGAAGCTGACCAACAGCATCGGCTACCCCCTTCTCGAACAAATCGGCCAACGCATTGAAATGACCGAAATCGGGCGCGACGTGTATACGGCCTGTCATGACGTTTTCGGCGCGTTGGAAAGCCTGGAAATGAAAATTGCGGCGATCCAAGGCATGCGCAAGGGGCACCTGAAACTCGCCGTGTTGACTTCGGCCAAATACTTAGGCCCGCATTTGCTGGGAGCTTTCTTACGCCACTATCCCGAAATCGATATCGAACTGAAGGTGACCAACCGCGAAAACCTGCTTAAACGCATCGAACGCCATGATGACGACATTTACATCATGGGCCAGCCCCCGGAAGGATTGGAGGCCGAATCCTTCCCCCTGGTTCCGAACCCACTGGTGGCCATGGCGCGCTACGATCACCCTTTGGCCCAGGAAACGCACATTCCCCTGAAACGCCTGATCCAAGAACCTTTGATCATGCGTGAGCAAGGATCAGGTACCCGTGCCGCATTTGAGCAGCTTATCACCGCAAAAGGCATGACCCTGCCGCCGCCGAAGATGGAATTCGCCAGCAATGAAGCCATCAAGCAAGCCATTGTCGCGGGCCTTGGCATTTCATTTATGTCACGCCACTCATTGGTTCTGGAAGGCACGGATGGTCCCATCTCGATCCTCGACGTCCAGGGTTTTCCCATCGAACGCAACTGGTACCTGCTGTACCCGAAAGGCCGCAATCCTTCCATCGTAACGCAAACGTTCCTCGATTTCGTAGCCAACGAAGGACGCGATCTGCTCGAAAACTTCGAAGCTGAAATGAAGGACTTTCAACAACGCCGTCGTAAACCGATAACCAAAAAGACAGTGAAATCAACGCAAAAGAAAAAGGCCTAACCCACCAAACAGGCGCAGAGCCGACCCACCTACCAGGACGTAGCGTTTACAGCAATACCATGAGCGCCCGACCGGACGGCCGCGTCTAGATCGGCACGCGCCATATCGCCAGCAGCAAAAACGGGAATCGCGCTGGCGCGGATCAGCTCTTGAAATTCCGGCCAATCGAACCCCGCACCGTCACCGGCGGCAGTGGGCGGTACGGTCGCAAAAGCCGCGCCCAAGGATGCGGCCTTGTCCAAATCCGCGCTGTCGCGGCACGACGCCGACCAAACGGCAAACGGCGGTGCGACGTTCATACGGCGCAGGTATTCGGCGGAAACGTGAATGCCGTCAGCCGAAGCGCGCAATGCAGTTTCCGTATTTCCCTGCACCAGCACCTTAGCACCGTAACGCCGCGCCCGGTCCACAACGCGCCGGGCGAATTGCGCGAACTGCGAGGAAACCATGTTCCGCTCACTGAGCACCACCACCTGAAGCCCTTGCCCGAGAGAGGTTTCAAGACGCGTGAGCGTCTCCGACATGCCACGGCCGTCGGCCTCTGCCGTAGCGACGACGCTCGGCAAACTGAGAGCGTCGAGCGCCGGCTGGTGCGCCTCCATGAACGGAGCGACACTCAGCACAGCGGGGTCTTCCCACGATATCCGCTGTTTTTCCTCGCCACGCGGCGTACCGTGCCAAGCGAGAACCTTGTACACATGAAGGCGGACAATCTTGTCCTCGTATTCGTGGGTATAGACCAGCCACGGATGAGCCGCATCGACCTCGACGCCGACTTCTTCGTAGACCTCACGTTTCAGGGCTTGAACTTCGACCTCGCCAATTTCGAACTTACCGCCTGGGAATTCCCAATGGCCGCCCGAAAGCTTGTCGATCGGCCGCTCGGCCAACAGCACGCGACCGTCTGCACGCAGCAAAACGCCCACGGCGACATCGACAATGGGTTTGTGCACAGTCTGGCTCAAGACGCATGCTCCTTCATCTTTGCTGCGGATTTACCAACATCACCATTGCCCTGGCTGATGACGGTTTCCGATTCCTCACGTACGAAGTCGTAAAAGGCTTCCGCCACATGGGAAAAGCGCTTGTTCTTCCTGTGCGCCAAATGCCAGATGCGCGTGGGTAGATCCGGACTTAAGTCGAGAACGGCGATTTGCCCGGCCTCGGCCTCGGTCACGATGCTTTGTCGGGTCACGAAAGCCAGCCCCATTCCAGCGATGACACCCCGCTTGATGGCCTCGTTACTATTGGCGACCATGGCGACGGTGGGCTCGAAATCATTGTTCAATAGATAGCTGTCCACCGTCGACTGGGTTTCAGAAGTCTGGTTGCGCATCAAAAAAGGCTCGTCCGCGATCCGCGACAAAGTGATCTCCTTCTCGCCGGCCAGGGGATGGCCTGCTGGCGCGATCAAGACCAATGGGTCTTCAAGGATGGGAATGCCGACCAAGCCCGGTTCATCCGGCAATCCACCAATGACAATCAATTCCGATTCATTGGTTTCAAGGCTCGTCAGCAACTCGTCACGGCCAAAGATTTGAAGTTCAAAAAGAACGCCCGGGTTAGCCTTTTGAAATGCGGCAATCAACGTGGGCACGAAATATTTCGCCGTTGCGCCGATGGCCAGGGTCACGTCGCCTTCTTTGATACCCTTGAGACGCTGGATATAAATCTGGGTGTTGTTGAGTTCCTGACGGATGGACTTGCAGTGGGGATATAGAGACTCTCCGACCTTGGTCAGACTCAACCGCTTGCCCACCTGTTCCACCAGGGGCGCGCCAATTTCTTCTTCAAGCTGGCGCAGTTGAATGGAAACGTTCGGTTGCGAAACGCCGAGTTCCTGGGCCGCACGAGTGTAATTCATGTTGCGCGCCACGGCTTCGAACACGAAAAGTTTTTTCAGGATTGTGCGCTGCTTTGTCTTTGACATGGCGACGCTCGCTTTCACCCTCAGCCATCATCCTGGGTGAGCGCGTCGATGCGCACGGAAAAATCGCGTTCCGTTTCGGACAAAGCCTCGCCCTCGCCCGGATGAATGGAGACGTTGGCGTAATCGCGCCCAAAACTGATGTCGGGGAAAATGCCGGTTTCTTCGGATAAGTCAGCCAGTTTGTCGAGAAAATTGCTGGTCGCGCCGTAGCCATCGAAAAAAAACCGCTTCGATAAGGTCGCCGGCCGTTCCCGTTCAACCCACTGCGGTTCATCGTTGTTTTCGTCTGCCATGATCTTTCCCAACCCGTTGAGCTATGCGAATCCGGATCCGCCTGAATGTCAGAGGGATTTTAGTTGCTGTTGAAGATCTGCATAGTGTTTCTTTTCATCCTCCAGGATGCGGGCGAACAAAACCCGGTTGTCTTCGTCGTTGATGCGTCCGCAAAAAAGTTGCGCCTCTTCGTATAAACGAACGGCAGCGTCTTCGGTTTGCATGGCGTAAACAAGAATGTCTTTCAGGGTCCGTCCAACGGGAAAGTCCTTGCCCGTATTCGCGACAGGAATACCCAATGCGTTCATGCGGTCGAGGAATTCCATGGCATGTTCCATTTCGCCAACCGCTTCTTCATGAAGCTGTTGGGACATGGCCGGCAGGCCCAACGCCTTCGCCGCCGCGGCGTGCACGACATATTGCTGCGTGGCGCCAAATTCATGGGACACGGCGCGTTGCAAATAGGAAACGACCTTTGGGTGCGCCTTCATGATCCTGAGTTCCTCCGGCAGTGCGTGGAAGGCGAAGGGAGCCGCCTAATACATGTGACTCCCTTCGCAATTCCTTTCCGGCATCAAGCTTTCGCTTTGCTGGTACCGCTGCCGCCACCTTCGGTGCTGCCAGCCGAGACCGAGATGATGGATTCCACCTCGGTGTGCGGACGGGCGATGATGTGGGCCGCCGCCAGGCCGTCACCGACACGCTCGCAGGCATCCGCACCGGCGCGAACCGCCGCGTTGACCGCGCCCGTTTCACCACGGATCAGGACGGTCACATAACCGCCGCCTACGAACTGACGACCGACCAAACGGACTTCCGCCGCCTTGGTCATGGCGTCCGCCGCCTCAATGGCCGGGACCATACCACGGGTTTCGATCATACCCAGGGCAATGCCCATCTTTTCGCTTGCCATACTCTTAAGCTCCTCTTGATGCCCACCCCTTCTGTTAAGGGGTGTTTGAAGTCGTACGCTTAATCAGCGTCTACTTCAGGAAATAACGCTTTCCACTTCGGAGTGCGGACGCGCGATGATGTGCGCCGCCGCCAAACCGTCGCCAACACGTTCGCAGGCATCCGCACCGGCGCGAACCGCCGCGTTGACTGCGCCCGTTTCACCACGGACCAGAACGGTCACGTAGCCGCCGCCCACGAATTCGCGGCCGACCAGGCGAACTTCAGAAGCCTTGGTCATGGCGTCCGCCGCTTCGATGGCGGGAACCAGACCACGGGTTTCGATCATACCCAGGGCAATACCCATTTTCTCAGTAGCCATTGTATTTCTCCTTTTAGGTTCCAAGTTAATCTTCGTTTTACTCTCGGGGCTTGCGGCAGCCTTCTTATTCTTTACGACCGCCATTCCGCCTCACTCCAATCGTCAATAATTCCACCGATCGTCAGGTCCGTCGTAATCTTCGGATTGCCTGCGGCGAGACGCGCCGCGGAAATGCCGATGGTGATGACGAAATCTCCGGGTTTACAGCCGACCGGGTCCAACGCCACGCTCAGCTGCCCTTTATGATCTTCAACGACGCGAAGCGATTTGGCGGCCAGCCAGAAATTCCGCTTCGTCGTCACCAGATCCCGGACGACACGTTGAATTTCCATCGCTCAGTTCTTTCCTTCCTGCGCGCCATCCTCTTCCCAGTAGTCGATGATGCCGACAATGGTGAAATCGCTCGGATAATCTTTGCTGCCGGCTGCATCGCGGGCCGCGGAACTGCCGCAAACAATGACCCAGTCGCCGGGTTTGCAACCGACGGGGTCGACGGCAACCTGCTTGCCAGAGGAGCCCCGCTCCTTCACGACCAGCAAACGCCGATTGCCCAGTTGGCCGATACGTGCGGTTGCGACCAGTGTTTTCTCAACCTGACAAATTCTCATCGACTTAGTCCTTCTTTTGACAGCTGCAGGAGCATTTGCCGTTCGTATTGAATTCAGCTCCTTCGATCATCTCGATCGGACCGGCGCCAGCCTGGTCCCGGACGGAAACGAACGTATAGAGCCACTTGTGGCTGACGAGACCCGCATAACGGTCCCGAATGGCTTGTTCCAAACGCAGTCCGCGCGCAACGGCGCGTTCGCGCGCGCCCGGAACCGCGCCGGAATATTGAAAATGGACGAACACGGGAACCGGCAGATCGTTTTTGATGTTCAGGCCCTTGAAAATCTTGATGCCGACATCCATGTCCGCCGCGCCTTCTTCGACGGTTTCCATTTGCGCCTGATACGCCAGGTTGCGCATTTGAACATCGTCGAAACTGTCGCCGACCGTGATGAACCGTTCGGTGTGGCCCAAGTCCGGATAACGTCCGTCGTGATAGGCGCGCACGTATTCGATTTGCGCCATGTTGTTCTTCAAAAGATATCCCGCGAACCAACGCATGCCTTCCGTCGCCGCGTCATTGTCCGCGACCCCGGCAACGCGGGCGACGGTCGCGCGAATGGCGTCCTTGGCCTGCTCGCGGCTCATGGAGCGGGTCGTTTCAAACATGTCCGCGTTGTCCACGTAGCGGTCCAGGCTCAACGCACCCGCCGCATCGGGGATGTGCACCTTGATGGCGTCCGTATCCGTGTCCACGCCGATCAGCAGCGTCGCCACCGTGGCGCCGCAGCAGTAGCTGTTTTCGACCGCCTGCTGAAACGCGTTCACACGGTCCAACAAGGCCTGTGCGGCCTGACGTTCATCACTGCCGTGCGCGGCGCAGCCTTCGTGGGACGGGTCCGAGCTTGACGTGTGGTAGACGCCGATCTTCAAATACCGGGTCGGCTCGTCGGCGGCATTGGGCACGCCTTCGCGGTGACGCCGAAGCTCGACGTCGGCCCAACAGCGCACGCTTTCTTCGACATCGAACATGGCGCCGGCAAAGGACTTACGGCTAGTTACCACCGTCGGCGGCACCCGCAAAATGTAATCCACCACGCCGCTGAGACGCCCGTCGGCGCAAGGCGTAATGTCGATGGCGTGAAAGCCCCATTTCTGGATCAATTCCGGTGCGCTCTCACCGTCCGACCATTCGGCGTATTGGCGGTCGAACTTGCGCGCCGCCAACTTTTCAAATGCCTTGAAGACGCTATAGGCGAACAGGCGACGCACGTTGACGGGACGGCTCCAGCTGCCGTTCAGCCAATCCCGTGGGAATTCGAAACCAAGGCGCGCCTGCGCGATGGCCTGGATACGCTCAGCGGCGTCCTCGCCGGTGATCGCCCCGCCCACGTCCACCATGATGGCTTCGATGTCGGTAAAAGCCCGCTTGATTTCATTTTCCTGGTCCAACAGGCGGATATTGTGACGCGTATCCTGGAGCGGATGGCCCGTCGCCGGCGTGCCGGGAGTCATGTGCGCACCAGCGGTCGTAGCGGCGGGCGCTTGTCCCCCAGTGGTCGGCGCAACGGGGAACGTGTTGAACCCAACCTGCGCGCGCGCACCCGCGCTCCAGCCGTCCCCAGCACCAAATTGGCGCTTGGAGGCTGAAGGCTTTCCGGGCTGTGTGCTCAGAAGGTTGCTCACGTTCTTGGTCCTACGTTATCTGCCTGATATTTCTCGGTTTAACCCTGGGCACCGCCGGACAGGGTGACCCGTGCCGCGGTTTTCGGCGACCAGCCGACCATGCCGGTAACATGATGCTCGGAGACGGTTTCCTTGCCCTGGCCCTTGAACTGGCCGGCGCCTGCGAAGGCCTGCTTTTGACCGGCGCGTTCCGAAGGATTGCGCCCGCCAGAAGTCGCACCCTCGGTGCCCGTGACCTTGTCATGCATATCCCATGCGGAACCCGTAATGGCAGGCCCCTGCACCCGACCTTCGCCGGTCACCTGCGTGGCGCTATCGGGACGGTTCCCTTGCCAACGCTGGGCGTAATCGAACTCATGGTTGCCGGTGACTTTGCCGGTACCCACGGCGAACGACCCGGTGATGGCGTTGTCGTGCGCGGACGTCATCTGCGCTTCGCGCTGCGGCGTGCGGATGCTGAAACTGTCTGTCACGGCACCAATCTCCTGAACTTCGGCGGTTTCCGCGCCCTGGCGATAATAAGGCGTGCCGGTGATGTCGTTTTCGGCGCCACGGTTGGTTCCGGTCACGCCCTCGGCGTGCAACGGAATGTCGCCGGTGACCTGCGGACGACCCGCAGCAGCCGACGATACGCGGCAAGCCGCCTGTTCGTTCATGTCCTCTTCGCAGTATGTTTCATACTGAGCCGGACCGGCATAAGGCGTGCCGGTGATCGGCGAGCAGGTGCCCTGCTCGTCACCCGTCACGCCCGGCACGTGTTCCACGTCGACGCCGGTGATGCGCTGGCGTTCCCAGGTTTCGGTTTCACCGCGCGCCTGCATGCGACCAAAGCGCTGCAGGGTCGGGGTCGGTGCGTGCGAGGCACCGCACGAACACAGAGGCTGATCTTCGCCAGCGCGCAAGTATTGGCTGCCGGTGATGGAACGGCAAGAACCGTCTTCGTCGCCGGTAACGATCGGGCTGCGGCCGACCGCCGTGCCGGAAATCTGATGGCCGCCGAGCGACATTTCCGTGGCGCCATCGTCCATGTCGCGTTCACGCGAACCGACGGAACGCGCACTGCGGCCCAGGTTGGTGCCGAACACCGAAGCGCCGTGCGGGTTGTTCTGGCGCTGGAACTGCGCCGCGACGGAGAAACCGCCATCGCCGCGCTCGATCACGTCATCGTTCAGGGTCTGATCGGATTCACCGGTGATGCGAATGCCGTCATTGGCTTCGTCGCCGGTGATCTTGACTTGGCTACGCACCTGGGAGCCGGTGACGACCTGGCCGTTCTCGGTCCGCGAAGCGCCGACCTTGACGCCGGGCATTCGATAAGCGCCGCTGCCATCCGCAGCGATGTATTGGGTGCCGCTGATCGGTTTGTCCGTGCCCGGTTCGTTGCCGGTCACGTTGACGCCGCGACCGATGCGCACGCCCGTCACGTTTTGAGCCCCATAGGTGCGCGTGGTTTCGACCTTGGGCGCATATTTCAAAGCGTCCGTGTTGCGCACACGCCCCGTGGCGCGGGCGGCCTCGCCGTCGCCGCGACCTTGGCTGGCGCGCAGGGCGCGCATGGCCTGGGCGACAACGCGTCCGCCGGACAGGCACGAGCCGGCCTTACCCGGTATGACGGGCGGCGTGACATCTGCGGTTTGCGTTGCTGTATCCATAGGTTCCGGCATCGCAACGTGGGTGGGTTGGGCCGCCGGAACCGGCGCAGGATTGAGGGTGCTGCGCACGGTATCGTCTTCATGTGCCGTAACACGTGTGCGTTCTTTCGCCGCGGGCATGCCCGACTTGCCTTTCACGATCTGTTGGCGACGCACACGGGAAGCGTCGCGCCCACCAGCCGGCATGGCTGCAGCCGACGTGGCGGGAGTTGCGGGCGCAACAGGCGCCGCAGGTGCGGCAACGGGCGCCGGAGCAGGTGCGGCAGTTGGAGCCGGAATAGAAACTGGAGCCGGAGCCGGAACGGAAGCCGGAGGCAACGTGCTGCGCACAGTGTCGTCCTCACGCGCGGTTATCCGCGTGCGTTCGGTGGCCGGCGGCATGCCCGTCTTGCCCTCCACAATCTGCTTGCGGCGTTGACGAGACGCTTCGCGTCCGCCTTTGGCCATCGGTTCACTAGCTTGCTGTTGCATGATCCCACTCACTTTTCGAAAGACATTCTTTCCGCATCGGGCTTCCCGCACCGGGGCCCGACATTTCCCCGATAAAGAGGAAATGCCGCGCACGATCACCTGCGTTAACCGCGATGAACGATGAACGCGGTGCCCTGGCTTTGCGTGTAGTTGTCAAAGCCGATCAAGCGGATGAGATGCGTGGGGTTGACCCGGCGGCATTCTTCGATTTCCGCCAGGATGCGGTCCACGGAGGTCTCACCGAAGAACGGCAGCTTCCACAGGTACCAGTAGTTCGAAAACGACTTCTCGGGCTCGGTGTGCTCGAGAGCGGGGTTCCAGCCCTGGGAAACCAGGAACTGAATCTGTTGGCGGATTTCATCCGGCGTTAAAGCGGGCAGGTAAGAAAAGGTTTCGCCCTTGCGTTCGGTCGCCGCGTATGGCTGGACGTCAGACATGATTTTATCCTTTCTGAATCTAGGTCAGCGAGATGGAGGGGGACGCGGCCTTAGGCCACGTCCAGCTTGTCCACCACGTCAAATTCGAACTTGATTTCTTTCCAGGTTTCCATGGCGATCTTGAGCTCGGGGCTGTGCTTCGCCGCCGCAGTCAGAATCTCCTTACCTTCGCGTTCGACTTGACGCCCGGCATTGCGGGCTGCGACGCAGGCTTCCAGCGCAACACGGTTGGCCGTGGCGCCGGCTGCGTTACCCCACGGGTGACCCAGCGTGCCGCCACCGAACTGGAAGCAGGCGTCATCACCGAAGATGGAGACCAACGCCGGCATATGCCAAACGTGGATACCACCGGATGCCACCGGCATCACGCCCGGCATGGCGCCCCAGTCCTGATCGAAGAACAAGCCGCGCGAGCGGTTTTCGGGAACGAAGGATTCGCGCATCTGGTCGATCCAACCGATGGTCGCTTCACGGTCGCCTTCCAGCTTACCGACCACGGTGCCGGAGTGCATGTGATCGCCACCGGACAGACGCAAGCACTTCGTCAAAACACGGAAATGAATGCCGTGGTACGGGTTGCGGTCGACAACCGCGTGCATGGCGCGGTGAATGTGCAGCAGAATGCCATTCTTGCGGCACCAGTTGGCCAGCGTGGTGTTGGCGGTGAAGCCCGCGGTGAAGAAGTCGTGCATGATGATGCGCGCGCCAAGCTCCTTGGCGTATTCCGCACGCTCGAGCATTTCTTCGGCGGTACCGGCGGTCACGTTCAGGTAGTGGCCCTTGCGCTCGCCCGTTTCGGCTTCGGCTTTGTGAACCGCTTCCATGACGAATTCGAAGCGGTGGTTCCAGCGCATGAACGGCTGGGAGTTGATGTTTTCGTCGTCCTTGGTGAAGTCCAGGCCACCACGCAAGCATTCGTAAACCGCGCGGCCATAGTTCTTCGCGGACAGGCCCAGCTTCGGTTTGATGGTGCAACCCAGCAGACCGCGGCCGTACTTGGCGAGGCGGTCGCGTTCGACCTGGATGCCGTTCGGCGGACCGCCGCAGGTCTTGATGTAAGCCAGCGGGAAACGGATGTCTTCAAGACGCAAGCTGCGCAGGGCCTTGAAACCGAACACGTTACCGACCAGCGAGGTCAGAACGTTGACCACAGACCCTTCTTCGAACAGGTCCAGCGGATACGCGATGAACGCGTAGAAGGCGGTCGGATCGTTCGGCACCGGTTCAATGTGATAGGCGCGACCCTTGTAATAGTCCAGGTCGGTGAGAAGGTCGGTCCACACCGTCGTCCACGTACCCGTCGACGATTCGGCGGCGACAGCAGCCGCAGCTTCTTCGGGCGGCACGCCTTCCTGAGCAACGACCTTAAAGCAGGCCAGCAGGTCCGTGTCCAAGGGGACGTAATCCGGCGTCCAATAAGTCGCCTTATAGTCCTTAACACCAGCTTCGTATTTCTTTTCAGCCATAATCCACTCCTGTGAATGTCATTCCCGTGTTTCAGATATCGCCATAGGGCGAAAAGCTCGTTGAAGGCTATGAGCCGACATGCCTCCGTATCTTATTTGCCAGGGCTTTGGGCCTCACTCCGCCACGAGGCGTTCTCGCCCACCCTGGACATGCCGGCTCCTCCTAAGCCGCCTAAAATCCTGTCGCAGATGATATGGTTTGGCCCGAAATTATAAAAATAGATAATTTCTATTTTTATCATTTATTATCGTAAATGGTTATATGAGGCCTACCCAGGAGCGGACGTCACAGAAATGAAATTCATATTTTGTCACACATTTCACAAAATTGTGCAGGTGCGAACATTTACAGTGCATTTTTCCAGAGAATCTGTAGAGACATTATATATATGCTCCCGTGCGGCAGGGTTATTCCATAGATTTTTATAAATGATGAATATATCAATTATCTATTTATATTCTGGCATTCGGACACATACACTCCTTCACGTACGACTTTGCGAAAACCAATCATGTGAGACCCCCCCAAGTCAGGAGACTTTCATGTCCAGTCTTTCGGGCTTCCAGAATTTGCTTGTTCCCGCCGTTCTGTTTTTCGCGCTCGGCTTCATCGCGCGTTTGGTCAAATCCGATCTGCGCTTCCCGCCGGATCTGGCGAAACTTCTGTCCATCTACCTGTTGACGGCCATCGGCCTCCATGGTGGATACGAATTGAGCAAGGCGGAAGTATCGACCGCCGTGCATGCGATTTTCTGGGCCCTCGCACTTGGGTTGACCTTGCCGATCATCGGCTACGCGCTGATGCGGGCCACGGGCAAAGTCGATGCCCTGAACGCGGCCGCCATCGCTGCGCATTACGGCTCCGTCAGCGCGGGAACTTTCCTAACGGCGATCGCCTTTTTGCAAAGCGCCGGGATCGAGTACGAAAGCTATCCCGTGATCATGCTGGCCATTATGGAATCGCCTGCCATCGTCATCGGTATTTTGCTGGCCGGCTGGGCGCGCCGCCAAACCAAAACCGACACCCAAGCCAGCCAAGAGCGCGAGGGTTTCAGTTTTTCCGGTCTGCTGCACGAAGCGTTCACCAATGGCAGCGTGATCTTGCTGTTGGGTTCGATGGTCATCGGCGCCATTGCAACCTCCAAATCCATCGAAACGATCAAGCCCTTCGTCAACGACATTTTCATGGGCATGCTGTGCCTGTTCCTCCTGGAAATGGGGCTGGAAGCCGCCCGGCGGATCGAGGATTTTCGTCGCGTGGGCGGGACGTTGGTGGCCTTCGGTGTTATCATGCCCTTGATCGGCGGCACCATTGGCACGCTGATCGGACATTATGCGCTTGGCTTCGGTATCGGCGGCACCACACTGGTTGCGGTGCTGGCCGCGAGCGCCTCTTACATCGCGGTGCCTCCCGCCATGCGTCTGGCCGTGCCCGAAGCCAATCCGTCTCTGTACTTGACCTTGTCTCTCGGTGTGACATTCCCATTCAACGTCCTCTTCGGGATTCCGCTGTTTCACAAGTTCGCTGAGACGCTTTCAACCCTTTGATGTCCCTTTACCCACGGGGAGGATCACCGATGCGCACACTCGAACAAAAAAAATTCCTGACGATCATCACCGCTCAACAACTTGAGAAGATGATTCTCGACAGGCTCCGCAAGTATGAAATCGGCGGTTACACCATCGTTACGGCACATGGCGCCGGGGCCAGCGGCATACAATCGGGCATGCTGGACATCGACACCAATATCCTCATCTACATCATCCTGTCCGAACCGCGCCTGGAAAAGGTCTTGGTCGAAATCAACAAGATGATGGACCAAGGGTACCGGTTGAAGGCCATCGTGACGGACATCGATATTCTGCCCAGGAAGCCTTGAACGCACACGGGTTGAGCTCCCATCATAAAGGGCCCTTACGGGCCTTTTTTGGTGAACCTGCCCTGAAAAAAGAAGTTCCACTTGGTTGGAGGTTTTGGACCGCTCAAGCCCCGCATATGAGAGCATTGGAGAAAAAAAGCCAATGTTTGCGCAAAATGGCGCCGAATCAGCGCTGCGCCTTCGCTGATCCGAAACGCAGTGGCTTCTTTACGAACAGACCACCGCGATGAGACCCGGCAAGTCCACGCCGGATGACCACTGCACATTTTGGGGCAGCCCGTCATCGCCGAACACCGGATTGACCGGCAAGTCGGCGAAGCGGTTGGACGCGCAATCGACGATCTGTTGGACCTTCGCCGGTGTGCCATGGCGTTGAACCAGCAATGTCTCGATCAAGACAAAGTGCGGCAACTCCGGGTTCGTGCGGTTTTTCGCCGTGTCCACGGCCACGAACCGGTGCACCCGCGGCACGATATAGGTCCACGGCGCCCAGGGTTTGCTTTCCGAATAGGATTTCACCAGTTTGACGTCTTGCGGCAAACCTTCAAACGTCCGCGAAAACCAGGAATACTCGTTCCAAATGGTGTAACCCAGCATGCTCAAACCCATAGCCATGGGAATTAAGTAACCGGGCGACTTGCGGCCCACGGTGCGATAACCGGCCCAGATAAAAATACCGACGGCGGCGGCGACCAAAAACGTCCCGATGAGGCTAAACAGCATTCCAGTATCCTTAATATCAAGTCTTCACTGCGCGTCAGCGGCTGACATCGCGCAGTTTCAATTTCCCTTTCCTGCCGGCGCGCTCCGCAGCTTGGGCTAGAAACAGCTCTCCAGCGGCGATGGCATCCATCAGGGCGTTGTGGGATTTATAGCGGGGAAGGTTGTAACGCGCACGCACGGCATCCAGCCTGAGAGCGCCGGGCTTGATGTGATCGCCACGGCGCAACAATGTGCGTTTTTCCAATTCCAGCGTATCGACCGCGGGTACTTGGAATGGCAGTTCAAAGCAAGTCTTGCAAGCCCGCTTCAAAAAGCTCCGCTCGACTTTGACGTGGTGCGCGATCAACACCCGCCCGGCCAAAACCGGAAACAGGTTTTCCAACGCATCGCAAAGCGGCGGCGCCTCCGCCAACTGATCGTCCGTGAGTGTGTGAATGACAGCGGATTCGCCGGTGACATCCTGCTCCGGACAAACCAGCCAATGGCCGCGCTCCGCATAGACCAGGTTCATGTTGCGGATTACGATCCAACCTATGGACACGATTTCGTGTTTGCCAGGGGACAACCCGGTGGTCTCCAAATCCAAGGCGACGAATTCGACATCTTCGAGGGGCGTCCAGGGGCTCGGTCGCGGCGTGGCATAAAGCGGCGCCATGGGGTTGCCTGCCGCCTTATACGCCAGCCAGCGCCGTCTCAATCCCAAACCTTTCAGCACCTCCCACATGTTCGACGCCGTCAACCGATCGAATAGCTGTTGGCCATGGCCGACTGGATGGTTTTGATGACCGAAAACGCATCGCGCAGATGGCTGCGTTCGAAGTTGGATAGTTCCTCCGGTTTTAAATAGTTGTCCGGCGCGTCGCCGCGGCGGATTTGTTTGACCTGATGTTCCAGCCGGGTGATGGAGATGAATTCATAGGCATCCAACAAGTCCCGCCGCCCCGACGAGCTCAGCACCTTGCTGTCAATTTGCGTGCTCAAACGTTCAAAGGTGTTCGACGCCGAAATGCGGCTTTCCAAGGCGACGATCCGTGCGATATCGACGACGGGCACCACGCCTGAAAGCTTCATGTCGAAGGTGTCGTCATGCTCCCCGCCGCGGATCATCACGAAATTGCGGAAAAACCCGAGTGGCGGCGTATGGGTCAAGGCATTGCCGACCATGTGTACGATGAACAAGCGGTTGAGCGGCGCTTTTTCGGCAATGATTTCGCGTAGCGGTTCCAGTAGGCTCATGTCGCCCCAAACGCCGCGCAGATCGAAAAAGATCGATGACAACATCAACGCTTTGGGTTCGGGCTCATCAATCCATTTGGAGAAGTAGTCTTTCCACACGCTCACCGGCTGACGCCATTCGTCCGTTCGCGCCATGACGTCGCCAGGGCAATGGATATACCCGCAGGCATGGAGCCCATCGTTGACGAAGTTCGCCACAGCCTTGAAGTACTCGCCGTGCTGGTCGGGGTCATAGGAATCATCGATGATCATGCAATTGTCTTGGTCGCCGGTGCTGGTCTGTTCATGGCGCGCTTGCGATCCGGAAGCACCCCATACGTATGGGACCGGCGGAGGGCCGAATTTTTGCTCAGCCAATTTCAACAACCGCGTGGTCGCCGCGTCCGCGATCGAAGTGACGATATGGCCCGTGGTATAGGCGTTGGCTCCGGCTTCGATCAACGTGCAGAGCAGTTGGGGAAGCCGGTCCACGACCTCGGCAATGCCTTCGAACGTGTCGCGTTTATGGATGTCTCCGACCATATAAACGGCCGAGGTGGATTGGTGCTGAACCAAACTCGAATTGGTGATGACGCCCGCCAGATCGCCATTGTCGCGCACAATCGGCAAGTGGCGGATGTTGTTTTGCGACATGGTCACCAACGCGTCGAACGCAAGCGCATTGGCATTCAATGTGATGGGATTCGGTGTCATGATTTTTTCGACCGGGGCATCGAAGGAAAGGGCGTCGGCCACCACACGGTCACGCAGATCGCGCTCGGTCACGATCCCCCCAAGCTCTTTATCGTCGCATACCAACAAGCTGGAAACGTTGTTTTCGCGCATCTTCTGCGCCACATCGCGCACGCTTGTGCCCATATCGATCACCACGGGTTCGCGCTGCAACAGATCTTCGATTTTGGACGTGATGAAACCCAACTGATCGCGGTCACCGCTGACGTTGGCGTGGGTATGGGCGTCGCGCAAACGCTCCGCGCCAAGCGGCGCGAAAAAGTACGCGAACTGCTTGTAGGCGCGGCGCAAGGCTTCAAACTCATCCGCCGGCAGCATGTAAAACAGACTGTCCTCCAACGCCGTCGCGCGGTTCACGGCCTTGCGTTCCGGGTTGAGCAAGGCATGCACGCCGAAGCATTCTCCCGCGCTGAGCCGCGCGAGCACCTGGTCGTCTTCGGGGGAACGGGTTTCAACCGCGCCGGTGCGCACGATATAGAGATATTCACAGGGCTCGCCGGCTTCCAAAACGACCTGGCCGCGCCGCGAATAGGACGATTCGATGGTGGAGAGAACCCGGTCCCACGCTTCATCCGGCAGTAGATCGAAGGGGTGGTGTTGGGTGAGAAAGTCACGGATTTCAATGAGTTCAATATCCATTGGGGGGAGGCCTTTTTTGTTAAATCCGATATGCGTCCTACCATAGCGCAGACAAAGAGAAGGGCGAACCCCGATCTGTTCGGAGTTCGCCCTTTTTGAGGATCTATATCAACTCAAATGGAGCTGGATATCAGTGACCCGTAGCCGCACCGGCCCCACGCGGAACACGGACGTCTTCCACCAAGTGCTGAATGTGATCCGGCGGAGCCGCCGTAACCTTGGAGACAAGCCATGCCACCAAGAAGTTCAGCATGGCGCCAACGGCGCCGAAGGCTTCCGGCGAGATACCGAACAAGTGGTTGTCCGGCGTGTTCGGCAACATGTTGGTGCCCGGGATGAAGAGCCAGCCCTTGTAGGTGAAGATGTAGATCAGGGTCACGCCCAGACCGACAATCATACCCGCCACGGCGCCGGCATCGTTCATCCTCTTGTTGAAGATACCCATCATCAACGCCGGGAAGATGGACGAAGCCGCCAGACCGAAGGCCAACGCCACGACCTGGGCCGCGAAGCCCGGTGGGTTGAGCCCGAAGTACCCCGCGATCGCAATGGCGCCTGCCATCGATATACGCGCGGCGAGCAACTCGTTCTTCTCGGAGATGTCCGGGTTGATCATACTCTTGATGATGTCATGCGACACCGCTGACGAGATCGCCATCAACAGACCCGCAGCCGTCGACAACGCCGCCGCCAGACCACCGGCCGCCACCAGGGCGATCACCCAGTTCGGCAACTGCGCGATTTCCGGGTTGGCAAGCACCATGATGTCGCGGTCGACCTTCAACTCGGAGCCTTTGACTTCCCAGCCGTTTGCAGTGGCCTTGTTGGCAAAGGTATCCGACTTGTCGTTGTAGTACTGGATGCGGCCGTCGCCGTTCTTGTCGTCGAAGGTCAGCAGACCCGTGACTTCCCAGTTTTTGAACCACTGCGGACGGTCGTCGTACTTCAGGTTGTTGGCCTGAACGCCGACCTCACCGGTTTGAACCGTGTTGGAGAGGTTGTAGAACGCCATGGAACCGACAGCCGGCGCCGTGGTGTACAAGATGGCGATGAACACCAACGCCCAACCGGCGGACAAGCGCGCGTCACGCACCTTCGGAACCGTGAAGAAGCGTATAATCACGTGCGGCAAACCGGCGGTACCGATCATCAGCGACAAGGTGTAAAGCATCATGTTCAAGGTGTTGGTCTTTTGGGCCGTGTATTCCTTGAACCCAAGATCGGTGAGGATCGTGTTGAGCTTGGTCAGCAGCGGCACGGTGTCTCCGCTCAATTCGGAGAACATACCGAACTGCGGCAGCGGCAAGCCGGTCAACTGCAGTGAAATGAAGATCGCCGGGATGGTATAGGCCAGGATCAACACGCAGTATTGAGCGATCTGGGTGTAGGTGATGCCCTTCATGCCGCCCAAAACGGCGTAGAAGAACACGATCGCCATACCCGAGAACAGGCCGGTTGCGTAATCCAGTTCCAAGAAGCGCGAAAACGCCACGCCGATGCCCTTCATCTGACCGATAACGTAGGTCAGCGAAGCAACGATCAAACAGATCACGGCCACGGTGCGGGCGGTTTGCGAATAGAACCGGTCACCGATGAATTCCGGCACCGTAAACTTGCCGAATTTGCGCAGATACGGCGCCAGCATCAACGCCAACAGCACGTAACCGCCGGTCCAGCCCATCAAAAAGATGGAGGCGTCGTAACCCAGGAAGGCGATCAGGCCGGCCATGGAGATAAAGGACGCAGCAGACATCCAGTCCGCGGCGGTCGCCATACCGTTGGCGACGGGGTGAATGCCGCGACCCGCGGCGTAGAACTCGCCGGTCGAACCTGCGCGAGCCCAAATGGCGATACCGATGTAGAGTGAAAACGTCAGACCCACAACGATATATGTAAGTGTTTGGAGTTCCATAGTACTTATCTATCCCAATCCAAAATCGTTGATTCAGTCTTCGTGGACGTCGAATTCACGGTCCAACTTGTTCATCCGCCACGCGTAGTAGAAGATCAGAATCAAGAAGACGTAAATCGAGCCCTGTTGAGCAATCCAGAAACCGAGATCGGTTCCCCCGATGGAAATGCCCGACAACAACGGACGGAATAAAATACCGAGACCAAAAGGCACAATGGCCCAGATCGCCAGCAGTACTGCGACAAGTTTCAGGTTCGCCTTCCAATAGGCGAGACCTGACGATGAATTCTCAGACATGCAGAATCCCTTTCTTTTTGTGCTCACCCGCTAACCAGAGCACTTGTTTCGGTAACCCCCTGAATGTGCCATTCCTTGTTAGGCTGACTGTGAGGATTATTCATAGTCTGAGCCATTTTGATAGAAATAATTTTATTCCACACAATTTGTAAGGTTAATGGCCAATCGCAAGGCGCTGGCCACCAGCCTGAACCCATAAAAAATAATTCATTAAATTCAGAGAGTTGTCGCCAGGAATACCGTGATGGCGGCCAACACGGCGCCCACCGTCAATACCCCCTTCAACGGCAAGGCGCCATTGCGGTAAAGCAGCACAATCATGGTGAAAATCGCCGCACTGGCGACTAACAAGGCGATCAAGGAATCCAGGTTCGTGCTCATCGCCCCACCCTCACAGCACCAAAGTGAGCACATAAACGGCCAAAATGAAGCCCAACAACGCAATTAAAAACGCTGCGAAGCCCTTGCGCCAGCCGGGTGTGCTGCGGCGCAGGTTCAGATAGAACCACAAGATCAAACCGGATTTCAGCCCGGCGATCAGCAACAGCGCCGTCGACCAAACGGGCCCTAAGCTGATGTCCATACCGACCTTGCCCGCGCCCATGGCGCCGACGGTCAGGACCATCAACGTCAACCACGCCAATGTCAGAGTGCGCCGGGATGGAAGTGCGGCGTGCATGGCTACCTCACCAAATAGATCAAGGGGAAAATCAGCACCCACACCAGATCGACCATGTGCCAAAACGCTGCACCGGTTTCCAGGTTTTCCAAGCTGTTCTTCCAGGTCACGACGCCCAGGATAATCAATCCCAAAATGACATGCAGGAAATGAAAGCCGGTGATCAGGTAATACAGGGTGAAGAAGGTGTTGGTTTCGATATCCAATCCGGCGTCAAGCTTATCGGCGTACTCGATGATCTTGACGTAAAGAAACACCGCACCCACGGCCATGGAAGCCGCCATCCAGCGGCGCGAACCGGACATTTCGCCATCCGCGCGGGCGCGCACGGCCATGGCGGCGAGAAAGCCGCTGGTCAGCAACACCATGGTGTTGAGCGCGCCCAGAAAGCGGTCGAGATGCGCCTGGGACGCATCGAAGCCCGCCGGGTCCAACAGCCGTGCCACGGCAAAGCCACCCAGCGCCGCGCCGAAGACCAGCAGTTCACTCCAGATCAGCACCCACATGATGGGATTGCCCGGAAGCGTGGACAACGGCCCCCAGCCACCGGGGGCTTGTTTCACTTGCGGCATCGATGATGCGTCCATGTCAGCTCACCAGATGCCGGTAGATGTTGGGCAAAGCACCGCTGAGGCGCTCGATATGCGGAATGATGGCGCAGCCGCCGCGCCCGAACATATAAGGGAAGTAATCCCGCGCTTCCGCATCCACCGTGACGCCAAACACCGCCGCGCCGGATTTGCGCGCTTCGCGGATCGCCATGCGGCTGTCCTCGATGCCGTAACGTCCGTCGTAATGATCCAGGTCGTTGGGCTTGCCGTCGCTGATCAACAGCAGCAACCGGTGGCGGTTGGGCCGTTCATTGAGTTGCTCGGTGGCATAGCGGATCGCCGCGCCCATACGCGTGTAATACCCCGGCTTCAACGCCGCGATGCGCCGGTCCACCATCGGGGACAGGTTTTCATCGAAGCCTTTGACCCGGTTGACCTGCACCATCGTGCGTTTGCGCGACGTGAAGGTATAGATGGCGTGGTCGTCGCCGCTGGCCGCCAGACCATGGGTCAGGGTGGTCAGCGCTTCTTTTTCCACATCCAGGACGCGTCGGCCTTGCATCCACGCATCGGTGGACAACGACACATCCACCAAAATCAAAGCCGCCAAGTCACGGCTTTCGTTGCGGAACGAAGTGTAGATGCGATCGCTCCCATCCCCGCTAGCCGCCAGATCACAACGGGACCGGATCAAGGCATCGATGTCCAGTTCGCGTCCGTCGAATTCACGGGGAATGCGTTCGCGCTTGGGGCGTAGTGCCTCAAACTGACGGCGCACCTTGCGAATGCGCTTAAGGCCGGCCTCATCGGGTTTCCAGTCCTCACCCTCTTCCTCGGCCAGGCCGGGGAACACCGCGCAATGATCCTGGTGATAATCTTTGCGCCGGTAGTCCCATTCAGGATAAAGGCATTTAGCTGACAGGCGCGTGGTGTCCACCAGTTCGGACGGCAAATCCAAATCCAAGCGGATGTTTTTGGCCGTCTTTTTGTCGGTTCTGGACAAAGTGATCCGGTCCAGGTCTTCCGCCGCACGCATCGGGTCGTCGTCTTCATCGTCGTCGGTGGGACGGTTGACGTTGACCATTTCCGCCAACGACAAAATGTGTTCAAAACGGTTGAAGGCCAACGGATCGTCGCGGTCCGCCTGATCGTTATCACGCCGTTCGGCTTCAAACTTGCGCCCGTCCCGGAAATCTTCGGTATTTTGTTCGTCGTGGTCGTCTTGATTGTCGTCATCTTCATCATCGTTTTTAGGCGCGTCGACATAGATACGCTCCACCACATCGCCCCAAAGCGGGACGTGCAGGAACGGCCGATACCCGGCGCTCGCCTTGAGAGCCGCAATGTCGCCATGGCCTTCGTTGACAAACGCCCACATAACCTCGTTTTTCGGCTGCGCGCCCCCCAGCAGGGCCAGCACCACGTCTTCCACATCCTGCTCCTGGGCTTGCCTTTGATATCTTGGACGGACTATGCGAATACCGTCCGCCAAGCGTTTGGACATGTCATACAGCCCCGGCAAGCGGGCAAGCGTTTCACGAGTGAAATAGGTATATGCGCGTAACGCCACCAAATCCCGTTGCAAAGGATCACCGGGCAATACGCTCGCCGGTATGGGCTGGGCCACCGCCATATAGGCGGCAAGCCAAAGATACATTTGGCGGTTGAGCACCGGGTCGTCGAACAGGTCGATGACGTTGGGCAGGATCAGGGATTCATCGTCGCGCCTGGCGCTTTCCAGTTTCTCGCGCGCCACGCCCAGTTTCATCTTGAGGCTCAAACGGTGACCTTTTTCCTGGGCTACCGCGCCTGCGATATCCAGGGCGAAATCACCGCCGACACCGTGAAAAAAGACCGAAAGCGTGGTACGCATCTCATCCAAACGCACGGCGGCGTCGGGATAGTGGGGATAGCTGCTTTGTCCGCCGATCAAGCGGTCCCAGATCTTTCCCACCAGTTCTTCAGGCTCAAATAACAGAGCTAGGCTCATGACTCACGTCCCTCAGCCAAACGTGGCGCGGACCACTTCTTCCAAGCCGGCCTTGACGTCGTCGTCGTCGCTCAAGGGCTCGATCAGCGCCGCACGGGTGGCATCCAGCGCCGTCATGCCGGAGCGCATCAACGTCGCGCAATAGACCAACAAGCGAGTCGATGCACCTTCTTCTAAGTCCTGGTCGGTCATGGCGCGAATGCGGCCCGCCAGATTGACCAGGGGCGTGCAGCGTTCGGTTTCCAGACCGGACTCTTGGGAGACGATCATGATTTCCGCATCCGGGGCGGGATAGTCGAAACTGATGCCGACGAAGCGCTGGCGGGTGCTGGGTTTCAGGCTTTTGAGGATGTTCTGGTAACCGGGATTATACGACACGATCAGCATGAAATCGTCCGGCGCGGCCAGAGTTTCGCCAGTGCGCTCCAGCGGCAGAATACGCCGGTCGTCGGTCAAGGGGTGCAGCACCACGGTAACATCCTTGCGCGCCTCCACCACTTCGTCCAGATAACACACGCCGCCCGCGCGCACCGCATGGGTCAACGGCCCGTCCTCCCACGTCGTTTCACCGCCCTTGAGGAGATATCGCCCGGTCAGGTCGGCGGCGGTCAGGTCGTCGTGACAGGATACGGTGTGCAATTCCAGCCCCAGCCGTGCCGCCATGTGCGCGACAAAGCGGGTCTTGCCGCACCCGGTCGGCCCTTTCAACAAGAGAGGCAGGTTATTTTTGTGGGCGTGTTCGAACAACTCGCACTCACCCGCGACGGGCAAGTAAAAGGGGATTTCGGATCGGGAGGCTTCCATGACGCCAATTCTCTATTATTGGTTCTGAGAAAGAAAGGGGGGCTAAATCCATCTCATGATGGATAAAGCCCCCAGTTTGTCATCAGCTTAGTCTAGTGGGATATCATTATTCCGCCGCCTGGGGACTTGTTTCCCCAGCCTGCGCTTGTTCCTTGTCCGTGCTGAGCATGGCATAGACGTATATCAACACCCCGACGACAACCACGATCCCGGACAACAGCCGCAGGATGAAGAAGAAGTTGATCTCGTCGGCGACCTCCATGAAGCCGATGCCCATGACGCGCTGCAGATGGGTCTGCAGCACACCGGCGGCGGTCAAGACGAAGGTCATGAAGGCCATGCCGGAGCACATGATCCAGAAGCTCCACATATTGAGCACCTGGTTATACGGCTGCATGCCCCTGAGATGCGGCATGGCGTAGGTGATGATCGCCAGATTGACCATCACGTAAGCACCGAAGAACGCCAAGTGACCGTGAGCCGGGGTGATTTGCGTGCCGTGGGTCAGGTAGTTGATCGGCGCCAAAGTGTGCAGGAAGCCCCACACGCCGGCCCCGAAGAACGCCATCACAGCGCAGCCCATCGTCCACAACAATGCGGCTTGGTTGGGGTGATTACGCCCGCCCTTGCGCACGATCATGAACGTGAACACCACGATGGCCAAGAACGGCAACACTTCCAAGGTGGAGAAGATCGAACCGATCCACTGCCAATAGCCGGGCGTACCGATCCAGTAGTAGTGGTGACCGGTGCCGAGCAAACCGGTGAACAACGTCAGCGAAACGATGACATAGAGCCATTTTTCCACCACTTCGCGGTCGATGCCGGTCATCTTGATCAGCAGGAACGAAAGGATCGCCGCCATGATCAGCTCCCAAACACCTTCGACCCACAGATGCACCACGTACCACCAGAACATTTTGTCCAGCGCCAAGTTGGTGGGGTTGTAGAAAGCGAACAGGAAGAACAGCGCCAAACCCCACATCCCGATGGTGAGGATCAGGGAAACGGCCGTCTTGCGGCCCTTTATCAACGTCATGGTGATGTTATAGAGGAACATCAACGCAACGATGACGATGGCGACCTTGATGATCAAGGGCTGTTCCAGGAATTCACGGCCTTCGTGAATTCCGAACAAATAGCCGACCACGGCCGCGGCCGCGCCGATCAAAAACAGCCAGAATTGCAGCTTGGCGATGCCCGGGCTGTGAATTTCGGTCTCGGCCTCTTCCGGGATTAGGTAGTAGGCCGCACCGAAAAAGCCGAACAGCAACCACACGATCAGCGCATTGGTGTGGATCATGCGGATAATGTGGAAGGGAATGGTTTCCGACAACAGATTGGGGAACACGTAAACCGTGCCCGCGAGAAGGCCACCCAAAACCTGCGCCACGAACAAGCCCATGGCGGCCAGGAAATACGGATAAGCCAGTTTTTGCGTTTCATATTTCATGATTGGAGTCTCCTTGGTTCCGGCTTATCAGCCCGCCTCATTCGGCGGCCAGTCCTGGGTCTTGATGGTGTTCACCCACCGGAAGAAATCGACCAGTGCGTCGAGTTCTTCGTCGCTGAGCTTGAAGTCCGGCATCTGACGCCGGCCTTCGATCCCGGTGGGCTGGTTCTTGATCCAGTGCTTGATGCCGTCGCGCGCGGCCTCGGCGTCTTCGAAGCCGCCATAGCGCGCCCATACGTTGCCGAGTTCAGGGGCGTAGTACGCGCCTTCGCCCAACAAGGTATGGCAATTGATGCACGAATTGCGCTCCCACACGGCCTTGCCGTGGGCCACGCCCGGCGTGATGCCGGCGACATCCGTAGAATTCTTTGTGATGTAGCTGACGCTGTGCGCCGTCAAGGCGACCAAAACAATTAGAAAAAACAGCGTACCGCCAAAAAAGATGTTTCTGGCGGTCGACTTGGTGAGACCTTCAGACATAATCGGTTTCCCTCACGTTACCCCACAGTGCTGACGCGGCTTCAGTAGCCGCCAGTGTGGGAGTGAAACCGATCGACAATTTTTTGTCTTTGATCCACATCAAGTCGGTCTCGTGAAATTTTTTAGCTGACGATCGCCTCCCCCACGTGCCGCGGTGTGATAATCTCTTCCCGGCAAAGCTGGCGCTTAAGATTAAAGACAAGGTATTCATGAACGCTGCCCCCTCCCCGCCCGTCGACTTGGACCAACTGTCGCGCAACACCGGCACAAAAGACCGAGATGTCCTGTTGTCGTTCGTCGATCTTTTTTTGGAAGAGTTCCCGAAGCTTATCGCCGAGTTGGAGGCCGCCATTGCCGCGCGCGATCCGATGCGCACACACACCGCAGCCCATACCGCCAAGGGCGCAGCGGCCAACGGAGCGGCCCCCGAATTGAGGGACGTGTTGTCGGGACTGCAACTCAACGCCCAACACGAGGACTGGGCATGGATGGAAGACGAATTGCAAAAAGTCAAAACCGCGCATGAGCGCATTGCCGCTTTCCGGCGAGACTTGAAGCCTTAGAGCCCGGACCTTAATCCCACAGTCTTAATCGCGCACGGTCTCCCAGGCGCATTTATACCCAACCAGAGGCACAGTTTCGATCAGTCCTTTGTCGATCTTCTTGCGCAGACGGCTGACCAAAATATCCACCGCGCGAAACGACAGCGGCCCATCACCGGACGAAATCGCGTCCACCAAGTCTTCGCGCGACAACACCTTACCGTCCGAAGTGGCGAGCACCCATAGCATGGAAAACTCCGCAGGCGTGAGATCGACTGCGTCACCGTATTCGTTGATCACCGTATGACGCGCATGATCGAGTTCCAGGGAACCGAGCTTGACCCGCTGCCCCGCCCCACTCTCACCCGTTGCGCGGCGAATCACGGCTTGAATGCGCATATCCAGCTCGCGGGGATCGACGGGTTTGACCACGTAATCGTCCGCGCCCAGCTCGAAACACGCCATTTTGTCTTCAATCTGCTGGCGGCCCGTCATGACGATGATCGGCACCTGGGAACGCGCACGCATCTTGCGCACCAACACAATACCGTCTTCATCCGGCAGCGTGAGATCGATCACCAGACAATCGAACGTTTCGCTGTCGGCCTTTTTGAACAGGTCCGCGCCGGTGGCAACGGTTCCTGCGTCATAACCGTTTTTGTCGAGATACTTGACCATCACGCCCGCAAGCGCGATGTCGTCTTCGACAATGAGAACTTTAGCGTTGCTCAAAGCGGCCCCCTATTCGCCCAAATGCCCCATGGAATTCAAGGTACAACAGCTCCCGGAATTCTCAAATCACCTTATGGCGCGACTCCGTTTGGTATGATCAACCGGACCTGGGCGGTCTCATCCGAACCCTGGCCGAATTCCAACCGACCGCCCATCAATCCGGCCAACCGTTCGACGATGCGATAGCGCAGGCCCGCCATGCCGTCTTGACCGTCCGTTTGCCAGATGCGGGCATAGGGGCCGTACACTCGGACGATGTCGTCCTCGCTAAGACCCGATCCCGGGTGGGTGGTGGTGAAGACCGCCGTATTTTCGGACGTGTTGAGTTGTAGCGACACGGTATCGTCACCTGCGCTGTCCGTCACGGCATTGCCCATCATATGAGTCAGCATGGTCGTCAACGCGGCGCGGTCGGCATCAAGCTTAAGCGCGGGTTGTGCGCAATCGACGTTCAGCGCAACGCCCCTTGAGCGCGCCAGCGGTGCCAATGACCGCGCCACGGATACGGCCAACTGCTTGGCATCTAGGGTCTCCGGCGACGGGCTAAAGTCTCCGGCTTCGATTTGCATCAAAGTCAACATATCCGCGGCCATGTCCTCCATGTGCGCACTGTGGGATTGAATGGACTTGGCATATTCGGCCAAATCGTCGAGCGTATCGCTGTCTTCGGAGTAATCCTGCAACATCCGCGCGCACCCCAGCACGGTGTTCATGTTGTTGCGGATGTCGTGCGCCATCTTCGCGAGGAACAAGGTGAGCGCCTCTTCATCCCCGTCATCTTGAGAAATGACCACTTCGCCGGGCTCCAAGGCTTGCACGGCTTCGTCCATCAACACCGGGAATTGCGCGCCCAAGATCCGAGCCTGATCCAGACGGTTTTCCTTGCACGCCAGTTCCGTCGCACGGGCATGTTCCGACAATCGCGCCAACCCCAAGGTCGCGGCATTGGTTTTGAGGTCGTGGGCAAAGCGCGTCATCGGCTCAACATCGTTTTCTTCACCAGCCAGTGTGAAGGAACGCACGCAGTCCGCGCCAATGGTTTTGAAATCCGCAATCAATTCCGTCAGGACCTCATCGCCGAAGTCGTTTTGCAGGCGGCTCATCACGTCCTTGTCCAAGACCGGCGGCAAGTCTTCCCCAACCGGCGCACGCGCCCCGGGCAGGTTCAAGGCACCCGCTTCACCGCTCAAAGTGGCGTTGTCCGTGACAAAACGCGCCAGTGTGGCGGTCAGTTCGTCCGGATCGATAGGTTTGGAAACCACCGCGTTCATGCCAACTTCCAGACACGTTTCAATTTCGCGCTGGGTTACCGCCGCCGTCACCGCAATGATGGGCACGGAGCCCACTGGATCCGCCATCTGGCGGATAAACCGGGTGGCCTCGATACCATCCATCACCGGCATATGACGGTCCATGAGAATAGCGTCGAAGGGATCGCCGTCTTCGATACACGTCAGCGCTTCGCGGCCATTTTCCGCCAGAGTAACGTGGTGGCCCAGGTTCTCCACCAAGCTTTTCGCGACTTTGGAGTTAATCAGATTGTCTTCAACGATGAGCACCCTAAGCCCCGGCAGGCCAGTCTTGTCACCGCCATCAGACGGTAAGGGCAAGGTTTCGAACACCTGGTCTTCCGCGATTTGGGCGATTTCGAACGGCGCCTCGAAAGAGAAGGTGCTGCCTTCGCCCAGCCTGCTTTGCAGGTGCATGCTGCCGCCCATCAGTTCGGCCAAGTGGCGGCAGATGGACAAGCCCAAACCGGTACCGCCGTATTTTCGCGCCACGCCCGCAGCCTGGACGTACGGAGCAAACAGATTCTTCGCCGCATCCTCCGATATACCGAGCCCACTATCGGCCACCGCCATCTCCAGCCAGAACACGCCGTACTCGTCGCGCTGACCTTTCAGGGTCACGACGATTTCACCGCGGTCGGTGAATTTCATGGCGTTGCTCAACAAATTGAGCAAGATCTGGCGCAAGCGGTCACCGTCTCCCAACAGAAGTTCGGGCATGTCGCTATCAATTTCATAAGACAGCGCCAAATTCTTTTCCTTGGCCTTAGGCGCCATAATATTGACGGCGTTCTTGATCACTTCGTCTGGGTCGAACGGGATGATTTCAAGTTCCAGCTTGCCGGCTTCAAGCTTGGAAATATCCAGCAGGTCGTTGAGGATACTGAGCAGCGCTTCGCCGGAATCGACGATGGTGCGCGCCAATTCCTTTTGCTTCGCGGACAACGGCGTCTCCAAGATCAGGCGCGCCATACCCAACACGCCGTTCATGGGCGTGCGCACTTCGTGACTCACCACAGCGACAAAATCGGATTTGGCCTGGGCGGCTTCTTCGCGGGCGCGCATCTCTTGTTCCAGGCGCCGGTTGCGCACAAAGATCGCGCCGACGATCAGCAAGATAACCACCACCGCGCCACCGCCGACCTGCAAGCCAACGCGCATCAGCGCCTTGGGGTCGGTGGCCACGTCAAAACGCACGGACACCCAGCGTTCATTGATGGCGTTTTCTTCTTCGGGCGTGACCGATGCCAGAACCTTTTCCATAATACCGATCAATTCCGGCCAATCCTTGCGCACACCAAAGGATAGTCCGGGAATGTCGATGTCCGCCGTCGCCGCGACCTTCAAATTGCTGATGTTGTTTTGGCGAATCAGATACGTGTCCACCGCCAGGTTGCCTACCGTTGCAGCGACCTTACCGGTCGCCACGGCTTCCAACGCCTGCAAAGGAGTGGTGTATTCCCGATACACCAGATTGGGGTAAAGGGATTTGAGTTTTTCCGCAACGGAATAGCCTTCGACCACGGCCACGACTTGATCCGTAAGGTCCTTCAACCCCGTGACAAATGGAAAATCATCACGGGTGATGATGACCGTGGGGTGACTGAGATAAGGACGGGTGAAGTTCATGTAGACTTCGCGTTCCGGCGATTTCGCCGCCGCAGGCAAAACATCCACGCTTTTGCGCTCAACCCCGCTCAACGCTTGCGACCAGGTCAAGCCCGGCACCAGTTTAAACTCAATTCCCAATCGTTCGCTCGCCAGTTTGGTGTATTCCGCCGCGATGCCGGCATAGGCGCCGTCATCGGTAACAAACTCAAAAGGCGGATAATCGGGATCCACGCCGATCAAAATGACCGGGTGGTCCTGAAGCCAGGCTTTTTCCTCATCCGTCAACTTGATCTGCGGGATGGTTTTCGTTTGACTGCGTTCCTCGCCCAACCATTTGCGTTTCAGTTCACGTACGCTTTCTTGCCTCATGGAGCGCACGGCCTTGTCTATGGCCGTCGCCAACAACGGTGTATCCTTACGCGTCGCAATATTGAGCAGGGAATATTCCGGGCTGCCCAATTTCACTTCACCGGACAACACCAGATCGGTCATGAAGTGCTTATCCAGCAGATAGTTGAATACGGCGAATTCACCGAGCGCCGCGTCGGCTTGGCCGAACGCCACCGCCTTCATGGTTCCCAGGGTATCGGTCACAAGGTGCAAGTTGATCTGCGGAAAGTCACGCTTGAGGATTTCTTCGTAAAAGAAGCCCTTGGGCACGGAAATGGTTTTTCCGTAAAGCTCTTCCAAACTGGAATAGGGCTGGTCCTTGCGGCTCAGAATCGTATTGGGGTTATCCACATACGGACGGGTGTAATCCATGTACGTCAAGCGATCCGGCGTGCGCACGATGTTGAGCATGACGTCCAGTTCATCCGCCTTCATCATCCCCAGGAACTCGTTCCAACTCGGCCCGGAAATGAATTCGACCTTCAAGCCCAACTTGTCGGCGATGGCGCGCATGTAGTCGATGGAAAATCCCTTGGCTTCACCGTCTTCATTGAAGTTGAACGGCGGCCAGTCCAGTTCGTTATGCACGCGAATGACGGGATTGTCGGCCAACCATTGGCGCTCATCCGTTGTCAATCCCAGTGGATTGGTATTGAAATATCGGCTTTCCGGGAACACCACCCAGCGTCGCTCAATTTCCGCGAATTCTTCGTGGGAGATCGTATCCAGACCCGCTTCGATAACGGCCTTCAGTCCGGCTTCGCCCTTGCGGATACCGAACATCATTTCGCTTTTGATCACGGCCCTGGTGGTTTTTGCCACACGCCCGCCCAATCCCAACTGGCGCAGCAAGTCTTCGATGGTCCGGTCCTGGCTGAGAAACCCGTCCAGCCTCCCATCGATGAGGGCGCGGATCAGCTGTTCGCGCTCTTCGTGGGATATCAGCCGCGCGCCGGGGTGCGCCTTAAGCATGTATGTCTGTTCGTTCGATCCTTTGATCACCCCGATGGATTTGCCGGTCAAATCGTCCGGCAACGTTTCGCCCGCGCGGTGATAAAAGCTGCTGGTGATTTCATAGATGGGGCGGCTGAATTCAACCCAACTGTCGCGTTCGTCATTGCGCAACAAACCGGAATGAATATCCACTTCACCGCTGCCCAGGTTGTTCAAGGTGTCCGCCCAACTGCTTTGGCGGAATTCGATTTTATGTCCAGTTTTTTCCGCCCACAGACGCCAAATATCGACCAGCATGCCGACCGGTTGGCCGTTGGCGTTGATGGTCGAAAACGGTGGGTAATTGCGCGCGATGGCAATGACCAGGGTGTCCGATTCCGCCTCTTGCTTGGGCCGCAACCAACGGCGGATGATATCGACGCGCTCTTGTGGAGTGATTTGGGAGAGCCCCACCCTAACCTTGTCCATCAAGGCCGTATCGCCTTTCGTCACGGCAGCGAACAGGGCATTGGAATCCAACGGCCTGGATGCATCGAACCGGAACGCGCGTTCCAACCCCCGTTGCTTGAGAAAGTAGAGCCCCGTCTGCTCAACGTCGGCGAACAGACGCACCCGGTTCTCGGCTATGGCGTCGTAAAGATCGTCGATAGCCTCATACGGCAACAATTCGACACCGGGCACGCGCTTTTCCAGGATCGCTTCTTCCAAACTGCCTTTAAGAACGCCAATTCGAAATCCGGTCAGTTGATCGAGATCACCGGACAGCTGCATGCCCGCCGGAGAAAACACATAAGAGTTGGTGTTCAACAGCGCATCCGCGTAATCGAGAAAGGCTTCACGTTCCACCGTCCGGTTGAGACCGGCATGGATGTCGGCCTCCCCGACCTGCATCATTTCCAGCGTTTCGCTCCACGGCGCGGGCTTGAACTGGACCAGGGTTCCGGTTTTTTCCGACCACAGTTTCCAAAAATCAGCGATCAGGCCATCGGGCTCGCCTCGTTCATTGACGAATTCGAACGGGCGGAAATCCTGGCCAATGGCGATGCGCACGGGTTCCGTCGCCACAGCGGCAGAAGTCAGCGCAAAAAACGCCAACGCAGCAAAAAACAGGCCTGTCAGAAAAAGGCGGCAAGCTTGCTTACGTAATGCCGGCATGAAGGTATCCCCGTCCGCCATGACGATTTCCTCAGGCCCCGCCAAAACAAGTGCTTGTCAACTGGCGTACCGCGCGCATCTTTTTCTTATGATTTTTAAACTGAAGCGTGCCGATGGCCAGCCGGTCGACGACATACGCGGTTTCTTTGTCGGTAAATTCGAAATGTTCAACCTCACGCAAGCGCAATTGCACGTCCCACGTTCCACCTGGAAAGCTCACGCCATAAAGACCGATGTCCAATTCGTCGCCGAAATCCACATCCATCTCCACGCCGTCATTGGTTAGGCTCAGGCAGGCTATGAACTCATAGACCGGCATCATCCGGCCTTTAGGTTCGTTGGTGGCAAAAACATATGAGTTCGGCACTTTATGAAAACGCATGTCCTGCAAGACGGGGGACATCTTGATGAAGCGCTTCACTTTGCTCTTCATTTCCGGGGCAACGTCCCAAGACGTTTTTGCTGCAAGCGCATCGGGAGCGCCGAATAGGGAACAGGCCACCAACACGGCTAAAGCGGGTTTGGCGTACGGCTTGGCCATTTCCCTCTGCCCTCTAGCCTAGAAATACAAGAACTGGATGGCGCGGATCGTCATACGTTCCAAACGGCCCGGATAGTGCCACTTTTCCATGCGCACGTCGCCGGATCGGAATTCCTTGAAGAACCGGCCGTCCTTCAAATGCCAGAACACCGCATCCAGGTTCGGCGCGGGTTTGCGCCAGACCGCGCTGTTCTTCAGCTCTTCCAGATTCTTCTGTTCCATACTTCCATCGCTTGGGTTTTGCAGGTCGACTTTGGTGCTGCCATCTTCGTGCGTATAACGCGGTTTGCGCGGCGTAACCAGGATCAGTACGGACCTGGTATACGTCAGCGTGTTTTCCGAACCGAAGAGGTATTGGATCACCGGCAAATCCTGCAACAGCGGCACGCCGTCACGCAGGTTTTCGTCTTCCTTCTCACTCAAACCGCTGAGCACCAAGGTGTCACCGAACTTCATGCTGACATTGGCGGTAACCGTATTTTTGGTGGTCTGGGCGAAGTTGTTGAAGCCGGCGTTGGAAGACCGCCCTTCGATGAAGGCGCGCGCGGCGGTGACGTTCAGTTCGACCGTATCCGTGCCATGGAACGTCGGCGTCACGTCGAGCTTAACGCCAACCGGCACGGACTGCACCGCACCTTGGCTGCCGGCCGAACCCGTCAGTTCGATATGGAACACGGCGCCGGAGAAAAACTCGGACTTCTTACCGTGCAAAGCCACCAAGGTCGGGCGCGCTAGGACTTCGTTCTTGTCGTAGTTGTCGTTGAAAATATTCAGCGAGTACGTCGCCGAAAGCGAAAACGACGGATTGATGGTGAAGGTCTTGGCGCGCGAATTCGCCGCATGCCAATTGACGGTGCGGGTGTCCGACAGGCTCCAAAGCGTCCCGGACAAGGTTGAAGACAGACCGCTCAACAAGTTGACGCCCTTGGACGTGGCGGTGCGCTCTTCGGAACGGATGATCACCACATCGACCAGCGCCATGCTTTGCGCCGTGGCTTTTTGAGACGCGGACGCGGAATCGCTGCTGTCGTCGCTGTCATCGGATGAATCGTCGTCGCTATCATCATCACTATCATCGGGTGAAATACCTTCCGATGTGTCGTCGGAACCAAAAATGTCCGACGTGCTCTGCGCCTGGTGCAGCAACGGCCCGTTTTCCATATGGAATTGCCGCCAGTCGTCGACGCGGTTCTTCAGATGCACTTTGCGGAACGGCGACGCCACGCTGCTTGCGGCGTCGAATACGGCCAGTTGCGCCTGGGCTTCGCCCGTGCGGCCCGCAGCGGCGTTGATCATCGCCGCATCATAAGCAATGGCGGGGTTGCCCGGGTCCAGCTTCGTGGCCTTGTCGATCGCGCTCAAGGCCGTGTCCAAATCCTGGGCGTAATAGGACGCCGTCGCCAATGCGCGCAGGATGTCGGGGTTGTCTTCGTCATAAAGCAGCGCGTAGGCAAAGGCGTCCTGGGCCTCTCGGTAACGCTGTTCGGCGAAACTGATGTGCCCCAACTGGTACGCCGCCCAGAAGTTAGACGGATCGTAGCGCAACGCCAGATCGTAACCAATTTTGGCCATATCCAACTGGCTGGAATCACCTTGAGCGGCCATCAGATGATAAGTCAACGCATTGAGAAAATGCAGGTTGGGATTCGCCGGTTCAAACTTGAGCGCGCGGTTGAAGGCTTTGGAGGCCGCCTGCAAGTCCTTGTCATCCAGAGCTTCGAGCCCGGCCCTGATCCACGGGTCGTTTAGCCGGTCGCTTTTCACGTCTTTGATCATGTCCGTGAAACTGACCTGTTCGACCTGCTCCACGCTGTTCAGTGATGTGGTGGCAAACAGCTTGTCGCCCAAATTACCCGTGGTGGCGTTACAACCTGCTAACGCCCCGGCCAAAACCAACACAGGTAAGACCTTTACGGTGCGCTGAATCATTGACCCTCTCCTTCACGGCACGAAATAATCGTGCTTCCAATCTCATAAGGCGCCGCCCCCGGCACTTTCCCAAAAACGATAAAAAAATCTACTCGTTTGGGCTTTTCGCTCACAAGTCGCAAATGTGACTCTTTGGTCGCTTTGCGGCGTCACACTTCCATTTTTATGACGCCCTTGCGACCAAAGGTGTCGCATTTGTGTCTTTGGCTAGTCTCCCTTACACCCCGCCTCTGGTCAATGACCTGGGTGTTTCCAGGATGTTTCTGACCTACAGTGCCGAAAAACAGCCCCGAAGCATCTGACACCGACACATACCGATTGGTTTCAATGCCACCGTGCCAAATATCCGTATGGATCCCTTTGGGAGCCGCTCTCATGGGTCTGACGACCGGTCATGGAGCCGTAACCGTACATCGCCATGGTTTAGTCGAACAGTTGACCCGTTGGCGAGGCTCTTTATCGAACGTACCATTGCGTTTATCGATGCTGATACACCTGTTATCACCGGAAACAAATTTCGTAGTATTTCTAGGCACCTTCACTTTTAAACACATTGGTTTTTGTTCATAAGTACATCTGGAATCAAGAAGTTAACACCGAAATTGTCGATAGACGACATGGGCAAACGCCGGCCGAGCTATAGGGGTTCTTTTGCGTCATTTGTGCTGGGCAATTGATTCTTCTTCTGTTAGGGCCTTATCGCACGCGTCAATCTTGGATAACGCTCGCGACTGTCCGAAACGCAACTTCTATGTCGTTTTTTGCGATTGTGCTTCGCGTTGCAACCGCTCCGGATCCAGGAAAATCAGCACTTGGCCCCGGCGTTCGATGACTTTGTCGCGCATCAGCTTGCCGAATACACGAGCCACGGTCTGACGCGTGGTGCCAACGGTGTTGGCGATTTCCTGCTGCGTTGGCACGGGAAAGACCCTTGCGCGGCTTTTGTTCGTCGGATCGCTCATCGCGCGGTTGAGCAAATCCTCGCACACCCGCTGTTCGGCCGTCAGCAGGCACAGACTTTCGATCCGATCATAAGCGCGGCGAACCTTGGCGCTGATCCCGCGCATCACATCACGCGCGGCGTACTCGTACTTTAGGACCAGGGTGACAAAATCACGCTGGGATAGGCTGCACACCTGGCATGTGGACGTGGCGACGACATCCATGGGACACGGCTCAGAGTCCAGCGCACTTAATTCGCCGAACATATCCCCGGCGCCCAGGCTTTCGAAAATCACGTTGCGCAGTTGGGTCGATGTATTCACCGCCAGGGCTGTGCCTGAGACCAGGAAATACACCCGCCCTTCATCACTGTCATAATTATGCAGGACCGTTCCATTGGCGTGTGTCTCGCACGTGAACGTGGTTTTCACTTGCGCTTGGACATCCTCGGGCAGGGCGCGCAACAGGACGAACGTCTCCATGGCACGCTCTGCCGGGCTGGGACCTGCTTGCGCGCGAACCGACCGGTTCGTGCTCCAATATCTTCTGTGTCTCAGTGCGTGTGCCATCGTCTGGTCTTTGCTGAACGTTTGGTTTTGGGTCGCCATCACGACGGCCGAGGTCGTATCTGCGTCTTTCTCAACTTTCCCGCCACATGCTCCTCAGTGCAATGGCCGTGGTGTTTCTGACGTGTTTCTGATCTTGCAAGTCATTGTTTCAAAATGGTAACGCAGGCGTCACAGAAGCGTATCGCAAGCACAGTATGGAAAGGGGTTTCCGACCAATTCCACCCCCGGGCACAACCATGACCGCTTTTTCCCTGACCAACGCGCGCATCGTTCTTGAAGATAATGTGATGACCGGATCGCTCACCGTCGAAGACGGTCGCATCACCGACATCCGAGACAGCGCGGCGCATCACAAAGACGCCATCGATTTCGAAGGCGACTATCTGATCCCCGGCTTGATCGACGTGCACACCGACAATCTGGAAAAACACATGGAGCCGCGTCCCGGCGTGGACTGGCCGGCCCTGCCGGGACTGTTTTCCCACGATGCGCAGATGATCGCAGGCGGCATCACAACGGTGTTGAATGCTCTCAGTATCGGCTCGTTCCACGGTTCGAAACCGGGACGGCGTCACACATTGTTGCGCGCGGCAACTCTGCTAGCCGACGACAAGAACCGCCGCGACTTGCGCGCCGAGCACTTACTGCACCTGCGCTGCGAAGTGAGTTCGCCGGACGTGGTCGATGCACTTGAAGAATACATCGGTAACCCGCTGATCAAAATGATTTCGGTGATGGATCACACCCCAGGCCAACGCCAGTGGCGCAACGTGGACAAGTGGCGCCAGTTCCACAGCAAGGACGGTTTGAGCGAGCAGCAAATGCTGGAACGCCTGGACGCCATGAAGGAAAACCAAGACCTGCACGCCAACCCCAACCGGGTCGAGGTGGTCAAACGCTGCCACCATCTGGGCGTGACGTTGGCGAGCCATGACGACACCACCTTGGAACACATCGCCGAAGCCCAAGCCGAAGGCATCCGGGTGAGCGAATTCCCCTGCACGCTGGACGCCGCTAAAGCCGCGCGCGACGCTGGCATGCTCACCGTGATGGGCGGACCCAACGTGGTGATGGGCGGCTCGCACTCTGGCAACGTCTCGGCGCTGGAGTTGGTTGAACACGACCTTCTGGACGGGCTGGCTTCGGATTATGTACCATCGAGCATGCTCAACGCCGCATTTCACTTGCCGGAACGCGCAGACATCACCCTGCCCCAGGCGATCCGCACGGTCACCAGCGGACCTGCGGACATGCTGAACATGGCGGATCGCGGCCGCATCCAGGAAGGCCTGCGCGCCGATTTGTTGCGCGTACACACCACCAACGACGCGCCCGTGGTCGTCACCGTCTGGCGGGAGGGCAAACGTGTCCACTGATGCCCCAACCGCCCCAACGCGTCATGTCCTCACGCGGGGCACCTTGTTTTTGGTGGTCGGCCCCAGCGGCGCGGGCAAGGACAGCCTGATCGATGGCGCACGCCAAATGCTCGCCAACGACGAACACTACGTCTTCCCCCGACGTTACATCACCCGCCCCGCGGACGCGGGCGGCGAGGAGCATATCCCCGTCAGCGAAGACATGTTCGAAACCATGTTGGAGCGCGGCGATATGGTCTTGGAATGGCGCGCGCACAGACTGCGCTATGGCGTGCCCGTGGCGGTCGCCCAACATCTGGAACGGGGTCGCAACGTGATCTTGAACGTGTCGCGCACCGTGGTGGATGACGCGCGTCAAAACTTAAGCCCGGTCCAAGTGCTTTATATCACCGTCGACGAAGACACCCTGGCGGAGCGCCTCCGGGCGCGGGGGCGAGAAAGCGCCGCCGACATCAAGCGTCGGGTGGAGCGGGCCAAGGAATACCTGATCACCGGAGACGATGTGGTGATGGTCGACAACAGCGGCGCATTGGAAACGTCTATTTCTTCTTTTGTCGCGGCCATCTCGTCTTCGGCAGCCGGTTGAACGCGTAACACTTCACCATCTCAAAGGGTTCGTCCGGTCCGTTCTGCTTGAACAACGTGATGTCCAAGACCTTGACCTTCTTGCCGGCGATCTTCTTGGCGTGCGGTTCCAGTTCCGCCATCACGGCTTTTCGCTCTTTGCCCTTGAGCCGTTCGCTCAAGGTCATATGAAAGCGGTACTCATCCAACACATAGGGATAGCCCCACTTTTCCAGCATCTTCTTTTGTTTGTCGGTTAAGTCGGCTTTGAGGCGCTTTTCCAGCTCCTTTTTGCCGGGCGCTTTGCGGAAGTGATCGAATTCCTTCACGCAGTCGGCGGCGAGCTTATCGAGTGCCTTGCACTTTTTCGCAGGACGCAATGCGATGAAGCCATCCAACTCCGCCAGTTCCAACCCCGGAATGGTGAACGGTTCACGCGCGGCGGCGAAGGCTTCCAAGGCTTCGTCGAGCATTCCCAGGTCGTGGCCTTTCGACAACCGGAACGGCGGCTTCAAGGTTGCGTGAAAACCGTAATGTGCCGCCTGTTTGGTGATTTCGGCCACGCGTTTCTCGCTCAGATCCTTGACCTTGAGACGTTTCAAATCGTCGCCGTTGACGCTGTCGCGGCCCAGCCAACGCGAACCGAACAGCCACAGTCTGCTTTCCGGTTCCGGGGAAAAATAGATGGCGTAGCGTGTATCGGCCATGGTGTATCACCCAAAGTCACAGACTCAGTATACACGACCGCCTGCACACCACACTTCGTTCACCACCGGCATGTCTTCGGTCATGCGCACACGCACCAAATCGGCGCGCTTGCCGGGCTTGATTTCACCGCGATCGTTCAATCCCGCGGCATCCGCCGGGTTGATCGTCGCCGTGGCCACGGCCTGGGGCAGGGAAATCCCTTCGATCTGTTGGTGCATGGTGAAAATGCCCTGGAGAATCGAGCCCGGGAAATAATCCGATGACAGAATGTCCATTGCCCCCTTCGCGGCCAATTCTCGCGCGGAAATGTTACCGGAGTGTGATTGTCCGCGCACCATATTGGGCGCACCCATCAGCACGTGCAGACCCTTCCCTCGGGCCGCCACGGCGGCTTCCTCGGTGGTGGGGAATTCGCTGATGCTCACCCCATTGTCCAGCGCTTCATCCACATGCGCGGCGGTGGCGTCGTCGTGGCTCGCCATCGGCAGGTTGTGATCGCGACACATGGACACGATGGCGTCGCGGTGTTTGGCGCTGTAGGTCTCGGAAATGTGCATATGGCATTGGATGAACTCATCCATCTTCCGATCCGAGAAGTGATACTTGCCCTGATAGTATTCCCGGTACTTATCGATGTTGGTGAACTGGCGCTGACCCGGCGCATGATCCATCAGCGACACCAACTTGACCAACGGGTTTTCGATGAACGGCGAGAACAGGTCGACCACCGTCTCGAAGCTCAACTCGCAACGCATGTGCAGATAATGGTCCGCGCGCAACAAACCCTGCTTCTTAGCTTTCACCACGGTTTCCGACATATCCTTGAGCTGGGTCAGGCGCGTCGAGCTGTGCATGATGTCGCCCACCGCCAAAGCGTCGAACACGGTGGTGATGCCCGCACCCACAACCTGGACGTCGTGGGCCACGGCGGCGGGGATGGACGGCCACTTCACGCCCGGGCGCGGGGCAAAGTTTTTTTCCATGTTGTCGGTGTGCAGCTCGATTAGGCCGGGAATCAGATAATCCCCTTTCATGTCTTCGGCACCGGGCAGGGACGTATTCCCCCGTTCGATCGAAACGATGCGGCCGTGATCGACTTCGACCGTACCCATAACGACTTCGTCACGGGTTACGACGCGGGCATTGGTCAAGATCAACTTACTCATGCCGCTTTCTCCATGGGTTTGATCTCAAACAAACGGGTGCCGACTTGATTGCGCACGTCTTCATCGTGGAAAATACCGACAATGGCCGCGCCCCGGCCGGTGGCCTCCTGGATCATCGCCGTGACCGTTGCGCGGTTCTGGGCGTCGAGCGATGCGGTCGGCTCATCCAGCAACAAAATCGGATAATCGGAGATGAACCCACGCGCGATGTTGACACGCTGCTGCTCGCCGCCTGAAAACGTCGCGGGCGCGAGCGACCAAAGCTTTTCCGGCACGCGAAGACGGTTCAGCAGTTCACCGGCGCGTTCGCAGGCCGCTGTTTCATCTTCACCCCGGACGATCAGCGGTTCGGCGACGATATCCAAGGCCGCCACGCGCGGGATGGCGCGCAGGAACTGCGACACATAGCCCATGGTGTCCTTGCGCACGGAGAGGATTTTTTGCGGCTTGGCCCGCGACATATCCACCCACGCGCCTGCATGGCTCACGCGGATTGTGCCCTCGCCCACCAAATAGTTGCCGTAAAGTGCACGCATGAGGGTCGATTTGCCCGCGCCGCTGGGACCGTGCAGGACCACGCACTCGCCCGCGTTGACGGTCAAATCCAAGCCTTCGAACACGGATATTTCCTGGCCGCCCTGGTTGTGCAGAACGAACGTTTTCCCTAAATCTTCGGCGATGATCATCGGGGTGTCAGAGTTCATCTCTATCCTCACGGCTGCAAAATCGAAGACACCAGAAGCTGGGTGTAGGCGTGTTGCGGATCGTCCAGAACCTGATCGGTCAGGCCCTGCTCCACCACATGGCCGCCCTTCATCACCATCAAGCGGTGTGCCAGCAAACGCGCCACCGCCAGATCGTGGGTGACGACGACGGCGCTGAGCCCCAACCGCGTCACCAAACCGCGCAGCAAATCGAGCAGGCGCGCCTGGACCGACACGTCCAAGCCGCCGGTGGGTTCGTCCATGAACACCAGACGCGGATTGGTCACCAGATTGCGCGCAATTTGCAGACGCTGTTGCATACCGCCGGAAAAGGTGCTGGGCAGATGGTCGATACGGCCTGTGTCGATTTCGACCTTTTCCAACCAGTCGCATGCTTCCTGACGGATATCGCCGTAATGGCGCGCACCCACCGCCATCAGGCGTTCACCGACATTGGCGCCGGCGCTGACGCCCAACCGCAAACCATCGCGCGGATTTTGGCGCACCAACCCCCAATCGGTGCGCATCAGCAGGCGGCGTTCCGATTCCGTCATTTCGAAAATGTTGCGCGGGCCTTCGGCGCGGGTGTCGTAGATGACCTTGCCCCGGCTCGGCTCCAGCTGCGCAGACAGGCAGTTGAGCAGCGTGGTCTTGCCGGAACCCGACTCGCCCACGATGCCGAGGACTTCGCCCGGCCACAGATCGAAGGACACATCCGTGCAGCCGATGGTCTCGCCGTAATCCTTGCCCACGTTCTGAACGCTCAGAAGCGGTGTATCTTGGCTCATGATTTTTCTCACTCCGCGGCCTGAGGCGTACCAGGTGATGTCCCAAGGGGACCCACATGGCCTTGGGCGCGTCGCTCTTCGCAATAATCGGTGTCGGAACACACGAACATTCGCCGACCCTTGTCATCCATGACCACTTCGTCCAGGTAGCTATCCTCCGCCCCGCACAGTGCGCAGCAGTCGTCCCATTTCTGCACTTCGAACGGATGATCGTCGAAGTCCAGGCTCTTGACGTCGGTGTAGGGCGGCACGGCGTAGATGCGCTTTTCGCGGCCAGCACCGAACAGCTGCAGCGCCGGCATATTATCCATTTTCGGATTGTCGAACTTCGGAATCGGCGAGGGCCGCATCAAATAGCGCCCGTTGACCAGCACCGGATAATCGTAGGCCGTGGCGATACGTCCGAACCGCGCGATGTCTTCGTACAGCTTGACGTGCATGATGCCGTACTCTTCAAGCGCGTGCATCTTGCGGGTTTCGGTTTCGCGCGGCTCCAACCAGCGCAACGGTTCGGGGATCGGCACCTGATAGACCAATATCTGACCTTCCTTGAGCGCACGTTCCGGAATGCGGTGGCGGGTCTGGATCAAAGACGCATCCTCCGTCTTTTCCGTGGTGTCGACCCCGGCGGTGCGCGCGAAGAAACGGCGGATGGAGACGGCGTTGGTGGTGTCGTCCGCACCCTGGTCGATGACCTTGAGTGTATCGTCCGCGCTAATCACACTGGCGGTGATCTGAATGCCACCGGTACCCCAGCCGTAGGGGAGCGGCATTTCACGCGATCCAAACGGCACCTGATAACCCGGCACCGCCACGGCCTTCAAAATCGCGCGGCGGATCATGCGCTTGGTCTGCTCGTCCAAGTAGGCGAAGTTGTAGCCTTCAAGGGTTTCAGTCGCGGACATCTGTTATTCCCCTGCCTTAAGCATCTGTTGTTGCTCGATTTGCTCCTTGCGTAGATTTCGCACCATTTCCAATTCGCCCTGGAAATCGACGTAGTGCGGCAGCTTCAAGTGCTGCACGAAACCCGATGCCTCGACGTTGTCGGAGTGGTAAAGCACGAACTCTTCATCCTGCGCGGGGGCCACGACCTCTTCGCCCAACTCCTTGGCGCGCATGGCGCGATCCACCAAGGCCATGGCCATGGCTTTGCGTTCGCCATGACCGAAGGTCAAACCATAACCGCGGGTGAACTGCGGCGGCTGGGTGGCGGAGCCTTTGAACTGGTTGATCATCTCGCATTCGGTCACGGTGATTTCACCGATCACGACGGGAAAGCCTAAGTCTTCCGGCACGATTTCCACTTCCACTTCGCCCATGCGAATTTCACCCGCGAACGGGTGCGTGATGCCGTAGCCACGCTGGGTCGAGTAGCCCATGGACAGCAAGAAGCCTTCATCCCCACGCGCCAAATTCTGCAGGCGTGCATCACGCCCGGCGGGAAAGTCCAAAGGTTCGCGCGTGAGATCCACAACCGGCGCATCTTCGTCATCAGGGCGTTCCTGTTCGATCAAGCCCTCGTGGTTGAGGATAGTGGTCACCCGCGGCAAATCCGCGTCCGGGTCAGCGTTTTGGTCCTGTTCGGCCTGGGTCTCGTTGCCGTCGTCCATCAAGGAAAAGTCGAGTAGGCGGTGAGTGTAGTCAAACGTCGGCCCCAACATCTGACCGCCCGGCAAGTCTTTGTACGTGGAGGAAATCCGGCGGCGCGCTTTCATGTTGGTGGTATCGATGGGTTCCGACATGGCGAAGCGCGGCAACGTGGTGCGAAACGCGCGCAGCAGGAAGATCGCCTCCATCAGATCGCCGCGCGCCTGCTTGATCGCCAACGCAGCCAGATCCCGGTCATAGAGCGAGCCTTCGGTCATGACCCGGTCCACCGCCAAGGTCATTTGCGACTTGATCTGGGCAATGGTCAGTTCCGGCACTTGCCTGTCGCCGCGTCGCTCTTCGGCCAGCAGGCGGTGTGCGTTTTCGATGGCTTTTTCGCCCCCTTTGACGGCAACGTACATAACTTTAGCCCTCCACCTGCGTGGTGCGCGGCAGACACACGATGTGTTCGTCCACGCTTAAGATCAGATCGACACCCCGGGGAAACAGTGCGTTGTTCGCGCGCACCGCATCCCAAAACGCACTGCTCACGCCGTCGACACCCAATGTACGCGTGGTTTCAATGCCGGGACCCGAAAGCGTCAAACCGCCGTCTTGCGTCAAGGCATTCACCTGCACGATCAAGGTGGTGGACATTTCGGGACGTTCGTCCGTGCCGGGACTGAAGCGGCTGAAGCCGGTGAGCGCCGCCGCATCGGAAATCAGCGCAGTGCGCGCTTCCATCGGATCTTGGGTCACCGGACACCCGCAATGAAAGCGCAGATAGTTCATCGCTTCGCCGTTCGATGCGATTTCACTGTCGGCCCACAACGGCGTTTCGAAGTCCACCAGACTCAGACAGATCGCAGCGGTGGATTTGTTCAGGGGCTGCGGTGCATCGTCCAAATCCTGGATCCGCACGATTTTGCCCGGATGGGACATGGCGTCGAGAACTTGGCGGAACACCCGCTGGCTGCCTTGCACGGGATCGTCAAAGCCCGTCATGGGGATAACCGACGATGGGTCCATGTGAACCGTTTCCATCTTCTCGCTCTCCCTCAGTCTTCGCCACGCACCATGGTGAAGAAATCCACCTTGGTGGCCGCAGCCTTGCGTGTGTTTTGCGTGCGTTTTTCTTCGATGGCCGCCCGCACCGGTTCAAGCAGATCGCGGTTCAACTGATCGCGACGTTCCGGGTTTTGCAAAAGCGCATCGAACAAGGCCACCAATTCGGCATGGCGATGGTCACGCCCCGCGACATAGGACTGTCCCATCCGTCCGTCAGCGGTGCGCACCACACAACGCGTCACCGTCATTTCGCCTAAGTTGAAACGCCCGCCTTCGCCGCCGGCCCGCGCCCGGACCATGACCATGCCGGTTTCCGGCGCACGCAACATGCCGTATTCGGGGCGCTCGGACAGATCTTGCCAAACCTGTTCCAAAGTGGTCTTGGACGCGCGTGCCAACAGGCCCATCCAGGCCTGGCGGTCCTTGTTCTGGTCGAAAAACCCCGGTTGCTGTTGTTGGCTGCAGGGGGACTTGACGGAAGACATGGACATCTCCTATATTTGTATAGACATCTATATGTCTAATGGCTTATTTAACCCTTCAAACGGCTTTCGTCAAAGGCCGAATGTTGAAGTTTTTGTAACGTCTCAAACTTTGAATCGGCCCTAAGGAGCGGATGATGAACGAAGCGGGCATCGAACGCGGCAAAGGCATCGCGCTGTGGCGGCAAATCCGCGAAGACTTGAAGCAGGACATTCTGTCGGGCGAGATTCAACCCGGTGAAATGCTGCCCACCGAGCAAGCGCTGGCGAAACATTTCCAGGTCAACCGACATACGGTGCGCCGCGCCATCGCGTCTCTTTCCGAGGACGGCCTGGTCACCGCGCGTCAAGGCCATGGCACTTATGTTCCCGAGGCGGTGATCGATTACGCGGTCAAAAAACGTACGCGTTTCAGCGAAGCGGTCAGTGCGCAAAGTCGTGTGCCCACCGCAATCCTGGCCAGCGCCGACATATTTCCCAGCACGCCGAAGATCGCCAAGGCATTGGGTATCCGGCGCGGCGTCAAGGTCGTTCGTATCCGTACCGTGGGACAGGCCGACGGCCGCCCGTTGAGTTTGGCGGATCACCACTTCGTCTACAGCCGCTTTCCGGGGATGGAAGAAGCCTTCCGCAAAACCGGCTCGATTTCCGCAGCGCTCAAGACTTTCGGCGTCACCGATTACGCGCGCCAATCCACGCGCGTCACCGCGCGGCTGGCGGGTCGGGAAGAAGCGGAACTGCTGCAACAACCGCAAACCCGCCCGGTGCTGATGACCGAAAGCATCAACATCACGCCCGACGGCGCGCCACTGGAATACGGCCGCACCCTGTTCGCGGGCGACCGCGTGCAGATGGTGTTTGAAACCTGAACCCGTCACGGTCCCGCTCCCCTCTTGTATTTTTATCGCGGACCAGTGTTTTTAGGCGGCTAAGCGCCGCCAGCGAACGCGCCCTTTCAGGCGCACATGCGATACCCCGCATCGATCATGTGTACAGGCTTGCCACCGACGAAGGTCGCAACCGCACGCGGGCATCCGGGAATTGAATCATCGACCACCACCACATCGGCGCGTTGCCCTGTGCGGATCACGCCCCGGTCCGCCAAGCCCGCGGCCTGGGCGGGGTTCTTGGACACCATATGCCACGCGGTTGCGAAATCGGTTACACCATTAGCGGCCAGCTTGAAGGGGGCTTGCAGCAACGACGGATAATAATAATCCGACGTCAGAATGGAGCAGAGCCCCTGCCCCGCAGCCGTGCTGGCGCACAGGCGGTTGCAATGGCTGCCGCCGCGCAACACGTTGGGCGCGCCCATGATTACGGGATCGTCGTTGTCGATGGAAAACCGGGCGGTTTCCGCATTGACCGGAAATTCGCAGATGCCAACACCCAGCTTATGATAACCGGCACGCATTTGCGGCGATTCGTCGTCGTGGGATGCGCACGGAATGTCGAACTTGACGGCGAGTTGCGCCAACCATTCGATTTTCGCCGGAACGTCCGCTTCGCGCGCCGCGACCTCATCGACCAAGCTGATGAAGGCATCGGGAGAGAACCCCGCACGATCGGCGTACTTGGCAACCTTTTGTGGATTGACCAGAGCTTTCCTGATCATGTCCAGATGGTCGTTGAACGCCAACAAATCGACACGTCCGGTTTCCATCCATTCGGCCACATCATCCGCACCGGGCGTGTTGTAGGTTTCCCAGCGCAGATGCACGCGGGTATCACAGGCCAAGCGGTCGCGGATGGCATCCAGCGCTTCGAGCAACGCCAACGCCGTGTCCCGTCCGCGCAATCCCGGTTCCCAAGAATACGTGATGCCGTGATACGCCGTGGCGATCCCGTTGGACACCATCTGGCGGTCCGTTTCCTGCAACGCCAGTTCCAGCGGGAAATGCACACCCGGGCGCGGCATAATCTGGCGTTCGAACGCGTCACCGTGCAGATCGACGATCGCCGGCAAGATCAAATGGCCGCGCACGTTCCACGCACCCTTTTGGCGCGTCGCCGGTTCACCGAGAGCACCGATCAAACCGCCTTCGATGTGCACCGTGGTCTCGTGAATGGCGCCGTCGTCCAGCAGCACGCGGCCACCGGTCAATGAGAGCATCATCTCTCTCTCCATACTTTGAATCGCATCTTTCGACCCTACCGGTTCGCCGTAATTGAGATGTGACGGGCAGGTGACAGATTGGTTACGAACCCGCCGCTACGAGTCCGGTACCGGTCATCAGATGACCATCTTGCGCAAGCGCTGGGAAATCATATCGAGGATGCTCACGCATACGATGATGATGATCATCAACGCCGCCGTTTCGGCATAATAGAAACCGCGGATGTATTCCCACAGCAGCATACCGACACCGCCCGCACCAACGATGCCCAGCACCGTCGCGGAACGCACATTGGATTCAAAACGGTACAGCGAATAGGAAATCCACAGCGGCAGAACCTGGGGGATCACACCGTAGATGACTTCCTGCAATTGGGTCGCGCCGGTGGCGCGCACGCCTTCGACCGGATGGGGGTCGATGGCTTCCACGGCTTCGGAAAAGAGTTTGGCGAGAATACCAGTGGTGTGAATCCACAACGCCAACACGCCCGCGAACGGACCCAGACCGACCGCCACGACGAACAGCATGGCGAACACCATTTCGTTGATGGCGCGCGCGGCGTCCATCAAGCGGCGCACCGGCTGGTACACCCAGGCGGGCGCGAGGTTTTCGGAAGAGAGAATGCCGAACGGAATGGCTGTGACCACGGACAGGGCGGTGCCCCAAACGGCGATTTGGATGGTGATGATCATTTCATCCATATACATGCGCCATTCGGTGAAGTCGGGCGGGAAGAAGCCCGCCGCGAAAGAGCCCATGTTCGCGCCGTCCTCAATCAAATCCCAGGGGCGCATGTCCGCGCCTTCCCACGAATAGGCCAACAACAACGCGAAGATGCCCCACATGACGATATTGCCGAACGAGCGCTTCAAGTCGCGCGGGGGCAGCTCGGTAATATTGCCGGGAGCATGCGCCTCGGTGGCGGTCTGGGTGGTCATGGGACGGTCTCCGATGGGAAAAGGATTTTACGTATACAAAGGGGGCAGAAGAGAAAACGGCACCGGGGCGAACCCCCGGCACCGCACTTCCTGTGACTTACTGGTGTTTCACCAGAACGTCGAGTTCAGCCAGTTGCGCGTCGATTTCCGCGATCCTTTTGGCCTTTTCGGCATCGGACATACCAGTGCTATTTTCGACTTTCAGCTTGTTCTTGTACAAAGCGAGCTGGCGGATCGGATACAGCTGGGTGTTGTTGCTTTCCATGAAGAAGCCCTGGCCATCGGAGATGTTGCGCAGGACTTGGGTGGCTTTTTCGGTGTCGCCCATGCGGCCATAGCCCAAGAAGAAAGCTTTGATCTTGGACTTCAGTTCCTTGGACATGTCCTTGCGATAGACCATCGGGTCGGACGGGATCAACGGCGAGGTCCAGATGACCTTGATCTTGGCGGCGGCTTCCGGCGCTTTCAACTTGGAACGGCCGATCTGTTCGGAATTGTTGGCCGCCACGTCAACCTGCATGTTGGCGGTGGCCATCAGGTTGGTTTCGTGGTTGGCGTTGCGCACAGTCTTGAAGCACTTCTTCGGATCGACGTCGTTCTTGGCGAACACGTAATAGGTCGGAACCAGGAAACCGGAGGTGGAGTTCGGATCGCCGATGCCGAAGTTCAAGGACTTATCGCAGGTGAAGATGTCTTCCAGCTTGTTGATGCCGCTGTTCTTCACGTTGGTGATGATATGGCTATAGTAGCCCTGTCTGCCGTCGGCCTTCGAGGTCTGGACGAACACTTCACCACCGGCGCGGTCGACGGCTTCCATGCCGGACTTGTTGCCGAACCAGGCGACGTGCACTTTGCCGAAGCGCATGGCTTCGATGACACCGGCGTAGTCAGGGGCGAAAAACGGCTTCACTTCCATGCCGACCGCTTTTTCCATGTCCTCCAACAACGGCAGCCACTGCGTTTTCAGGTTGGAGGTGGATTCGGTGGAGATGATACCGAAGTTGATGACTTCGGGATCTTTTTCCAGCGGCTTGTAGTCAGCCTTGGCGGCGCCTGCCACCATCACGGCTGCGGCCGAAACGGCCAACAGGGTCTTCTTCATCATGAACTTTCGCTCCTTAAAGTGTAATGAGTGCCGGCCCTTCCGGCCCCCCTAACGATTGGTGGTCTTCAGGCCCTTCCCATTGCGGGTTCAGCTTCTTGGCTATAGCCCGATCCCGGATTGACGACCGCGTCCGGTGATTCCACGACGATGGTTTCTTCAGCCGTGACATCGAGCGGCACCGGAATGTGCATATCGAGACTGCTGGAACCGTAAAGGTTTTGCAGAAATTCAATCGACAGGTCCTTGGACGCGCCGTCGTAATGTTTTTTACCGTCCTTAAGCGCCAAGGTGCGCGGGCAATATTTCAGCGCGAAATCGACCTGATGCAGGGACACGACGACGGTCTTGCCGTCTTCCTTGTGGATGCGCGCCAGCGTTTCCATCACCTTGCGCGACGATTCCGGATCGAGCGAGGCGATCGGCTCGTCCGCCAGAATCACATCGGATTTTTGAACCAGGGCGCGGGCGATGGCGACGCGCTGCTGCTGGCCGCCGGATAGGGTCGAAGCGCGCTGGGTTGCGTATTTGGCCATGCCGACGCGGTCCAGCGCGTTCATGGCTTCCAGTTTTTCCGCTTTGGTGAACAGCCCCAAGGAACCACGCCACGTCGGCACCCGGCCCAGTTTGCCCAATAAAACATTGGTCAGCACGCTCATGCGGCTGACCAAGTTGAACTGCTGAAAAATAACGCTGATATGCTGGCGGTGATGGCGCACACGGCGGGTGATCCTACCGTTCGCCTGCATGGTCTTGCCGAAGACCTCCACGGTGCCGCAATCGTGACCCTTGTCGCCCGGCATGAGGCCCGCAATGTGGCGGATCAACGTGGATTTTCCGGAACCGGAAGCCCCGATCAATGCCACCATTTCGCCGCTGTACGCGGTGAAATCGATTTCATCCAGCGCCTTCGTGTTCTTGAAGGTCTTGCTCAGATTGGTGACATGAATGTAGGGGGTCATGCACGGTTCCTCCATGAAACTCGAGGGACCGTAACCACGGTGGGTGACTCTTGTTTGTCACCTGCGTAACAGATGGATGAAGAACAAAAGACAAATCGGCCATTTGTTCATAAGCCGTTTGTTCTACAGATAATCTATAGATACTTGTTTGCAAACGCCGCCGCGCCCAGCGCGCGAAAATCCGCCAAACGTTCCTTAATCACGTGGTAAGGCCAATCCCACCACTTGAGCCGCGCCATCTTTTCACAGGTTTCATCGTCGAATCGCTTGCGCAGCGGTTTGCCGGGTACGCCAACGACGATGGTGAAAGGCTCGACATCCTTGGTCACCACCGCACCCGAACCGATCGCCACGCCGTCGCCGATGGTGACGCCGGGCATAATGGTCACGCCGTGACCGATCCACACGTCGTTGCCGATGCTCACGGGCTGCTCGCGCCGCCAATCGAAGAAACCGCCGTCGTCTTCGCCCATATCGAACAAGGCGCTGCGGTAGGTAAAATGATGCAATGCCGCGCGTTCCACCGGATGATTGCCGGGGTTGATGCGCGCCGCCGCAGCGATGGAGCAGAACTTGCCGATGCGCGTATAAATGACGTCACCGTCATTGCATATATAGGAGTAGTCTCCCATACGCGTCTCGCAGAGCTTGGTACGTTCCCCCACTTCGGTCCATGCGCCCAAAGAACAATCCTTCACGCTTGCCGTGGGATGGATGCAAGGCGTTTCGCCCAATTTGCGGGTAAATGCCGGCGCGCCGTCCATAACGTGTGTCCTGCCGATCCGAAAGCGGCTTACCGCCCCTCTTCGTCCAGGGAATAACCCGCGCCACGCACGGTGCGGATAGGATCGATGTCGGCAACGTCCTGAAGCGCCTTGCGCAACCGGCGAATGTGCACATCAACGGTGCGGCTTTCCACATGCACACCATTGGACCACACCCGGTCCAGCAGAATTTCGCGCGAATACACCCGGCCCGGACATTCCATCAGGAACTTGAGCAAACGGTATTCAGTGGGGCCCAGCTTTACGGTCTTGCCGCGCGCCATGACTTTGTGTTGTTCGGTGTTGAGTTTGATGTCGCCGTAGCTGAGCGTCGCGTCCTCGTTGTTGGGTTGGGAGCGGCGCAAAAGCGCGCGGACCCGGGCGACCAGTTCACGCGGCGAAAAGGGTTTGACCATATAATCGTCCGCGCCGGATTCCAGGCCCTGGACACGGTCCGCTTCATCTCCGCGTGCGGTGAGCATCAAAATCGGCAAATTGGCGATCTCGGGTTGCTCGCGAATGTTGCGGCAAACATCGATACCGGACTGTCCGGGCATCATCCAATCCAGGATCATGACGTCGGGACGCTGTTCCTGCGCTTGGTTGAAAGCTTCGATGCCATCCATGGCGGTGAGCGTTTCAAAACCCGCCTTGCTCAAGTTATAGGTCAACACCTCGACCAACGGCGGTTCGTCCTCGGCAACCAACACCACGGGCATGGATTTATCCTCTGACACGTTCGAAATCCAATAAACAAATTCCGGTGGCGGCCTTTTGTTGTGTTTGGCCGCCACCGGTTTGATATCTGTCTTACATGGACAGGTTGGCCAGCGACTTGGCGTCGCCCGCG
>JANQJR010000049.1 GCA_028281525.1 Magnetovibrio sp.
AACAGCACACCACCGTCGTCGCATTGGTCGATCAATACGGTGATGTCGTCACCGGGATGGGTGAGACGGAAGCGATACTCTCCGCTCACATCGATGAACGGGGAAACGTAGAACGCCTTGCGGCAGGACTGATGGATATTTTTTTGATCGGTGCCATTGACCTCGATCAAATAGGTGTGACGTTCGCCAAATGTGTTGCTGACTTCGTAAAGAACGGCTTTGAGTGTATCCGAGCGGTCATAACAATAATAAACGCTGAGCGGATTGAAGACGTACCCGAACAAACGCGGATAACAGAGCATCGCCACCCGGCCTCCGGGCATGTCCAGTCCCGCCGCTTTGAGTGCGCCGCGCACATACACGATTAGCGGGCGGTCTTCGCCAGAACCGTAATCCCGGTCCCAAAACGACAGAACGCCGAACCGGTTGTAGCTGAACAAGCGGTGCGAACGGTCCAGATCAGGCAGTTCCTCCAGGTCGATCATCATGGAAAAGACGCGGTATGACAGGCGATGCTTGCGCGGACGGAAACGCTGATGGAATACGCGGCCTTCGTAGATTTTCGAACGAAACGGTTTCATCTCACGCGGCATCCTGGTTTTGCCTGATCAGTTGCGGCCAGTCTTGCGGCAGGTTGATGCGCCCGCTTTCGTTTTCCACCGACCATGGACGGCGCACACCCCCCAACGCCTCAGCCACGGCCAAGCCCGACTGCAGGGCGTCTTCATGGAAGCCATGACCAAAATAGCTGCCGCAAAACCATAACCGGCGTTGCCCCTGGATGTTCCACAGCATGCGCTGCGCGGCGACGGCTTCGCGGTCAAACATGGGGTGGTGGTAGAGGAAGCTGCGCACGATGGTGCCGTCCTTGGGCATGTGCGTCGGATTCAGGGTGACGAAATAATTGGTCTCGGTCTTAAGGTTTTGCAGCCGGTTCATCCAGTAGGTGACGCACACGTTGTCTTCCCCATCACGGCTTTCGCTGAGATAGTTCCAGCTCGACCACGCCTTCGGGTTCTTCGGCATCAGGCTGGGATCCGTGTGCAGGATCGCTTTGTTGGGTTGGTACGTGAAGGTTTCCAAGAGCTTCCGTTCGGCTGGGTCGTAGCTGTTTAACATCCTCAAGCTTTGATCGGCATGAGACGCCATCACCACGTGATCGAACTGGTGAACGATGCCGTTGCGCACTTCGACAAAGGCGCCCGATGCGTCCGACCACACCTTGGTGACAGCGCTATTGGTCATCACGTCGTCTTGGTAGTTGGCTGTCAGTTTCTTGACGTACTCCTGGCTGCCGCCCACCACGGTGCGCCATTGGGGACGGTCGGATATCTGCAACAGGCCGTGGTTGTCACAAAACCGGAGAAAGGCGTTGAGCGGATAGTCCAGCATGGTATCCACCGGCGTCGACCAAATCGCCGCCCCCATGGGCAGCAGATGATCGCGCTGAAAGGCCTTGGAATAACCGTTCAAACGAAGATATTGACCCAGCGTGACGCTATCGTCCGGATCGTCGTGGATGGCATCCGGCGCATCGCGGTAAAAGCGCAAGATGTCTTTGAGCATCGCCCAGAACCGGGGGCGCATGAGATTGCGCTTCTGGGCAAACAAGCCGTGCAGATCGCCACCGGAATATTCGAAATCGCCCTGGTTCACGGACACACCGAACGACATGTCCGTTTCCTGCGTTGCGACACGCAGATGATCGAACAACGCGATAAGGTTGGGATAGTTCGCGACGTTATAAACGATAAACCCCGTATCCACGCCTAAACCACCCACATCGACGGTATTGGTGTGACCGCCGATACGGTCGTCTTTTTCGAACACCGTGATGTCGTGGTTCTGTGACAGCAACCATGCCGCCGACATCCCGGCGATGCCGGTGCCGACTACTCCGATTCGCAAACGGTGGGGCGTGAACTGGTCGGGCATATGCATATCCTCCATCTTTTCAATCCTTACGGATAAGACAGAGATTTGGATCAATCCGATGCAAAACAATTGAAATTCGCGCTGCACCCCTCATGTCTAATTCGACATCCCAAATTGGCAGTGATCCAATGCGCTGGTTTTTGCGTAAAGATCATCAAGCCGACCTGATGTATGACAATGCGGGGCGAGACGGTGAAGGAACAGGCCTATACATCATCGGCGGCGACACCGCTCAACAGTGCGGAACTCACCGCGCTTCTTGTGCGTGTCGCGGAACATGAAGATAAGGACGCTTTTGGCGAGCTTTTCCGCCATTTGGCGCCTCGAGTTAAGTCTTTTGTCCTCAAACTGGGATGCAGCGACACCATGGCCGAAGATTTGGCACAACAAACCTTGATCCAAGTCTGGCGCAAAGCGAAACTGTTCGATGCGAACAAGGCCGCCGCCAGCACCTGGGTGTTTCGCATTGCCCGCAATTTGCGGATCGACGCACTGCGCAAGGAAACCCACCATCAGTACGACGACTTCGACGACATTCAGGTCGAATACGAAGGCGACAGCCCGGAAACCCAGGTGTCGCGCGGTGAAAACAGCGCGGTGATGCGCCAGGCCCTGATGACGTTGCCCCCCGACCAAGCGGAAGTCATCCGGCTGTCCTTTTATGACGGTCTCAGCCACGGCGACATCGCCAAGCAATTGGACGTGCCTTTGGGGACCGTAAAATCACGCATGCGTCTCGCCTTCACCAAACTTCGCGAAACCATGCAAAGCGCCAACGCCGGGTTCGAAGGTGTAAGGTCATGAGTGTCCATCACCACCTTTCCGACGCCACGCTGATGTCATATGCCGCCGGCAACTTGCCGGAAAGCATGACCTTGGTGATCGCGGCGCACCTGTCCATGTGTCCGGCGTGTCGCAACAAGTTGACGGTTCTCGAAGACATCGGCGGGATGAAGTTGGAGCAAGCCCCGGCCCAAGCCATGGCCCCGGATGCGTTGGACATGGTTTTGGCGCAACTCGGACCGCAGGAAGAACGCCCGATCCGCGTCAGCAAACCCGTTGCCCCGTCCGATATTCCCCAGCCCTTGCGCTCTTACCTGCCGGAACGGCTTTCGGACATTCCCTGGAAGACCATGGCACCTGGGATCAAGACATTCACCTTGCCTGGCGTCAGGACCCAAACGGGCACGTTGCGGCTACTCAAGATTGCCCCGGGGGTCACCATTCCCGAACACACCCATGGTGGAATGGAACTGACCTTGGTGTTGAGGGGGTCCTTTAGCGACGAAATCGGGCGCTTTACCTGCGGCGATATCGCGGACTTGGATGAAGAAACGAATCACCAGCCCATCGCCGATACGGACGAAGACTGTATTTGTCTGATCGCGACCGACGCGCCGCTGCGGTTCAACAAGCTGATGCCGCGTCTGGTGCAGTATTTCACGGGCATGTGATCTACGGCCCCCGTACCCGCAATTGACGGTACGACCTAGGGCACCTTTTAAGACACTTTCGGTTTATCGAACATGATACCGTAGTGGTACGGTGGCAGTTCGACCACGCCGTGCAGAATAAAGCCCACCGGCAGAACCTCGTCCATCACCGCTTCGGGGGTCATGCGCAGCTCGGTCTCCGGTCCGCGCGGCTCACCGCCGACGGTGGTGTCTTCCTTGGGCCGGTGGTGCCAGTTGACGATGGCCAGCTTGCCGCCGGGCTTCAGGGCGTTGAACACTTCACGCGCCAATTGTTGCTTATCCGGGCAACCGTGGAAGGTGTTGGCGATGAGCACGTAATCCGGCGCACTGGGCAAGGTATCTTGCAACGAACACGCGTCGCATTCGATCCAACGGATCGCACCGTTCGTCACCCCGGCCTTGGCCGCACGGGTCTTGGCCTTTTCCAGCATGGCCGGATCCAGATCCACGGCCATCACCCGGCCCATACCGCCAACGATATGGGTCAGCGGAACAGTGAAATGCCCGTCCCCACAACACAAATCGAGCACCGATACGCCAAAATCGATGCCCAAACGCCTCAACACGTTCTCGGGGTCCGGCCACAGGACCTTCCACCAATCGGATTCCGGCATCCCCGTTGCCGGAAATTTCGCGGGATGAGTCATTCACCACGCCTCCCCTTGTTAAGAATTGGTGAAATTTATAGCCCGATTCCCGATTTCAAGCGAGTCGGTCAACACCCCCCAACCTGTGGATAAATCCCCTGTGCATCTGGCTGCGGGGAGCCTAAAATTCAAGCCCACTCCACCGCCCAAAACGAACCCGAAGCATCCCATGAACGACCTCGTCAAACCTGGATATTTGGCCGACGCTCAACCCACACCCCGTCCCAAACCCGGCGAGGGCAGACCGTTCGAGTTGGTGTCGGATTTTGAGCCTGCGGGCGATCAGCCCCAAGCCATCCGGGAATTGGTGGACGGGCTCAACGGTGGTGAAAAAAACCAGGTTTTGTTGGGTGTTACAGGATCGGGCAAGACCTTCACCATCGCGCATGCCATCGCCCAAGTGGCGCGGCCGGCGTTGATCCTGGCTCCCAACAAGACCCTGGCCGCGCAGCTGTATGCGGAAATGAAGGAGTTTTTCCCCCACAACGCGGTGGAATACTTCGTGTCGTACTACGACTACTACCAGCCGGAAGCGTACGTTCCGCGCACAGACACCTACATCGAAAAAGACGCCTCCATCAATGAGCAGATCGACCGCATGCGCCACTCAGCCACCCGCGCCCTGTTCGAACGGCGCGACGTGATCATCGTCGCCTCGGTGTCGTGCATCTACGGCATCGGTTCGGCGGAAACCTATGCCGACATGGTGGTCAAGCTGGTGGCAGGCGAGGAGTACCCGCAAGCGGACCTGATGCGGTCGCTGGTGACGCTGCAATACAACCGCAACGACACCGCATTCGGGCGGGGCACCTTCCGGGTGCGCGGCGACGTGGTGGAAATCTTCCCCAGCCACTATGAAGACCGGGCGTGGAAGCTGAGTTTTTTCGGCGACGAGTTGGAGGCCATCTACGAAGTGGATAGCTTGACCGGCGACAAAACGGCGGAGTTGGAAGAGATCACCATTTATCCCAACAGCCACTACGTCACACCGCGCCCGACGTTGCTGCAAGCCATTCCACAGATCAAGACAGAACTCAAAGGCCAGCTCGAGAGGTTTCGTGCAAATGGAAAGCTTCTGGAAGCCCAACGGGTCGAGGAGCGCACCACCTTCGATCTGGAAATGATGGAAACCACCGGACACTGCAACGGGATCGAAAACTATTCGCGCTATCTCACAGGCCGCAATCCGGGCGAACCGCCGCCGACCCTGTTCGAATACCTGCCAGAGGACGCGGTGATGATCGCGGACGAAAGCCACGTCTCCGTCCCGCAGATCGGCGGGATGTATCGGGGCGACTACAACCGCAAAAGCACCTTGGCGGAATTCGGCTTCCGTCTGCCGTCGTGCGTCGACAACCGCCCATTGAAGTTCGAGGAATGGGACGCCATGCGCCCGCAGACCATCTTCGTGTCCGCCACACCGGGTCCGTGGGAATTAGAGCGCACCGGCGGCGTGTTCACCGAACAAGTGGTCCGGCCCACCGGCCTGATCGACCCGGAATGCATCGTGCGTCCCGTCACGTCCCAGGTCGACGACCTGCTGGGCGAGTGCCGCGACGCCGCACAAAAAGGACAACGCGTGCTGGTCACGGTGCTGACCAAGAAGATGGCCGAGGAGCTGACCGAATACATGCACGAACACGGTGTGCGGGTGCGCTACATGCACTCCGACATCGACACGTTGGAACGCATCGAGATTATCCGCGACTTAAGACTTGGCGCGTTCGATGTGCTGGTCGGCATCAACCTGCTGCGCGAAGGCCTGGACATTCCCGAATGCGCCCTGGTGGCGATTTTGGATGCGGACAAAGAAGGTTTCCTGCGTTCCAAGACATCGCTGGTGCAAACCATCGGGCGCGCTGCGCGCAACCTGGACGGCCGGGTGATCTTGTACGCCGACACCATGACCGACTCGCTCGAATACGCCATCGGGGAAACCAACCGCCGCCGCGCCAAACAAGAAGCCTACAACGTCGAGCACGGCATCACCCCCGAAGGGGTCAAAAAGAACATCGCCGATGCGTTGGGTTCGGTTTACGAGCAGGACTACGTCACCGTGGACACCGGTGTGTCCGGCGACGACAATTTGGTGGGCAAGTCGCTCAAGGATCACATGGCCGATCTGGACAAACGCATGAAGCAGGCCGCCGCCGATCTGGAATTCGAAGAAGCCGCGCGTCTGCGCGACGAAATCCGCCGTCTGGAAGCCCACGAGTTGGGGCTGGATCGCGCGGGTGTGTCAAAATCCGCAGCCAAAAAGGCCGGGGCTGGTTCACGGCGAAAAAGTAAATCCAGGGGCAAAAAGCGCAAAGGGCCATAAACGATGTTCGGACCAAATTCCCGTGTGCCGATCCGCTCCACCGCAGTGACGTGTGCGGTGGTGCGCAAAAACGGCCAGGACAAGACCGGAAGCGCTCAAGTGTTGGTGATGCGCCGCACCGACCCGGTTCTGGCGGGCGTGTGGTCACTGGTCACCGGCCATGTGGACGAGGGTGAAACCGCGTGGCAAGCCGGCCACCGTGAAGTGATCGAGGAAACCGGCCTGACCCCGGATACCTTCTATACCGCCAACGTTTGCGACCAGTGGTACAACCACCACGCCAACGTGATCGAACTGGTGCCGATCTTCGTCGCCTTCGTGCATGACGGTGCGGATGTGAGCCTCAACGACGAACATTCGGAACTGAAATGGCTCACGTTTCCAGACGCCATCGACCACGTCCCGTTCCACGGCCACAAACGCGCGCTGGAGCACATCCGCTTGACGTTCATCGACAACGACCCGCCGAAGTGGCTGAAAATTGAAATCAAGGATTAACTGTCATTGCGAGCGCCGAAAGGCGCACGGCAATCCAGAACGCCGCCATCAGCCTGGATTGCTTTGTCGCTTCGCTCCTCGCAATAACGGCATACTCTTCAGCCCTATGGAATCATCGACGGGCGCAGCATCCAACACAGCGCCCAGTCCCCTTGCGCGCCGTCGCCCGTGCGCTCCAAACACACGACAGTGCCGGGCTCGAACGCAACCTGTGTGCCTTCTTCCGAGCCGCTCAAGCAGCGCGCCGCCATACGGCCCATGAACGGCATGTGGCCCACCGCCATCACATCGCCACCGGCGGCCCCGGTTGCGTGCGCCAAGTGATCCGTACTGTCGTTGGGCGCGAGGCCATCCATTTTAAGCGGTTTGTGGCCCGGCCACACGGCCTGAGCCAGCAAGGTGGCCGTTTCCTCGGCACGGGTTTTGCCGGAATGCACCACTTCGTCCACCGACACTTCGGCAGACTGGAGAAACGCCGCCATTTTGGCCGCATCAGCCCGGCCCTTTGCGCTCAAGGGCCGTTCAGGATCGGCATCCTTGGGCAACGCGTCGCCATGCTGCACCAAGTAAAGCTTCACGGATTCAATCCTCCCCCACCTTGGGGCCGCGCACCAGGCGGGGTTTGAGCATCCAACGCAACTGCCAGCCGCCGCCGTAGGGGTTGCGGGCGAATTGCATCACTGTGCCGGTCTTCACCTCCACCAGGTTGGCGTGCGGATCGCCAGTCATCAGGTACGACGCGGCCTCGCCCATGAACGGCTCATGCCCGCAAACCATGGCGTCGTGCTTCCAGCCGTCGACCAATTTGCCGAAGGCCTTGACGTTGCCCCAAGGCTCGATCCCTTCCAACTCTTCCAGCTTCGCACCCGGCGCGATTTCGGCGGCCAGAATTTCCGCCGTTTCGCGCGCGCGCGATAAGGTCGAGTGGATCATACGCGCGACCGAGATTTCCTGCGCACGCAGGTGTTTGGCCAAGGCCTCCACATCCGCGCGGCCGCGCGAACTTAAACGTCGGTCCGCGTCTTCGGGCCCGAATTCCGCCTTTCCGTGGCGCACCAGATATAACCGCATGGTGCCGGATCCTCCCACTCTCATCCCGCCTCTCGAAGCAAACAGTGTAACCTCAAGGGGTTAAAGTCATCAATTGTTCGCTTGATCGAGATCAAAATGAAACATTGACCCAAATCAAGGAATGGTTTTTATTTAGCATAATCTAATAAGACTAAAAGAGCGGGTCCCTCGGCGTGACGTTTATCCAATGGAACGACACCTACAAGGTCGGCCACAAGATCGTGGATTTCGACCACATGACGTTGGTGAACATCACCAACGAGTTGTTCTTGCGCGTCGACCGCGGCTTTTCCGACGAGGAAATCGCGCAAACCATTGCGCTCCTGATCGATTACGTCGAACGCCACTTTGAACGCGAGGAAGAGCTGTTCTTGAATTCCGACTACCCGGACAAGGACAAGCATCGGGAGATGCACAAGGACATCACCAAAACCGTCAAGGACATCGCCAAGGTCTACCGTACCGATCCCAGCGCCATCAACATCAGCGAAGTGCTGGATTTCCTCAAAAAGTGGCTCACCAACCACATCATGAAAGCCGATCAGGGTTACGCGAAATATCTCTGAGGCGCGCTGTTGTCGAAACCGGCGCAAGCCTGGCACCCGCACCCCCCCTTTTTACTTCCACGCCTCTGTTTACGCCAACTCGGCGCAAACAGCTCATCGGGTCGAATCGTCTTAGGTGGATGTTCCCTCAAAGACATGAACCGCCCCTCATCAACGCATGAGAGAGCGCTTCACGGATAAGATTGACGCTCATATGTATCAACCCCACCCGATCGCACTCTAGGTCACGGATTCATAAATGGCATGAGAAATGGCGCTCAAACGGCCAAGTATCGCGCAGAAAAGCCCGCAGGTCGGGGCCGCCCCCCCGTTCAAGGGCTTTGACAACGCGGGTCAAAGTCGTTTCAGCGTCCGCAGGATATGGCGCATGTGTCCGCCTGCCGCGTTGCAAGGACTTGAAAGCCAACCAGGTTTCCCGCGTCCTTGCGCCTCGCAGGCAAACACATGCACTCATACCATTTCCATGCCATTTATGAGTTCGTGACCTAACTCGCTTAAATCGTACACTCTTTTTTTATGACCCTATCCTTGTGTGCACATCGTGGCTGTTGATGCCCAGGCGCACTGATTTCATACGGGCCACTGTCATGGGCGACTATTTAGTATCGGTCAAAACCGTCCAGCCGTCTTGCCCTTCCATCGTTCTACAACACCTCGGCAAAGGCAATAGTAGTGCGATATTAATTTTGTGCCCCATGCAGGCTGGGAGAGAATCAGCGCTTCTTGCGCCGCTCCGGTCCGGCGTAAGGTGTCCGGTTTTGCAGGCGGTCTTGCGCCTCTTCGTCATCGGGGTCGACCAAGTCCTCCGCGCGGTACGGCCATGTGTATTTCTGCACGCTGGGCTCCCCACCATCGATTTCGCCCTGTTGGTAGCGCTGCATGGTCAGATCCACAACATCGATGACGAAATCGTTGGTGACCTCCTTCAACATCGACTGGTCATAGATATAGTCTTGGTCGAAAACAACTTTTTCCATGGCGCGGTGATGCTTGGCGATAAAGGCGAACAAGGTATTGATGAAGTCCGCCTTATCCAAATGAACCGGCAACAACGCCATGGTTTCCTTGAGCAGCAGAAAGACGAAATTGGGGTTTTTGTGCGTGCGCGGGTCGTTTTCGAGCTTCGCCACCACGTCAGTGAAATATCCCGCGCGCTCGCCGTCCATATTTTCCAAGATGGGATTGATCATTCTGCGGTGCATGCAGTTCACTCTTCCACATCAACGTGTTGGTATATACTTAAGGGGTTCGATTGCAGGGCTCAAGACGCCATTGAATGTCGGGAGGACCACCCATGCCCATCCGCCGCACCCCACGTAAGCGCGATGCTGATGGCCGCCGTTATCGCGATGCCGGGTTGCGCTGCGCAAAACGATCCCCAACCGATTGCCCAGCGCCATTTCGACTGCAGCGGCGGACGGTTGGGTCACGTCGCCTGGTGGCCCGGACAAGCGGTCGTCAACTTCGAAGGCGAAACCTGGACCCTGCCCCTCGCCCGGTCGGGGTCCGGCGCACGCTATACGGACGGGAGGCGCGAAATTTGGGAACACCAGGGCACATTGCGCCTGACCGTCGGTCAAGCCGCGCCCTTGCGGTGCCGCTTCAAAAGCAACCGTTAGCTGCTTCCCAACGCAACAGCCATAAATATATGGACGATTGCTTATTGCGCACATTGAGTGCATATCCTTATACTCATTTGCCACGGCTCTGATATGGCGCCGTATATGAATTCGCCCGATTTCAAACCAGCCGAGTTTTCGCCATGCGTTACGAAGTCACTTGGGAGCGAGACGGTGTCGTGATGACGATGCACGGCCGTGTGACCGAAGATCAACGGCAAAAAGCGCACGATTCCATCATCAACGACACCCGGTTCGATCGCATCCGGTACTGGATCATCGACACCCTCGATATGGACTCTTACGAACTGGACGAAAAAAGCGCTTTGAAGGCGGCGGGGTGCGACATCGGAGCAAGCTATATCAACGCCCATGTGCTGATGGCGTTCGTCACCACCAATACCAAACAAATGGCAAACATCGCGCGTTTTCGGGAATATTTGTCACACGTGAACAGCCCCTGGCACGTCGAGATCTTCTCAAACCAGGATGCGGCGCGGCGCTGGATTGCAAACACCCAGGCCAAAGGCGCAAAAGCAAAAACGGCCCCCGAGAGAGCCGCTTGCACATAAAGGCCTGAAAACTTAGTGCGCGGGGCCGCCGCCCAGGGCCATGATCATCGCTTCGGCGGTGGCGATTTCGGCCTCGGCGTTGCCTTTTTCTATGTCCGTTTCGGCCTTCTCCAAAGCCTTTTCGGCGGCTTCAAGGCGCGCTTGGGCCGTATCCCGGTTGAGCAAGTCCACAGACAGCGCTTCCTCGGCCAGCAGCGTGCAGCGTTCCGGCGTGACTTCGACGAAACCGCCGGAAACAAAGATGCTTTCCGTGACCTTGCCGTTTTCGTGGATATCCACAACGCCGGGGCGCACGGTGCCGATCAACGGCGTGTGGCCGGGCAGAACACCGATATCGCCTTCGGAGCACGGCACCACGACCATGCACACAGACTGCGACTTCACCAGCCGCTCCGGCGAGACCAGTTCAAATTCGACCTTTTCGGCGATCGTATCGGCCATGGTCTTTTACTCCAATCCTACTGGATCGATTAGGCGGCTTCCGCGGCCATTTCCTTGGCTTTCTCGACAGCTTCGTCGATGGTGCCGACCATGTAGAACGCCGCTTCCGGCAGATGGTCGTAATCGCCTTCGACGATGCCCTTGAAGCCCTTGATGGTGTCTTCCAGCTTGACCAGCTTACCCGGCGAACCGGTGAACACTTCGGCCACGTGGAACGGCTGGGACAGGAAACGCTGGATCTTGCGCGCACGCGCCACCACCAGCTTGTCTTCTTCCGACAGTTCGTCCATGCCCAGGATCGCGATGATGTCCTGGAGCGACTTGTACTGCTGCAGAACCTGCTGCACTGAGGTGGCGACACCATAGTGCTCTTCACCGACGACGCGCGGATCCAACACGCGGGACGTGGAATCCAGCGGGTCCACGGCCGGATAGATGCCGAGCTCGGCGATCTGACGGCTGAGAACGGTGGTCGCGTCCAGGTGGGCGAACGAAGTGGCCGGCGCGGGGTCGGTCAAATCGTCAGCCGGGACGTAGATGGCTTGCACCGAGGTGACGGAGCCCTTCTTCGTCGAGGTGATGCGTTCTTGCAACGTGCCCATGTCGGTGGCCAGCGTCGGCTGGTAACCCACGGCGGACGGAATGCGGCCCAACAGCGCGGACACTTCGGAGCCGGCCTGGGTGAAGCGGAAGATGTTGTCCACGAAGAACAGCACGTCCTGGCCTTCCTGATCGCGGAAGTATTCCGCCAAGGTCAAGCCGGTCAGGGCCACGCGGGCGCGAGCGCCGGGCGGTTCGTTCATCTGACCGTAGACCAGCGCGGCCTTGGAACCGTCGCCTTCCAGGTCGATAACGCCGGATTCGATCATTTCGTGGTAGAGGTCGTTGCCTTCGCGGGTGCGCTCGCCGACACCGGCGAACACGGAATAACCGCCGTGGCCTTTGGCGATGTTGTTGATCAGTTCCATGATCAACACGGTCTTGCCCACGCCGGCGCCGCCGAACAGGCCGATCTTACCGCCCTTGGCGTAGGGGCCGATCAGGTCCACGACCTTGATGCCGGTCTCGAGGATTTCCGCGTCGGTGGATTGCTCCGCGAATTCCGGGGCTTCGTTGTGGATCGGAGCCTTTGCTTTGGCATCGACCGGACCGCGTTCGTCGATCGGCTCGCCAATGACGTTCAAGATACGGCCCAGCGTTTCCGGACCCACCGGAACCGAGATCGGCTCGCCGGTGTCGGTCACGTCCTGGCCGCGCTGCAGACCGTCGGTGGAGTCCATGGCGATGGTGCGCACCATGTTCTCGCCCAAGTGCTGAGCGGTTTCCAGAACCAGACGCTTGCCGTCGTGTTCCAATTCCAGGGCGGTCAAGATGTTGGGCAGATCGCCCGACGGGAAACGCACGTCGACAACGGCGCCCATGACCTGAGTGATTTGTCCGATGTTGTTATTCGCCATCGCTGGAGCTCCTTAAGCGTATTCAGCGTAACTCTTACAGCGCTTCCGCGCCGGAGATGATTTCAATCAATTCACTGGTGATCGCGGCCTGACGCGAACGGTTGTACGTCAACGTCAGCTTGTCGATCATGTCCCCAGCGTTGCGGGTTGCGTTGTCCATGGCCGTCATGCGCGCGCCGTGTTCGGAAGCCGAACTTTCGAGCATCGCCTGGAAGACCTGCACGCCCAGGTTTTTGGGCAGCAGCACTTCGAGGATTTCGCTCTCTTCCGGCTCGAATTCGTAGGCCGCTTTCAGCTCGCCCCCAGCGCCGTCCTTGTCTGCGCTTGCGTCCTCGTCCTCTTCGGAGGTGAACGGGATCAACTGCGACGTGGTGACGATTTGCGTCATGGCCGACTGGAACTTGTTGAAGATGATCGAGCAGGTGTCGAATTCGCCCGCTTCGAACATTTCGGTGATTTTGTCGGAAACGGCGGTGGCCTCGGAAAATTCGATACCCTTCTTGCCGCCGATGCCGGTGACGGCGTCGACAATGTCACCACCGAATTCACCCTTCAGCAGATCCGAGCCCTTGCGCCCAACGCACAGCAGCTTGACGGTCTTGCCTTCGGATTTCATATCGTGAATGAGCTGGCGGGCTTCGCGAACGATCGAGCCGTTGAAGCCGCCGCACAGGCCGCGGTCAGAGGTGAACACCACCAAAAGATGGGCTTGGTCCGCACCGGTCCCGGCCAGCAGTTTCGGCCCGCCTTCACGCCCCGCAAACGAGCCTGCCAAGGAGCGCAGCACGGTTTCCATCCGCTCCGAATACGCACGCGCGGACTCCGCGGCGTCCTGGGCGCGGCGCAACTTGGCGGCCGCGACCATTTTCATCGCCGACGTGATCTTGCGCGTCGATTTGACGCTGTCGATCCGGTTTTTCAGGTCCTTCAGGTTCGGCATGAGCCCCTATCCACTTTTTGGTGTCCCGCTCCGTTCCTAAGCGCTCAAATCAAGCGAAAGTCTTGGTGAAGTCTTCGATGAACTTCGCCAGCTTGCCTTCGGTTTCGTCCGACAAAACCTTCTCTTCCCGGATGGTGGTGAGAATGTCTTCGCCCTTGGCGCGCAATTCGCCGAGCAGCGCGTGCTCGTAACGGGTCACGTCCTTGGTGTCGATGTTGTCGAGATAACCCTTCACGCCGGAATAGATGATCGCCACCTGCTCTTCGACGGTCAGCGGGCTGTACTGGGGCTGCTTCAAAAGCTCGGTCAGGCGCGCGCCGCGGGCCAGCAGTTTTTGCGTCGCCGGGTCCAGGTCGGACGCGAACTGCGCAAACGCCGCCATTTCGCGGTACTGGGCCAGCTCCAACTTGATGGTGCCGGCGACCTGCTTCATGGCTTTGACCTGGGCCGCGGAACCCACACGCGACACCGACAGACCGACGTTCACGGCCGGGCGGATGCCTTTGTAGAACAGTTCCGATTCCAGGAAGATCTGGCCGTCGGTGATGGAAATCACGTTGGTCGGAATGTACGCGGAGACGTCACCGGCCTGGGTTTCGATCACCGGCAGAGCGGTCAGCGAGCCGTTGCCGGCCTTGTCGCCCAGCTTACAGGCGCGTTCCAGCAAACGGGAGTGCAGATAAAACACGTCACCCGGATACGCTTCGCGGCCCGGCGGGCGGCGCAGCAACAGGGACATCTGACGATACGCAACGGCCTGCTTGGTCAAGTCATCGTAAAAAATGACCGCGTGCTGGCCGTTGTCGCGGAAGTATTCCCCGATGGTCGCACCGGTGTAGGGCGCCAGGAACTGCATCGGCGCCGGGTCGGACGCAGTGGCGGCGATGACCACGGAGTATGCCATGGCGCCGTTGTCTTCCAGGGCCTTCACCAGCTGCGCGACGGTGGAGCGCTTCTGGCCGACGGCGACATAGATGCAGAACAGCTTTTCTGAATCGTTGTCGGCCGCGTCGTTGACGCTTTTCTGGTTGATGATGGTGTCGATGATCACCGCGGTCTTGCCGGTCTGGCGGTCGCCGATGATCAGTTCGCGCTGGCCGCGGCCGATGGGGATCAGGCTATCGATCGCCTTCAGGCCGGTCTGCATCGGTTCGTGCACCGATTTACGCGGGATGATGCCGGGCGCTTTCACTTCGACGCGGTTGCGCTGGGTGCTGTCGATCGGGCCCTTGCCGTCGATCGGGTTGCCCAGACCGTCGACCACGCGACCCAACAGGCCCGGACCCACCGGCACGTCCACGATGGCGCCTGTGCGCTTGACGGTGTCGCCTTCCTTGATGCCACGGTCGTCGCCGAAGATCACAACACCGACGTTGTCTTCTTCGAGGTTGAGCGCCATGCCCTTAACGGCGCCCGGAAATTCGACCATCTCACCGGCCTGGACGTTGTCCAAGCCGTAGACACGGGCGATACCGTCACCGACGGAGAGCACTTGGCCGACCTCTGAAACTTCGGCCTCGCTGCCAAAGTTAGCAATCTGCTGCTTGAGGATTGTCGAGATTTCTGCGGCGCGGATATCCATCAGCCGGCACCTTTCATTGCAAACCTGAGATTCTGGAGTTTCGTACGAATAGAACTATCGATCATGCGTGAGCCGATCTTGACGACCAGTCCGCCAAGCAACGACGGGTCGACCTTTGCTTCGAGCTGAACGTCGCTGCCAACGGCAGCCTTCAATTGTTCTTTGAGGGCATCAAGTTGCCCGTCGGTCAGCGGTTGCGCCGACGTGACCTCGCCGGCGACCTCGCCGCGATGTTGCGCAAGCAGATGAGAAAAGCCCCGGATCATCTCGGGAAGGGCGAAAAGCCGGCGATTGCTCGCCACC
>JANQJR010000019.1 GCA_028281525.1 Magnetovibrio sp.
GTGGTTGGATTATCTGAAAAAAGAAGGCGCTACGGACGTGGTTCTGGCGGGGCATTCGCGCGGCGGCAACCAGACGGCATGGTTCGCGGCGCGGGAAAACGATCCCGTGGTGTCCAAGGTGGTTCTGATCGCGCCTGCGACGTGGAGTGCCGAACGCGCCGCCAAAAGCTTTCAGAAGCGTCACATGCGCAAGCTCGAAACGGTTCTGGCAAAGGCGCAGGCCTTGGCGGATGCTGGCAAGGGGGCGCAAATGATGACGGGCAACGGCGTGTTGTACTGCGCCGACGCGGATGTGAGCGCGGATAGCTTCGTCAGCTATTACGAACCGGACGACCGCCGCCACACACCGACTTTGCTGAAGATGATCGCGAAACCCGTTTTGGTCATTGCCGGCAGTGCCGATGATGTGGTGGTGGGCCTGATCGAAGAGGTGGAGTCCATGGCCAACGACGAGAAGATCCAGTTGGTTGTGGTCGACGAGGCGGATCACTTCTTCCTCGACTTCTATGCCGAGGACGCCGCCGACGCGATCCAGGAATTCTTGGGAAATTAGGGCCTTTAAGGCAAGGGGCAGTTTTTTTCCGCCAAGTAGCGTTCCAACCGCCGCCGCGCGCGCTGGTCGCTCAGCTCCAGTTTGCCCTTCCAGTTGAGGCGCTGCAGAAGGATGCTGCCCAGTTTGTGCTTGGTATAGTCGCCTTCGATGCTGGCGGGATCGATGCCGAGTTTCCGGTACGTCAAATCCGATAGCCAATAGATGCTTTGAGCTTCGTCGCTGCGGTGAATGGCTTTGAGCCGTTTGAGCGCCGCCGCGCGCACGTGGCCGGGCAGGTGGGCGAGCTTGTCGCTGACCACGCGTTTCAAGTTGCGCCACATGGTTTTATCGGTGGGATAGAAAGCGTACTTCGGCCACACCGCGCTGCCCGCGCTGTAGCCCATGGAGAGATGGATGCTGTCATACCCCAAGCGGTCGAACAGGCGGATGGAGTTGCGCATCAAGGACGGCACGAAGGGGATGTCGGTTCCCAAACCGGGCTCTTCCACCGCCAGCTTGGCGATGGTGCGTTGGCAGACCTGCTTTTTGCGGGGATGAAGGATCAGGCGCGATAGCGCCAGCGGCATGACGCGTCCGTCTGTGGTTTTCATGTAGGGTATCAATTGCAGATCGACTGTGCGCACATACAGCCGCACACGTACGATGCAGCGGATTCTTAAGTGTGGGGCTTGCTGGTTCAGATCCGTTTCGATCAGATCCAAAATGTCTTGAGGCGACAGCACCCCGCCGCCGGGGATGGTGAAGTGACGTTTCCACAACCGTTTGTCGCGGCGCAGCACCTTGCGGAAGCCGATGGGGCGAAGGCTGAGCAGCCGGTTCGGGTTCAATAACGAAATGCCCGCGGGCACCAAGGTGGTCAACCGGTCGAGGAACTTGAATTTGTGGATCAGGTTGCCGACAGGATCATCCGGATCGGGAATCCAGACCTTGAACGGCAAAGGATGGATGCCGTCCCAAGTGGCGGAGAAAGAACTGTTCGAGATGGACATGCCGCCTGCCGCCTCGCCATCAGAAAAGCGAATCGAATGCGCAATCTTGATGCGTTACCTAGCAAGCCTGTGTGGAGGTTTTATGTCGTTTGGAAGAACAGCTTATGCCGTTTCCGCCCGCTTCACCGCGTCGCGCGCGCCGATGCGCCCGGTCCATGCCTCCAGGTGCGGATAATCGGATAGGGGAATGTCGGCGAAGTCTTCCAGGATGACCATCCACGGATACAGGATCATGTCGGCAATGGAATAGTCCCCGGCCAGGAAGTCTCGGCCTTGCGCCAAGGTGTCTTCCAGAACGCCCAGCGCTCGGCGCGCGCGTTCACGGGCGCGATCTTCGGAATACGTCTGCGGGTGTTCGGCTTGAAGCGTGTAATGATAGATGTCGAGCATCGCCGGCGTCAGACTGGCGGCTTCGAACAAAAGCCATTTGAGACATTCCGCGCGCACGGCCGGATGCTCAGGGCGGGGCAGGAAGCGTCCGGTTTTTTCCGCCAGGTAGATCATGATCGCAGACGATTCAAACAGTGCGGCGCCGGTTTCGGGATCGTAAACGCCCGGCACTTGACCGGTGGGGCTGGCGCGGCGGAAGCGTTCGAATTCGGGTGTGCCTTTCCGTAACGTGCGGTCGTTGATCAGGCGATGCTCGAGGCCCGTTTCTTCCAACAGGATTTGTACCTTCAGCACGTTCTGGCTGGGGTGGGCGAAGAGATCGATCATGTGGGCATGCCCTTGACCCAGCCGTCCAAGTCCTTGAGTGCGCGCGCGCAGATGGCGGCCTTGCGCGCCTTCTTGCGATCCCCGCGCTTGAGGCGTTTGCCTTTCAGTTCAGGTGGACGCTCATCGATATCGGCGGGTGGGAACAGGCCGAAGTTGATGTTCATGGGTTGGAAGCTGTCCGCTTCCGCGCCCCCCGTGACGTGGCCCAACAATGCGCCCAGTGCGGTGGTGGCGGGCGGTGTCACCATGTCACGTCCCAGTCGTTCGGCGGCGGCGAAGCGTCCGGCCAGCAGGCCGATGGCTGCGCTTTCCACGTAACCTTCGCAGCCGGTGATCTGTCCGGCGAAACGAATGTGAGGATGAGATTTCAAACGCAGCGTTTCGTCGAGCAGCTTCGGGCTCTTGATGAAGGTGTTCCGATGCATGCCGCCGAGCCGCGCGAATTGGGCGTTTTCCAGACCGGGGATGGTGCGAAATACGCGCTTTTGTTCGCCGTAAGTGAGCTTGGTCTGAAAGCCCACCATATTCCACAGATTGCCGAGCTTGTTGTCCTGGCGCAGTTGCACGATGGCGTGCGCGCGTTGGTCCGGCGCGTGTGGGTTGGTCAGGCCCACCGGCTTCATCGGACCGAAGGTCAGGGTTTCGCGGCCCCGCTCGGCCATCACTTCGATGGGCAGGCATCCTTCGAAATACGGCGTGTCTTTTTCCCAATCCTTGAAGTCCTGTTTTTCGGCGTCCAAAAGTGCATCAATGAAGGCGTTGTACTGGTCTTGGTCCATGGCGCAGTTGATGTAGTCCTTGCCGGTGCCCTTATCGTAGCGGGATTGGCACCAGGCTTGGTCGAAATCGATGCTGTCCCGGTAAACGATCGGTGCGATGGCGTCGAAAAACGCCATCTGTTCCGCGCCCGTGAATGAGCGGATGGACTCACTTAACGCGTCGGACGTCAAAGGGCCCGATGCGACGATGACGGTCTCGCCGTCGAACTTGTGCAGATCTGTCACTTCGAAGCGGCGGATTTGCAGCAAATGCTCACCGTGCAGCGCCACGTGCACGCGCGCGGAAAAGGCTTCGCGGTCCACCGCCAGTGCGCCGCCCGCCGGCACGCGGGTGGCGTCGGCGGCGCGCATGATCAAGGAGTTCATGCGCCGCATTTCTTCGTGCAGCAGACCCACTGCGTTGGCGGTGTGGTCGTCGGCGCGCAGCGAATTGGAACACACCAACTCGGCGAAACCGTCGGTCTGGTGCGCAGGCGTTTGCCGGTCGGGGCGCATTTCGTGCAGCATCACCGGCACGCCCGCCTGGGTGAGTTGCCACGCCGCTTCGGAGCCCGCAAGCCCGCCGCCGATGACGTGTACGAGGTTGCCGACGTTTGTCGATTGGGTATTCATGCGCCTGTCATAGTCGTCTTGGGGGCCGCTGTCCATGGGATTGCGGTGGGATGTTGCGGGCTTGACAGGGGTGTGCCGGGGCGCTACCTCACCCCCAAAGCCAATGCGCAGAGCGCAGCAGATGACAGGGAGTGCCGAGACGTGGAGCCGTTCCAGAGCGAAACCTTCAAAATGGTCCTCATCGCCGTGATGGTGATCGTGTTCATACGGTATTTGCCGCGCATCAAGGCCAAAATGCTAGGCATCCCGTTCGTCAGCGCCGAAGATATCAAGTCCCGCATTGATGCGGGGGAGGACCTGCTGGTCATCGACGTGCGCACTGCGGGTGAGTTTACCGGCAACTTGGGCCATATCGAAGGGGCCTTGAACCTGGAAGCCAGCACGCTGTCGTCCAAGCTCTCTCAGCTGGGGGAACAGTTGGAGCCTTACAAAAACGATCCCATTGTGGTGACGTGCCGCACCGATAATCGCTCTCCCGGCGCGGCGCGGGTGCTGTTTCAAAGTGGGTTCAAGAACCTGATGATTATGGGTGGCGGCATGAGCGGCTGGAACCGCAAGGGCTTCCCTGTGGCGTATAAGCGCTGATATCAGAAAAACTTAGACCAAACGGCAATCGTTTTGATCGTCGTCAGCCAGGTGCTCTCGGATGGACGTGAGGTCGAGGCGCCGTGGCAAAGGCGTGCGTCGCGTCTTGAAGGTGGCAAGGCTGTTCGGCAGGAACTGTGAACAGGCTGAACCGCCGACGACGGCGGTGATGGAGGTGCATTTCCCCTTGGCGCAATAAAAGCAGCCGATGCGGTTGCAGTTTAAAGTGTTCATGACGTATCTGGCCCCGCCAAAAATCGCTCATAAGTATACACTAGCAGAACCATGCAACAATCGCACGACTTTTCGTTGACGCTTTTATGAATATGGTTGTGTGCGCGAAAGGGTGCGCTTTGCGCAGGGATTTACGGGCACGGAAGCGTTTTATATGTCGTCGTCTTCGCGCTGCAGGAATTCGCGGATTTGGGTATCGCTGGCGACGATATGGCGCAGCACCCAAACTTGCATCAAGCTGACCAGGCCCTTCCAGTCTTCCATGGCATTGCCGTTCATCACGTCTTCGGCGATATTGGCGACTTCGTTGCGCAAGTCTTCGTGTTCGCGCAGGTGCTGTTCCAGGCCGGGATAACCGATGTTGCGCATGATGCGCTCCTCGTATTCGAAATGCGCCAGGGCGTGGTCCACCAAGTCCTTGAATGCGGTCTGTTTTTCTGCAATGTGGGTGTCGTTGTTGGAGAGCACTTCCAACAGGTTCTGGGACAGATAGATGAGCTCTTGGTGTTGGCGGTCGATGGACAGGATGTCCGTGGAGAATTTGTCCGACCACTCCAAGTTTTTGTGGTTCATGTTAGGCTCCTCACCCCAAGTGGTACCTCCATTCGGGCGCGAAAAGCGGAACATCGGCTCGGGAAAGCGTAAGGTCCGGGGGGTAATCCTTTCGCATTAGTATAATTATATACAAGATGGTTCATAGGAAGCAATGAACGGGCTGAAAAAAGAGAAAAAAATACCTGCTTGTAACAAAACTGCCATAATGGTGTCGGGTTGTGGGTGATAACATTTCTGTAACGAAAGTCCAGACACACATACCAAACACGCATGAGGGAAAAACATGGCGAACGCCTCAATGGGGGGCGCAGGCGGCCTGGAAGTTGAACTGAAGTTCGAAATGACGGCCGCTCAAGTGCGTAAGCTGTGCCGTTCCGCTGCTTTAAAGGCTCTACAGAGCGCTCCCGCGCGCACCAAGACACTGCGCGCAACATACTTCGATACCCCCGATTTTCAGCTTGCCGCACGCGAGGTGTCCCTACGCGTGCGTAAGGAAAGCCGCAAGTACGTGCAATGCTTCAAAGCGAAAGCCGTGGATCAAGACGCGTCCGGTTTCGCGCGTCATGAATGGGAATGGGCGGTGCCCGGGCCGGATTTGGACATGTCCCTGCTGCGCGCGGACGCGGATATCAAAGCGTTGTTGAAAGGCGTGAACTTCGCTTCCCTGGCGCCGATCTTTACCAGTGAGATGAAGCGCCAAAGCCACGAGTTGCGCACCCCCGGCGGGGCGGAGATTTCGTGCGACATCGATCAGGGGCGCGTCTATGCCGCTCAAAGCGATGAGGTGATCGAAACACCCGTCCACGAATTGGAATTGGAGCTCAAATCCGGAGCAACGGGCGAACTGTTGCGTACCGCCAACCTGATCACCGATACCGTTCCCGCACGGTTGTCCAGCCGCACCAAGGCGCACCGTGGTCACATCTTGGCGCGCGGCAATGGCCATGAGTGGGTCAAGGCCAATCATCCGCCTTTGGCGAAAGGCGTCACGGCCGAAGAGGTCTTGCGCTCCTCGGTGATGGAAGGCCTGCAACACCTGATCGCCAACGAGGATTGCGTGCTGCACCGCTGCCACATCGAAGGTGTGCATCAGATGCGTGTTGCGACCCGGCGCATGCGGTCCGTTATCACCACGTTCAAGAAGCTGTTGCCCAAGGGCAGTTATGAAGAGTTGAGCCAGGCACTGAAGGACGCGGGCTCCGCCTTGGGACCGGCGCGCGACTGGGACGTGTTCCTGGACGAAGTTCTGGCCGGTGTGGAACAGGGATTCGACGACGAACCCGCGCTCAAGTTCATGCGCGAACGCGCCCAGTTGCGCCAGGAGCAAGGCTATCAAGCCGCGCAGAAGATGATCCATTCGCCTGCGTATGCGAAGATGCTCACGGACTCGTTGTTCTGGGTTGCGAATTCCGTATGGCGCGAACAACACCTGTCGGAAACGTCCGCTAAACTGCTGGCGCCCGCCACCGATATCGCCAAGGAAATTCTCGCCAAGCGTCACGCGCGGTTGCTCAAGGCGGGCAAGGGGCTTAAGCACCTGACCATCGACCAGCGCCATCAGTTGCGCATCGCCATCAAGAAGGCGCGTTACGCCGCTGCATTCTTTGCCGAGCTTTATCCCCCCAAAACCACCAAGGCGTATTTGCGGGGACTCAAGTCGTTGCAAGAAGCGCTGGGCCATCTGAACGACTTGGCGACGGCGGAGCGCCTGATGACGGATCTGGCGACGGATGTGAAGGGCAAGGATGCGCACACCATTCACAAGGCCGCCGGTCTGGTAGAAGGTTGGTATATGCACGCCGACAGCCTGCGCGAAAACGATCTACTCAAAGGCTGGAACGCATTCCGCCGTGCCAAAACGTTTTGGTGATTGTTGGTCATTGCGAGGAACGCAGTAACGAAGCAATCCAGGGCCTAGGTTCGATTTCTGGATTGCTTTGCAGCTTGGCTACTCGCAATGACGCTCGGTACTGCGTCCACCGGCTTACGCACTTTTCCTGCGCGCCTTGCTTTTCTTGAGATACGGGGCCAAGTATTTGCCGGTGTAGCTCTTTTTCACCTTGGCGACGTCTTCGGGCGTGCCTTCGGCGACGATTTGGCCGCCTTTCGACCCTCCTTCCGGACCCAGATCGATGATCCAATCGGCGGTCTTGATAACCTCCAGATTGTGTTCGATCACGATCATGGTGTTGCCTTGCTCGACCAGGGTATGCAGCACCTCCAGCAGTTTCTTGACGTCTTCGAAGTGCAGCCCCGTGGTCGGTTCGTCGAGAATGTAGAGTGTCTTGCCGGTGGCGCGCTTGGACAGTTCCTTGGCGAGCTTCACGCGTTGCGCTTCACCGCCTGATAGTGTCGTCGCCTGCTGGCCCAGGTGGATATAGCTGAGGCCCACCTGATTCAACGTCGCCAGTTTGTCACGGATCGCAGGCACCGCCTTGAAGAACTCGACGCCTTCTTCCACGGTCATGTCCAACACGTCGGCGATGGACTTGCCGCGGAATTCGATCTCCAGCGTTTCGCGGTTGTACCTTTTACCTTTGCACACATCGCATTCGACGTAGACGTCGGGCAGGAAGTGCATTTCGATCTTGATCACACCGTCGCCCTGGCACGCCTCGCAGCGCCCCCCCTTGACGTTGAAGCTGAAGCGCCCGGGCTTGTAGCCGCGCCGCTGCGCTTCGGGCAGGCCTGCGAACCATTCGCGGATCGGGGTGAACGCGCCGGTGTACGTCGCGGGGTTGGAGCGGGGTGTCCTGCCGATGGGCGATTGGTCGATGTCGACGATCTTATCGATCAGTTCGATCCCGTCGATGCGCTCATGCGTGCCCGCGTGTTGGCGTGCGCCGTGAAGGCGGCGCGCCAAGGCCTTGTACATGGTTTCGATCACCAACGAGGATTTACCGCCGCCGCTGACGCCGGTGACACAGGTGAACGTGCCCAGCGGAAAGTCCACATCGACCTTTTGCAGGTTGTTGGCCTCCGCGCCGATGACGGAAACGAATTGGCCCTTCTTGCCGGCACGGCGGGTTGCGGGCAGGGGCACTTCGCGCCGGCCGGTCAAGTATTGTCCGGTGATGCTCTTGGGCTCTTTCATGACCGCGTCCGGCGTGCCGCTGGCGATCACCTCGCCGCCGTGCACGCCCGCGCCTGGCCCCAAGTCCAACAGGTAATCCGCCGTGCGGATGGCGTCTTCGTCGTGCTCCACCACAATCACGGTGTTGCCCAGGTCACGAAGCCGTTTCAATGTTTCCAACAGGCGGTCGTTGTCGCGCTGATGCAGGCCGATACTGGGCTCGTCCAACACGTACAGCACGCCGGTCAGCCCGGAGCCGATCTGGCTCGCCAAGCGGATGCGTTGGCTTTCCCCGCCCGACAGCGTGCCGGACGCACGGCTCAGCGTTAAGTACTCCAGCCCCACATTGACGAGGAAGCCCAAGCGTTCATTGATTTCGCGCAGGATACGCCGGGCGATTTCGCGCTGCTGGCGGGTCATGTCCTTATGGCACGACTTGAACCATTTGGCCGCTTCATCGATGGACATGTCCGTGACTTCGGAAATATTCAGGCTATTGATTTTCACCGCCAGAGCTTCCGGCTTGAGACGATGACCGCCGCAGGCTTCGCAGTCGGTGACGGTTTGATACTTGCCCAGTTCGTCGCGCACCCAGTTGCTGTCCGTTTCCAGCCAGCGCCGTTCCATGTTGGGGATCACGCCCTCGAACGGTTTGGTGACTTGGTAGTTCTTGCGCCCGTCGTCGTAGCGCATGGTCACCGTTTCGCCGTCCGTGCCGTAAAGCAACACGTTCTGAATTTTTTCGTCGAGTTCGGAAAACGGCGTGTGCAAATCGAAACCGAAGTGTGCGGCGAGGCTCTCCAGAGTTTGGTTGTAATAAGGCGACGAAGATCCCGCCCACGGTGCAATGACGCCTTGGCTCAATGTCAAACGATCGTCGGGAATCACCAGTTCGGGATCGAAATACATTTCCGTGCCCAACCCGTCGCAAGATGGGCATGCGCCGAACGGGTTGTTGAAGGAAAACAGGCGCGGCTCGATCTCATCGATGGTGAAACCGGATACGGGGCAAGCGAACTTGGCGCTGAAGGTGGTGCGCTCATTGTCGTCGGCGCCTTCAGTGAAGGCCAGGCCGTCGGACAGCGAAAGCGCGGTTTCGAAGCTGTCGGCCAAACGCGTTTCGATCCCTTCCTTCACGCGAATGCGGTCCACCACGACCTCAATGTCGTGCTTGACCTTTTTGTTGAGTGCCGGGACCTCGCCGATGTCATAGACTTGGCCGTCCACCTTGATGCGCTGGAAGCCCTTTTTCGCGAGCTCCTGCATCTCCTTTTTGTACTCGCCCTTGCGCCCGCGCACGATGGGCGCCAGCAGCAGCAAGCGGGTTCCATCGTCCATGGCCATCACCCGGTCGACCATTTGGCTGACCGTCTGGCTTTCGATGGGCAGGCCCGTGGCGGGCGAATGCGGTACGCCGACGCGCGCCCACAACAGGCGCATATAGTCGTAAATTTCGGTGACCGTGCCGACGGTGGAGCGGGGATTGCGGCTGGTGGTCTTCTGTTCGATGGAGATGGCGGGGCTCAAGCCTTCGATCAGATCGACATCGGGCTTGGCCATCAATTCCAGGAACTGGCGCGCATACGCCGACAGGCTTTCGACATAACGCCGCTGGCCTTCCGCGTAAATCGTATCGAACGCCAATGAAGATTTGCCGGAACCCGACAGACCGGTGATGACAACCAGCTTGTCGCGGGGAATCCGGACCTCGACATCCTTCAAATTATGTTCGCGGGCGCCGCTGACGTGGATGAAATCGTGCATTTTATGGCATCTTGGTGAATCGGGGGTCGCTTGGCTTTCTGCGCAAGAATGAAGGGTCAGATTTAGACCCATGCGGTGTAGGCGTAAAGCTTTTGATATATTTATAGTGCTAAAGTGAGAGGATACTTACAAAAATCACTGGATTTACGGTTCTGAAATGGTGAAAATACAGCCCGATGGGAGGCAGCCGGCGCCAACTTGGCTGTATAATAGGGAGAACGACCAAAGAGACGGTCTAGGGGGTGGCTCTTTGGATGTTGGAATGAATGTCTGATTACAACCTGTCGCGACTTAACTTCTTGATTGTCGATGACAACAAGCACATGCGTGCGTTGGTCAAAAGTATCCTGCATGCGCTGGGCGTCAAGAGTGTACTGGAAGCTTCCGACGGAGCGGACGCGTTTAAGGAACTGCGTCACTTTCCCGCCGACGTGATCATTTGCGATTGGAACATGTCACCGCTCGACGGGCTTGATTTCGTGCGCATGGTTCGGACCGGATCGGACAGCCCAAATCCGTTCGTGCCGATCATTATGTTGACCGGGCACACCGAAATGAACCGGGTGATGGAAGCGCGCGACAGCGGCGTGCACGAGTTCCTGGCCAAACCGATTTCAGCCAAGAAACTGTATTCGCGAATCCGCTCCATCATCGAAAATCCGCGGCCTTTTGTGCGCGCGGGGCTGTATTTCGGCCCGGACCGGCGACGCAAAGCCAACCCCAACTACAACGGCCCGGAACGACGCAAGTCTGAAATAGATTCCGGCAGTGAAGACGGTGAGGCCGGGGAACTGTCGCAAGACGAAATCAACGCCTTGTTGAACGGTTAGAATTCCGTTCAACAGTGGGGCGGTCAAAGCTAAAAAAGGCTGGAACAGACCCTTATTATGCAACACAATTGGTAACGTGCTGGGGTGCCGTCTGGGGGGCGGCGGAACACAACAAAACCGATGTGGCACAGGCCGCAGCACTCAGGATATCCGTATGTCAGACGATAAGACCCCGCAAGCACAAGTGATCAATCCGCCGCAAACCTTGCAGGGCAAGGTGGAAAAAGGCGGTCCCGGCGCCGTCGACCTTGAGGCTTTGGCAGCCGCGGAGGATGTGATCGCTAATTTGGCTGACGATTACATGGACTGGGTGCGCGAGGACTTGGTCAAGTTGGAAAAGGCCTTTGAAACCCTGCAAAGCGGCGAAGGCAATGCCATGGACATTCTCGAAGAGGTTTTTCAGGTCTCCCACGACATGAAGGGTCAAGGCGGCAGCTTCGGGTACGATCTGATCACGGCGGTGGGCGACCATCTCTGCCGATTGGTCGAAAAGATGGATAGCGTCGGCCCGCGTGAGGTTGAGATGGTGCGTATCCACATTGACGCCATGCGGGTGATCATCACCAAGGAACTCAAAGGCGATGGCGGTGACGAAGGCCGTCAACTGCTGATGGGGCTGCAATTGGTGGGCGATAAAGTCTGATCCGCATTATTCGCCGAGCTTGCGGCGAAAATCTTCCAACCAGTCCAAGTGCGCCTCCAACTGCTGGATTTCGTGATCCAGCCATGTGGCCAGGTGACCGGGGTCACCTTCGTGGTGCGCGCGCAGGTCGTCCAACCGCGCCAATTCGGTGTCGCAGTTTTCGATCAGGATATCCACTTGTTCGTGTTGATCGCCCGCATCGAGCAAATGCAGGAAGCGAAGCTTCAAGGTGGTGATCAGTTTATTGACTTCGCCGCCTGCGGAGCGGATGCGCGAAGTCATCAGACTTGTCAACTCTTCTTCGCCCTTGTCCGTAAGACGCAAGGTGGCGTCATCTTCCATGCCGACGCCCTCGATGGGCTCGACCAAGCCTTCGAATTTCAGCAGTTCGACGGAGGTGCCCATGATATCCAGGGACGGTCCGGTGATACGGTCGGTGAAATGGCGAATTGCGTTTGCCAGTTCGCTATAGCGCAAAGGGCTATCCGCCAACGCCAGCGTGCCCAGCGCGCACAGGCGGATCGCTTCTCTGGGCGTCAATGTGTTGTCGGCAAACATGGCGGCGCGTTGTTCTCCACTGGAATCGCGACATTATAGCGAAGCGCGATTGGGCGGTCATCCGATCGCAAGGCCGGGACTGGGGGCGGGCCTTAGGAAATGATTTCCAGGTCGAAATAAAACGTGGTGCCCGTTTTCGGGGAGGTTTCGAAGTCGATTGTGCCGTGATGCAGCTCGATGATGGATCTTGAGATGTTCAGCCCCAATCCGGTTCCGGAGTTGGTCCGGGTGTCGCTGCCGTCGGCTTGGGAGAATCGTTCGAATACCCGGTCGTGAAATTGTTCGGGAATCCCGTTTCCGCGATCGGTGACGGACACCCGCGCACAGCCGTTGTGCCGCGCAACGGTAATATCGATTTTTTCGCCGGTGGGTGAAAACTTCGCGGCATTGGACAGCAGGTTGGCGATCACTTGGGTCAGGCGGTGTTTGTCGCCGTTGATGGTCAGCTGTTCGTGCGCACCCTGAATGACGAAGCGCACACCATATTCCGTGGCGAACCCTTGATTTTCGTGGACCGCGTCCACGACCATCCGGGACACGTCGAGCTGCTCCATATTCATCTTCATGGCCCCGGACAGAAGCTTTTCAACATCCAGAATGTCGTTGACCAAGTACGTCAGGCGGTCCGTGTTTTTGGATGCGAGGCGGAACATTTTCTTCACTTGATCCGGCATTTCTCCCAGCGCTTCGGAGGTGATCAAACCCAATGATCCTTTCAAAGAGGTCAAAGGGGTGCGCAGTTCGTGGCTGACCGTGGACAGGAATTCCGACTTTGCCTCGTTGGCCTTTTCGGCGTCTGCTTTGGCCTGGACGATCATGCGCTCGTAGCGTTCGCGTTCCAGTTCGCTGCTGATCCAGTTCGCGAACAGACGCATCAAAGACAGTTCTGTATGTGAAAACGGTGTTTGACGTATGTCGGGGCTGGTGAAATTGAGCGTTCCATAAGGCTCGTCTCCGACGGACAGCTTAATGCCGATATAGGATTCGAGACAGAAATCCTTGTAACAAGGGTGCACGGCGATCTCACTGGCGCCGACGTTGGATATCGCCGTGGGCTCGTTGTCCTTGAGGATCAGTGCGCAATAGGTGTTGCCGAGGTTGAGGATCGTGCCCGGCTTTGGCGCCCACTCGGGCCCCTTCACATATTTGATCTGGTACGATTCACCGTTGATGTGGCTGATGATGCCCATGGGCATGTCGAACAGTTCGGTGCCTAAGGCCAGCAGTTGATCGACCTTTTCCTCAAAGTTGCGGCCGGGGGCCAAAGTGAGTTCGTGCAGGTGCATCAGTGTGTGGTTGTGCAGTTCCAACGCTTTTTCCGCGTTCTTGCTGTCGGTGATATCCTGGGTGACCCCCATCAACTTGATCACGTTGCCGTGTTTATCGGTGATGGGCTCGAAGCTGCTGGAATAGTGCACCACTCTGTTGTCTCTTACGGCGCTGAATTCGAATGCCGAGCCTTCGCCCCGTTTGGCCTTTTTCATCAGTTTTGCGACATATGGCCGGTCATCCGGTAACACTATGTCTATGTATTTCAGGCCACGGATTTCCGATGAATCCTTGATGCCCATCATGTTCAGGCCGGCTTGGTTCATGGAAATCAACGCGCCGTCCAAATCGATTTCGTGCATGCACACCGGCGAGGAATCGACCAATGTGCGAAGGCGTTGTTCCGCCTGTTTGCGGCGGTTCGATTGGGTATGCAGCAAGGAAATCCAAATGAAGAATAAGACGATCAGGACGACGGCGCTGATGAGCGTCATGACCATCCAGTCCGAGATGTTGCCGACGGTAAAATGGTTCGGGGCGTCAGCCCATGCCGGGGGTGCCGCAGAGGCCAGCGCATAAACCACCACCCCCATCCAGAACCGCCACAGTTTTGTTTGCAAGACCATAATTTCCAGAAGCAGTCAAACCGTAAGCATTACAAAGGGTTAGGGTTCGCACTCTGAACCCCTAGTTGCACGGCTAGGCCGTCCAAACACCATACAATAACACCATACCATTATATGGTGGCTCAAAATCATTTCATCCTCTAAAAGGCAACGGAATTGGACGGCGTCCTTGCAGCGTGCGTATCTGAAAACGGAGGTGGGAAAGGCCGCACGATAGGGGCGGGTGAGGACAAAAGTGCACATTTCCGTGCTTGACTCCAAGCCGGCGCAAAGCCCAATATATGGTGTTCTCGGCTCCCAAGATTGCAAAATCTAGGGCTAAGAGGGAAGCCGGTGAAAATCCGGCGCTGCCCCCGCAACTGTGAGCGGTGAGCGATTGTCCACCCGGGTATTTTACTCGGGCCACTGAGGCGAAATGCCTTGGGAAGGCTGGACGACTGCGACGACCCGTAAGCCAGGAGACCTGCCGCGAACGTTAGAAACGTCCTTGGGCGGGGTGCCCCGATGGTTCGTTGTCGACCTGCGGGCCGTTCTCCCGTGTTCTCCGGCAATGTATCACGCAAGCTCCGTTCGACACTGTCAACGGGGTTTGAAATGACATCGCTCGCTTTTGATTTCGACCGCAACGGTCATCTTGTCTTACATTCACAACCGGAATCGCAGACGGTTAGTGTGTCGCTATCCAGCACTCCGTCCACGGCGCTCCAGCCCGTGGAGCATCGCGCGCCCGCGCCCGCGCCGCTGATGCCCAGGCCCAGGCCTGAGGATTTGACCCTTGATAGAACGCGCGATGCTTTGCTGACACCGTTCGGCAAAGCCACATTGCAAGACCGCTACCTGCTGCCCGGGGAAAGTTTTCAGGACCTGTTTGCCCGTGTCGCCTGCGCTTTCGCGGATGATCGGCAACACGCCCAACGCCTGTACGATTACATGAGCCGGTTGTGGTTCATGCCCGCCACGCCAATCCTGTCCAACGGCGGCACCACGCGCGGCTTGCCGATTTCGTGTTTCCTGAATGCGGTATCGGATTCTTTGGATGGCATCGTCGGCACTTGGAACGAGAACGTGTGGTTGGCGTCCAACGGTGGCGGCATCGGCACCTATTGGGGCAAGGTCCGCTCCATTGGCGAAACGGTCAAGGGATGCGGCGAAACGTCAGGCATCATTCCGTTCATCCACGTCATGGATGGCCTGACCTTGGCGATTTCACAAGGCTCGCTCAGGCGCGGCTCGGCGGCGGTGTATCTTGATGTGCATCATCCGGAGATCGAGGAGTTTCTGGAAATCCGCAAGCCCACCGGTGACTTCAACCGCAAGGGCTTGAACCTGCATCACGGTGTCAATTTGACCCATGACTTCATGGAGGCAGTGCGTGCGGGAAGCGCGTTCGCACTGAAAAGCCCCAAGGACGAAAAGGTCGTGCGCGAGATCGACGCCCGCCAATTGTGGCAGCGTATTCTGGAAACCCGGTTGCAGACGGGTGAGCCGTATCTGTTGTTCATCGACACGGTCAACGCGGCATTGCCCAAACACCAGCGCGAGTTGGGCCTGCATGTGTCATCTTCCAACCTGTGTGCTGAAATCACCTTGCCGACGGGCATCGACCACCGCGATGAGGAACGCACGGCGGTCTGCTGCCTGTCATCTCTGAACGTCGAAACGTGGGAAGAGTGGCAAGACGCCCCCGGTTTCACCGAAGATGTCATGCGCATGCTCGACAACGTGCTGACGCATTTCATCGACACTGCGCCCGACAGCATGGCGAAAGCCAAGTATTCAGCGCTGCGTGAACGCTCCGTGGGGCTTGGCATCATGGGCTTTCATTCATTCTTGCAAGCGCGCTCCATTCCGTTCGAAAGCGCCCTGGCGAAGTCTTGGAACTTCAAGATGTTTCGCAAGATTCGCCGCGAAGCGGACAGTGCATCCGTGGCTTTGGCGGAGGAACGCGGTTCCTGTCAAGACGCAGCCGAACGCGGGATGAAGGCGCGCTTTTCGCATAAGCTGGCGATTGCGCCTACCGCATCGATCAGCATCATCTGCGGCGGCACAAGCGCCTGCATCGAACCGGTACCGGCCAACATCTACACGCACAAGACCTTGTCGGGGGCGTTTTCGGTGCGCAACCCGCACTTGGAGCGGTTGCTGGATGCCAAGGGTCTGAACCGGCCTGAGGTTTGGCAATCGATTTTGGAACACGAAGGTTCGGTCCAGCATCTGGATGACCTGAGCGATGACGAGAAAGCCGTCTTTCGCACCGCGTTCGAAGTCGATCAGCGTTGGATCATCGAATTGGCCGCAGACCGCGCGCCCTATATCTGCCAGAGCCAAGCCCTCAACCTCTATCTGCCGGCCGACATCGATAAGTGGGATTTGCACATGCTGCATTGGGCCGCCTGGGAGAAGGGGATCAAGAGCCTGTATTACTGTCGGTCCAAATCGATCCAGCGCGCGGCTTTCGCCGGAACTCTAAAGGCTGAAGAAGGTGCTCAAACGTCCCAAGCTCAAACCGATTATGAGGAGTGCCTGGCATGTCAATAGACTCACCTGCGCTGGGGGCGATGGATCCGCACACGTTGATCAACACCGGACGGGTCGGCTTGTTGAGCGGCTCGGGCACGTACAACGTGGACCGTTATCCGTGGGCATACGACTATTGGAAAAAACAGCAACAGGTGCATTGGATGGGTGAGGAGGTGCCGCTCGGCGCCGACATCAAGGATTGGACATCGGACCGGGTCACGGATGACGAGCGGGCGTTGCTCACCCAAATTTTCCGCTTCTTCACCCAGTCCGACGTTGAGGTCAGCGACAATTACATGAAGCGTTACATCCCGATTTTCCAACCGCTGGAAATTCAGATGATGATGGCCGCGTTCACCGCCATGGAAACGGTGCACATCGACGCTTACGCCCTGTTGCTCAAGACCCTGGGCATGCCGCAGACCGAGTTCGAGGCGTTTCGGGATTATGCCGAAATGCGCGACAAGGCCGATTACATGCACACCTTCGGCGTTGAAACGGTGGCCGACGTATCCAGAACCTTGGCGATGTTTGGCGCGTTCACCGAAGGCATGGCGCTGTTCGCCAGCTTCGCCATGCTGCTGAACTTTCCGCGTCATAACAAGATGAACGGCATGGGACAGATCGTCACGTGGTCGGTGCGCGATGAAAGTCTGCACTGCGAAGGGATCATCCGCCTGTTCCATCAGTGGAACAGGGAAACCGGGGCGCTGACCAAGGGGGTGCGCGATGACATTATCGATGTCGCCAAAACCATGGTGAGGTTGGAAGAAAAGTTCGTCGATCTTGCTTTTGGGATCGGACGCATCGAAGGGATGAACGCCCAGGACATCAAGGATTACGTTCATTACATCGCCGACTGGCGCTTGACTCAATTGAAGTTGCCGCCCGCGTTCGGCTATTTCGAGGAAGCAGGCGGCGTCTATGCCCCAGTGCGTGCCCACCCATTGCCGTGGCTGGTGGAAATTCTCAACGGGGTGGAGCATGCCAACTTCTTCGAGCAACGCGCGACGGAGTACTCCAAAGGCGCGAGCCAGGGAAGCTGGGACGGGGAAAGCGGTGTGTGGGCTGCATTCGACGGCAAGCATCGTTCCGCAAAGGATGCGCAGCTGTAATGGCACGGTTCTCCCGGGCGCTCAAACGAAAGCGGCGGTCTCTCAGAGGCCGCCGCTGTTCTTTTGAAAAGGGCTGTGTTTACGCTGCGGCCTTGAGGCCTAAGCGGCTCCACACTTCCTTCATGGCTTCGACCAAGTGATCGATGTGTTCGTCCGTGTGATGCGGGGTGGGAGTGAAGCGCAGCCGTTCTTTGCCGCGTTCCACGGTCGGGTAGTTGATCGGTTGCACATAGATGTTGTGGCGCTCCATCAAATCGTCGGATGCTTGCTTGCACAGCACTGCATCGCCCACCAACACCGGGACGATGTGGCTGACGCTGTCCATCACCGGGATGCCGGCGTTGCTGAGGCGTTGTTTCAGCGTTGCGGCGCGTTCCTGGTGGCGTTCGCGCAGTTCGTTGTGGGTCTTGAGGTAGTTGACGTTGGTGCGCGCGGCCGCCGCGACCGCGGGCGGCATGGAACTGGAAAAGATGAAGCCGGTGCCGTACGAGCGCACGAAATCGCACATGGCCTGGGTCCCGGCGATATATCCGCCGATAACGCCGAAGGCCTTGGCCAACGTGCCTTGCATGATGGTGATGCGGCTCATCTGGCCGTCGCGTTCGGCGACGCCCGCGCCGCGTTCGCCGTACAAGCCCACGGCGTGCACTTCATCCAGGAAGGTCAGCGCGTTGTACTTGTCGGCCAAGTCGCAGATTTGTTCGATGGGGGCGATGTCGCCGTCCATGGAATAGACGCTTTCGAACGCGATCATCTTGGGGCGCGCCGGATCGATGGTTTTAAGAATCGCTTCCAAATCTTCCATGTCGTTGTGGCGGAAGATGTGCTTTTCGGCGCGCGAATGGCGGATGCCTTCGATCATGGAGTTGTGGTTCTTGCTGTCCGATACGATCACGCAGCCGGGCAGCATGGAGCCCACCGTCGACAGTGTCGTCATGTTGGCGATCCAGCCCGATTGGAACAGCAACGCCGCTTCGGTCTGATGCAGGTCGGCCAGTTCGGTTTCCAACAGGATGTGTTCGTGCATGGTGCCGGAAATGTTGCGCGTACCGCCCGCACCGACGCCGTAACTGCCGGCAATGTCTTGCATAGCTGAAATCGCATCCGGGTTCTGGCCCATGCCCATGTAGTCATTGGAACACCAGACGGTGATTTCTTTGACCTCGCCGCCTTTGTGCACGAAAGCGGACGGAAACTTGCCCGCCTGGCGTTGCAGGTCAGCGAATACGCGATAGCGGCCTTCCGCCTTCAGATCGGCGATTTTGTCGGCAAAAAACTGCTGGTAGTTCATGAATTCCTCCGCAAGGCACGCCCCATTTTCGTGATGGCGTCCGTTTCAGTCCGCCGGGTGCATGCATCCCTTGTTCTTGGTTGTGGATATCTTAACCGAATCGTTGATTCCACCGCAAGATTCAGCGCATAAAATTGTGTAGTTTTTCCAACAATTGCGTCCCAATACGGCACGATTGGGGCATTTAGGGGGCGAAATGGCCTTCGCTTTCAAGCCATTCCAGGGTTTGGTCCAAAGCCTTGGCGACACGCGCGAGCATCTCCGCGATTTCGTCCTGGGTGATGATCAGGGGCGGTGAAAACGCCAAGCTGTCACCCATGGCCCGCCCGATCACGCCGTTTTCCTGCATGAATTTGACGCACGTGGGCCCGACGGAGAGCTTGGGGTCGAAGCTTTCATGGGTTTCTTTGTCCTTGACCAGTTCAACCGCACCGACCAGACCGACGCCGCGCACTTCGCCCACCAGGGGATGGGGTTTGAACGCCGCCAGCCCCATCTGGAAGGCTGGGGAGATATCCTGAACGTATTCGACGATGTCGCGCTCTTCGTAAATGTTGAGTGTTTCCAAGGCCACCGCGCAGGCCACCGGGTGTCCGCCATAGGTGTAACCGTGGCCGAACACGCCGTTCTTGGCGCTAGTTTCAACCATGTCGGCGAAGATTTCATCGCTGACCATCAACGCTGAAATGGGCAGATATGCCGACGACAGGGCTTTCGCCATGGTCATCATATCGGGTTTGAGATCGTAGGTCTGAGACCCCCACATGTTGCCGGTGCGCCCGAACCCGCAGATCACTTCGTCGGCGATCAGCATCACGTCGTGTTTTTTCAGCACGGCCTGGACTTTGTCGAAGTAGGTTGCGGGGGGCACGATCACACCGCCCGCGCCCATCACCGGCTCGGCGAAGAACGCCGCGACGGTGTCGGGTCCTTCGGCCTCGATCTGGGCGTCCAGTTCTTCCGCCAGGCGGGCGGCGAAGTCTTCTTCAGTTTCGCCGTCTTGCCCGTAGCGGTAATGGTGCGGGCAGCCCGCACGCAAGATGCCCGGGATCGGCACGTCGAAATCGTTTTGGCATGCGGGCAGGCCGGTCAAACTGGCGCCCGCGACGGTTACGCCGTGATACGCCTTTTCGCGCGCGATGACCTTTTTCTTGTGCGCCTTTCCACGTGCATTGTTGACGTACCACACAAGCTTCAGCGCCGTGTCCACCGCTTCGGAACCGGAATTGGCGAAAAACACCTTGCCCATCTTCACAGGCGCCAACGCCAGCAGGCGTTCCGCCAGATCGACGGTGACGTCCGGCACCTTGTGGGTGAAGGAATGATAGAAGGGCAAACGCTCCAATGCATCTGTCGCAGCCTTGATCAGGCGCGGTTCGTTCCAGCCCAACGAGGTGCACCACAATCCGGCCATGGCTTCGAAGTAATCGCGTCCAGCCTCGTCGAACACCTTGACGCCTTCGCCGCGGCTGATCACCAGCGGTCCGCTTTCCAGGTGCGCCTTCAAGTTGGTGTAGGGGTGAATCAGCGTTTCGACATCACGCTGAGCTGTCGAGTTGGGGAGAAAACGGGGCATCGCGGTTTTCATGAACAGTGCTTGTGTTTCTGGTGTCCTCGTGTGAAAGACCATAGCTTCGGTCATTGCCGGGGGCAGGGCAACCGTTATTCGGCAGGTTTTATTCAGCGGACAGGGGCCTGGAGGCGATGCGCGCGGCGGGCAAGCGCACGGTGACGGTGGTGCCGACATCGACCTTGCTTTGGATGTCCAGGGTTCCGCCGTGCATTTTGGCGAAAGATCCGGCCAGGAACAGGCCCAGTCCGCTGCCCTCATGGCTGCGGGTGTAGATGTCGCTGACCTGTTCGAAGGGCTCACAGATAACGTTGATTTTGTCTGCTGGAATGCCGACGCCGGTGTCGCGCACCACCAGTGTAAATGTGCCGTCATCTTCCAGATGCGCCAGTAAATCGATCTTGCCGCCTTGCGGTGTAAATTTAACGGCGTTGGTCAACAGATTGAGAATTAATTGACGCATGCGTATGGCGTCGCACAACAAATCTGGTAAATCGTCCTGTACGGTTTCACGCAAGATCAGGTCTTTATCTTCGGCCTCTTCACGCACCATGCCGATACATTCATCGCACAGCTCCATAATCTGTACGGTGTCTTCGCGGATGTTCATGGTGCCCGCTTCGATACGCGAAACGTCCAGGATGTCGTTGATGACATTTAACAAGTGTTGCCCGGACGAAAGGATGTTGTTTGAGTATTCGATGTAGTTGTCGTTGCCGACGGGACCGAACAGTTGACTCTTGATCATCTCCGAAAAGCCGATGATGGCATTGAGCGGGGTGCGCAATTCGTGGGACATGTTGGCCAGGAACTGTGTCTTGGCGCGGTTGGCCTGTTCCGCTTGCTCTTTCGCCTCGACCAACTGGGTCATGGTTTCCTTGCGTTCGGTGATGTCTTCTTTGACCGCCAAGAAGTGGGTTGTCACACCGGCATCGTTTTTCACCGGTGAGATTGAGGCATACTCCCAAAACGTCGAACCGTCCTTGCGTTTGTTTAGGAACTCCCCGTGCCATTCATCTCCGGCGGCGAGGGTGTTCCATAGGGCTTTGTATTCCGCGGGTTCCATCTTGCCGGTGCTCAAGATGTTGGGTTTCTGGCCGATGATTTCGTCCGTGGTGTAGCCGGTGAGTTCGCAGAATTTTGGGTTCACATAAGTGATCACGCCTTCGGTGTCGGTAATCATCACGCTGGCGGGGCTTTGGTCCACGGCGCGCGACAGCTTGCGCAATTCTTCTTCCGCATGTTTGTTCGCGGAGATATCGACCCGCACGCAGGCGGTGCCGCCGTCGCTCATGCGGCTGTCGCTGGCGAGCATCCAAGTGCCATCAGCGGACTTGACCACGTAAGGGTGGCCGAGCGCTTGCACCATGGTGTCATGATCGCGGCCCTTGCCGAAGACGAAGTCGCGATAAATATCCGCATCGACACAGGCCTTGTGGAAATCTGCAAAGGTGATTCCGCGCCGTAACGTATCGCCCAGTTTCGCGTGCAGGCGCAGGAACGTGCTGTTCCAGAATTCGAGGCGGTTGTCGCTGTCGAAAAACGCAAAGCCCTCGGCGATGCTTTCGGCGGCATCCCTGAATTGGCGCGATTGCCGATTGGCGGCGCTATGTGCGCGTTGGACCTGAATCAATGCGACCGCCAACCCCGCAAACAACATCAAGGTCAGAAGCAGTAAGGCGGTGCGGTATTGATTGGCGGCGCGGATGCGCTCCAAGGAATACGACGCGTATGCGTTATAGATGCTGTCCAGCGTTTCGAGGGTCGGCAGTTTGAGAAATTGCGTCATGGCCGATGCGATCTCTTCCTGCGATTGGAGATTGGCGCGGGCATGCACCAGAACCTTATCGATGGCGGACCTGTCTTCTGGGCCTAAGTCGGCGCGTTGCAATCCGGCAATCGCATTGAGAAACGCATCGTACGTTTGTTCCGTAGGGAGAAGATTTTGGGCATAAAGCGCGCTCAACATACGGTGCATCGCGATCACTTCCGGCTCGTGGCGCTCGGCGGTGATGCGGTTCAATTCCAACGGGATGTAGTTGAGCGTGTTGCGCACGATCGATGCGCTTGACTTGACCGTTTCGACCAAATCGAACTTGGTCAACATCAAGGAGCGAAAGGTGTTGAGGTCCCCGTCCACGCCTGAGCTGACCAAGCCGTAGAGGCCTGTGTCCGGATCGTGCAACCGGTTGCTGATCTGCTTCATCTGCGACACCGTCGAGACGATGGAGTCGTAATGGACCAATTGCAGGGATACGGCCTTCAGCGTGTTTTCGTTCAGTTGCGTGTCGAGCTGTTTCAGGTGCAGCAGGTCCTGAGCGATAGCGTTATGGCGGTCCAAGTCCATCAGGCGGGTTTGGAAATAGAACGCCACCACCAGCGCAGCGGTCGCAGCCAGCAAAATGAGCGGAAAGGGGCGAGCGGCTTCTTTCATCAGTCCGGGTCGGGCCTCTTGTAGTCGTTCGGGTCGAACCGTTCGTATTCACCGGCAAGCGATGCCAAAAATGCGATGATTTTCTGTACGTCAGCATCCGCGATTTCGCGCCCCAGTTGGTATTTGGCCATATTGCGGATGGCATCTTGCAAGGTTTCAGCGCTGCCGTCGTGAAAGTACGGTGCTGTGTGTACAACCATGCGCAGGCTTGGCACTTTGAAGACATGGCGGTCTTTTTCGCGCCCCGTGACCGTGTAACGACCCATGTCGCTGTCATCGACATTGCCGCGGTCACCAAAGTAATCGCCCATCGCCCCCATGGTCTGATACATGTTGCCGCCGACGTTGACGCCTTGATGGCATGCCGCGCAGCCGTACGATTGAAAAAGCTGGTAGCCTTGTTCGGCTTCGGCGGTGATGGCGTCTTTGTCGCCGCGCAGGTATTGGTCGAACGGCGAGTTCACGGTCACCAAGGTACGTTCGAACGTTGCGATGGCATGTACGATGTTGTCGGCGGTGATGCCGTCCGGATACAGCTTTTCAAATGTTTTGCGGATGTCTTCGTCGGCGTAAAGTTTCGGGATAACCATGTCCCAATTCGCCCCCATTTCGACGGGGTTGTGCACGGGGCCGGCGGCCTGTTCTTCCAGAGTTTCGGCGCGTCCATTCCAAAACTGGGAAAAGTTGTATGCGCTGTTGTAGACGGTCGGGGTGTTGATGGGGCCTTCTGCGCCGCCGATGCCAATGGCTTTGGCGAGACCGTCCGCCCCGCCGCTGGAAAGGTCGTGGCACGTGGCGCAACTGACCGTGTCATCGGCGGAAAGGCGTGGGTCGTGAAACAACGTCTCGCCCAGTTGGGCTTTCTCGGGATCGATATTTTCAAGCGGGGGCAGGGGCGCGATAGGACCCCCACGCCAAAGTTCCTGCTTGGCATGGAGCGGTTCGATGGTGATCAGAACCGTCAAAAAAACAGCAATAGCGCCCACGAGGTGGCGCTCTGCAAAGGGTCTGTTCCAGGACAATTACGTTCCCAATTATCTAGTCCGATAGGGTTAATTGTAAGTCGAAAACCTTGTGCTGGATAGGCTTTTCGGCATGTCATGGTATGTTTTTATCGCTTGCTAAAGAAAACCCGCGGCCGTCCCCAAACTGGGAAAGGGCCGCGGGATGGGAAAGAAGCCAATGCACCGAAGGGCAACAGGGGTGATCCTAGTGCGCTCGCCTCAATTTACAGGTGTACGACGCCCGGTGTTTCTGTCGATTTCGATCTTGCGCACTAGGCTGTCGTCCACGGTGACGATTTCGGCAACGATGGTGTTTTCATCCTTGTCCGTCACGGACCCGACCTTGAGCCGATCGTTTCCGCGCCACTGCAAACGTTTTTCAATCTGTGCGCGCACATCCTCGACGGTCAACGGGGTGTCCAAGGCTTGCGCTTGACCGAAGCGGCAGTCACCGCGGCCGAATTTGCCTGGCATCATGCCGGGGCCATAACCGGGGCCGGATTGCATCATACCGTAACCGGCGCCGTGCCAACTGTATCCGCCTTTGCCGTACGGTCCTTGGGCGAGCGAGGCGGTTATCCCCAAAGCGCCCAAACCGATGAGAGTAGCAGTCGTGGCGATGATGATGGTTTTGCGTTTCATGAGAAGTCTCCTTTGCTATGCCGCCCTGATCCGCGGCGTGGAACTCCTTTCATTGAACGCCGCCCGCGTTGCTGGCAGTTGTCCGAAAACCGGCTTTTTGTAACGCCGTGTTGCAAGGGGGTTGAGCGTTACAATCCGTTACCAAGTTCCGGCCACGGGCTTGAAAAACTTGCGCTATATTGAAGGTATGAGCAGAACGCCGCACATTCTGGTTGTCGATGATGACCGCGAGATTCGCGATCTCGTGAGCCGGTTTTTGAGCCAACACGGCCTGCGCGTCAGCACGGCCGCCGACGGACGGGAAATGGTTACCGCATTGGAGGGTGGGGCGATCGATCTGATCGTCTTGGATGTGATGATGCCGGGTGATGACGGGTTGACTTTGACCCGTAACCTGCGGGCCAACCGGCAAACGTCGCATCGCGACGTTCCGATCATCATGCTCACCGCCATGGGGGAAGAAACGGACCGCATCGTCGGCTTGGAAATGGGAGCGGACGACTATCTCGCCAAGCCGTTCAATCCCCGCGAACTGTTGGCGCGCATCAAGGCGGTGTTGCGCCGGTTCGAGGCTTTGCCCAAGGCGCAGGCCGAGGGGCACGAAGAGCGCGGCAAATTGTGTTTTGCCGGATGGTGTCTCAACGTGCACACGCGCACGCTGACCGGCCCGGACGGTGCGTCCGTCACTATTAGCGGTGGAGAGTACGAGTTGCTGCACGCCTTCGTCACGCACCCGGGCCGGGTGCTGAACCGTGACCAACTGCTGGACATGGCGCGCGGCCGCGAAGCGCAGCCGTTCGACCGTGCCATCGACGTGCAAGTCAGCCGCCTGCGCAAGAAAATCGAACCGGACCCGCAAAACCCGGCCCTGATCAAAACCGTGCGCGGCGGGGGGTATATGTTCACGCCAAAGGTCGAGCAAAAGGTGACGCCATGAAGCTGTGGCCGCAGACCATCACCGGACGGACGCTGGTGGTGTTGCTGGTGGGTATCGTGATCAGCGTCGCCATTTCCAGCGGGCATCAGGTCGTGGAACGCCGGGCTTTGCTGGCGACCATCGGCGGATGGCACGGCATTGAACGGATCGCGGACATCATTGGTAAAGTCGAGGCGGCGTCATCCGAGGCGCGTGCGGATTTGGTCAGGTCTTTCGAAACGCCGGACTTCCGCGCTGTGTGGTCGTTGCAAGCCAAACTGCCGCCGATGCGGTTGGATTGGCAAGGCCGGCAAGTCCGCCATGCTTTGGAAGAGTTCGTGGGCGACATCGCCGTTGACGGCTTGCGTATGCGTATGACCGGGTTTCGCGATGCGCAACGCGTCGTTCCGCACTCGCGGATGGGCATGCACTTGAAGCAGATGGACCGTCATACGCCGTTGGGCATGCATGAGCGTTTCGAGCGGGAACGCAAACGTTTCAACAGGGCGCGCCCGGTTGTGCTGGTCAGTTACCGCCTGGTCGACGGCTCTTGGCTGACCGTCTTGACCGCGCAATCGCCTGTGCGGCCGGTGTGGGGGTCGCGGTACTTCTTTCCCAGTATTTTGTCTTTACTTGTGGTGGTGGGCGTATCCGTATGGGCGGTGCGCCGGGCGACCCAACCATTGGGCCGTTTCGCGCACGCCGCCGAACGTTTGGGGTTGGACGTGAATGCGCCGCCCATGAACGAGAGCGGACCGCGCGAAGTGCGCCGCGCGGCCACCGCGTTCAACCGCATGCAGCGCCGGTTGCAGGCCTTTGTGAAAGACCGCACCCAGATGCTCGCCGCCATTAGTCATGATTTGCGAACGCCCATCACGCGGTTGCGCCTGCGCGCGGAGTTCATCGAAGACGAAGAACAGCGCACAAAGATGTTGAGCGACTTGGATGACATGGAGACGATGATCGCCGCGATCCTGCAATTCGCCCGCGATGACGTCAGCGGGGAGGCGGCCGTGGAGCTGGACCTTGCTGCCTTGGTCCGGGAGCTTTGCGACGACGCCGTGCGCGCCGGGGACGATGCGACGTGCTCCGCGCCCGAGACGTTGATCTTCACCGGACGCAAACTCGCTTTGAAGCGCATGGTGTCGAATGTGCTCGACAACGCGGTGCGTTATGGCGAACGCGCCCGGGTGGTGCTGATGGAGCAGGGCGATGACGTTTTTCTGCAAATCAGCGACGACGGCCCCGGCATTCCCGATGACATGCGGGAGCGGGTGTTCGATCCGTTTGTGCGCGTTGAGGGATCGCGCTCGCGCGAAACCGGCGGCACCGGCTTGGGGCTGACGGCGGTCAAGACCATCGTGCGGGCCCATGGCGGACGGATCGCGTTGGCCAACCGCGAAGGCGCGGATGAGGAGCGCGGCCTGGATGTGCGGGTGTGGCTGCCAAAGAGCGCCTAGTGCCAGGGGCCTAGGGTCAGGGGCCTAGCGCGGCGCGCGCTGCACGTGATCGATGGCGGGCTCGTATCCCATGCGTTTGAAGTATTTTTCCGCTCCTGGATGGTGCGGCACGGTTTGGCGGGTTTGCACCATCGCTTTCGGTTCCAGGTTCGCCAGCACAGGGTGGGAGAAGCGGAAGTCGATGAAGTCTTGGAAAACCGCCTTGACCACTTCGAAAACGGTTTCATTGGGGACGTTTTTGTTCGTCATCAACGTTGCATTGACGCCGAACGATGCTGTACTCCAACCCGTGCCTTTATAGGTCCCGCCCTTGATGATCGCCGGAACCATGTAATCGTACTTTTTGACCAGATATTTGATCGCTTTACCGTTGACGCTGATCAGCACCACGTCACAGGTGTTTGCGGCTTTCTTGATCGAAGCGTTGGGATGTCCGGCCATGAACACGAAGGCGTCGATCTTTCCGTCGCACAGCGCTCGGGCATGTTCGCTGGGGGGGAGCTCCTTGGCTTCGGCGAAATCGGATTTGCTCCACCTCTTCGCGCGCATCACCAATTCCATGGTGGTGCGGTGACCCGAGCCGGGGTTGCCGATGTTGACGCGTTTACCCTTCAAGTCATTCGTCGTCCGGATGCCCGCGTCGGCGCGTGCGACGACCGTGAAGGTTTCGGGATACAGCGTCAGCGCTGTGCGTAGGTCCTGGGCCGGACCGCTCTTGCGAAAAGGCCCGTATCCCTTCACGGCGTAATACTGAATATCCGATTGCACGATGGCGAAGTCGGCCTTTCCGCTGCGCAGCAAGCCGACGTTTTCCACCGAGCCGCTGGTGCTGAGCACTTTGCAGGTGTGACCGTGTTTGTCGCGGGTTTTGTTGACGGCATTGCAGATCGCGACCCCGGCGGGGTAATAGACGCCGGTTTTGCCGCCGGTGGCGATGGTGATGGTTGTGCCCGAAGCCCATGCCCAAGAAGGGGCGGCCCCAATCAAGCCAACGCTCAGCATCGCCAATCGGATCAACATCGACGTGGAACACGGTGGTTTTTTCATCACATCCTCTCTTGTTTTCTGCATATTATCATATGCAGTTGAGATTTCCAGAGAGGAAGCAACTCGAGCGTGTTTGAGGGGACGGGGCGGGCCCTAGTCCGCACCCTTGCCGCCATGCGCAACCGACCAGCCGACGGGATCGCCTAAGAAATCCTTCACGCCTTGAATGGCTTGAGGCGAAAAGGCCTGGCGTTCTTCGGCGATTTCCAGCACGTCCTGCCAAGTCGCCAAGTAATGCATGGTCACACCTTCCTTCTCCAAGGTGTCGAGCGCGCCCGGAAACGCGCCATAGAAAAACACCACGAAGGCGTCCGACACGGTGGCGCCCGCATTGCGCAAGGCGTTGACGAAATTGATTTTGGAGCCGCCGTCGGTGGCCAGGTCTTCCACCAACAGCACGTGGCTGCCTTCCGGCATGTGGCCCTCGATCTGGGCGTTGCGTCCGAACCCCTTGGGCTTCTTGCGCACATACAGCATAGGCTTGCCGGTCAGGTGCGCAATCCACGCGGAGTATGGAATGCCGGCGGTTTCGCCGCCCGCCACCGCGTCCACGGCGGACATGTCCGAATTGCCTTCCAGGGTTTCCACCGCCAGTTCCATCATGCGGGTGCGTTCCGCCGGAAAAGAAATCAGTTTGCGGCAATCGATGTAGACCGGGCTGGCCCAACCGGCGGTGAGGATGTAGGGCTCTTCGGGGCGGAAATTGACGGCTTCGATATCGAGAAGAATTTTGGCCGCTTCCAGACCGGCGGGATTGCGCTTGACGTTCACGGACAGGCCTCCAGGCTTGAGGTGGAATTTGCACCGTTTATGGCGGGCTCAGATGCTCTTGTAAAGGGGCTGGGGCGAGGCTGCCTAAGGGCTGCCCTAATTCACCTTGTTGGGCCGTGAAACGTAGCCCTGGTCGGTGAGTTTGTCGAAATAGTCGATCACGTCCGGATGATCGATGGGGCCGCCTTCGAAGTCGGGCTCCAGATTTTGTTCCGAAACGTAGGCGCGGTTGGCGGTGCCGTCGACCAACACATGGTACCAAGGCCGCGAGTCCTGCAGGCCGGGTTTGGGGCGGCTTTCCTGCGCTTTCATGCCCGCGCCGACGCGAAATTGCGGGTCCACGTCCACGATCACGCCGCGGTAATCGAACAGCGTGTGGTGGATCAGTTGGCCAACCGTGTATTTCGCCGTGACATCGGACAAGGCCAGTCTCCTCATAAAGGCGTATGCGCCCAGAACACAGTCTTAGCTTCCCGCGATTTTCGGGTGCGGTCAACCGCCGCCTTTTCACGGCGCTGTAATCATGGCATTTTGGGACGATAAGGCATTGAAAGCCAACGCTCTCCCCACCATTTGTCCGTGTTGGGACGATAGAGGATCGATGACGCACGAAACCAAAGCCCACACCGGCGGAGAACTGATCGCCCAGGCGCTTCACGCGCACGGGGTGAAGAAGGCCTTTTGTGTTCCCGGCGAGAGTTATTTGGAAGTGCTCGACGCGTTGTACGATTACCAAGGCGACATCGACGTGATCGCGTGCCGCCATGAAAACGGTGCCGCGTTCATGGCGGAAGCCTATGGCAAGCTGACCGGGGAGGTTGGCGTGTGCATGGTCACGCGGGGGCCCGGTGCGTGCAACGGATCCATCGGTATCCACACCGCATTTCAAGACTCCTCTCCCGTGGTCATGTTGGTCGGCCACGTGCGGCGCGAAGATATCGGGCGCGAAGCCTTTCAGGAAGTGGACTTCGAACAGATGTTCGCCCCGCTGGCGAAGGCCGTGCGCATGATCGATCATGCCGAAAAGGCCGGGGCCGACGTTGCCTGGGCGTTCGATGAGGCGCTGTCGGGCCGGCCCGGCCCGGTGGTGCTGATTTTGCCCGAAGATATGTTGCGCGAACGTGTGCGCGGCCGTGTGCCCGCGCCGCTGCCGCGCGCGCCGTCCGAACTGGATGTGGGCGATCTGGAACGCATCCATCACCGCCTGGTGCAGGCCGAACGTCCAGTGCTGATGGTCGGCGGCGGTGGCTGGACGGATCGTGGGCGCGCCGACATCCTGGCATTTGCCGAAAACATGGATCTGCCGGTGTGTTGCTCTATGCGCCGGTTGGACATCGTCGACAACATGCATCCTTGCTTCGTGGGCGAAATGGGCATCGCGCCCAACCCCAATTTGGTTGGGCGGGTGAAGGACGCAGACTTGGTGTTGGCGGTGGGGCCCAGGCTCGGTGAAATGACCACGCAGGCCTACACCCTGCTGACGCCTGAAGAGTCCCAACACAAGCTGGTGCATGTTCACATCGATCCCAACGAACTGGGCCGGGTGTTTCCGTCGGCCATCGGCGTGTCGTGTGCGCCGCAAGCGTTCGCCGCCGCGGCCAAGGACATGGCCCCCGCATCGGATCGCTGGGCGGGATGGCGCGCACGAGCGCGCGCGGATTATGACGCTTGGCGCCGTCCTGTCGATGTGGACGGAGATTTGAACCTGGGCAAAGTGATGCAGGTTGTGGCGGACGGTTTGGACGATGACGCCATCGTCACCGTGGATGCGGGCAACTTCACCGGTTGGGCGCAACGCTTCTTGACGTTCGGTGGGGGGCGAAATTTTTTGGGTCCGACCAACGGGGCGATGGGCTACGGCGTGCCCGCCGGCATCGCCGCCAAGTCCGCTTATCCGGACCGCCAGGTTGTGACCTGTGTCGGCGATGGCGGTTTCGGCATGACCGGTCAGGAACTTGCCACCGCCATGCAACAGGGCTTGAACCTGATCGTTTTGGTGTTCAACAACGCGACATACGGCACCATCCGCATGCATCAGGAACGCACTCATCCCGGCCGGGTCATCGCCACCGATCTGCGCAATCCCGATTTCGCGGCTTTGGCGCGCGCCTATGGGGCCTACGGCGACACCGTGAACACCACGGATCAGTTCAAACCCGCGTTCGAAAGCGCGTTGGCGGCGGGCAAGCCGGCCGTGCTTGACCTCTGCTTCGATGCCAATATCATCACCACCCGCACGACGTTGGACGCCATCCGTCAACAAGCGCTTGGCGAAGCGGCGCGCGATTTCGAAAACGACACATAACGCATAAACGGGGACGAACCCTTCATGGCCTTTCAAGGTGAAAACGCACGAGTGTGGTTGTTGATCGACGACCGGGCGGGCAACAAATCCCAGGTTCTGGGGGTTGCCCGTGCGCTGGACCTGCCGTTCGAAATCAAAACCATCGAATACACCGCCGCGGCGGCTTTGCCCAACTACATGCTGATGGCGTCGTTTTCGATGCTGACACAAAACAGCCGCGTGAACTTGGCCGCGCCGTGGCCCGACATCGTCATCGCCGCGGGACGGCGCACCGCCCCGGTGGCGCGGCGCATCAAGGAACTGTCCGGGGGCAAGGCGTTCCTGGTGCAGATCATGCACCCCGGTTCCAGCGGGGAGGAGGACTTCGCGCTCATCGCGGTGCCGCGTCATGACGGCATGGGCGAGGCTGACAACCGCTTCACCATGACCGGCGCGCCCCATGGGGTGACGGCGGAAAGCCTTACTGAGGCCAATCAGACGTGGGGTGGCATGTTCGACCACCTGCCCAAACCTCATGTCGCTCTGATCGTCGGAGGTGACACCAAGCGTAAGAAATTCACGCCCGACATGGCCCGGGAATTGGGCGAACGCGCGGCCAAACTGGCGGGTGACGCAGGTGGGTCGTTGTTGGTCACGACCTCGCGCCGTTCCAGTCCGGAGGCCACGGCGGCGCTGCTTGAAGCCTTGGGGGATGTTCCTGCAAACGTTTTCAAATGGGGCGATGAGGGCGACAACCCGTATATGGGTTATCTCGCCCAAGCCGATCACATCATTGCCACCGGCGACAGCGTGTCGATGTGTTCCGAAGCCTGCGCCACGGGGCGCCCGGTTTACATCTTTGCACCCAAAAAGTTGACTGTGCACAAGCATGCCAAGCTGCATCAGGATCTCTACGCCAAGGGCTTCGCGCGTCCGCTGCAAGACGCGGAGACTTTGGAAGAGTGGAGCCATGACCCTTTGAACGCGGCCTATGAGGTCGCCGCTGAAATTCGCCGCAGGCTCGGGCTGGAGGTTGGAGAAGGATGATACGCAGATTTCTGTTCGCCGCCGTCGCGGTGCTCGGTTCGATACACGCTCACGCGCCCGTTCATGCGGATGAGGTGATCGGCGACGTTTCCCCGGCGGAGTTGAAAGAAAAGCTGACGTCGTGGGGCTACGAAGTGTTCGTCCACGAAGATGAAGCCGACCGTCCGCAGCTGTTGGTGACCAAAGTCAGCGATGACGCGGCGCCGGAACGCCAGGGTATGGCGATCAAGATGTTGGACTGCCTGCCCGAGGACCGGGCGTTTTATGAACGCCGTTGCCCGTCTTTTCAATTTCGCGCCTTCCTGACGCCGGGCTTTCCCATCAAGGACAAGGTCTACGCCGACTGGAACCGTGAATTCGGCCACACCCGCGCGTTTATCAAGGAAGGCCACCCGCGTCTGGCCTGGGATGTGGGGCTCACGGGCGGCGTGACGTGGGCGTATATCCGCAACGCGGTGTCCGTTTGGGAAACGGAATTGACCGCTTATATCGATCACTTGGACGCGTCGGTGCTGGATTGACGCTTACATCAAGATGCCGACAAAACAGCCCGTGAGGCAGGTGGCGATCACGCCCGACAGGATCGACTTCATTCCCAGCCCGACGATTTCCGTACGCCGCTCCGGCACCATGGTGGTGATGCCGCCGATCAAGATGCCGAGGCTGCCGAAATTGGCGAACCCGCACATGGCGTAGGTCAGGATCAGCTTGGAACGTTCCGACAGGGCGTCGGCGGGTAGTTCCTTGAGCTGCAGGTACGCGATCAGTTCGTTGAGCGCCACCTTGGTGCCCATCAGCGCGCCCGCAACCTGGGCTTCGGACCACGGCACGCCCATCAGCCACACCACCGGGGCCATGATCCAGCCGAAGATGCGTTCCAGCGTTAGGGCCGCGCCGCCGACGCCGGGCAACAGACCGAGGATGGCATCCACCAAACTGACCAGGGCGACCATTACGATCAGCATGGCGATGACGTTGATCAGCAGGCTCACCCCGTCCAGCGTGCCGCGCGTGACGGCGTCCATGGAACTGTGTGCAGGGGACGGGGACGCGATTTCCGCGTCCGTCACCTCGCCGTCATCGGGCACCATCAGCTTCGCCACCATGATCGCGGCGGGCGCGCTGATGATCGAGGCCGATAGGATATGGCCCATCGCGCCGGGAATGACGTCGGCCAAGAATGAGGCGTACAGCACCAACACCGTGCCCGCGATGGTCGCCATGCCGCAGGTCATGACCATGAACAATTCCGCGCGACTGAGGCGTTGCAAGTAGGGGCGCACGTACAAAGGCGCTTCGATCATGCCGACGAACACATTGGCGGCGGCGCTGACGCCCACCGCGCCGCCGACGCCGAGACTCTTTTGCAACAGTGCGGCCAAGGCCCTGACGATAATAGGCAACACGCGCCAGTGAAACAGCAAAGCCGATAGGGCGCTGGTCACCAAGATCAGCGGCAGCGCCTGAAAGGCCAATACGAAGGCGGAGCCGGGATAGGGCTCGTTGAACGGCAGAGCGCCACCGCCCAGGTAACCGAATACGAACGTCGTTCCGGCTTGGGTCGCGTTTTGCAGGGCCAATACACCGTCGTTGAGCCAGAGAAACATCGTTTGTGTGGCGGGCAGTTTCAGCAAAACCAGCGCCAAAACCAGTTGTACTCCCAGTCCGGCGAGGGCAACGCGAATGGCCCGCGGCTCGCGGCGCTCACTCAAGGCCCAAGCCAGTGCGGTCAAAACGATAAGCCCGAAAAGACTTTGCAAAATCTCCATGCGTGCCCCCAAACCGGGATGTTTTCCGGACTTTACCCGACAGGGAGGGTATTCGGAAGTCCATAATAAAAATAGGGTTTTGTGGTGCGCCTAGTCCCTATTGCCCATTGCCTGTATGGCGGAATGGGCCCACAATTTAGTGAGGAGAGTCTGTTTCTCCTCAAGAAACAGGAAAGGGGGTGTGATCCATGGAAACGGTGGATCCGACACCCGCTATGGGCGTGCAAGAAGCGGTAAAAGGCGGCTTGAGGTTCCTCATCGTCGATGAGGATACGTATTACTCCGGTCAACTCCGCCATTTGATTTTGCGGGCCAGCGGTCAGCGCGACGGCGTTGAAATCGTGGGCACGATTTCTGACGCCCTGACGGCGTTGGAGGAACATGCATTCGACGTGTGCTTTTTGGATTTCGGTCTGGCCGAGCGCACCGGCCTGGATACAAGAGAGGTCGAACGTCTCGGCAAGATGCTTACGGCGACGATTTTCATTTCTGAAAAACCTTCCAAACACTCGGCCCTGCATGCGTTGAATGTGGGCGCGAAGGATTTCCTGATCAAATCGAACATGTCGGATTTCGATATCGCCAAAAGCATTTCCTACGGGCTTTACTGGAAATACCGTGAAATTGAAATGGAAGCCCTGTCGGTGCGTGACAACGTCACAGGTTTGGGCAATCTGCTGTTGTTCGACGAGCATTTGCGTCACGCCATGGACGTCGCAAAACGCGGCAGGGAAAAAGTCGGTTTATTGATGATCGGGCTCAATGGCCTGGAGCCGGTTTACGAAGACTACGGCCACGATGTCAGGGATGAGCTTTTAAAGCAGGTCGGGCAACGTATTTCCAAAAAGGTGCGCTCCACCGATGTGGTCGCGCGCTTGAGCGAAAAAGAATTCGGCACCGTTTTGATCAAAGTCGCCTCGCCTTCTGTGGTCGAAACCATTTCCGGAACCATCTCCGGCGTGGTGTCGAACGAGCCCTACGACATCGATGGCCTCTCTTTGAAAATTGGCGCGGTCGTCGGCGCCTCTACGTACCCGGACGATGGCGAAGATTTGGGCAGTTTGAAAGACCGTGCCAAGGCAAGCCATAAAGATAAGGTGGCCCTGAAACCCTTCAGGCCGAATCAGGACTATAGCAGTACGTTCGACTACTATAAGCGCTAGAGCCGGATCGTCTTAATCCGCATCGCTAAAGCGATTCAGATTAAAACGTGAATCGCCCTCTAAACATTTGATTAGAGTCGGCGTCATCGCGAGGAATGAAGTGACGAGGCAATCGATACCTCCGCGTCAAGGAATGCTCTGGATGGCTTCGCTACGCTCGCAATGACGCATAATTCTTCAAACGGCCTTGGAATGACGCCCTTGGCCGGAAGTCAGGTATTCGTCAAAGGCGCTGGCGACCAGGCGCACGAAGGGGCGGCCGGTTTCGGTCACCGTGATGGTGTCGCCATCCAGCGTGCAGATGTCGTCTTCCGCCAGCGGCATGAGTTTTTCCACATCCTCTTTCAAGGCGTCGACGTCTGTGCCGTGCTGGGCGCACCGTGCGTCTAAGTCGACGGTCAAGTTGCACATCAAATCTTCGATGATGTCGCGGCGCAGTTCGTCCTGGCCCGAAAGCCGGATGCCCTTGGCTGCGGGCAGCGCACCGGAATAGATCGCTTGGCGATAGGCTTTCAGGGGGCGTTCGTTTTGCACATAGCCTTGCGGCAAATAACCGATGGCCGATGCGCCGAAGCCCAGCATCGCGGGCGCGGTGTCGGTGGTGTAGCCCTGGAAGTTGCGGTGCAGCTCTCCGGTTTCGATGGCGTTCGCCATGCTGTCTTCGGGATGGGCGAAGTGGTCGAAGCCGATCTGCACGTAACCCAGTTTTTTCAAACGCTCCACCGCAAGGGTGAACTGTTCCCACCGCTGGGCCGCGTCGGGCAAATCTTCTTCCTTGATCATTTTTTGGTGCGACTGCATCCACGGCACGTGGGCATACCCGAACAGTGCGATGCGGTTGGGCTGCAAGTCCACGGTCATGTCCACCATGGTTTCGATTTCGTCGATGGTTTGGAAGGGCAGGCCGTACATCAAATCCATGTTGATGTGCGTGATGGAATGCGCGCGCAGCCATGCGATCACCTGTTTGGTGGTTTCGTACGGCTGGATGCGGTTGATGGCTTCCTGGACCTTGGGCTCATAGGATTGCACGCCGATGGAGGCGCGGTTGACGCCGGCGGCTTCAAGCTCGGCGACATATTCTTCCGTGGCGGTGCGCGGATCGAGCTCCACGGCGATCTCGGCCTCTTCGTGAACGTCGAAGCGCTCACGCAGTTTGGTCATGATCGCCATCCAGTCCTCGCCCTTGAGCATGGTGGGCGAGCCGCCGCCCCAGTGCAGATGCTTGGCCGTCATGCGTGCGGGAAGTGCGTCCGCAACCAGATCGACCTCGGCCAGCAGGGCGTCCAGGTATTCCTTGACCGGGTCGTAGCGCTTGACGATCTTGGTGTAGCATCCACAGAACCAGCACATTTCATCGCAAAACGGAATGTGGAAATAGAGCGACAGGGGCGTCGCCGGGTCCAGTTCGGACAGCCATTTCTGATAAACCTCGCCGTTCACGCCGTCGCCGAAGTGCGGTGCGGTGGGATAGCTGGTGTAACGCGGTACGCGTAGGTCGTACTTGTTGATGAGGTCGTTGTTCATGAGCTGTCTTGGCTTCCCGTTTGCGGCTTGTTTGCGGCGTTTTTCTTGTCCCTAACCTAAGGCTCCGCGCGCGTAAGCGCAAGTTCACGCCGTTCACAAGGATTTGAGACGCAAAAAGGTCCGAAACGAACGGTCCAGCTTATTGGCTGAGGTGCAGGTTTTTCAACTCCGCCCCGATGGTGCGAAACGCCGAGGTCAAGGTGGCGCTGTCGGGGGAATTGAAGTACTTGTCCGTGCTCGAGGCGCAGTTTTCGAACAAGGTCTGGGTGTCGCTGTCGGAGACCTGGAAGGTGATGGTGTAGACGATGACGCCGGCATTTTTCATGTTGGTGCAGACGTCTTCGGTGCGGTCGTCCAGTTCGTCCGACGTTCCGGATGAGGAGGTCGAACCCAATACCCCGTCGGAGCGGTATTCGTAAGCCGTATAGACCGAGTTGGAGGTGGTGTTGGCGCCGTCGGTCAGGATGATCACCGCCTTATTCCATTCGTCGTCGCTATAGCTGGCGCCTTGGGTGAACGGCTCTTCGGGCGAGATCAGCCGCCAGCCCCATACCGCGCCGAAGTTGATGTGGGTGTAGCCTGCCGACCACATGTCGTCGATTTCGTCTTCCAAAGTGGTGCGGTTGTTGGTCAGCGGCGTGACTTCAAGCGGGCAGTACTTGTTGGGCCCCCTATAGCTGGGTGGAGTGTCATCGATGTCGTAACTCGAGCCATCGATCCAGTCGTTGTTGTCCTCGTCGTTCGCCCAGTAGAACGGCTCCCATCTGTCGCTGGAGCCGCTATAGGAATCTTCCGTGTCGTCCGGGGACGAGCGTGCCATCACGCAGCCACCCCAGGAAGAATCGCCCCAATCGTAGCCGGAGGTGTCGTTGACGTATGTAGACATACCCGAACCGATGTTGACGCTTCCGGAAAACGGCACCAGTCCGACTTTCAGCGTGTCAGGGGTGGTTTCGTCATCGAATAGGATGTCGATGAGATCCAGGGCGGCCGACTTCATCTGGTTCAGTTTGGTGGTTCCCATGGATCCGGTGTTGTCCAGAACCATGACCAATTCCAGGCCGGAGGTTTCGACCGTGATTTCCGCACTGGAGCCAACCGTGACGCTGTCGATGCCGACGATTTTCATGAACACGGTTTCTACCGTCGCTTTGCCGGTCACGGTGATGACGCCGTTGTTGTCGACGAAGGTTAGATCGTGCGTGGTGCCGAGTTCGGTGCTGGGATAGTTGGCGGTGAAAAAGCTGTTGAATTCCGCTTCCAAGGTGGCGGTGTCGCTGGTGGTGGCGCGCATGGACCCCACCGCCAGACCCGCCTGATCCAGGGCGTGTCCGAGACGCGCTTGCGTTAGGTAGGCGCGTGATAAGTCCACCGCCAGTCCGCCCGCGATCATGATGGGGATCATCGCCAAGGCGACGATCACGGCGACCGCGCCGCGTTCAGCAGCATGAAAGCACATCATCAAATTCGCAAATTTTTGTTTTATGCGTTTAATGGTTTTCATAACGTGTCTCCTAGGATCGCCTGCCGCCTAGTTCTTCAGTATGTAATCGACCTTGCGGGGCCGGACGTACGAAGTTTCCCCAAGAGAAAACGAGGATGTGATGACCAGCGTGCTGAGCGGGGTGTAGGCATAGCTGCCGCTGACGATGATGATGCTTTCCCCGGCGTCGCCCCGGCCGGCGGCCAGGGTGGTCGGATTCTGAACGGAACCGCCGTTCCAACTGTCGCTCCAGTCCAGTGTCGGGGTGCCGGTGTCGTCGTCGTAACGCACGCTTGCCACCCCGATGGTCATGTTGGACGCAGCATAGGGATACATGACCAGTTGCGCGGCGTAGAAGATTTCGTCCAATTCAGCATCGGTGACGTCTGTTTCCTTGCCGATGAGATCCGCCACGCTCTGCATGGCGTTGAGCAGCTTGCGTTCCACCATCAACACGTTGGAAAATTCGATCGTGCCCATCAAGATGATCAACAGAACCGGCAGGACCAGGGCGAACTCCATTGCGGCGACACCGTCGTCGCGTTTGCGGAAGTTGGTGAGCTTGCGGAGTATGCGAAATGTCATGTCGGTCTCCGTCACTCTTCATACGGTTCGTTTTGGAACACGACGGTGGAGACCAGGAGGCGCTTGTCGGTGCCTGCCGTAGTTTCGAAAAACTCCCCGATCAGCGGTGTCGTGAAGTCCCAGTAAAACATTGCCCGCACCACGATGATGTCATCGGCGCCGCCCGCGCTGAATCCATAGGTTACGGGGTCGTCGGTGTCTTCGTCGATTTCGGTTTCCAAGGTCGCGTCGGTGAAATTGTCGACGGTGCGCACGTCGTAAAAGACATCGGCGCACGTCACCACGGTGCTGAGGCCCCCGCAGAACGCCGTCGTGAAGTCCGTTTCCGCATCGCCGCTGGATTGCGCGAGACCGGTGCGGATACGCCGCGCCGCATCGATGGCCGCGCCATCGACGTTGACGGTGGCGAAAAACATCAATGCGATCTCGATGATGCCCATCATCAGATACATCAGCACGGGCGCGATCATGGCGAACTCCACCGCCATCGCCCCGCTTTGGGACCTTTTGAACCTGCGTAGTGAAAAGTCGAATGTTTTCATCACGTAATCACTTGGAATGCGAATGTAATATAATATACCGCCGGAACCTTGCGCGGGTCACCACCAGAAAATCCAATCGGGCTCTTTCATCACTCTACGCGTTGGGCAAAGGGGGAACAGTGATGGTCATCACGTTGCGAAAACAAACGGATTTGGTGTCGACCAGGGAAAGGGACGCTGCGGTAAAGAACGCGCGCCGTAGCTCACATGGTATAGCGTTCAAGGTCCAAATGATATAAAGCGTCTGTCAATTCTGGGTGGCCAAAAGCGTCTTTTTGATCAAGTCGGCCAACGAGCGCGCGTCCATCTTTTTCATGATGTTGGCGCGGTGGTATTCGATCGTTTTTTCACTCAAGTTCAGGTTGCCGGCGATGCGCTTATTCGGTTCGCCGTTCAAAATTCCGTCCAGGACGTCGCGTTCGCGTTCCGAAAGACTGGCAAACCGCGTGGCGACGAATTCCTTTTCGCGGTCTTTTGCCCATTGCTCAGTGTGCGATTGGATCGCGGCATGGACGATATCCAGCAAGTGCTGGTCGTTGAATGGCTTTTGAATGAAATCGAACGCACCGTTTTTCATCGCCTGGACGCCGGTTTGCGTATCGCCGTGACCCGTGATGACGATGATGGGCAGACTCAAATTCCGCTCGTTCAAGGTACGTTGCACTTCAAGGCCGCTCATGCCGGGCATGCGCATGTCCAAAACCAAACAGCCGGGTTGTTTGTGGGTGTATTGCTCAACAAACGCGTCACCGGATTCGTAAGCCTGATATTTCAGGCGCACCGACTCAAGCAAGCGTCCCAAGGCATAACGTACAGCGCCGTCATCATCGACGATGTGTACGATGGCCTCTTCAGGCTTCGGTTCCGTGTGGGTCATAACGATGTCAGCAGTTGCCCGTATGTTGTGCCCGTATGTTGCGCCCGTATATCCCATATATGTTGCTACAAGTGTAGCGCACCCAGAGGTTCGATAGGGACCACAAACTTGCCCAAACTTGAAGGTATAAAAGTGCCAGGGAATTAAGGCATAAAAGTGCTAAGGGATCACAACGCGCTCGCACCAGGCGGCGGGGCGACCCAGCATACGCGCCCTACTTTGTTGTCCGCGTCGGCAGTGATGTGCGTCACGGTCGGAAAACGCGCGCTCCGGATAAGATCGCGGCATGGGCCGTAACGTGCTTCCGGGATGGACGTGCCGGGCTTTTGCGTTAAACTTTCGCAGGTTTCGAGATTCCCAGGTCAGAGGAATTAAAGAGCATATGCCAGGAAGCTTCCGTTTGATCTGTGACAGGCTGTTGACGCGCGCTACGTCGGGCGTTGTCTTGATGCTTGTGCTGACGGCCTGCCAGACCACCGCGGAGAGCACGGCTGGAGCCGCAGTGGGGCAGCCGTCGGAGCCGATGATTGCGGAGCAGGCCACTTTCTTGGAAGCTGCGCGGGGTGCGGAAAAAAGCCGCAATTATGATCAGGCGGCGGCGCTCTATGGACGTTTGTTTGAGCGGCGTCCCACCGACCCGGACATTTTGGCCGCGTTCATCCGCAACATGCGCTACAGCGGTCGCGCCCAGGAGGTCGTGAATTACACGGCGACAAAGACGCCACACATGCTGGACGACGCGAACGTGAAATTCGAATACGCCAAGGCTTTGTTGGCGTCTGGGCGTGAAGGGGAGGCTTTGACGGCCTTGCAGGAGAGCCACGCCCAAACACCGGACAAGTGGCAAGTCCATTCCGCCATCGGCATCACCCTGGATACGATGGAACGCTACGGCGAGGCCCAGGCGGCCTATGCCCGTGCCCTGCGCCTATCGCCCCGCAATGCCGTGGTGATGAACAATCAGGCCATGTCTTTGGCCAGCGCGGGACGGTTGGCGGAAGCCATTTCGGTTTTGGAGCGTGCAGCCGGTCTCAATCGCACCAATGTCAACATCCGCCAGAATTTGGCTTTGCTGTACGCCATCGACGGCAATATGGAGCGCGCGCGCGCGCTGGCGGCGATGGACTTGGGTATCGAAGAGTTGGAAACAAACTTGTCCTTTTATCGGCGCTTTGAATCCGTTGGGGGTGGGGCGCGATGAGCGATGGACCGCAAGGTACAACCGACCAGCAGGAATTGGCCAAACGCCGCGCGGCGATCCGTTTGAGCACCGTTTACGGCGGGCGCATCAACCAGCTCGGCAAGGCCTATGAGTGCACCATTTCCGACGTGTCCGCGGGCGGAGCCAAGATCAAGTTCAAGGACCCCCGCGATTTCGCTAAAATTCTGCCTGATCAACAAGTGCAGTTGGTGTTTGAGCGTTTGAGCGATTACAAGGCGCTGAACGGCGATGTCGCCTGGGTCAAACCCGACGAATATGTGATCGGCATGTCGTTTACCGACCCGGAATTGCGTCGCCGCGTGGTGATCAAGCGTTTGATGCCGAATCGCTGGCGTATCGCCAACGAATTGGCCGCGCGCGATGATGAGCACACGCCGGATTCTGAAGCTGTTGACTAGTCTCGAATGTGCCCGTACAGGCGTCAAACTCGTTGAAAAAGAATGGTTCTTTTGCCAAGATGACGGTGTAGTGGCGGCTGGAAAACACAGGTCCATGAACGAATCCGAACTCCAGACAGTTGAACCCGCACAGCAGAAGTTGGACGGCATCGAACTTTTGGTCGAAGCGCCGCCCAATATCGTGCGTCAATTGGAAGAGATCTGTGCTTGGTCCAATTTTGCGCCCAATCAAACCATTGTCGACCGTGGCGATGAATCCACCGACGTGTTCTTCATTACGGCGGGCAGCGTCAAGGTGATGGACTTCCTGGCCAACGACCAGGAAATCTTGCTTGCGGAAATGGGCGCGGGCAGCAGCTTCGGTGAAATGTCGGCGATCGACGCTTCCCGGCGTTCCGCGCGGGTTTCGGCTTTGGAGGAAACCACCGTAGCAGCCCTGCCCAGTAAAGACTTTCGCCGTCTGCTGATGGACTGCCCCGGCATCGCGATCATGTTGCTCAAGCGCTTCGCGGGCCTGATTCGCACGCTCAACAATCGCGTCACCTCGCTGAGCACGCTCAGCCCCCACCAGCGCGTTTATTACGAACTGCTGCGTATGTCCGAACCCAATGCCCAGGGCGATGGGACGTGGTTGATTCATTATCTGCCCAAGCACGAGGAAATCGCCAGTTGGAGTGGCACGTCGCGCGAGGACGTCGCCATGGCGATCGGGCATCTGGCGCGCGAAGGCATCGTTGGGCGCAAGCACAAGTCCCTGGTTATCAAAGACCATGGCCGTTTGCAGATGCTGCTGAATCTCTGATAAAAATCATACAATTCAACCGGCTAAGCTGTGACCATCGTCATACCGGTTGCGCGCGGTTGTCCGTATGCTGGTATGACCAATGACCTGAGGTGGCATGCTTGCGTGGCCGTAGGACCGGATGCCATCCCCGAAACCACCATTCCCACGGCGCTCCGCATGTGGGAAAATTCGTCCGGCCAAAGGGGCGTTCACGCCGACGGAATCCGTAAAATATAACGGAATATTAATGGGTTGGTTTGTAAGGCAATTGGATGTGGGAGCTTGACTTCCACAGTTCGTTAGGCCACTCTATGGGCTCTTGATTGGAGTGTCCGGTCGTTTTTTTTTAAGGCCTTGAGCAAGACGTAGGAGTTGTGACAATGGCTAAGTTTTCCAAGCTGATGACCCGTTTCAAAAGCGATGAATCCGGTGCAACCGCCATCGAATATGGCTTGATTGCCGCCCTTATCGCCGTGGTCGTTATCGGTGCGTTGACCCTTTTGGGCACCAGCCTCGAAAGCAAGTTCAACGAAGTGAGCAACAGCTTGCAGTAATCTACACCGAGCTAGAGCTTAGAACCGCCTTTGACCTTCAGGTTCAAGGCGGTTCTTTTTTGTCTACTAGCTTGGTAAAGCAAATTATTACAAAGAGTTGATGGAATACTTGTGGATTTGATCCAACCCCTGTTGGTGGCCGTGTTTATTGCGTTGGTGCTTTATGGCGCGTGGTCGGACGCGCGCGAATTGCGCATACCCAACTGGCTGTCCTTGAGTTTGCTGGCGCTGTTTTTTCCCGCTGCCGTCAGCGCAGGGATGGCGATGGATGTCTTGACTTGGCATTTGATCGCCGGGGTCTTGATGCTGGTGGTGGGATTTGCCCTGTTCGCTGCCGGGGTGTTCGGCGGTGGCGATGCGAAGTTGATGAGCGCCTGTGCGTTGTGGTTGGGGTGGGACTTGCTGCTGCACTTCGCGGTGGCGGTGGTTTTGATCGGCGGCGTTTTGTCGATTTTGGTGATTTTGCTGCGCAAAGGCGTCGGCATGTGGCCCGATTGGCTGGTCAGGCGCGCCATAGGTCTGTTTGAGCCTGGAAAAGCGGTGCCTTACGGCATCGCGATTTCTGCGGGCGCGGTGATCTTGGCTCCGCGTATGGACATGTTTCCACCTGCTTGGCGCGAAATCATGACTTTGATATGGGGCTAAGTCAGGCCTCAGCGTCCTTCGGAACCCGCGCGGGCGCGGGCGGTTCGGGCACGGAGAAGCGGACCAGCCAACCGGCCACGAGCCACGCCAGCCAGCCCCCGGCCAGCCCCGCATAGCCGTCTACGGCGTAATGCCAGCCCAAATGCACCGAGCCGAGCAAGATGACCATGACGTACGCCCCGGAAACCCAGGTGGCGGCCCTTCCGAATTGGCGCATCAGCAAAAACACCAATAACGCCACGGCGACATGCAGGGACGGCATCGCCGAAATGCCGCCGCCCAAGCCGGCCTTGCCGGCTTCGTAAAGGCTCCACAGGTAGTCTTGTGCCAAGAAGGCGCGGTTTGCGTAAATTTCGTGGGCTGCATAGAGATACGCCATTTGCTCTGCGAACGGGTCGGGACCGGGCACCACCTTGGCGTAATAACAAGGCCCCGCGGACGAAAATACGAATGCGCCGAGACTCCCCAACACGGCCCACGCCAACACGAACGACAACAAAAAGCGCATGCGCAGTTCGCGTTTGTGGATGCGGAACATCTGCCAATAGACGACGAAAATCATGCCGTGCCAGAAGTTGTAGAGATAGCTCCAGGCGGATGTGATCAAGGGATGGCCCATCAGCGGCTGCAACAATTCCCACGCATGGTAGTCGCCGTGCAGCCAGCGGTCGAATTCCATCAACGCAGGGTCCCAGGAAAAGGGTTCGATTTCGGGGATGGAGGTCTTGAACGATGTGAACACGCTGGCGAACAAGGGCAGCAACAGCACCGGCACAAGCGCCGCACCCCAGCGGTCCGGGGAGAAGATTTCGCTGCCCCGGATGCCGCGCCAAATACCCGCAGGCTTAAAAGGGCGCACGTGCAAGATGTGGAACGCGGCTTCGCCGAAGATGCGAAACCCCGCCAACATCATCAGCGGCATGGCTGCGCCGATCAGATAATCCTGAAACACCGGCAGCCCCACGAAGCCGTGAGCGGACAGGAATCCCACGGCGATGGCTGCGTAACTGAGTACCAGCAGCGCCAGCAAGGCATGATGGCGGACTTCCGATCGTAGGCGTTGGCGCCAGGATAGGGGCGGAGTTTCCGGCAATGACAAGACGGCTGCAGTCTTCTACTGGTTCATGATGGAAATGGCGGCGGGGCCGATCACCACCATGAACAGAGGCGGCAGGAAGAATATGATCATCGGCACGGTCAGCTTGGCGGGTAGCGACGCGCCTTTCTTTTCCGCGATGGCCATGCGCTCCTGACGGCGTTCCTGGGACAGCACTTTCAAGGCCTGCCCCACCGGGGTGCCGTATTTCTCCGACTGCACCAAGGTGGTGGCGAGCGACTTGATCGCCGGCAGGCCGGTACGGTCGGCGAAGTTCATGTACGCCTTGTGCCGGTCGCCCAGGTACGCGAGTTCGGCGGACGTGATGCCGAATTCCTGGGCGAGCACGGGGGATTTTTCGCCGATTTCTTCGGTGACCTTGTCGAAGGCCCCTTCGACCGACAGGCCACCTTCGACGCAGATCACCATCAAATCGAGCGCGTCGGCGAAACCCTTGTTCAATTCCACTTGGCGCTTTTGCGCGGAGTTGGTGATGTAGACCTTGGGCAGGTAGAAACCGATCGCGCCGCCGACCGCCATCATCAGGACCTTGACCGGGGCGGGGTAGGGGAAGTCCTGCCACAGCGCCGTGACAAACAGCGTGGCGACGAACACCGCCGCAGCCATGGCAACACGCGCGAACAGGAAACTGATCAATGCGTTTTGGCTGCGGTAGCCGGCTTGGGACAGGCTTTCCTTCAGTTCTTTGGATGACAGCGCTTCATCCAGTTTCAGAGCTTTGAGGATTTTCTTCATCAGCTCGGTCTTGCCTTGTTGCTGGCGCTGGCGGATGGCGGAGCCTTTGGACTGCAACGCATCCAATTGCGCGCGGGACATGTCCGCGCGCGTTTGGGACAGCATCTTCACGCGTTTGGACGAACTGTCGCCTTTGAGGAAGGGCAGGGCCACGGCCGCAACGGAAACCAGGGCGGCGAGAACGGCGAGCGTGACGATCAGTGTCGGTTCATCCATGGACCTTGCCTCACACCTCGAAGTTGATCATTTGCGCCATGACGAAGACGCCCACGGCCATCATGCCGAGCCCGATGAACACCAAGTGAATGCCTTCGGTGAACAGGGTCGCCACATACGCCGGGTTGACCAGCGACAGCATGCCCAGCACGAAGAACGGCAAGCTGGCGATGATCGCCGCCGAAGATTTGGCCTCTGAACTGAGCGCCTTGATCTTGTCCTTCATGCGCTTGCGGTCGCGCAACACGTCGGAAAGGTTCTCCAGCGTGTCGGCCAGATTGCCGCCGGTTTGCTTTTGGATCTGCAAGACGATGGCGAAAAATTTGAATTCCGCGGTTGGAATGCGGCGAAGGGCGCGCTCCATGATGTCTTCCAGTGTCATGCCAAGCTTTTGGCCTTCCACGATCATGGTGAATTCTTCACCCAGCGGGCCCTCGAACTCACGGGAAATCACCGCCAGGCATTCGCCTACCGGCAGGCCGGAACGGATGCCGCGGGTGATCACGTCGATGGCTTCGGCAAAATGCTTGGTGAAATCGTTCTGACGCCCGGACGCCATGCGCGCCAGCACCAACTTGGGTAAACCGATGCCCATGGCGACGCCCACGGCGGGAATGGCGATGGGGGGCGCGCCGACAATGAAGCCGATAAACAGGCCCGCGATGCCAAGCCCGACGCACACCACGATGAACGACGATACCTCGACCTGCAGGCCGGCTTGCAAGAGGGCAGAGGAGATCTTTTCGCCCATGCCTTCGTCTTTCTTCTCTTCGCCGAGGCCCTTGAGCTTGTCCTGAATGCGCTTTTGCCGACGGCTTTCGGCCTTCGCCGACACGTTGCCGGCGTTGGCCAGCGTACCGAACTGTTCGATGCGTTGCTGCAGGCGCACCTTCGGCTTCATGGTGAACGAAACCGCGGCGGTTACGCCCAACATGATGACGACAATGCCGCCGACGGCGATGGCCAGGATTGTGGTGGTATCAAGTTCCATTAAGCCCCCGTGAACTGCAGGGCTTCGGCGAGCTTCGCTTCCAGTCCATAGTAGCGCGCTTTGTCCCAGAAGCTGGGGCGCATGCCCGTGAATTTGTGCCGCCCGACCAGTTTGCCGCTGGCGTCTTCGCCTTCGATCTCGTAAACGCAAATGTCTTGTAAGGTGACGACTTCGCCTTCCATGCCGACCACTTCGGTCAGATGGGTGATTTTACGCGAACCGTCGCGCAGGCGCGCCGCCTGGACGATGACGTTGACCGCGCCTGAGATTTGTTCGCGCATGGCCTTGGACGGCAGATTGTAGCCGCCCATCATGATCATGTTTTCGACACGCGAAATGGCCTCGCGCGGGTTGTTGGCGTGAACCGTTCCCATGGAGCCGTCGTGTCCGGTGTTCATGGCTTGCAGCAAATCGAACGCTTCGGGTCCGCGCACTTCACCCACGATGATGCGTTCAGGGCGCATGCGCAGACAGTTTTTGACCAGATCGCGCATGGTGATTTCGCCCTTGCCTTCCAAGTTGGGCGGGCGGGTTTCCAGGCGCACCACGTGGGGCTGTTGCAGTTGCAACTCGGCAGAGTCCTCGCAGGTGATGATGCGCTCATCCGGATCGATGTGGCCGGTCATGCAATTGAGTAAGGTGGTTTTGCCTGAACCGGTGCCGCCGGAAATCAAGGTGTTCAAGCGGATCGCGGAGATGACCTCCAGGACCTGCTTGAGTTCCGGCGTGATGGAGCCGAAGTTGAGCAGGTCGTCCAGCGTCAACTTATCCTTCTTGAACTTACGGATGGTGAGCGCGGTGCCGTCGATGGCGAGCGGCGGGGCGATGACGTTGACGCGCGAGCCGTCGGCCAGGCGCGCGTCGCAAATCGGGCTGGCTTCGTCGACGCGACGTCCCACGGCGGACACGATGCGTTGGCAGATGTTCATCAATTGCGCTTGGTCGCGGAATGAGACCTCGGTCTTTTCCATTTTGCCGCCGACTTCGATGTAGCAAACGTCGGGGCCGTTGACCATCAGGTCGGCGATGTCGTCGCGCACCAGCAACGGCTCCAAGGGGCCGAGGCCAAGGATGTCATTGCAGATGTCTTGAATGACGGTTTGTTGTTCCTGAATGGACAGCACCAACCCCCGCATGGAGATGATTTCGCTGACCATGTCGTTGATTTCCTCGCGCACCTGTTCCGCCGTGAGCGAGCTGAGCTCCGCCAGGTCGACGGCTTCCATCAGGTCGTTGAAGACGTTGACCTTGACCTCGTCGAGCTTTTCCTTGGCTTCGTTGCTCAAGGGTGCGTCGGCCTTGCTTTTGGGTTCCGCCGTCGGCGCGGAGGGCGGCGCGGCTTCGACGGGCTGGTCGTCTTCGGCGGGCTTGTCCGCCGTGGGTGCTGGCGCTGGCTTGTCTTTGGCCTTGTCCGTATCACCGAAGGGTTTCGGTGACGGAGTTGCGCCGGGTGTTGCTGTGCCGCGTCGTCCAAACATGATGCCGAGTTGTTCTTTGCTTCTGGTTGCCGTCCCTCAAGGACAGGTATCTATCTTAAGGATTTGGCCTCATTTCTTGAAGAGGGAAGCCAAAAGCCCGCCGCCGGTTTTTTCCTTCGCCAATTGCGACGCGCTTTCCTTGCCGCTGACCATTTTCGCCAGCGTTTCGATGCAGTGTGCCGCGTCCGATTTTTTCGCGACTTTTTTGAGCATTTCGCCGTTGTTCATGGCTGTGGCGAAGGCGTCACCGTCGAACGGAATGCTCAAGGCCGGGGCCATGCCCAAGACGTCATTGAACTCCTTTTCGGTGAGCGCGCCTTGTTTCAGTTCTCCGACGCGATTCAGGATCACGCGGGTCGGTGCCTCCAGCCCGCGGTTGGGGGCCAGGAATTCGACCAGGTTCTTGCCGTCGCGGAGGTTGTAGAGATCCGGTATGCCGACGATAACTGTGTCGTCGGCGTCGACCACCATGTCCTGGACCCAGGCGTTCCACATGTGCGGGATGTCCAGGATCACGTAGCTGGCCATTTGCTTGACGATGTTGAGTACGGCTTCCAGAGCATGCGGGGTGATTTCGATCCCGCTGTTCAAATTGCCCGGCGCGCACAGCAGCGACACATTCTTTCCGCCCGACTCCATGAACCGCGTCAGCATCATTTCGTCGATGGAACCCGCCTGGGCGATGGCGTCGGCGATGGTTTGATTGGGTTGTAGGTTGTAACTGAGCGCGGCCGTGCCATAAGGGATGTCGAGATCGACGATGATCACGTCTTCGTCGTACAACTCCGCCAGTTCAGAGGCGACGTTGTGCGCCAGCACGGAGCTGCCGACCCCGCCACGCATACCGGTAAATGCGATGGTGCGGCTTTTGGCCTTCATCGACTTGTCGGCGAACGCATCGAGGATCGCGGTCTTCAGTTCTTCGCCCGACACGGTGCGCAGAAAATACTGGCTGACGCCTTGTTCGAGCAGGGTTTTGAACAGGTTGATATCGTTCTCCGCGCCGATCAGAACCACCCGGGTGCCCGGTTGGCACACATCGGCCAGCGCGTTCAACTCGTTGAACAACGCGTCGTCTTCGGCGGTGGTTTCGATGATGAGCAGTTCCGGCGTGGAGCGTTGCGATAGAAACTCCAGCGCCGCCTGCATGCCGCCGTCTTGCACCGCCACGCTGGAGCGCAGGAACAGCCGGTCTTGCGTAAGGGAATTCACCGCTTCCCGCACAGCGTCGGTCAAGACGAATGCACCGATGTTGATTCTCAGAATCAAAAGGGCCTCCCCTCGTCCTTGCAACGACGCCTCATCCTATACGGATGCAATTTCGCGAAGCCTTGGTCCATGATCAATTACTCTTCAATAAAGCTTTCGTATTGTGCGCCGCCTTGATGGTTGAAGATGCCGGTGTCCGATCGGCTGGCGTTGCCGCCGCCCACGGGTTTGGCTTGCATCAGATCTCCCGGGTTGGCGGTCATTTGGCCGATGTTGCGTTGCATCGCGCAGCCATAGTTGGAGTGGGGTGCGTTGTCTGGGAGCCAGGATGGGCGCGAGCTCCAATCACCGCACTCCGGAGCAACCACTTTGTTGGCGGTGAACCCCAGAATGGCGTTCGGCGCTTTGATGGTGGTTTCCGTGACGATGGTGAATTCACCGGCACGCAGGCCATTGGCGATCAAGACATCGCGGATGCGCTCCGGCTGGGTGCTTTCTACCATGATCGGGGCGCGGCCGCGGGTCACGAAATCGCGCAGAAAGTTGCGGAATTTAGCGCTGTCCTTGGCGCTCAATTCAACGCCTTCGAACGGCACGCTCACGCTCACGGACACAGGCTCGCTGGCGACCTGGATGGGGTGGTTCTGGCGGTAGTCCAGATTTTCCGGCTTTGGCGCCGTCGAGGTTTTGGCGCATGCCGCGACGCTGGCGCACAGCAAACCGGCAAGGACAAGGCGGCTGACGATGGAGGCTGAGGTCATGCTCATGATCGCTTACTCCATGATGTAACCGTACGGGCCCGCCAGCGGTGTGGCGTAAGGCGGTAGCGGGGTGTGGGCGTAACGGCTGTGCAGGTGGCCCAACAGGTACATATCGAAATCGCTAGCCGCGGCGAAGCCGTCGCTCGGCAAGGCGAGGCGTGCGTCGTTGCCGACCGGATCCGCCAGATAGGCGGTCACGGTGATGATCAGTTCGGTTTCTTCGTTTTGGAACTGTTCGCTGCGGAACAGCGCGCCCAGGATCGGCACGTCCTTCAGGCCCGGGATGCCGTCGATGGTGGTGCTGAGATCGTTTTGGATCAAGCCTGCCAACATCACGGAGCCGCCTGACGGCAGGTCGACGATGGTTTCCGTGCGCTTTTGCGACAGGCCGGGAATGTTACCGACAGCGATGGTGGTGTCACGGTCCGATACTTCGGCGTAGATGTGCAAGCTGATTTGTCCGTCGTCGAGCACGGTTGGCCTGAACTTCAATTGGACGCCGAAGGGGGTCTGCTCATAGGTGATCGTGCCGTTTTCGTCGATCGCCGCGGGCATGGGAAAAGAGCCGCCCGCCAGGAACGACGCGGTCTCACCGGAAATCGCGGTGAGTGACGGCTCTGCCAGGGTCTTGGCCAAGCCGTTCTGTTCCAGGACGCGATAAGTGATGGCGCCGATGCCGTCGATGGATGGGGCGATGTTGCCGGTGGCGAACGCCGTGGCGACGGCAGTCGAGGCATAAGCCGGCGAGATCGTCATCGTGCTGGAGTGGCCGAAGTTTACTGTAGCGGTGAAATCGAAGCCTAAGTTCTTGATCGCGGAGCGTTTGATTTCGGATACACGGGCCTGAATGATGACTTGGCGCGAGCCCAAAATTTCCAGGTTGTTGACGATATCCAGATTGTCCGGCACGAAGCGCCGCGCAATGTTGACGGCTTGCGCCGACACGCCGGCGGAGCGGACGAAACCGTTGAGGAACACGCCGTTGCGTTGCGACGACACCTGGATCTTTTCTTTCGCCATGACTTCTTTGAATGCCGCGCGGATGCCCGCGACATCGACGTCGACTTGGATGTCGCCTTGGAACTGGATGTTGCCGTCGATGTCTTCGAAGATCACAGAGGTCGATCCGACGCCACGGGCAAGGATGTAGACGTGCGTGCGTGCACCGTCTTCGGGCAAGATGATATCGGCGATCTCCGGATTCGCGACGATGACATTGCGCACTTCGGACGGCAGACGCACGGAAACGACCTTGTTCAAGGGCACGCGCACAAGCTCCGACGTCTCGTGCATCAGCCACTCGGGCTTGGCGGCTTGCGACGATGGGGCGGGCATGGGGGCGCCGATCGTCGGACTGGCGGCGCTGACGTCCCGGCCCGGAACTTGTTGGGCGAAGGCCGAGCCCGCCAGCAGCGCCAAGGCGCTGAGCGTACCGGCAAGGAACGGGACCCGGATCTTTGTCATTCGCCGTAGTCCTCCGTCCCGTCGTCCAAGACGTCGTCGACCTCGTCGGCCGCGTCGCCCAAATCGCCCAAGCCGTCTTCTGCTTGTGCGGCTGCCGTGGCGCCGGCGCCCCGGTAAACGGTGATTTTTCGCCGTGTGGGTGCAGCCGTCGATCGCGGTGCGCTAGGCTGTCCCAGAGCAGGGGCTTTTGCGGCAGGTCTCGGTTTGAAGATCGGCGCAGGTTCGTCGTTTATGGCATCGCTGCCCATGGCGTCGTCATATTCGTCGGACGTCTGGTAGTCGCCCCGGGGGCGCACGTCACCGCCAAATCCCCGGTAACCACCATCCTCGCCAGCAATCAATTTGTCGAAGGAACTCAGCAGCGGGCTCACCTCCACATCCGTGGTGAACGGACGGCCAGTGCGCGGCTCTCCCTCTTCGGCAGCGCGCAGAGACAGGGACAATTTGCCCATGTTCTTGGCGGTATTGATGATTTCCGCTTGCTTGGGCGTCACTTCCAACAGCACGGTCTTGGACACCATTGCACCGGTTTCAAATTCGTCAACTTTTTGGTCGACGGCGAGGACACGCAAGTCTTCCAAGATGGTTTCGCTGGTGTATTCCAGCGCGATGATGCTTTCCGGCTCTTCACCGGCATGCTGTTCCATGGCGCGGCGCACCATTTTATGGGTCAAAACCATGTCCACCCGGTCGCCGGGCAGTACAAAGCCGCCGGCGGAGACTTCGGCGCTGGACTTCACCGCAATGGCGCGCATGCCAGGGGCGAGGGAGCCGGGCAGGAACCCGGGGTCGCCGCTTTTGTAAAGTTTGGCTTTTGTGATGGGTTCGCCCTTGAGGATGCCGAAACGGGTGACGTGCTTTTCGTCGACGAGTTTCTGCAACGGATTGTCGCCCTTGCGCCGGACCAGGAACTCTTCCTGGATGGCGTCTTCGGGCCAGGGCTGCCACTCGATGTTTTTGGCGTTGATCACGGTGCCGGTGGGCATGTCGGCCCCGGCCACCATCACGCTGGTGGTGGGCGCTTTGGGGATCATGGCGGCGAACTCGGCCTCTTGCGAGGTCAAATAGCTGCGCAGAAGATACGCCGTGCCGCCGGCCAGGATCACAGCGGCGAAAACCAAGCCTATGACCACAACTCTCATGACGGCACGAAGCTCCCGAGAACAGAATGACGGGTGCGCAGCACAAGCTCAGACAAGACCTCGGCGCTTGCGCATACGATCATGCTCGTGCGCGGTGCCGGCGTCTTTTTCAGGTGCGAATCGTGCAAACAGACCCCCAAACAGCCTCCCTCGTAAGCGGCGTGCGGATTTGGCCGGTCTCGGCGGCCGTTTTTGGCAAAAGTTCTTTTGCTTTCAGAGTATAACACCGCACAACTCCCGTACAACCGCAACTTCGCGGCCAAATTATTTCCGCGATCCCGAGCCGCCACTGCTATCTTGCGAAAATGATGTAAATTTCATGTTAAAGTCATACAAGTGATTCGCAAGGGCGGAGCGTGAATTTCATGTCAACTTACAAAGGCGTGCGCAGCGGGGAAGTGACCAGCGTCACTGTTGATGACGTACCGCTGCAGCCGCGTCTCGATCTGCGCGCCCTGTCCACGGACGGATATGAATGGGGCTATGTGGGCAGCGGTCCCTATCAATTGGCTTTGGATATTCTGGCTCACGAGTTGGGTGAGCGGCGGGCGCTGGCCAATTACCGCTCCTTCTGCGAGAACACCATCGCGCGTTTGAGAACCGATAAGTGGGTCTTGGAAGGCGACCAGATCGAGCTGTCCCTGCAGGGGGTTGTCGAGGTCGATATGACCCTGGAGGAGCTTCTCAATAAAGTTCGCGGAACAAAATAAATATTTTTATACCAATAATTTGTGATTAAAACCTAACCTTATAAATTAGGTCTGGGTTGTGATGAGGGTCACTGTGTTCATGTTCCATCCAGCCTATTTTGATTCTATCCGGCGCGCGGTTGAACGGTCTTGGACCGGCCCGTCCGGTTCGCAGAACAAGGCAACAGACCATGTCTTTTTTTATCGAGTTATGGATGTCTTGGGTCCACATCTTCAAAGGGGTTCCGTATCCCGAATATGTGGCCGCTATTGTGTTCGTCGGCTTGGTGATTTTTGTGGCGAAAAAAATCAAAGGCATGTCGAGGTACGTGTGAAAGCGGCCCACCACCCGGACCGGAAACACGGTTCTCAAGCACAAAGCGATCTAGTTTTGCCCCTGATTTCGCAAGGACACACGAAAGATCCGGAAGGCCGGGCTCAGGTCTTGCGGAAGAGCGATTTTGTGCAGCCAAGATGGTGGGGCCCCTTCCACCAATCGGCGGGCCATGGTGTCGCCCTCCAATTTCAAAACGTGGCGTTCTTCAGGCGAATCGGCGCACAAGACGATGAAGTCGATCTTGCGCCGGGTGAGGATTTCGCGGGCCACGGCTTCATCGGTGGTGGCCAGCACGTTGTAATTGTCCAAGATGCCGTCGGTGTTTCGGTGGTACGGTGTGCCGATCACCCGATGTGGACTGCGGTAGAGGATTTCCGGCCCTTGGTGGATGTGGCTGAGCAGGGTCTGAGGCATGCCGCCACCCATGGCTTCGGACACCAGGAAGTCTTGCAAATCACGCCATTTACAGACGTGGCTTTCGGGCTCATGCGCGGGCGGCTCGGGCTTGAGGAGCGCGATGCCGGCACCTACCATCGTGTGGGCCAGGACCACAAGCACGAACGCTGGCACGCGCAGCATCGGCGTGCCCGGCGCAGGCCCCACCACCGGGCCGCCGCGCCAGTCCAGAAGGCTTTGCAACACCGCCGCCCAGGCGATGGCCGACGCCACGCCCAGATACGCCCCCCAGCGGACTTGAACCAGTGTCAGGGGCAGGTACAACAGGCCCGCCAGCACCAAAATCAACATGGTTTCGTCGAACCGTGCATCCGGCGTGCGCCGGGCGTGGCGTGTGTAGGCCCACACCGCCAGCCACACCACCGGGCCGAGAATGTAAGCGGCGCCGATCAGAGTGTCCCAGTCGGTGGCCAGCAGAGGCTGCAATTCCTGAATTTTGCCAAGCCACAGGTCGTCCAGGCGCGGGTCCATGGCCGCGCCGAAGGGGCCTTTGAAAAAATCGGGGTAGAGCTTATGCATACCGGCCGCGGCCAAAACCGTCACGCCGCCTGTCCAAATCCAACGTCGCAGTGCCGTGTGGGGGAGGCGCCGTGCGACGCGCCGGAGGATTTCCACCCCCAGGGCGATCAACGCCAGCAACACCACGTGTACGGTGGAAAGGCGGTCGTATTCTTCCGACCCCAGCCAGCCTGTGGGCGGTTGTTCGACCATCAGCATGGCCGCCAACGCCAGCGCTCCGGCCAGGGTGAAGCGGCGCAACCCGTCCAGCCAATGCTTCTCGCCGGTGATCAACCATGGCAAGCCCAGCGCGGCGAGCGCGAACAATTCGGTGGTCAGGGATTCCACGCTGACCCAAATGCCGAACGCCGAGGCGACGCCCGCCCACGCAGGCGCGGTGCGGTGTTCGAGAGGTGCATGGGCGAAACGCAGCATCAAGCCCAACGTGATCGTGAACGCCAACAGGATCAGGGCGTGATGGTCGGGCCGTGCGGCCAGAAAATAGAAACGGGTAATGGGCTGAAACGCGAACAACACCAGCAAAATCACTTGGCCACGGACGTCGAGCAAATGACGGGTGGTGCGCACCAGCACCACCATCGCAGCAATCGCCGCGACCGGACTGACAATCACGCCAGAGATGAACAGAGCCTTGTGAAACCCGACGAACGGCCAAAAGGGTGTGGCCAGCGCCAACAGCAAGACATCCAAGGGGCGGGTCCAATGCAGCGCTTCGCCGTGCGGCCAGTTGGAACGAACCGAGACGGAGTCATACCATCCGTCCCATCCACCGGTATTCAGCCAAGCTTGCCACCAATCTTGAACGCGCACCATGCGCATGTAAGTGTCCGCACCGACGAACCATTCTCCCAGCAATGGGCGCGCATCGTTGCCCGCGTAAACGGGGATGACGATGATCGCCATCGCAACGATTCCGGAAAGAACCAGAAAAAAACGCTGCAATGGAGTGTAGGGAGAGAGGCCTGGATTTATCATGGGCAGAGCATGGCCGAAAACGTTCCGGACTTGAAGCCGTATTCCAACGCGTGGCGCCACGCGGCAATGAACCACGAGACCAATGAGGACATAAGATGACCGACGTGAAAAAAGACTATTTGGATTTGACGCAGCTCATCGAGCGGTTGCATCGGCGGTTTCTGGACGTGTTGCGCGCCGAGTTGGGCCGCATGGGGGTGAAGGAACTCAACGCTGTGCAGGCGTTGCTGATGTCGAATATCGGGACGGAGGAGATCGCCATCCGCGACTTGATCGAGCGCGGCTATTATCAAGGTTCCAACGTGTCCTACAACATCAAGAAGCTTACCGACATGGGCTATTTGGAGCAGGAACGCTCCCAACACGACCGGCGCTCCGTCACGGTGCGTCTCACGCCCAAGGCATTGGAGGTGGTGCAACGCCTTCACGAGGCTGAAGACGTCAATGCCGACGCCATCATCAACGTAGGCTTGAGCGCCGAGGACCTGTCCGGGTGCGCGGACATCTTACGCAAAATCGAGCGGACATGGACTGACTACATACGCTATGGTGGTGATTAGCCGCCGCTTGATGTGGGCGTGACCCATCGGACGGCGCGGTGATAGAAAGCCGGAGCCGCCGACACGTATGACCACCAAAACCGAAATGCCACAACCGGAAAGCGCCAGTGCCAGTCAGAACTGGCTATTGGGGTTGGCTGTGCTGGCTGCTTTGGTGGTGTTGATGGTCAGCGTTTACTCGGTGTTGCAGATTCGCAATTCGGTGCGCGCCGAACTGCACAGCCTGCTGATCAGCACCCTGGACAACACACTGGACCGCTTGCGCGATTGGGAAAAGCTGCGCCGTAGCGATCTCGAACTGTGGGCGTCCGACGCTGAAGTGGTGTCTTTGGTGGGAGTCTTGTTGTCCTATGGCGACGATGCACCGGAGTTGATGCACGATGAGGCCGAGTTGCTGTTGTCGCCGGCATTGCGCACCTGGGACGGCAAGGCTTATTCGGTGGTGTCGCTGGACGGCACGATTCTGACGTCCAGCAAGCGCTACGAAATCGGAGCGCTCAGCCCGGTGTTCGGGATTCCCGGTTTCGTCGAGCATATCAAGGCCGGCCAATCGCGCGTCTCCAAACCCATGCGCCGCGAAACCACGGTAGGACCCGACGAAAAACCGCCTGCAAAGCACCCCTACGCCAATGGGCCGGATAACAAACTCGTCCTTTACGTTGGCGCGCCCGTGCGCATCACGGGGGGCGGTGTCATCGCCATTATGGTGTTCGAACTTGACCCGATCGTGGGCTTGTCCGCCGTCATGTCCAGCGGCCAGGGACGCCAGACGATGGAAACCTTCGCCTTTTCGCGGGAAGGCACATTGCTCAGCGAAAGCCGCTTCAACACTCAATTGGCTCAGGTCGGCCTGATCCCGGCAGGCGGTTATTCCACTCTCAGCGTCCAAGTGCGAGATCCCGGCGGTGACTTGCGTGCCGGTTACAAACCTGCGGGCGAACGCCAAGAACGGGGCGCCCAGCCCGCCCTGTCCCATATGGCGGCCAGCGCCGCCTCCGGGTATTCGGGGACGAACCTGGTAGGGTATCGCAGCTATATGGGCCATGAAGTGATTGGTGCTTGGACTTGGGCCGTGGATTTGGACTTCGCGGTCGGGACGGAGATGGAGGTGCAAGAAGCCTACGCCACCTATTTCACCGTGCGTTGGCAGATCATGGTCGCAAGCATTTTGGCTGCCGGATTGTTGATCGGTTTGACGGTGATTTTCCATACCGGACGGCGGCGGATCGGGGAAGGTGCGCGGCGGCTGGAATCGATCATGGACAATGTGCTCGACGGCATCATCGTGATCAACGAACAAGGCGTCGTCGAAACCTACAATGCTGCGGCCATGCGCATCTTCGGCTTCGGCCCGTCGGAAGTCATTGGCAACAACATCAGTATGCTGATGCCGGAACCGCACCGCACGGCACACGATTCCTATCTCAAGCGTTTCCGCAATACCAACAAGGCCAATATCCTCGGCACAGGCCGCGAAGTCACGGGACAGCGCAAGGACGGCAGCCTGCTTCCCTTGGATTTGGCGATTACGGAAATGAACATCCATGGGCGGCGGCTGTTCCTCGGCGTTTTGCGGGACATCACTGAGCGTAAGCACGCTCAAGAAGAATTGCGCCGTTCCGAACAAGGGCTGAAAACCGCACAACGTATCGCCAAGCTGGGCGGCTGGAGTTGGAACGTGCTCAGCGGCGATATGGTCTGGTCGGATGAAGTGTTTCGCATTTTCGGTCATCGCGGACAGCAATTCCGCCCGACATACGAAGCTTACATGGATGCCGTCCACCCCGATGACCGCAAGGATGTTCAGGCTGCCATCAACACCGCACTGTCCACCAAGAAGCCCTACAGCGTCGAACACCGCGTGGTTTTGCCGGAGGGTACGTTGCGCGTGGTGTTTTCTCAGGGTGAAGTGGTGCTGGACGCCTGGGGCGAGCCGTTGCGCATCGACGGCATCACCCACGACATCACCGATCGTAAGGAAGCCGAACGGTTGAAAAGCGAATTCGTATCCACTGTATCCCATGAATTGCGCACACCGCTGACGTCGATTCACGGCTCGCTCGGTCTGTTGGTGAGTGGTGCGGCGGGCACGGTCAGCAAGCAGTGTTCCGCATTGCTCGACATCGCGCATAAGAATACCGGCCGTCTGGTGCGCTTAATCGACGACATCTTGGACGTGGAAAAATTGGACGCGGGAAAAATGGCGTTCGACATGAAGCCGTACCAAGTCGATGAATTGTTGGGCCAAGCGTTGGAAGCCAACAATGCCTACGCAGATAAATTTGCGGTCAAGCTGCGTTGCACCGCGACGGTGCCCGGTGCAGAAATCAGCATCGACGCCGATCGCTTCGCCCAGGTCATGGCCAACTTGATTTCCAACGCGGTGAAGTATTCACCGGAAGGGTCGGAGGTCGATATTTCCGCTCACTCCATGGGCGGATACATCCGATTTTCCGTTACCGATTGTGGGCCCGGCATTCCGCTGCATTTTCGCGACCGGCTGTTCCATCACTTCACCCAAGCGGATTCGTCGGACACCCGACAAAAAGGCGGCACGGGCTTGGGCCTGAGTATTTCCAAGTCCATCGTTGAACGCATGGGCGGCACCATCGGGTTCATGACGGAAGAAAATCAGGGCACGACTTTCTATTTCGAGTTGAAACTGTTGTCGCCGCCGGATCAAACGAATGGCGGCGCTGACGGTTCCGGCGCCGAGGCGAACCGAAATGCCGGCAGCAGGAGCAGCACGGATGGCGTCCCTCGTCAATCATACGATTAATGGCGTTAATGTCCTTGGATAAAAGAAAAAAACAACTACAATTGATATATGCTCGAAGCCACATTTGGCAGAAAGCGCAAACACATTGCGGAGGGGGGCCGCCACACGGTTACAGGCGGAGGTCAGTATGACACAGACAGAACTCAGCAAAATTCTCTATGTTGAGGACGATCCAGACATTCAAGTGATTGCGCAAATGGCTTTGGAAACGGTGGGCGGTTACGCCACCAAGGTGTGCAGTTCCGGCCAGGAAGCCATAACCGAAGGCGGTGCATTTGAACCCGATTTGATTTTACTGGATGTCATGATGCCGGAAATGGACGGCCCGACGACGTTGGTCAATTTACGCAAGGTGCCTGGTTTGGAAAAGACGCCAGCGGTGTTTATGACTGCGAAGGTGATGCCGTCCGACATCGAACGTTATAAGGGCCTCGGTGCGGTCGATGTCATCGCCAAGCCTTTTGATCCCATGACTCTCGCGGCCCGCATTCAAGAAATCTGGGGTCATTGTCATGGCGGATGACGCTTCCAACATGGCCGAAAAACTTGCGCAATTGCGTTTCCAATACGCAGGACGCATCCAAGACCGTATTGCTGAATTGGAGACCTTGATTGCCGGTTTGAACGGTGAAGACGCATCCGGAAGAAACGGGGTGCTTGAACTGTTACGTGATGCGGCCCATAAGCTTGCCGGTTCCGGGGCGACGTTCGGCTTTCCCGGCGTCACCACGGTGTCGCGCAACATCGAACACCTGTGTGTTGCCGTATTGGAAGGGCGCGATAGCAGCGAAAACCTTATGGAAAGGTTGCGCAACATGTGTGCGCATTTGTACGATGCGGCGGAAGTTCAAGAGGCGGCGGAACCCAGGCCCACCTCTGATGCGCCCCGTCCCGCCGCGCCGCATTTGCACGGCAGCTCGCGCCAAACCATCCTGTTCATCATGGAATATGACGAGGCGGTAAAGACCCGGGTGCTGCGGGAAATGGACCACTTCGGCTTCGAAACGCGGTTCATTGACCACCCTGCGAAGCTGCATGATCACGTCAAAAACTATGGTCCCGTCAGCGCCATTGTGACCGGGCTGGACTTCGATGGCGAAGACGAAGCCGCCTTGAAGCCGTTGCAGGCATTTCGCGACGACGATGCCAATGGAGAGACGTCCATCGTCGTGCAAACCCATGTGGACACCATGCAGGCGCGCCTCGGCGCCGTGCGGGTCGGCGCCAAAGCGTTTTTGGTGAAGCCCGTGGATATGGCGGATTTGGTCGACGTGCTGGACCAAGTCATTCACGGTGTAGATGACGACCCGTTTCGTGTTTTGGTGATCGATGACGACGAGAGTCTTGCGCGTCACACCGAAGTGGTGCTGCAAAGCGCGGGTATGGAAACCCAGGTGATCACCGATGCCATGGATCTTTTCGAAGCGGTGGAAAGCTTCTCGCCCGAATTGATTCTTTTGGATCTCTACATGCCGGGTTGCGACGGTCAGGAAATCGCTGCGATCTTGCGCCAGAAGGAAGAGTATGCCGGTATACCCATCGTGTTTCTGTCGGGTGAATCGGACAAGGACAAGCAGTTGTTGGCGATGGAATTGGGCGGTGACGATTTCCTCACCAAACCGATCCGGGCCTCGCACTTGATTTCATCGGTGCGGATTCGTGCGTCTCGGTTCCGCGAGTTGCGCTCCTTCATGGTGCGCGACAGTATGACCGGCTTATTCAACCACACCACCACCAAGCAACTTCTGGAAACAGAAATCGCACGCACCACGCGTAGCGGCGGGAAGTTGTCTTTGGCCGCGCTTGATATCGATCATTTTAAAAGCGTCAACGACACGTACGGCCATGCGGTGGGGGACCGCGTCATCAAAGCCTTGGCGCGCTTGTTGCGCCAGCGGCTGCGCAGCGCCGACGTGATCGGTCGCATGGGCGGCGAAGAGTTCGCCGCGATCCTGCCCGACAGCGGCGTCGATGAGGCGGAGCAGGTCTTCAACGCGATCCGTCAAGCGTTCGAGGACATCGTGTTTCGCAGTGATAGAACATCGTTCAATGTGACACTGAGCTGTGGCGTGGCGGCCTTTCCCATGTACGACACCGCGACGACCCTATCCGACGCCGCCGACAAGGCGCTCTACGCCGCCAAGCACGCAGGACGCAACCGCGTCGTCAAGGTCGACTGACTTCCGTTCAATTGCGGCGTTCAATCGCGCCATTCCGCCCTCCGTTCAGGGGGGCTTGACATTTTCTCACTCTTTTTAGATTATGAGATTGATAATCATTCGCAAATAAACTTCTGTGAAATGTGGTGATGGTGATGTGTTCCAAATGCGATGACCCGTGTGCAAAACCCAAGCGCAAAAGCAAGTTCGCCAGGTCGCGGACCAAGCCCATACCGATGTGGGAGATGAATGCGTCGTGGATGTGCTCCCTGATCGGCACGTGCCTGACGCTGGCGGAACTCAGACGTGTTCAGCGCCGCGCGAAGCTGACCCTGATCAAACCGGATATAAGTGATTATGAAATCCATGTCTATTTTGTCAGCGCTGCGTCCCGTAATGAAGATGAGGCCCGGATCATGCAGAAGATGCTGGAGCGCAAGTACGCTCTGACGTGGAAAAGGTTCGCCTTGGCCGGGACGGCGCAAGAGTTGGAGAAAATCTGGAACGACTGTCTCGCCGAAGGCGATGTGGCGGGACCGTATTGGGCGGTTTTGGCGCATCCGTTGTCGACGCCGGACTTGAAGGAACGCGCCTTTGGCGAAGTCCATATGCTGTCGCATCTGGTGGGCTCGACCAATCGCGCTGACATCAAGACCTTGCGCAAGACCGAGATCGAAATCGACAAATTGCGCGAAGACTATGAGAAAGCCCGTTGCGACATTTGGTCGCGCGACCGCATCATCGCCGGGTTGCAGCGGGACTTGGATGACGCGCAACGCAAGGCGCGCAATATAACCTTTGATGTTCTGGACCGGAACAGTGGCGGGGCGACCTCTGATGCGCCAGTCAAAAGCCTGCAGACCATCGCGGAAAGTCTGCGCGGCGCACTGAACAAAGCCGACAAGATCAATACGTCACTGCAAGATACCGTGGCGCGCAAAAGCAACCGCATCGAGGCCTTGGAGCAAGAGCGGGACCGCCTCAAGGCGGAACTGCAAGCCCACGAAGCGGAGATCCGCGTGCTGGAAGCCATGCCGCCGATGATTGCGGGGGATGTGTGCGCCAATGACGGTGGACTTTGCGTCGGGGAAGCGGCTTGCCCGTACGATCTTTGCCAAAAACGCGTGCTCTACGTCGGCGGACGCACCACGCTGGTCAGCCGCTACCGCACCGTTGTGGAAGGGTGGAACGGCGTGTTCCTGCACCATGACGGGGGGCAAGAGCAGGGACTTGAGCGCCTGGAAGGTATGCTCGACCAAGCCGATGTGGTGGTCTTTCCCGTCGATTGCGTCAGCCACACCGCTGTGGAGCACATCAAATCCCATTGTCGCAAATCCGACGAAAAATACATGATGACGGTGCGTTCTTCGGGGCTCGGTTCGTTCATGCGCGGGCTTGGCGATTTTCTCTCCAACACCAACCAAGCCCTTGAAGGCATGGGTGGATTTATGCGCGTGTGAAGGATGGATCAATATTTGCGGCGGAATGTGCCCACTTGGCCCGGAGATTGCTAGTCATTTGCAGCTTGACGCCGTCAGGTCATTGGTGATAATGAGAGTCGTTCGCAAATAAGTGGGGCTGCATATAATGATGCTTTGGAAACAGTTGGCCGATCGATTGAAGGCGGGAATGCACGGCGCGAATACGCCGTTTAGCCGCAGCCATCTGCTCGCGCATCGCAAACCGGTTCAACCCAAGCACGGCGAAGAAGTCAAATCGAACAAAAAGACCAAAGAGCGTTCAGCACAGTCCCAAATCGGTGAGTTGGTCAAACCGACCGGGCACCATAGCTTTTGAATATGAGGTTTTGATCACATGTATGTTTGTGTTTGCCGCGGAATATCCGACAACCACGTGAAAGAAGCCGTCAACGACGGGGCGCAAACGCCCAAATGCGTGTTCCGTTCGTGCGGCAAGAAACCCAAATGCGGTAAATGCATTTCCCATCTGTCGGATCATATTGAAGCCCATGCCGGCGCCCGAATTTCACCCATGGGCGTGGCGGCGGAATAACAGAATTGCGGATTGAGCGGATTTCGCCCCATATGCGTGGGGGCGGAAGCACATAATCATGGCTGTGGCCGCGGGACAGCCTATATAGAAACTACACACATTTATAATTCATTGACGGGGGTTTCCCATGCAAGGTCAAGACAGTGTCCTCGACCACCTCAATATCGTTTTGAAAAACGAATTGACGTGTATCAACCAGTCCTTTCTTCATGCGCGCATGCTCGACAACTGGGGCATCGGGCGGTTCGGCAAAAAAGCCTACAAGCGTTCCATCCGCGCCATGAAGGATGCGGACGAGGTGATGGAACGTATCCTGTTTCTCGAAGGCTTGCCGGGCATGCAGGAACTCGGCAAGTTGTGGATTGGTGAAAACGTCAAGGAAATCCTCGACTGCGAAATGAAGCTGGAATTGCACAGCCTCAAGGACCTGAACGCCGCCGTTGTTGAATGTGAAACGCAGCGTGACTTCGTCAGCCGTGACGAGCTAACCGAGATCATTGAAAATCACGAAGAATACGTCGACTGGATTGAGGCCCAGCTTTATCAGGTCGAAAAGATGGGCATCGAAAATTATACCCAGCTGATGGCTGGCGAAGGGGAGGACTGATCCATGCAAGGCAACCAAAAAGTCATCGGCGCGCTGAACGAGCTTCTTGCGTATGAACTGGCGTCGGCGGATCAGTACTTCATCCATTCTCAGATGTATGAAGACTGGGGCCTGCACATGCTCTATGAGCGCATTCACCATGAATGGGAAGAAGAGCTCGATCACGCCAAGCGTCTGATCGAACGCATCTTGTTCTTGGAAGGCACGCCCGACGTCGTCACCCGCGACAAAATCACCATCGGCAAGGACGTGCCCAGCATGCTGAAAAGCGATCTGGATATGGAATATCGCGCGGTCGAAAAGCTTAAGGACTCGATCGCGCTGTGCGAAGCGGAGAAGGATTTCTACTCGCGCGAAGTGCTCGTCGGTCTGTTGGAAGACACGGAAATGGATCACGCCTACTGGCTCGAACAGCAGTTGGGCCTGATCGACAAGATGGGCTTGCAGAACTACATCGAGCATTCCGCCCGCGGCGGCGGTGGCGGCTGAGCACCGGCGTTTGGGTCCCCGACCGCAACGTATAAATATTGCGTTTACGGTCGAGAGGGGCGTTGGAATTTAAGAAGGCCACAAATAGGCGGGCAGGGTTGTGGACCATGGGCCGCCTGGGCCGTCGGATGAATACTGCCAGCCCATCACGCCACCGAAGTTGCTTTGCGCGGCCAGCAACGGCGTGATGATTTCTTCGCCGATGTCTGTTGCGGATATCCAGCCGGAACCCGCGTCGCCTTGCCCGACGGGCTTGCCGACGAGCAACCGGGATGCGTCGATGCCGCTAAAGCCGCTCCAGCCAGCCACGATCGCAGTGTAATTATCGATGATCTGGGAAACAGGCGTCACGTACCATGGATTGTTGTAATACTGCATATACAGACGGTCGATGGAATCACCGGTGTTGGCGAGAATTTGCGCATAGGGGATGTTTGAGTCGCCTTGCCATAAATATGGGGGCTGGGGCGCATGGCTGATGATCTTGTCTGTGCCGATGGCTGTGCGTAGATCGTTCGTGAGATCGGACGCAAAGCTCACACCGTCATAGGGGGTGCCGTTCATGAGGGCATCCGTATCTTCATAGTCGATGTCGATACCGTCCAAGTTGAACTCGGTCACGAAAGCCGCGAGTTGATCGGCAACGCTGCTGACGTTTTGAGACAGCAGGGTATAATTGATCGGTTGCCCGTCCAGTCCGATCGCGCCGCCGAACGACAGATGCACCATGATGCCGGCTTGCTGGAGAGTCGCGATGTCTGCTTTGAGATCGGATGTGCTGGGCAGATTGCCGCTGAGCACCAGTGTGGTCGATTGACTGTTTTCCGGCACTGTAAAGGCCAGAATCACATCGGTATACGGGGTGCTTGTAAGCGATGAGAGCGGCAGCGTGTTGTCATTGTAATAGATCACCATCAGTGGTTTTTGGGCCATCGTATCCATCCATTTTGATGAGAGTTACGGCATCTATAAACAATTTATAGGGGAAATTTTTATGCGTATCAATGATTGTGTATGTATTCATTATGTCTACTTTAGAATGTATGTCTTGGGTGCGCCGCAAGCATCGCTGCAAGAATAACGAAGGCTATCCTAAAAGTGGGATGAGGGCGCGGGCCTGGTCCAGGTTGTCGGCGGCTTTGACGACAAAGCCGTCATCACCCACGGTCAAGGCGTCCTCGCGCTCGCCTGCGCGCGCGCCGTGGCCGGTCAGCACATGCACGCCGCCCGAAAGCCCCGCGTTCTTACCCGCGAGGACATCAAGCGCCCGGTCACCGACGATCCATGACTTTTCAAGTTGGACCCCCATCATGTCGCGGGCCAACTGCAGCATACCGGGGTTGGGTTTGCGCGCGGGATGATCGTCGTGCGCGTAGACGCCTTGGGCTTTGGCGTGAAACGGGCAGGCGAACACGCCATCCACATGCGCGCCGTCTTCGGCCAAGTCGCCCAAGATGCGGGTTTGCACGGCGACGAAATCGTCCCAGCCGAAATACCCATAACCTATACCGGCTTGGTTGGTGACGAAAATCACCGGCACGTTCAAGGCGTTTGCGCGTTTAATGGTCTGGGCGGCGTTGGGCGTCAACACGACTTCTTCCGGTTTGTGCAGATAATGCGCGTCTTCCACCACCACGCCGTCGCGGTCGAGGAACAACGCCGGGCGGTCTTCGGTTTGTGTGCGCGGCGTCAGCGTTTGAGTCCACACGCCGTCGGTGAAGCGCGCGCCATCGGGAAAGGCTTTGGGTTCGGGGTAAGCGGTCATGCGTTTTCTTTTTGCTCGTCTTGGTCGTCGTCTTTGTTGAGGATGTCCAAAATCTCACCGGCGGTGATCAGGGACCCGGTGGGGAAATGTTGCGGTTCCAGCGCCAAGCGGGTCAGCGCCTCCGACAACTGGGCGGCGTCCACGGTGCGCCCGGTGAGCAACCCGATGATGCGCACGCCTTTTGCCAAATCCTGGCCCAAACCTTCGACCATGGTTTTCAGCACCGCGCCGGAGGCGCTGGCGCAGATGTCGTCGGGGTCCGTCTTCGCGGGCGTGTCGATGACGAACACGATCAGGCCGTTGCCTTCATCTTCCATGTGGCCGATCATTTCGCGCGCCATATTGATGGGCGCGAACACGGCGGCCTCCCAGCTTTTGCGCCAGCGCGCATCTTCGATGTCTTCCAACGTGCCTTTCGGCAGGTTGCCGGTGCAGCTGATGAAGATGTCCGCGTCCGCGCAGGCCATGCCGATGGCTTCCGCATCCACCGGGTTGGCGGGATTGCCCATGTGCAGTTCGGTTTCCACCGCATACGTTGAGCGCAGGTCGTTGGCGACCTGATAGATGTTGGCGAACTTCTGGCCCACCACGTAAAGACCGCAGCCGGTTTGCGCCAGCGCCCGCGCGGCCATCAGGCCGATGCCGCCGGCGGCTCCGGTGATCAGGGCCTTGTTGTTGGAGAGCGGTCCTTTCATGGGTGGTGTCTCTTCAGTCATCGGAAGGGCGGTAGCGTTTGGGGGTCAAGACAGTGGGCCTGGGCGGCTTGCTGTCGTCGGTCTGGGGATAATCCAAGGTCGAATGCAAGCCCCGGCTTTCCTTGCGCGCTTGGGCGGAGCGGATGATCAGTTCCGCGCAGACCGCCAGGTTGCGCAATTCAAGAAGATCGCCGTTGACCTTTTTATTGCCGTAGTACTCGACGATTTCGTCCTGCAGCATTTCAATGCGGGTCTGGGCGCGGGCCAGACGTTTGTCGGTGCGCACGATGCCCACGTAATCCCACATGAAGCGGCGCAGTTCATCCCAGTTGTGCGCGATCACCACTTGTTCGTCGGCGCCGGTAACTTTGCTTTCGTCCCACGGCGGGGTTTCGGGCGGCAGCGTTTCTTCCTTGACCTTGACGCGCTGCAGGCGGTCCTTGATGTCGTGCGCCGCCGCCGTGGAATAGACCAGGCACTCCAGCAACGAATTGCTCGCCATGCGGTTCGCGCCGTGAAGACCGGTGTAGGTGACTTCACCGATGGCGTACAGGCCCTTCACATCCGTGCGTCCGCGCTGATCGACCATCACGCCGCCGCAGGTATAGTGCGCGGCGGGCACCACCGGCAGCGGCTCCTGCGTCATGTCGAAGCCGTAGCGTTTGGTGTTGGCGTAGATCGTGGGGAAGTGCTTCTTGATGAAGTCTTTGCCTTTGTGGCTGATGTCCAGATACATGCAGTCCGCGCCTAAGCGTTTCATTTCATAATCGATGGCGCGCGCCACGATGTCGCGGGGCGCCAGCTCGCCGCGCTCGTCGAACTCATACATGAAACGTGTGCCGTCGGGACGCTTGAGCAAACCGCCTTCGCCGCGCACCGCTTCGGACACCAGGAACGATTTGGCTTGGGGATGATACAAGCACGTCGGATGGAACTGCGTAAATTCCATGTTCGCAATCCGGCACCCCGCGCGCCACGCCATGGCGATGCCGTCGCCGGTGCAGATGTCGGGGTTGGAGGTGTAAAGATACACCTTGCTCACGCCGCCGGTCGCGAGCACCACGAACGGTGCGGAAAAGGCGCGCACTTCGCCGCTTTGGGTGTTGAGCGCATGCAGACCCGTGACGCGTTTGGAGCGCCCGTGCACGTCGCGTTCGCACCACAAGTCGACGGCGTTGTGGTGTTCAAACACAGTGATGTTGTCCGCCTCGCGCACCCGCTCTTCCAGGGTGGTTTCGATGGCTTGACCGGTGGCGTCGGCGGCGTGCACCACACGGCGGTGGCTGTGGCCGCCTTCGCGGGTCAGGTGGTATTCGGGATTGCCGGCGCTGTCGGTGCGGGTGGTGAACTCGACTCCGTAACCGGCCAGTTTTTCGATTGCTTCGCGTCCGTGCTCGACGATGAAGCGCACCACGTCTTCCTCGCACAGGCCCGCACCGGCGTTCAGCGTATCGGCGATGTGGGATTCGACGGTGTCGTGTTCGTCCAGCACCGCGGCGATGCCGCCTTGAGCGTAGTAGGTGTTGCTTTCATGCAGTTCCGACTTGGTGATCACCGCGACGCGGGCGAACGCCGCCATCTCCAAGGCCAGATTCAGCCCCGAAGCGCCGCTGCCGACGACCAGCACGTCGAATTGGTTTTCAGAAGTCAATGTGCGCCCCTCGTGAGCGAACCCCCATTGCGTAGCGTCAACGGGGGTCATTTCAAAATGATCGGCAGCCGTAACCCAGCAAAAACACCAAAATGCTTGCGCAAAGCTGCGCGGTTACAAACCTGCAACCTCACTGTCAATTCCCTCACATATTCCGGTTTTAGGTTAACCACTTGCCCGTCTTTTTATCCGGTTTCACATCGATTTTAAACAAAAAGGGGAAGGCCATGTCGCCATTTCGTAAAGCTTTGTTCGTATCTGGGGTGGTGTCGTTTGCCGTCTTGGGCGCTGTTTCCGCCATGGCTGAGGGCCAGAAGGAACAGGGCTGGTTCTTCAGCCGCGCGGCGACCTATCCGGTCTATGACACGCTCGACGCCGGCGCCGATCCGAAGACCGAAACCGCGGCTGAAATCGCCGCCACGTCTCAGGACGGCCGCTTCGTGGTGTTTACGGACAGCCCCGGCGAAGCCCTTGTCTTTTTGGATATCGCCTTTCCCGCGTCCCCTGACCCTGCGGGCCGCACGCAGTTGGCGGGCGAGCCGACCTCCGTCGCCGTCGCGGGCGGCATGGCGCTCGCGGGCGTCAACACCTCAGAAAGTTATGTGAAGCCGTCGGGCCATTTGGCCGTGGTCGACATGAAAACCCGCGAAATCGTGCAAATCTGCGATGTCGGCGGTCAACCCGATTCCGTGGCCGTGAGCCCGGACGGTAAGTTTGTGGCCATCGCCATCGAAAACGAACGCGATGAAGACCTGAATGACGGCGTCATTCCGCAAATGCCGGCGGGATATCTGGCGGTGTTTGAACTGGACGGCAAGCATATGGTCGACAACTGCAAAAGTGTGGACAAGGTCGGCCTGAGCAGTTTGGCGAAAGTCGCGCCCAGCGATCCGGAACCGGAATTCGTGGACATCAATTCCGATAACATCGCCGTCATCACGTTGCAGGAGAACAACCACATCGCCCTGATCGACCTGAAGCGCGGAAAGGTGATCGAGCATTTCTCCGCCGGAGTCTCCAGCGCCAAGGCCATTCCCGCCAAAAAGGCGCGCTTGAGTGACGGCACCGGCGCGATCCACGATGAGCCCCGCGAACCCGACGCCGTCGCCTGGATCGACAATGCGCGTTTCGTGACCGCCAACGAAGGCGATTACGAAGGCGGCTCGCGCGGCTTCACCATCTGGAGCAAGGACGGCAATGTGCTTTACGACAGCGGCGCGTTGATGGAAGTTCTGGCCATGAAGCACGGCCACTATCCGGCAAAGCGCGCGCACAAGAAGGGTACCGAACCCGAAGGCGTGGCCGTGGGCGAATTCGGTGGTGAACGCTTCATCTTCGTCAACTCCGAGCGCGCGAACTTCGTCGCGGCGTTCCGCGACACCGGCGGCGCGCCGCAGTTCATGCAGTTCTTGCCGACCCATGTAAAGCCGGAGGGCCTACTGCCCATCGGCAAGCGCGGCCTGTTCGTCGTCGCCAACGAAGAAGACAGCGCCAAGGACAAGGTTCGCGCGGCGCTGAGCATCTATCGTTTCGGCGCGCATGCAGCCGAATACCCGACCCTGGTGTCCACCATCGACCGCGACACCCGCGCGCCGATCGGCTGGGGCGCGCTGTCGGGCATGGTCGGCGATCCGAAGTTGGATGACATCGTTTACGCTGTCAGCGACAGCTTCTACGACAAGGCGCGTATCTTCGCCATCGATGCTTCGGGCAGCGTGGCGAAGATCGTTTCCCACGTCGATCTGTTCGGCGGCACCGCCAAGCGCTACGACTTGGAAGGCATCGCCATGCGGGGGCAGGGTGGATTTTGGTTGAGCAGCGAAGGTCATCCGAAAAAAAAGATGAAGCACTATCTGCTGCAGGTCGAGGCCAGCGGTGAAGTCGAACAGGAAATCGAATTGCCCAAGGCACTGGTCGAAAACGCCGTGCGCTTCAGCCTGGAAGGCGTCGCGGAATATCGCTCCGGCGGTCTGGATCGTGTGATCGTGGCGTTCCAGCGCAGTTGGAAGGACGACCCCAAGAACATGGCGAAGTTGGGCATCTACACGCCGAAAACCAAATCCTGGGCGTTTGTCCACTATCCGTTGGACACCCCCCGCAGCCCCGCTGGTGGCTGGGTCGGCTTGTCCGAAATCACTCACGTGAAGGGCGAAGAGTTTCTCCTTTTGGAACGCGATAATCAAAGCGGTCCCGACGCGGCGATCAAGCAGGTGACCCGCATCTCGCTCAAGGACGTGAAGCCCGCCCCCCTGGGCGGCACGCTGCCGGTTGTGAACAAGACGGTGGTGATGGACTTGCTGCCGCAGATGTCGGCCACCAACGGCTGGACCCCGGACAAGGTCGAAGGCTTGGCGATCACCAAGGGTGGCCGCGTTCTGGCGGTCACCGACAACGACGGTGTCGACGACGCCAGCGGTGACACGTTGTTCATGGATCTGGGCTCCATCAACGAGTTGATGTAAGGCGGTTCCCTAAACCACCAAAGGCTGCGTCCTGGAATTGCGGTTCCGGGGTGTTGCTTTGTGTGGGTAGCAATCGCTTGTGTCGTGCTGGTGCCGTCATTGCGAGAAGCGGCAAAGCCGCGACGAAGCAATCCATAGCTTGGCTAGGGGGCGTTCTGGATTGCTTCGTCACTGTGTTCCTCGCAATGACATGTTTTAATCGGCGCTCCAGTCCAGCCCGATGTCGGTCGCCGGGGCGGATTGGGTGATGCGCCCGATGGAGATGCTGTCCACGCCGGTTTCGGCGATGGCGCGCACCGTGTCCAGGGTGACGCCGCCGGATGCTTCGGAGCGTGCGCGTCCGCCGATGATGGCGACCGCTTCGCTGAGTTCGCGCAGTCCCATGTTGTCGAGCAAGATGGCGTCCACACCAAGCTCCACCGCTTCACGCACTTGATCCAGAGTGTCGCATTCCACTTCGATTTTTGCGTGGCCCGCTTGGGAATATCCTTGAGCCTTCGCACCGTTTACGGCGGCGGTGATGGAGCCCGCCACCGCGACATGGTTGTCTTTGATCAGAACCAGATCGTCGAGTCGCATGCGGTGGTTGACCGCACCGCCCATCCGCGCGGCATACTTGGCGAGTTCGCGGTAGCCCGGTAGGGTCTTGCGGGTGTCCAGGATTTGAGCATTGGTGCCGTCCACGGCGTCCACGTAGGCTCTGGCCAAGGTGGCGATGCCGCTTAAGTGCTGGACGAAGTTGAGCGCGGTGCGCTCCGCCGTGAGCAGCGCACGGGCCGGGCCGCGGACCCGTCCCAGGGTTCTGCCGGCTTTGACGCGCTGGCCGTCCGCCGCTTCCGGCCGCCAATCGATGGCGGGGTCGACGGCATGAAAAACCCGTTCCGCGAGCCACAAACCCGCGATCACCATTTCATGGCGTGCAGCCATGACGCCGGAAAATATCAGGTCTTCGGGAATGGTGGAGGTCGACGTGATGTCGCCGCCTGCGCCCAAGTCTTCGCTGAGCGCAGCTTGGATCAAGCGTTTAACGGCGTCCGCGCCGACGCCTTCGGGATAGCCGGATGTGGTCATGAAATCAGGCCGCGTTCTGGGAGGGTTTTGCGGGCGGAGCCAGTTCGAGCATGCGCTCCAACGGTTTTTTTGCCGCGATGCGCAGCTCTTCCGGCAGCTCAATGCGCGGTGCTTCGTTGGCCATGGCGAGGTACATCTTTTCTAAGGTGTTGAGCGCCATGTACGGACAGTTCGCGCAGTTGCATCCGCCGTCCGCGCCGGGGGCCGCCAGGAAGGTCTTGTCCGGGCTGTCCTTTTGCATCTGGTGGATGATGTGCTGTTCGGTGGCGACAATGAATTCCTTGGCCGGATTGTCATGCACGAACTTAAGGATTTGGCTGGTGGAGCCCACATGGTCGGAAACCTCGACAATGCTTTCGGGGCATTCGGGGTGCGCGGCGACCAAGGCGCCGGGGTGTCGAGATTTCAGACGCGTGATTTCGCGCGCCGAGAATTGCTCGTGCACGATGCAGGTGCCCGGCCACAACACCATGTCGCGTCCGGTTTTGCGCTGCAGGTACGCGCCCAGATGACGGTCCGGCGCAAATAGGATCGGCTGATCTTTGGGCAAGTTCTTGATGATGTGCTCCGCGCTCGACGAGGTGACGATCACGTCGGACAGCGCTTTGACTTCCGCAGAGCAGTTGATGTAGGTCAGCGAAATGTGATCCGGGTGTGCGTCGCGCCATGCCTTGAACGCCTCCGCCTGACACGAGTCTTCCAGCGAGCAGCCCGCGTCCGCGTCGGGAATGACGACGGTTTTTTGCGGGCTCAGAATTTTCGCCACCTCGGCCATGAAGCGCACGCCGGAAAAAACGATCATGTCCGCGTCCGTAGCGGCGGCCTTGCGCGACAGATCGAGCGAGTCCCCGACATAGTCCGCCAAATCCTGGATTTCACCTTCCTGGTAATAGTGCGCCAAGATCACCGCGTTCTTTTCACGGCGCAGCCGTTCGACTTCCGCTTCCACATCCAAGAGCGGGTCGAGTGTACTGAGCGATTGTGCCGTTTCATTCGGCAAAATTACGGTTTCGGTCATATTTGGATTTCGGGGCTTGCCCGTTTTCAACATGGGGAGGGAGCGATGCCCTCATATTAGCGTTCTATATATGGTCGCGAAAGGGGGCAGCGGCAAGAAAATGCAACATCTTGCAACAGAAAACGGGGGTCCTTGAAGACCCCCGTTTCTCTGGCGTGGCGCCCCAGGGCTTCCCCTAGGGGTCGTGAACTCTCTTTATTTTCAGTTGTTTGTCTCTGTTTGACTGGAAATTTTCCGGTTCCGCGTGAAGCTGAATACGGGGCCTGAGCATTCCATGCCCGTGACCGAGGGGTAATGGTGGGCCATCCATAAGGCGCACAGCATCAATTTATCGCCATTGCCGGTTTTCACCGCATCGACCAGCATGCGCCCCACCAAATCCAAGGGAACGGGGCGGCGTCCCGGCGCATTGGCGGGCGTGAGGCGCTCGGTGAGAGCGATCAAGACCTCGTCCATCGCTTCTAGGCCACTGTTTTCGAAATCGTTTTTCGCGTTTCGGGTGATCACCAGGGGGGTGCACGCGCCATCCCGGCAAACGGTGAAGGTTTGTGAAGACAAGGCATCTTGGTGATGCAAGTGAGACACGCCGGTTTCTCTCGTCAGGACGTAAAAACGAGCTTAAGCCTCGCGCGTCCGTGCGTGTTTCTCAACCGTGCGAAAGGTTTATACAGGCAGTCTTTGGTATGGGCCGTTATACCAACGGTTAGGGGCTGGACCCTGAGCCGTTACGCGTCCATGTTGCAGCTGAACGCCTGCAGACCCGTCTGGGCCCGGCCGAGGATCAGGGCGTGGATGTCGTGGGTGCCTTCGTAGGTGTTCACCGCCTCCAGATTCATGACATGGCGGATAACGTGGAATTCGTCGGCGATGCCGTTCCCACCGTGCATGTCGCGCGCGGTGCGGGCGATGTCCAGCGCCTTGCCGCAGGAATTGCGCTTGAGCATGGAGACCGCTTCCGGTGCGCCGCGGCCTTCGTCCAGCAGGCGTCCCAAGCGCAAGCACGCCTGCACTCCCAATGCGATTTCCGTCTGCATGTCGGCGAGTTTCTTTTGCACCAGCTGATTGGCGGCCAAGGGGCGTCCGAATTGCTGGCGTTCCAGGGTGTATTCGCGCGCTGCCATCCAGCAGAATTCCGCTGCGCCCAGCGCCCCCCAAGAAATGCCGTAGCGCGCCTTGTTCAAACACCCGAAAGGCCCCTTGAGCCCTTTGACGTCGGGAAACATATTGTCTTCGGGCACGAACACCCGGTCCAGGACGATTTCGCCGGTGATGGATGCGCGCAGCGAAAACTTACCTTCGATCTTGGGTGTCGAAAGACCGTCGGCGCCGCGTTCGACGAGGAAGCCGCGAATTTCTCCGTCCAGTTTGGCCCACACGATGCAGAGATCGGCGATGGGCGAATTGGTGATCCACATCTTGTTGCCGCTTAGAACATAGCCGCCATCGATTTTTTCCGCGCGGGTGCGCATGGAGGCGGGGTCCGACCCCGCATCCGGTTCGGTCAAGCCGAAGCATCCGATCATTTCACCGGTGGCGAGCTTGGGCAGGTACTTGCTCTTCTGCGCTTCGGTGCCGTAGGCATGGATCGGATGCATGACCAACGATGACTGCACGCTCATGGCGGAGCGGTATCCGCTGTCGATGCGTTCGATTTCGCGCGCGACCAATCCGTAGGCCACATGGGAAACGTTCGCGCAACCGTATTCTTCCGGCAAGGTCGGGCCCAACAGGCCCAATTCCCCCATTTCCGTCATAATTTCAGGATGAAAGGTTTCCGTGCGGTTGGCCTCCACGATGCGCGACAGCAATTTGTCCTGGGCGTAATCGCGCGCGGTCGCTTGGGCCAAGCGCTCTTCTTCGGTCAACTGATCGTCGAGCAGCAGCGGGTCGTCCCACTGGAAGTGCGCTTTGGAAGGGGAGGTCATGACAGGGCTCCTAGAGCCGGATCGTCTTTATCTGAATCGCTTTAGAGATGCAGATTAAGGCGTGAATCCGTCTCTAATCAAATGTTTAGAGGGCGATCGACTTAATCTTGTTCACAAAGTAATCAAGATTAAGTCGATCGCGCTCTAGGGTCCGGGACCTAACAATAGATATCAGGTCGCGGGCCTTCTGTCATGTGGGAGCGTTTTAGGTTGCGGGGGGTATCCGGGTGAGCGGCACGCCCGCCAGTTTGCCGATTTTCTGGGTGTTGGTGGCGATGGTGGTGAGCAACACGTACCGCTGGCCTTTGGCATCCACCTTCTGCTTCAACGTCGCAGTCAGTTCGATGCCGTCTCCGCCCCACCAGCGATACGTGCAGCGTGGGGTGTCGCCCAACTGGTTGCGTTTGCATGTCGCTTCCAGCGGGCGGCCATAAGCGCGCCCATAAAGGCGCATCAAATCTTGTTCCGTCAGGGTCGAGAACACTTCGTCCAAGCGCAGACGGTAGATACGTTGGCGTTCTTCCATCACGAATTTACCGTCCACTTCCACGGGGCGGTCGTTTTCGTCCATCCATGCGAACAACTTGCCGCGTTTGGTGGAGACGGTCAGGACTTGCCTGCCAGAGCGGCCCTCGATCAGTTTGGCCTCCGGATGGATGCGCCGCACCATCGACGGGGTCATGCCTAGCCGGATGCCGCCGATGTCGAAGCGATCGTTCACGAAGCGGTCGCTGGCGGGCACCACGAGGGTGCGCCCCATCGTCGCCATGTCGTACGGCGACATCGCCAGCACGAACGGGGAACCATGCAGATACCAATACACCCCCGCCAGGGTCAATATGACCAATGTCATCGTACGCACCGCCATTTGCGCCGCGCGCCGTAGGCGGCTTTCGCCGTGGTGCGCACCCGCCGCCGGCTCTTTTGCGGGCAGGCGGCCTGCAACGCGGCCTTTCTCCAACCTTTCGGCGCGCGCCTTGGCGCGGACTTGTTTGGCGATGACACTGCGGCTGTTCATCTCGAACCTCGGGGTTGCCAGTGCTTTTAGAACGGGTGAATAGGCTGTTCTTACTCCTTCTATTTTAGGTGGTTAACACATTGTTATCGAATGTTTTATTTGCTTACAAAGTGGCGGCAATCTATGCAAAATTTCGATAAAATTTTAAGGGTTTCCGCTCTGACTTCTGAACGTCTCCGGGCATGCAAAACGGCCCCGGGGGCGGGGCCGTTCGGGATGGGTTTCGAAGTGAGGGTGGTGAGGACGGTTAGTGTGTCTACTCGGCCGCGGTGTTCAAGTTGGCGCGGCGGATGCGGCCTTCCAGCCGGGTGTCTGTGGCGATTTGTGTGACCAACAGGCGTTGGACGTCCGTGCCAAGTTCCTGGCGGCTGTGCAGGTCCATGCGGACTTCGCCGGACATCCACCAGGTAAAGCGGCATTCGCGCATGCCGTCGGTGATGCGCCTTGAGCAGGTTGAGACCGATGGCGCACCGTAACGCTTGGCGAGGGAGCCGATGTAGTCGTCCTCGCTCATACCCTCGATAACGCGCGATTGGCGCGCCTTGTAGGCGATGTGATAGGGGCCGTCCTCGGCGTACCAGACGGTGTAATTGGCTTCGTCATCTTGGTAGGACAGGGTCAGGGAGCCGTTGGCGGTCATGCCCTTGATCGCGTCCGGCTGTTGCTGGCGCAGCACATCCATGGTGGTGCCCAGTTTGACGTTGCCCAATTGATAGCCGGGGTGATCGGTGGCGCCGATTACGGAAAAGAATGCGCTGAGGCGGAACTCCAGGCCCGGTGTGAACTTGACCGCTAAGAAGGTGCCAAGCACCAGAAATGCAAAGACGCACATGGCGAACAGGACGGCGATGTCGTTTTCATTTTGTTTGCGTTCCTGCTTGGGCTGTGGATAGAAAACGTCGTCGCCATAATCGTAATCGGGAATGCCGATGTTTTTGTTCCTGCGGCGTGTGTTGGGCATCGTTCTGATCCTCTAAGGGCAAGGGTTTCTTATGTTTCTACCTTAAAGATAGCGATTCGCCGGACGTGAGGATGTGCTGAACGTCACAGCTCGATTGTTTTTGCCCGGCACAGACCGCGCACCGAATTGCCCAGCCACACGGCGTCCGCGCCTTCTAAGTCGTCTAAAGTCAGCACCGCCTCAAAGGCGCGGCCTGAAGCGATCAAGTCCCGGCGCAATGTGCCGTCCAGCAGCCCGCAGGAGATCGGTGGGGTCAGCAGCTCACCGTTCTTTTCCACGAAAATGTTGGTGATGGAACCTTCGGTGAGTTCGCCGCGGGTGTTGAGGAACACCACTTCGCCGCAGCCGGTTAGGTCTTGCAAGCGCACGCGTTCGTCGTCGTAAAAGGCGCGGTTGGTGGTTTTATGATAGAGGAACGGATTGTCCGGGTCCATGCGGTTGGAACTGATGGCGAAACGCAACACCGCATCGCTGCCGGGCTTGGCGAAGTCGAACGCTTTCGTGCGCGCGTGCCCGTCTTCGTTCATCAGCAGCCGCACCTTTTGGGGTTGGGTTTTACCGTCGGCCGCATCGTCCAAGGCGCGGCGCACGGCGTCGGTATCGCAGGGGTAGCCGAAATACGCAGCGCTGGCCGTGAGGCGCGCCAAGTGACGTTCCAGCAGGAAATATCCCGTATCCGGCTCCCACAACAGTGTTTCCAGCAGATCGAACGGTTCGGGCGTGCGGCTCAGGAAGCGGGCTTTCAAATGACATTCATCCCATTCGGCGGCGGGCTCAGAATCGTGCACGATGCCGCTGCCGATGCCCAAGCGCCCCTGTCCGCCTGTGAGCGTTACAGTGCGAATGGCGACATTGAAGCGCATCCCATTCTGGGGGGCCGCATATCCCACTGCGCCGGTGTACACACCGCGCGGCCCGGCTTCGAGCGTACGAATGATCTCCATCGCTTTCACCTTTGGCGCGCCGGTAACGGAGCCGCAGGGAAACAGCGCGCGCATCACGTCGGCGAAACGGACGGCAGGCCGCAGTTTGGCTTCGATTCCCGACGTCATTTGATGAAGCGTGGGGTAGGTCTCCACCGAAAACAAGTCGGTGACATTGACCGAGCCCACCAACGCCACGCGGCCCAGATCGTTTCTCAACAAATCCACAATCATCAGGTTTTCCGCGCGGGACTTTTCGTCCCGGCTGAGCCACGTGCGCAGGTCCTGGTCCTTGGTGGGATTGGCGGCGCGCGGTGCGGTGCCTTTCATGGGGCGGGTGCGTGCGATGTTGGCGCCCACTTCGACGAACAGTTCCGGCGACAAAGACAAAATGTGCTCTTCCCCCGTCGCAACCAGCGCGCCATAGCGCGCGCGCTGACGTCGGCGCAGGCGGGCGTAAAGCGCCAGCGGGCTTCCGGAAAAATCGAAGTCTTGCTGGAACGTGTGGTTGATCTGGTAGACATCGCCCGCGCGGATATGGTCGCGGATGCGTTCCACCTGGGCGATGTAATCTGCGCGGCTGAGCCGTGCGTTCAGGTCCGTGACGGCGCAATCCTCCATAGCCCACCCGGCAAACAGATCGTCACCGACGGTATCGGGTGTGGAGAACACGCCCATCCAGATCAGCGGGCCGTTCCGGTCCGGCGGCATCAGGGGGGCGAGCTTGGGCTCCAGCGCGTAGCCCAACTCATACGCCATATAACCTGCCACGTGATAACCCTCGGACAGCGCCTCTTCGATCCGTGCCAAGATTGACGGAACGTCCTCGGGGGTGGCGCACGTCAACACCTCAAGAGCATCGTTGAACAGCATCGCCCCGCCGGACGTGCCGGCGTCGTCGATCAGCACAAAGGGTGGGGTGCAATTCATGATTTAGGGGCGGTCTATCAACCTTCGGCGTTCAGCCTGAAGCGCCTTCGCTTTTCTGTTTGACCCGCGCGGAGAACGTGTCGCGATTGATGATGAAACGCTCGTGCCGGCCCCGCGATATGGTATCGATGCCGTCATGGGCCTCGACCTCGAACATCAGACGCTTGCCGTCCACCTCGGTCAGCTTGACCGAGCCGGTGACGGTCATGCCCGGTGGCGTGGCGGCCTCGTGACTGACGTCGATGTGGGTGCCGACGGTCATCTCATCGGGCCAGTCCAGGTGCTCTTCGATCGCCTTGATGCACGACCATTCCAGGAAGCCGACCATGAAACCGGTGGCAAAGACTTCCGGCATTTCCTGAAATTCCGGCGCATCCGGATACAGAGACGGCACGGTCTTGTCGAGCGGCACGGTGTACATGTGTTCGTATACGATGCCGGGTTTGAGGCTGTCTTTCATATGGGGTGGTCCTTTACGCCCAAAATTTATGCGAGGACGGTTTCGATGCGGTCGCGTCCGTTCTCCTTCGCTTTGTACAGGGCCGCATCGGCGCGATCAATCAAGCTGTCTTGACCGTCGCCGGGAATCACCTGGGTGATGCCGACGCTGAGGGTCACGGGTTTGATGTTTTTGCCCGGCGCGAAGTTCGTCGCGTGGATCGCGTGACGGGCGTCTTCGGCGAGACGAAGGGCCTGTTCGGCGGTGCAGTCTTCCGCCAAGATGATGAACTCGTCACCGCCCCAACGGCATAACACGTCGTTTTCGCGTGCATGGCTGCGCAAGATCCGGCCGGCGCGGCGGATGGCCTCGTCGCCGGCCAAGTGGCCCAGCGTATCGTTGATGGACTTGAAATGATCGATGTCCATCATCAGCAGGGAGAAGGGACGCTCGCTCCGTTTGAACCGCGCCAGTCCCTGTTCAAGCATCAATTCGAAATGCTGGCGATTGTGAAGATTGGTGAGCTTATCGGTGATGGCCATGTCTTCCAGTCTGCGCTGGAAGATGTTGATGGTGTATGCGATCAACAAGACGGTGATCAAGATCACCACGGGACCGATCATCAGGTTGCGGATGAAGCCCTGTTGCATGTCCTTCAACGCCTGGGATTCCGGCAATTCGATGAACAGGTGCCATTTGAGTTCCGGAATGTAGCGGGTGGTGAGCAGGATTTTGTCGTCTTGGTTCTGGTACGTGTAGGAACCGCGCTGATTGCGCAACACCTCGTTGGCGATTTCACCCAAGCCTTCGATATCGAACACCGTGATTTTGTTGGACATGCCCGGGTCGGCATGTACGCGGATGAGGCCCGCGTCATCGACGAAATAGACGTCCCTGCGGAATTGCTCACGATATCTTTTCACCAGACTGGACACCGAGCCCAATCCCAAGCCGACACCGGTAATCCCTAAGAATGTTCCGTTTTCGTCGATCACCCGGTAATTGATGAAGATCGTAATGGACCGGTTTTGCTGATAGTTGAAGTCTACATTGACCACATACGGATCTTGGCTGTCGCGGGCTTCGAAAAACCAGCGGTCCTCAGGATTGGTTTCGCTGAGTGTTCTCGACACGCCTTCGAAGTGGTAGTACTTCAAACTGTTCGCGGAAATGAAATAAGACGTGAAGGTCTCGTAGCGGCTGCGGATTTGCGTCAGATATCGCACCATGCGGCTGGCGTCGACCTCGCCTTCCGTCACCCAGTCGTGCAGGAAAGTGTCGTTCGCCATCAAAGACGATATGAAAATCGGGCGCAGCAGATCCGCTTGGATCGCCGAATAGACATTGTTGGACGACAGCGGAAGTTCGTTTTCCAAGATGGTGGTGCGCAGCGCACCCCGCGAAACTTGATAGTTCAGAAGATTGGTCGCAACGAAACCGGCCACCAAAATGATGGTGACGACGCTGATGAGTTTTGTTCGGATGCTCAGCGCTCTCATAGCGCATTCCATTGTGAAATGTTCATGGTCGTTCCCCACCTAAGCACGTCTTTAATGTTTGTTTATGCTTTTAAATCAGTACGATCCCAATCATACGGGATTCGACGAAAGCAAGTCACCTATCCTCTTGGGCTATATGCTATCGTTTGAAAAAATAGATTCCTCGGGACTGAACTTGCAATGACCGAAAAACTCACAGCCCGCGAAGCCGAACTGCGGTTGGGCCAGATCAAGTTGCTGTCGCTCGACGTCGACGGCGTGATGACCGATGGCGGCCTCTATTACACCGAAGACGGCCTGCAGTTCCGCAAGTTCAACGTCAAGGATGGGCTCGGCATCAAGTGCGCCCTCAAGGCTGGCGTCGAGATGTGCATTATTTCCGCAAGCAAGGCGACCTCGACCATCGCGCGGGCCGATCATTTGGGAATCCAGCATGTACGCATCGGCGCGGAAGACAAACTCGCCGAACTGAAGGCCATCGCAAAAGCCGTGGGCGCGGACTTGCACGAAGTCGCGCACATGGGCGACGACCTGACGGATGTGGCGTTGATGCAGGCCGTCGGCATGCCGCTCAGCGTTGCGGATGCCGTGCCCGAGGCCATTGCGGCGGCGCGTTACGTCACGGCCAAACCCGGCGGTGGCGGCGCGGTGCGCGAAATCTGCGACATGATCGTCAAGGCCCGCACGGATACGTGATGGGAGCATGACGTTTGGCGCTTGAGCCGCGGGCGATGCATGCGCATTTATAAGGGGAGAAGCCCTTTGCCATGAGCCCCGCGACCAATATGCGAAACCTGCTGCAAACCATCTCGATGCTGACGGCGATGACGGCCTTGTTGGCGATGATCGGCTTCGTGCTGGCGGGATGGGACGGGTTGATCATCACCGCCACGTTCACGTTTATGTTCCTCGTCTTCGGCCGAAGTATGTCGAAGACCTGGATGCTCAAAGGCATCGGCGCGATGAAGCTGCCGGTCGATCAAGCGCCGGTGCTGCACAAGATCCTCGAAGAACTCTCCCGCCGGGCGGGCTTGTCGCGTGTACCGGAGTTGTACCTGTTGGATGCGGACATGATGCTCGGCTTTTCCACCGGCGGCGGGGAGAATGATGCGGCCATCGTGCTCACCGGTCCGTTGGTGCAAGGGCTCAGCGCGCGGGAGATCGCGGCGGTGCTGGCGCATGAGGTGAGCCATATCGCATCCGGCGATCTGGCGGTTTTGGGCATGGCGGATTTGGTCACGCGCATGACCCGCACCCTGTCGTTCGTCGGCGTGATCCTGTTCATTTTCAACATTCCCATGGCGGCCAGTGGCGGCTCACATTTGCCTTGGGGGGCTTTGGCGTTGTTGCTGATGGCGCCGTTGATGAGTTTCTTGATTCAGATGGCGCTGTCGCGGGCGCGGGAATTCGAAGCGGATTTGGGCGCGCTCAATATCAGCGGAGAGCCCGAAGCCCTGGCCCGCGCCCTGGAAAAACTGGAATACCAACAGAAGGGACTGCTGCGCTACATGTTCATGCCGCACCAGCCGGGGACCGAACCCTCTCTTCTGCGCTCCCACCCCGTGACGACAGAGCGGGTGCGGCGCATCTTGGCGCACGGTGCGCCCATCCAGCCCCTGCCGGACGAACTGGTGGGCGAACATCACGGCTATCCCCGCGATTGGCCCGCGCCGCTGGGTATGCCGGTGCGCTGGTTGCTCAGGTGGTGGCGGTGAGGGCGCTTAGGGCCGGGCCCTAGCTTTCGCCCATTTGCCGCGCGAACATGGCGGTTGCCGTGTCCATGGAATCCAGATGGTTGAGAAACCACTCCGGCACCGCCTGTTCGACGTAGGCGCGCACCGCGGCCAAGTCCCCGGCGTCGAGCTTGTCCTGAAACGCTTGCATCTCGCCCAGCACGCGGGCGTGTTCGGCCATGTGCATGTCCTTGGCGAAGAAGCCGATGCGTTCCATCAGCTCATCCTCGCGGGCCAAGTGCTCTTTGGTGTGGGTGTACAATTCGGCGTAGAGGCGGGGTAGGTCTTCGTCGCTGCAGGTCTGCAAGGCGTTCATCAGGTGTACGGCCTGTTCGTGATCTTCGTCTTGGAAGGCGATGCCGCGTTTGAGCGCGTCGCTCCAGGTAATCAAAGCCATAAGGGGGTCCTTGTTCGTCAATTCGGGGATTGTGGGTGAGGCGCCGTCCAGCCGCCTTGATATGAATCAATTGCGGCGAAAATTAGGGGCAGGACTCATTATTCTGTTACGTTTGGTTTGCAAAAACCGTTTCCCGGCAAGGAAAAAGCGCGCCGGAAGTGCGACACCACTTTCAAGCGGCTTTGACGCTGCCCGGGGAGCGGTTTTCGCAAATCCTTCGGACGGGGCGATTTTCCACTTGGACGTCGTTGCCAAGCCCTTGTCATGAAGGGCATGACGGCGGTCTCGTCGCCTTGTCCAAGTGGAAAATCGTCTCCGCCAAACGCATCACAATAATGAGTCCTGCCTCTAACCTTCGCCTTGCCAGCGCTCCACACGGTCGTGCTCGACGCCCAACAGGTCCAAGGCGCGCCCGACGGTGTGGCGCACCATATCGTCGATGCTTCGCGGCTTGGCGTAAAATGCCGGCATGGGCGGCATGATCTGACAGCCCAGGTCAGTTGCGTGGCGCATCAGGTCCAGATGTCCCTTGTGTAGGGGCGTTTCGCGCACCATCAGGACCACCGGGCGGCGTTCCTTCAGGCACACGTCGGCGGCGCGGATCATCAGGTTGTGGGAAAACGACCCGGCGATTCCCGAAAGGGTCTTGATGGAACAGGGCGCGACGACCATGCCGCGGGCCTTGAACGAACCGCTTGCCACCGCCGCGCCGATGTCCTTGTTGGAATACGTGACCGTTGCCAGCGTCTTGATCTCATCGATCGGCATATCGGTTTCGTATTTGATTGTACGCAACCCGCTTTCGGTGATGATCAGGTGCGTCGGGATTTTGAGGTCTTGGCAGGCCCGTAGCGTTTCGATCCCCAGCGCCGCGCCGGTCGCGCCGCTGATGCCGACGATCAAGGGGAGGGGGGCGCCCATTTTCTCGCCCGTTTTTTTGTTCGTTTCCATGGCGCGGATCATGGCGGCTCAACCGGGTTCTGTCCAGCCAAAGCCGCGAAGCCTTGAAGTCGCGCTTTCATGCGTTTGACGTGACTGCCGGGCCAATAGCCGCGTTTGCAACTGGGGCACATGCGGAACGGCCCACCCAGCGCGCGCGAATCCTCGGGCATGCGCGAAAGCGCTTCCGTATCGGCTTCCACCAAATTCACGTTACAGACCAGACACCGGCTAAGCGGCGCCAAAAGCCAGTTGAGACCATGGCGCTTGCCCAACTCTTCCGCCCAGCCATCCAGGTTTTGGGCGTGAAGCAGGATGGCGATGTCGCGCGCATGCTTGATCTGCAACAGCGCCCGGTCGCGGGTGATGAGACGGCGGCTCTGGGCGCGGGCGCGGCGCACCATGCCCCGGTCCGCTTCGCCGGGCACGGCCATATCGGCGTCATAACCCGCCGCACGCAGCCAGCGGGCCAAACCGCCCAACATTTCGTCGCAGAGAAACTTCATAACTGTGTTATAGCCTAAAACCATATGTTCAACGCAGATGAGTCCCGTATGAACGAGGGTTTCGGTAAAACCATGATCAACGTTTTCGTCGCCGCCGGTGTCTTCTACGTGGCGGTTGTGGTTCTGATGTACGCGATGCAGCGCAACCTGATGTATTTTCCGGACTCGAGAAAACCGTTTCCCGCCGCAAGCGGCATGCCCGACATGCGGGAAGTGAGCATCACCACCGAAGACGGTCTGATACTGCTCGCCTGGGCTGCACCGCCCGGGACCCAGGGCATGCCCACGGTGGTGCTGTTCCATGGCAATGCCGGCAACATTGGCCACCGGGGTTTCAAGGCGCGCCTCTTCTTGGATGCTGGCTTTGGCTTGGTGCTGGCGGAATACCGGGGGTACGGCGGCAACCCGGGCGAACCCTCGGAGGAGGGCTTTTATGCCGACGGGCGTGCGGTGATGGCGGCGCTCCCATCCCTTGGGGTTCCGTCCAACCAAGTGGTGTTGTACGGCGAATCCCTCGGCACCGGTGTGGCGGTGAAAATGGCGGCGGAGGCGGCCCAGGCGGGCACGCCCGTTGCGGCCCTGGTATTGGAGGCACCGTTCACGTCCACCGCGGACACGGGGGCGGTGCATTACCCGTTCCTGCCGGTGCACCTGCTGATGAAAGACCGTTATGCCTCCATCGAACGTATCGCGGACGTGAGCGCACCGGTGTTTGTTGTCCACGGTGAACAAGATCGAACGGTGCCGCAAAAGCTGGGTCGGCAGTTGTTCGAGGCGGCGCAAGAACCGAAGGAGGCCTTGTGGCTTGCCACCGCCGGTCACAACGACGTCTTTGAGCACGGCGCAGGCCCGGCTGTGATCGATTTCTTGAGGCGTTATGTGAGCGGCGCGGCGAAATGAATGGATTTCTGATCCATTCATGACCATCTCTACTGTGCCACTAGATATCGTGGGTTCACTTTTTGATGGCACAAACCACTGATTTGTTAGTACAATCTTTACCATAGCCGCTCGTTCCGCAGAAGCGGGCCACGTCAGCGGTGCTCTAGAAAAAAGATGTTCCCGGTCTTGATTCCAGAATGGATAGATCACGACCGAGGCTTTTGTGCGTCTAAAGCCCTGAAAAACAAAAGGGTTTGGCGCGCGCTCTGTCGTCTATGCGGTGTGGTGCCGTTGGGGGGACGGAGCTGTCGGTCTTGCCCAAAGCGCAGGCCTGAGAAAGCCCAGGGGAACGCACAAGAGTTCGCGAACGCTTAACGGACGCGAACGGGGATTTGAGTGAGGACAGGTCATGGCGCTTCCAGCCAGACCCATTGCGTCGCCTGCGACGCCCAACATTGCATCCGGACATATGCCGTCCGGTGGGCGCAATGTGGCGACCTCGATCTCTGCCCCGGTTGAAGAGCTCAGCCCGACCGCCGAAATTTTTGCGGATGCCAATTTCAACTTCCAGGGCTTCACGGAGTGGATGCAGGCGCGCCGCCAGCAGCAAACGCTGCCATCGCCACCGCAGTCGCCGCCCAATCCGACTTCCAATTTCGACACCACCTCGAGCATGTTCCTTCACCTGTTGCATCAACATCAGGGCGATGGCGATTCCGCCGCCGGACAGGCCAAGGGTGGGCCCGGCTTCCACCAGGCATTGGGCAAGGCCATTCGCGCCTACGAAGGCACGGCGGAAGTGATCGGAAACGCGCCCAAACATCTGGGCACCAGCGTCTCGTTCGCCCTTTAACACTGTGAAATCAAAAATTTTTCTGCATGTGACGATATCTGTGATGGGGGTCACTGAGGATTTGTGCGTTTTTTGCGACCCTGAAGATGTATCCGGGCGGGTGGTCCGTCCGGAACTTTTTCAGGATTTCGCTGATGGTTGCCAGCGTTCTCAAAACAGCCGCATCGGGACTGAACGTGAGCACGCAGCGCGTCGCTGCGGTGGCGGACAATATCGCCAACGTCTCAACGGCGGGGTATCGCAGCTCGGAAATTCAGAGTGTGTCCGTGGCCACGGGCCAAAGCGGGCAGGCGGGCGGTGTGACTGGGGGCGTGGCGGGAGTACCGCGCCAGTTGGCGGACCCGGCGGGTGTGCTGGGTGCCGGGGCGCAAGAGGTCCAGTCGCAGTATTCCGACACCGACGTCGGACGCGAGTTCGCCAGCCTGATCGCTGCAGAAGCCGCTTACGGGGCCAGCCTGAAGATCTTAGGCGTGGCGGATGAAATGTCGCAGGCATTGCTGGATGAGACGGCCTGAGCCGCTCTCGTGGGGCAAAACGTTAACCATTTGGCCCCATTCTCATGATACAGTTTGGTACCTCTAACCTTAAAGATCCGGTCCCGATACCGGGCGGAAGATGATGACGTTTGCGGTCAATTCCACGTTCGATGTGGCCATCTGGTTCGCCGACCAGGCGCTGAACGAGAACGAATATCTTCAGCCGATGAAAATGCACCGCCTGCTGTATCTCTCCCAGGCGTTCTATGCCATCGCCTATGAGGGCCGCAAGCTGATGCCCGCCGTGTTCGTCGCGGATGAGCAAGGCCCGATCGAACCCACGGTCTACCACGCCTTTTCGCGGGGCCGCCCCGACGTGGATGTGGAGTTGTTCCTGCCGGACGATGTCGAACTGTTCCTGTCCAGCATCTGGCGGCGCTTCGGCCACTTGAAGCCCGCGCAGTTGTCCAAGATCACATCCAACACCGCCTTTTCCATTTCGCTGCGCAAAGGACCGCGCACGGAGATTCCGCTGGATGCCATGGTCACCGCGTTCAGGGCGGAAAATGAGAAGCAGAAAAAAGATCCCTCCGTCGCCAAGCAGTTCCGCGATGCGGATGGTCAGCGCGTGATGCGCACCCAGTCCGGTGCGCCGGTCAAGGTCAAAAGCTGGATGCCGGGGGCGAAGAGCTAACTTATTCCTCGGGCCGTTTGTTTGGCGGTGGTTTGCGCAGGCTTAAGTACAGCGCGAAAAACCAGCCAACCACCGTCCAGCCTAAAAACAGGTTGAGGTTGAACACCGGGAATGCGCCCAGCGGATCGCGGATTTGCGCGATGATGGCGGGCAGGAAGTAGCCCGCCAGCACGGCGGTGCTGATCAATGCGAATTCCAAGAAATCGAGAACGGCTTCCATCGGATGGATCTCTCGGTTCTAGACAAACAGATACATCAGCAGGTACGCGAACAGCACCACCACCACCCAGAACACCATCACGCCCGCGGGCGTGGTGCGGGCCAGGACGCCGCGCGGATTGTGGTGATGGGACGCCGCGTCGATCACGGCGCTGATCAGGTAGTCGCGCACCCAGATAAAGGCGCCGATCAGCTTCGAGGCCATTTCCGCCAGGCGCGCCGATACATCGACGGCGAACTTGCGGTAGAACCAGTCGAAGTCGAGCGTGATGGTCAGCTTGCGTTTCATCAGCGGCAGCAGCACGAAGAATGCGAGGCCCGAGTACAGCAGCAATTGTAGCATCTCGTACACGTGGGCGCTGGTGTAGGGCTCGTAATCCGTCGGGTACGGCAGCAGGTCGTAGAGCGGGCCCGGTTGCACGCCCATCCAGATGCAGAGAAAACTGAACAGGATCATTGCCGCCTTCATGTTCCACGGCGGGTCCTTCGGGCGCAAGCCTGAGTCCTTCTGGAAAAACACGAACCACGGGAACTTGATGCCCGCGTGCAGAAATACGCCCGCGCTCGCCGCCATCAGGCAGAACCACACGATCAGCATGCCTTCGTCGTAGGAGGCCTGGTTGGTCATGGATTTCGACACGAACCCACTGGTCCAGGGGAACGAACTGATCGCCAGCGCGCCGATGATGCCCGCGAGTGCGGTAAGCGGCATGCTCTGGAACAGGCCGCCCAGATCGGTGCACTTGCGTTTGCCACCGGTCATGTACATCACCGAACCGGCGCTCATCAACAGCAGCGCCTTGTAGATGATGTGGGTGAACGCGTGACTGGACGCGCCGTTGATCGCCATTTCCGTGCCGATGCCCGCGCCGACCACCATGAAACCCACCTGGTTGACGATGGAGTAGGCCAGGATACGGCGCATGTCGTTTTCCAACAGCGCATAGACGATACCGTAGAAAATCATATAGACGCCGATCCAGATCAGGACCTGTTCGCCTGCGAACCCCACCAGCAACACATAAACGGCGGTCTTGGTGGTGAACGCCGACAAAAACACCGTGCCCGACCAACTGGCTTCCGGATAGGCATCCGGCAACCACGCTGAGAGCGGCGGCGCGCCGGTGTTGATCAAAAAGCCGATCAGGATCAGCCAGGTGGCGAAGCTGTTCGCCCCCATCAATGTGAAGTCGATCGATCCGGTGTCTTGAATGTAAGCCACAATGCCGACCATCAGCACCACGCCGCCGAACAGGTGCACCAGCGCGTAACGCATGGCCGCGCGGCCCGACGCTTCCGTACGCGCCGCCCAAACCACCATGGTCGAGCCCACGGCCATCAATTCCCAATACAGGAACACGGTGATCAGATCGCCCGCCAGCGCTACGCCGATGGCGCTGCCCGCATACGCAAAGGCGGCGACCAGTTCGACCGTAGTTTTCTGGTTGAGCGCGAACAGCCCGCCCGCGAACGCCATGATGGCGAAGATGGTGGCGAAGAGTCTGGAAAGATTGGAGCCTTCCACCAGTTCCAACTGATAGTCCAGGAACTGCGCGGTCATCTGCACGCCGTCGCCGACCTGCCAGATCGCGCCGAGCGTCAGCAGCGGCAAGATCAAAATCAATGCCGCGCGCGCCCAACCGTTCACGGTGGGCAGCAGGAACGCGCCCAGGATCAAGATCAGGGACGGGGAGATGAGCAGGCTGGACGATACATCAGTCATAGAACGTATCCTTCCGGCTCAAGATCAGCCCCAGCAGTTTGGCGAACAGCACCATGGCCACACAGGTGATGAAGCCGTACCACGAATAAAAGCCGAGCGTACCTTCGATGCTGAATTGCGCATGCGGGTGCACGGTGGTGCCCAGCCACGTGGTGAGGGCCAAAAGCGCGATGCCCAACACCCACAGCAGCTTGATGGTCTTGGGGCGTACCAGCCAATGCATGGGCTGGCCAGTGATATCCAGGGGTATGCTTTTACCCCCCATGACCGCTTCGCGTTTCGGAGCTTCGGCTTTTTTGTCTTCGCTCATGAGTTACCCTCCCACCAGCGCGCGGCCCAAGGCCAGCGGCACGTCCGGGAAAAAGAACAACACCACGGTGCCCAGTGCGGTGAAGCTCAAGGCCATCACCACCGCCAGCGGCGCCTCGCCGTGGTCGTCGTATTTGTGAAAGGGGTCGCCGTCGTCACGCGGCTTTTCATCCTTGAAGAACGCGGCGTAAACGATCGGCAGGAAGTATCCCGCATTCAACAGCGTCGACGCGACGATCACCAAGATGGCGAAGGCTTCGCCGGTTTCCAGCGCGCCGGACAGGATGTACCACTTCGAGATGAAACCGGCGGTGGGCGGTATGCCGATCATGGAAAGCGCGCCGATACCGAACGCGATCATGGTGAACGGCATGCGTTTGCCGATGCCGTCGAGTTGGCTGACTTCGGTCTTGTGCGCGGCGGTGTAGATGGAGCCCGCGGCGAAAAACAGCGTGATCTTGCCGAATGCATGCGCGGCGATGTGCAGGGCCGCGCCCGCCACCGATATGGGGGCGAGGATCGCGGTGGCGAGAATGACGTAGCTGAGTTGCGAAACGGTGGAGTAGGCCAGCCGGCGCTTGAGGTTGTTTTGGCGCAACGCGATGATGCTTGCGGCGATAATGGTGAAGCCCGCCACCAGCAACAACCAGTCGTCGCCGTGCTGGGTGCTCAACAGGTCCAGGCCGAACACATAAACCACCACCTTGACCACCGAGAACACACCGGCCTTCACCACCGCCACGGCATGCAGCAGGGCGGAGACCGGCGTCGGCGCGACCATGGCGGCGGGCAGCCAGCGGTGCAC
>JANQJR010000063.1 GCA_028281525.1 Magnetovibrio sp.
GGCTCCCGTCGCCATCGACTGCAACGACGTTACCATGGTGTGGTCCGACAAGAATAATAAATGGGTGACCATGGGGGGCAAAGGCGTCGATATCGGCAGTGGCAGTACGATCTGGATGGTCGGCACGGCCAAAGTTCCATACGAATGGGCCGATAACCGCTGGAATGGTCACGGCGGTTGCTTTAGACGCATCGATGTCGATCCCGACAACCACGCATGGGTCATCGGCTGCAAGAATAACCATATCTCCCGCTGGACCGGTACGGAGTGGGTCGAGGTGCCGGGCGACGCCCTGGACATTGCCTTGGACCCGAGAAAGAAACAGTAGCCCTTTTCAAGAAACGTTCAGCTCCTTCCCATGGGGAGGGCTTGAACGGCCTCTTGGGCTTTCCGTGTTGGTGTGTGGCCAAAGACGACTTGAGCCAGGGGCGATCCGGACAGCGACGCTTGACCTTGACGAGGAGGACACCATGCAAAGGAAAGCAAGGTCAACGTTAACAACCGCCAGCTTTTTGATGATCGTAACCGTTTTTTCCACGGGTCATGCGGTGGCGGAGGAAATCTCTCCTGTACTCATTGGATGGCCATGGCACGTTGAAATCGATGCAGGGCGCTTTCATGTCGATGGCGAAGAGGTTCCGTCCGGCTGTTTGCAGCGTCTCATGACGGAGCCGAACCGCCGCGACATCATTCAATCCGTCTATCTGACCGGGTCTTCAGTTCAGGGGTGCATGACGGACAGTGGTCCGGGCGAAGAGGTGAGCTATTCCATCCTTTCCCAACACATGGATAACATTTTCCAACATGAGAATAATGTTTCCCAACAGGGCAGTAAGATTTCTCGACATGAAAATAATATTTTTGTCGTTGAGGTCTGCAAAAGCGCCAATAATCCCGAGGGAGAGTTTTGCAATGAACTCATCTTAGAACTTCGCGCCCGCTCTTATCGTGTGGGCGATGAGGTCAAAGAAGTTCTCGTCCTTGTAAAGCTCGGCCAAAAATAATGTGGTTTCAGGCGGAGGTTTGCGTTTGTCCACCATGATGTCGGCGCTGCCGGTCGGGCCCGGGGTCAGACGAAAGGTTTTCGGCACGGCGCGCAGTTTCTTCTCGTCCACTTCGATGCGCGCGATTATCTCCCAAGCACCGTTTGCCAGATCGATTGGAGCATCGACGGGATAGACGCGGTGTTCGCTCTTGGTGAACGCGTAGGTCTCACCGACCGTCAGGCCCGCCTCGTCGAGGCCCTGATGCGGCCGTAATCTCAAGATGTAGTTGAACTCGCAGCGGAACCCCATGCTTCCTCTCCCCAATGGTAGCGGATGAACATTTTCGGAACCCGGAAGGCAAAACCTTCAGTGGATAAATCGTAAGATGTTTCTCAAATAGGGGTCAAGAAATAGCAGCCCACGGCACTATTGGCGGACTTGGTGATGGCGGCGGTTGCTAACCACCCCAAGAACTAGTCCGCTTCTGGCTAGAAGCGGACATACGAAGCGCAATCTGAAAAGGTCTGCTATGGAGGGCTAACCGGTCGTAAAACGGCAAAAATCACCAAAAAACGCGTTCGAAATGCAAAACCGGCCAACATGCTGATTTTCCAGGATATTGACCGGATTTGGTGACAGGCTAAGGCGTCGTTGTGACATTCTAAAGCCACTTATGACAAACTAAAGAAAAACCGACAACAACAAAAAGGCTCCCGAATGGGAGCCTTTCATTTTGGCTGGGGCGGTAGGATTCGAACCTACGGTACACGATACCAAAAACCGTTGCCTTACCACTTGGCCACGCCCCACCAGAGTTCCCTTTCGGGATGGTGTGCGGGGGAAAATAAGCGGTTCCGCGCGCGGGCGCAAGCGGGGAATGACAGAAATTTGAAGCCGGGGCGGGCATGGGTGCGCGGGCCTAGAAATCCACTGGCGCGTCCAGCAATTCCGCCGCTTCCACCCACCACCCGGGGTGCGCCGCGGCGAGCCGCCCGGCGGCGGCCAGGGCCTCGGGTATTCGGGTGAACAGGCCGAAACAGGTCGCGCCGGAGCCGCTCATGCGCGCCAACAGGCAACCATCTTGCGCCGCCAACGCGTCCAATACGTCCTGGATGACGGGTTCCAGCGCAATCGCCGGAGCCATGAGATCGTTGTGCCGCCCGGCCAGGATTTCGGCGAAGTGCGCCGCATCGCGGGGGTGGCCCTGGAACCGTGCGGGGTTGGAAAAATTCTCTCCTTGGGCCTCGGCACGCGCCCTGAAGACGCCGGGGGTCGAAACCGCTACGCCGGGATTGGCCAGAACCAGCCAGGCGTGGGGCAGGTGGGGGGCGAGTTCGAGTTTTTCCCCAATCCCGCCCATAAATACCGGGCGGTCCGCCAGGCACACCGGCACGTCCGCACCCAGCTCCAAGCCGATCGCGCCCAGAAGATCGGCGTCGAGATCATCTCGCCACACCTTAAACAGGGTGGAAAGCGCACGCGCGGTGTCCACATCGTCGGCGACGTCGTGGGCGACATGGTGGATATCGTCGTCGTGCAGCTCGATTCCCCAAAAGGTGTAGAGTGCGAGCAACGCCGCCGCCGCGTCCGCCGAACCGCCACCGATGCCGGACGCCACCGGCAGGTTCTTTTCCAAAACGATGTGGGCGTTTGGCGCAACGCCCGCGTGAGCCGCCAACGCGCGCGCGGCGTGGAGCACCAAGTTGTTTTCCGAATCATCGTTTAAGTCTTGGGCGAAAGGCCCGATGAGTTCCAGGCTCAAACCGCCCTGTCCCGCACTGACGGTGAGGGTGTCGCCGATATCGGCGAACGCCACCAGGCTATCGAGCTCATGATAGCCGTCGTCGCGCTGGCCCGTGACGTGAAGGTAGAGGTTGATCTTGGCGCGTGCTTTGCGGGTGACGGACTTGGGCGGAGAAACGGGCATGTTTGCCCCGTTATTCCTGGGTAGCGGCGTCAAGACCGACTGCGAGTTTGCGCTCGATCAGCTTGAGCAGCTTTTCGTCCGTTTCGAGCGTTCTGGCCCGTTCCCATTGGAACCGCGCTTCGCGTTTGCGCCCGACCTGCCACAGGGCATCGCCCAAGTGGTCATTGATGACCGGGTCGGCGGGGCGCAGCATCACCGCGCGCTCCAATTTCGTGACCGCTTTGTCGAACTGTTCCAACCGGTATAGGCCCCAGCCCAGGCTGTCGACGATGTAGCCGTCGCGGGGGCGCAGCTCCACCGCCTTTTCGATCATTTTAAGCGCCCGCTCCAGATGCATGCCCTGGTCAATCCATGAATAGCCCAAATAGTTGAGCACCAGGGGTTGGTCGGGTTCGAATTCCAACGCCTTGAGGAAATCCGCTTCGGCCTTGGGCCATTGTTGGGTCTGTTCGTAGGAGATACCGCGGGCGTAATAGATCGGCCAATGGCGGTGTTCGGGCTTGTCCAGGCGGTCCAGGGCGTCACTGTAAGCCACAATGGCTTCCTCGAAACGCTCATGGCGGCGCAGCACCCGACCCTTTTCGACCAAGGCGGTTTCTTGCTTGGGCCGTTCGCGCGCCAGAGTTTCGTAGAGCCGAATGGCCGCGTCGGTCCTGTCCATCCGGTCCAGGTTGTCGGCCAGCTGCAGCCGCGCGTTCCAACTGAGCGGAGAGGATTTCGCAATGCGCTCGTAAATGGCGGCGGCTTCGCTATGGCGGCCTTCGCTTTCGCGCGCGGCGGCGACCACCATCTTCGCCGGTTCCAAGTCCGGACGCAGGAACAACGCCAAGTGCGCCAGCACCAAAACCCGGTCGTCGCCCGACTGGCTTTGCAAAACGCGGGCGATGTTGAACAGGCCTTCCGCCGCCCCCTCCTGAGGGGTGGTTACAGCCAATTTCGCGCGTTTCTTGGTTTTGAGGCGTTTTTCCAGCGCCGCCAGCATCGCGAGGCCCGCAAGATCGCTTTCGTTGGCGAATTTCTCATACAGTTCGCGGGCTTTGGCGGTTTCCCCGGTGTGTTCATAGTGCCGCCCCAGCAATTCCACCAGACGCAAGGACATACCGGAATCCTGCAAAACGCGAAGGTAGTGCTGTTCAGCTTGCTGCCGATCTCCCATCATGTCGTACATCGAGGCCAGCAGGTAATTGCGCAGGATCGGCTGGCTCTTGTTGGTTTCTTCCAGGGCTTCGAGCGCGCCTTCCAAATCGTTCTGGCCGATTTGGGCCCAGGCCACCAGGGGCGGGTAGAGTAAACCCGGCAGGCTGGTCTGCCTGTCCTTGAGCAGTTCGCCGACGTTTTCATACTTGCCGATTTTAAGGGCGTGCACCGCGCGCAGCAGGTTGGCGAAGGGGGCCTTGTCTCCCAGCGATTCAATTTTTTCGAGCGCGCCCAGCGCATCGCCGATGCGCCCCTCTGTCAACGACAGGAAGTAGATGCGCCGGTACAGATCGGATGTCACCATTTGGGTGTCCGTGGCGGCGGTGGCATAGAAGGACAGGGCGTTGGCGTCTTCGCCCACCTGTTCGGCATGGCGTCCCGCCAGATAGTGCCCAGCGGCGCTTTGGCCCAACTCAGTTGCGGCGGCTTTGACCTCGCTGGCTGGTGCGGGTGTGGACAGGGCGAAAACCGCACCGGTCAGTGCGGTGAGCATCAAGCGAGGCGGGGGAAAGCGGAATGTAAACACGGACATGGGGTGAGTTTAGCTCCCCCCTGTCCGCCCCGCAACAAGGCCTGCGTTACATATTCGGGTAATTGGGCCCGCCCGCGCCTTCCGGCGTGACCCAGACGATATTCTGGGTTGGGTCCTTGATGTCGCAAGTTTTGCAGTGCACGCAGTTCTGGGCATTGATTTGCAGGCGCTTTTCGCCTTCCGGCCCGCCTTCCACATCGACGAATTCGTAGACCCCCGCCGGACAAAAACGCTGCTCCGGCCCATCATAGAGCACCAAGTTGGTGTTCACCGGCACGTCCGGGTCCTTGAGCGTCAGGTGGCACGGTTGGTCTTCTTCGTGGTTGGTGTTGGAAATGAAGACCGAACTCAACTTGTCGAAAGTGATCTCGCCGTCGGGCTTGGGATAGTCGATTTGCATCGGTTTTTGCGCCCGCTGGAGCTGATCGTGGTCGGAATGGTTCTGGAACGTCCACGGCGCGCGCCCACGGAATAAATAGGTGTCGAGGGCGGAGTACGCGATGCCCAGCCACAAGCCCTTGTGGAACGACGGGCGGATGTTGCGGGCTTTGTAGAGTTCCGACCACAGCCACGATTTTTTGAGGCTTTCGGGATAGGCGTTCAGTTCCGCGGGCGCATCCACGCCCCAGTTCTGGACGATGGCGTCGGCGCATTCGATCGCCGATTTCATCGCGGTGTGCGAGCCCTTGATGCGCGGCACGTTCATGAACCCCGCCGATGCGCCGACCAGCGCGCCGCCCGGAAACACCAGTTTAGGAATCGACTGGAAGCCGCCTTCGTTGAGCGCGCGCGCGCCATAGGCCACGCGCCGTCCACCCTCGAAAATGGGGCGAATCTTCGGGTGGGTCTTGAAGCGCTGCATTTCATCGAACGGCGAGAGATAAGGGTTGGTGTAATCGAGTCCTACGATGAAGCCCACCGCCACCAAATTCTCGCCCAGGTGATAGAGGAAGGAACCGCCATAGACGTCGGACGTCAGCGGCCAACCCACGGTGTGCACGACAGTGCCGGGTTTATGCTTATCGGGCTGGACTTCCCACAGTTCCTTGATGCCGATGCCGTACGTCTGCGGCTGCACGCCGTCGCGCAAGTTGAAGTGTTCCATCAACTGCTGGGACAGCGATCCCCGGCAACCTTCGGCGAAAACGGTGTAGGTGGCGTGCAACTCCACGCCGGGTTCGAAATTCGGCCCTTGCTCGCCGCCCGCCGTACGGCCCATGTCGCCGGTGGCGACGCCCTTCACCCTGCCGTCCTCGTGGAATAAGACCTCCGCCGCGGCGAAACCGGGAAAGACTTCGATCTCCAACGCCTCGGCCTGTTCACCCAGCCAGCGGGTCAGTTCGCCCAAGGAAATGACGTAGTTGCCCTCGTTGTGCATCTGCGGGGGTGTGGGCAGCTTGTAGGCGCCCTTTTCGGTCAGGAACACGAACTGGTCGTCGGTGACGGGCGTGTTCAAGGGCGCGCCCTTTTCCTGCCAGTCGGGGAACAATTCGTTCAGCGCGATGGGGTCGATCACCGCGCCGGATAGGATATGCGCGCCGATTTCGGAGCCCTTCTCCAACACGCACACGGAAATGTCCTTACCCGCCGCCTGGGCCTGCTGTTTGACGCGAATCGCCGCCGTCAGCCCCGCAGGGCCGCCGCCCACCACGACCACATCGAATTCCATCGATTCCCGTTCCATGCGCCTTATGCTCCTGCTGTCTTTATTTGTTCGGGGTATCGCGTTTTCGCGTGCGTCCCAGTTTGTTGTGTAGCCCGCAATTAAACCTCACTTGGAAAATTGCTGCAACTGCGAAATATATTTTTGCATCGCAGCAATAGTTTCCTTCAAGCGCGGGGATGCTATGGTGCGGGCATGGATTTGCACGACGACATGTTGGGCCACCCCGCCGACATCCTGGCTTGGTATCTGGATGCCGGCGTGGATGAGGCCATCGGGGAGGAGCCCTTGGACCGCTATGCCTTGGTTAAGGCGGCCCAGGCCCAGCGCACCGCCCAGGCGGAAGCGATGCTCAAAGAATCCCGCACCGAACAGGATGCGAAGCCGACCCCGCAAAAGCCGGGTCGGGGCACGCCCGCGCCTTCGCTTGCGCAAGTGCGCCCAGCGGATACCGGCGTGGGTGAGGAGGCGATGAAAAGCGCCGTGGACTTGGCGGGTGCGGCGAAATCCTTGGATGAGCTGCGCGAAGCCCTGGAAGGGTTTGATGGCTGTCCGTTGAAAAAGACCGCGATGAACTTGGTGTTCGGCGACGGTGATCCGGATGCCCGCATCGTGTTCATCGGCGAGGCGCCGGGTGCGGATGAAGACCGCCAGGGCATTCCCTTTGTCGGCGCAAGCGGCCGATTGCTGGACAAGATGATCGGCTCTATCGGGCTCCAGCGCGCGGACGTATTCATCTCCAACACGGTGTTTTGGCGCCCGCCCGGCAACCGCACCCCCAACCAGGGCGAAATCGCGGTGTGTTTGCCGTTTGTGGAGCGGATCATCGAACTCATCGATCCTGCTGTCTTGATCACCGTGGGCGGACCCGCGACTCATTCTCTGTTGGCCCAGCAGGGCAGCGTGTCGCGGCTGCGTGGACGCTGGTTCACGTACGAGACCCCGCGCATGTCCCATCCCATCGCCGCCAGCGCGATCTATCACCCGGCCTATCTGCTGCGTACGCCCGCGCAAAAACGCCAAGCCTGGTCGGACATGCTGGGCATCAAGGCGAAGCTGGCGGAAAATCCCTAAAACCGCCTGTCTATTGCCACATTTGCCCGCAACACGTATAAGAAATATCAATATTTTGGGGTGAAGATGAACGCTGGATGAGCGTTCCTTTTCTTTGAGCGGAGTAGTTAAGAGCATTATGGCCGTGAAAACCGCCTTTCGCGCGATTCGCCTCGCCGCGACCATGGCCTTTGCGGCCATCGTATTCCCTGTTCAGGCGACAGAGCTTGACCCGGCCCCGGAGCTGGCGTCGCTGCCGTCCATGCAGATGGGTGAGGTCAGCCTGCCGCGCGTGTTGAGCGTGGAGGACGCCAACCGCTACCGGGAGATTTTCACGCTCCAGGAAAAGGGCAAATGGAAGCAGGCGGACAAGCTGATCAAGCAACTTTCCGACCCGCTGCTCATGGGTCACGTGCAGGCGCAACGCTATTTGCACCCGACCAAATACCGCTCCAAATACAAAGAATTGAAGGCTTGGTTGGCGAAGTACAACGACCACCACTACGCCCAACAGATTTACAAACTCGCTTTGAAACGCCGCCCGGCCAATTGGAAATACCCGGCCAAGCCGCAGATCGGCCGCGCGCTCTATCAGCCGCCGCACAAATCCGCGATTTTGGATAAACCCAAACGCAAGCGTCTGACCCGCAAGGAACGCCGCCGCGTGGCGACTTTGAAGCGCATGCTCAAAAGCTATCTGCGCAAGGGTCATACCCTGTCGGCGAAGCGTCTGATCCGGTCGGCGGAAGCGAAAAAGCTGTTCGACAGCTACAACATGGATTGGGCCCAGGCGCGCTTGGCTCGAGGCTATTTCATGGATGGCCGCGACGAATGGGCCGTGATGTGGGCGGAAAAGGCGGCCCAGCGTTCCGGCAAGTACCTGCCCAGTGCGCACTGGATCGCCGGTCTGGCGCACTGGCGGTTGGGCAATCTGGAACAGTCCGCCGCGCATTTCGAATTGTCGGCCAAGTATGACACGTCCGCCTGGGTGCACTCGGCCAGCGCGTTCTGGGCGGCGCGCGCGCACCTGTTGGCGCGCAATCCCGAAAAGGTCACACCGCTGCTGGCCCACGCGGCGGAACATCCGCGCACCTTTTACGGCATGCTGGCGAACAAGCTTCTGGGCCAGGAGCCTGAATTCAACTGGAATATACCGCCCATGGACGGCACGGAGGTGCGCGCCCTGCTGAACCACGATGGCGGCAAGCGGGCGTTGGCTTTGCTGCAGATCGGCCGGAACACGCTGGCGGAAAAGGAAATGCGCCAAACCGCGCGTCTTGCCCCGCGCGAACTGGCGCACGGCATGCTGGCCATTGCCGCGCACACCGGCATGGCGGAATTGACCATGCGCTTGGACAATATGTTGTATCCCAACGGCGGCGGGTTCGATGGCGCCTCCTATCCGCTTCCGTCTTGGGAACCGGCGGATGGTTTCAAGATCGACCGCGCTTTGATCTACGCCCTGGTACGCCAGGAATCGCGCTTTAACCCGAAAGCCAAATCCGGCGCGGGCGCGCGTGGCCTGATGCAGTTGATGCCCGGCACCGCCAGTTTCGTGGCGCGGGACAGGACCTTCCGCTGGAATAAGCGTTCCAAACTGTTCGAGCCGGAACTGAACCTCAAGCTGGGCCAGAAGTACGTGAACATGTTGCTCACCGACAACAAAATCAACAATGATCTGTTTTTGATGGCCGCCGCCTGGAACGGCGGTCCGGGCAACCTCAACAAATGGCGGCGGCGCGTCGATGACATGGGCGACCCCTTGTTCTTCATCGAAAGCATACCGAGTCGCGAAACCCGGAACTTCATTGAACACGTGCTCACCAACCTTTGGATCTACCGCAACCGCCTGGGTCAGGACGCGCCGTCCTTGGATGCGGTTGCGTCGGGGGCGTGGCCCAGCTACAACGCGCTTGGACAAGAACCCAGACAGGTGGCGGGAAGAGTTCTAAATGTCGAAAATTGAAGGGGAACGGGAATTTCTGCCCGTCCGTGTAGCGGTGCTGACGGTTTCGGACACGCGCACACTGGAAAACGATAAATCCGGGGACACCTTGGTCGCGCGCATCGAAGATGCGGGCCACATCGTTGCCGCGCGCGAAATCCTCAAAGACGACGTGCCAACCCTCGTTGAACAGTTGAAAACCTGGATCGCGGATGAAAACGTGGATGTGGTGATCGCCACCGGCGGCACAGGCTTGACGGGCCGCGACGTCACGCCCGAAGCCTTCGCCCAAGTGTGCGAAAAGGACATTCCGGGCTTCGGTGAGTTGTTCCGCTGGATCAGCTACCAGAAAATCAAGACCTCGACCATTCAATCCCGCGCCACGGCGGGGCTCGCCAACGGGACCTATCTGTTCGCCCTGCCGGGCTCCACGGGTGCGTGCAAGGATGCCTGGGACGACATCTTGGTGCATCAATTTGACGCCCGCACCCGGCCGTGCAACATGGTCGAGTTGATGCCGCGTCTTAAAGAGCACCTCGTTTAAGGTCTTTGGCGCAGTCCACGTCGCTGAGCGTCTCAACGAAACCGATTTTTGCGCCAATGGGCACGTTTGCCAACGTGTCGGCAAGGGCGTGCTGCGTGGACCAGCGCACATTCTGAAATGGGTTGATCACGCACGGGCGGCGCTTGGCCCCCACCAGCCAGTAGCCGCCGTCCGTGGCCGGGCCGAACACCAGATCGTTTTCGCCCAGGGCTTCGAACGCCGCGGCGATGTGCGATGCGGTGATGCCCGGAATGTCGGAGCCGACGATCACCACCGGTCCCGGCGGTAAGTCCCGCCACGGGCGCAACATGCGCGCACCCAAATCGCCGCCGCCTTGGGCCAAGCGGTCCCAACCTGTGGGCCACATATGGGTCTTAAAAATAGATTGGTCCGGCGTAACGGAAAGCCAGCAACGCCAACGGGTATCTTTCAAGTTGCGCGCCGTTTCAAACAGGGTGCGTCGGTGAAACGCCCAGGCCTTGACCAGGCCGATGTCGCGCGCCAAACGGGTTTTCACCCGCCCCATGCGCGGCGCTTTGCTCATCACCACCAGATGGCGCATTAAATTCATGCGTACAGTCTTTCGATCCAGCGCTGCGGCAGTCCCAGGAGATGTATTGTTAGGCACACCAGATTGCGCGCAGGCCTTGCCCACCAGCCGTCCCGTTCATATTTCGCGGCGGACGTGGTGACGCTGGCATTGAGCATGCGCAAACGCATCGGCCCGATGCGGCGCACCAGATCTACGTCTTCCATCAAGTTCAGCTTGGCATTGAAGCCGCCGATGCGTTCATAAAGGTCGCGGTGGATCAACAAGCCTTGATCCCCGTAGGGCAGGGCGAATGTATTGGCGCGCCAGTTGGCGAGTGTGGCGACACGCCTTGCACTGGGCCGGGCTGTGTCGAAGGCGAGGCGGAAGTACGCTGCGCGTTCTTGGTTTTGCGGGTTGGTGATGTAGCGGCTGACATCCTGTTCCCAGTCTTCGGGCAGGCGTGTGTCGGCATGCAAAAACAAAAGCCACGGCCCTTGTGCGCGCTTCGCCCCCAGCGCCAACTGCCGTCCGCGTCCAGACTCCGACGCAATCAGTTTGGCGCCGTGGTCGGCTGCGATGGTCGCGGTGGCGTCCGTGGAACCGCCGTCGACCACCAGCACCTCCAACTGGGGTGGTGCGTGGGCGTGCACGCGCCCCAGGGTTTCGGCCAGGCGCGCTTCGGCATTCAAGGTGGGAATCACAATGCTCAGCATGGGGGGAGACTACCACGCGCCTACGCCAGGAAAAGGGCTTTGATGTTCTTTAAATGTTCTCATTTTTAAGCTACGCTGTTTCATGACCGATTCCCTGCCAAATACCCCGAAACGCGGCCCTCTCAAAGGCAGGGGCGTGGTGAGCAACGCCAGCGGACGCTATGAAGCGCAGACGCGCATCCCGGTGGACGATGGCTGGGTGCTGGCGAGAGATGAGGATGCGGCCCCGAAATTGCGCACCGACGTGACCGTGGAAACGTGCAAATCGGCGTTGACCCGCAACACGTCCCCCGACATTCCCTTCGACCGCTCCTTGAACCCTTACCGGGGCTGCGAGCACGGCTGCGTTTATTGCTATGCGCGGCCGTCGCACGCCTACATGAATCTGTCCCCCGGACTGGACTTCGAAAGCAAGCTATTCATTAAGGCCAACATGGCCGAGCGGCTGGAGGCGGAACTGCGCAAACCGTCCTACAAACCCGCCCCGGTGATGATCGGGGCCAACACCGATCCCTATCAGCGCATCGAAGGGGAGTATGAAATCACGCGTTCGCTGTTGGAGGTCCTGAGCGCTTACCGCCATCCTGCCGTAATCGTCACCAAATCGTACATGGTCACACGGGATTTAGGATTGTTGGCCGAAATGGCGGCGGACAACCTGATCTCCGTCGGCATCTCCTTGACCACAATGGACAAGGATTTGGCGCGCACCATGGAGCCCCGCGCCGCCACGCCCAAGCGCAGATTGCAGGCTATGGAAATTCTGTCCGCCGCAGGTGTGCCCACCACCGTGTTGGCCGCGCCGATGATCCCGACGCTCAACGATTTCGAATTGGAAGGCATTTTGGAGGCCAGCCGCGACGCGGGCGCGACAACGGCGGCCTACATCCTGTTGCGCCTGCCGCTGGAGCTGAAAGACCTATTCGCCGAGTGGCTGGAGACCCATGCGCCGAACAAGGCCAAACGGGTGATGAGCCTGTTGAAGCAATCGCGCGACGGGCAGCTTTACGTTTCCGAATTCGGCACACGCATGACCGGCACCGGGGTGCACGCCAAGCTGCTCAATCAACGCTTTCATCTGGCGTGCAAGAAGCTGGGCCTGCGCCCCGCCGAACCCGCCGCGTTTCCGCTCAATTCCAGCGCCTTCACCCGTCCGCCCCGGGTGGGGGATCAATTGGGGTTATTCTGAACTTGTAAACTTGTGCGTGCTTCCCATTTCTTCATATAATTGAGACAAGCTAAAAAATGCGGCTCAGGGCGCCAAACTGAGAACGCAGGCAGATATGCTCATTGAGGTACGAAAGCTGGTCTTCACCGACGACCTGTTGCAACAGGCTCTGTTGGACCATTGTGAGGCGGAGGGGGTGGACGTCCCCAATTCCCAGATGCAAAAGGTGCGTTTCATCGGCAAACCCGGAAAGGCCGCGTCGGTAGTGGTCGAATTCGTCACCGCCGATCCCGACCGGCCGTTTGAGCGCCACTTGAACGAGGATTTTGTGCTCGCTGCCATGATCCGGGCGTGCAAGGACAACCGTGTGCCTTTGCCGCGCGACGCCACCAAGAAGCTTCAGGTGACCGACCAAGGCCTCGCGATGACCGTTTCCATGAAGGTCAACACCACCGCACCGCCGCCGCCCATGCAAAGAGCCGCGAGCTAAAATCCGGCACCTAAACCTTTGCAAACATCGCCCAAAGACGGACAATGGCCCCATCGCGAATCCGGGGACCCGAGCCGATGCCCGACTTTTCCATCGAATTGAGCAAAACCGGCCCAAATGTGCGTATCGTCTGCGGCGTGGACGAAGCGGGGCGCGGCCCGTGGGCCGGGCCGGTGGTGGCCGGCGCGGCGGTTTTGGATCCGCATACCCTGCCGGCGGATCTGGCCGCCGATCTGGACGATTCCAAAAAATTGAAGGCGGAAAAACGCGAAGCGCTGTTGTCCCGCCTGCAGGACGTGGGCGCGGTGCTGGGCGTCGGCATCGCCTCCGCGCAGGAAATCGATGAGATCAACATCCTGCAAGCCACCATGAGGGCCATGGTCCGCGCGGTGGCGGACCTTTCCCCAAAATTGGAAAGACCGCCGGATTTCGCGTTGATCGACGGCAACCGCGTGCCGGGCGGTTTGCCTTGTGGGGCGGAAGCGGTGGTGAAGGGGGATGGGCGCTCATTGTCCATTGCCGCCGCCTCCATCGTCGCCAAGGTCACCCGCGACCGGATGATGGCAGAACTGGACGCCCAGTACCCGGGATACGGTTGGACGTCCAACGCCGGATACGGCACCAAGGCCCACCAGGAGGGATTATCGAGGTTGGGAATCACCCCCGAACATCGAAAAAGTTTTGCGCCAATTCGCAAGATGTTGAGTCCGGCGGATTCCTGAGACTCAATATCTAGGTTGAGGACTCCTTCATAACATATTGATTCCATTTATCTTCTTGACGCCGATTCCTGCGTCCGTCATGGTGCGGGCATGAAATATGACGTACCCCCGTTGAACCAAGTCCTGTTGGGCGATTGCATCGAGACTATGGAAAGCCTGCCCGAAGGCTCGGTCGACATGATCTTCGCCGACCCGCCCTATAACCTTCAATTGGCGGGGGATCTGCACCGCCCCAACAACACCAAAGTCGATGCGGTGGACGACCATTGGGACCAGTTCGACAGCTTCCAGGCCTATGACGATTTCACCAAACGCTGGCTCAAGGCCGCGCGCCGCCTGTTGAAGCCGGACGGCACGTTGTGGGTGATCGGCAGCTATCACAACATTTTCCGCGTCGGCACGATCTTACAAGACTTGGGCTATTGGATGCTCAACGACGTGATTTGGCGCAAAACCAATCCCATGCCCAATTTCCGGGGGCGACGCTTCACCAACGCGCACGAAACCTTGATCTGGGTGGCGAAGGACAAGGATGCGCGCTACCGCTTCAACTACGAAGCCATGAAGTCGCTTAACGACGATTTGCAGATGCGCTCCGATTGGACGCTGCCGATCTGTTCGGGCGGGGAGCGCTTGAAAAAAGACGGCCAGAAAGCGCATCCGACGCAAAAGCCTGAAAGCCTGCTGTATCGCGTGATTTTGAGCTCATCGGAACCCGGTGACGTGATCCTCGACCCGTTTTTCGGCAGCGGCACCACCGGCGCCGTGGCGCGCAAGCTGGGCCGCAACTGGATCGGGTTGGAGCAAGATACTGAGTACGCCCAAATCGCCGAGGCGCGTATCAGGCGCATCAAGGCGGATGCGGATTTGGAACTGCTGCGCACCCATGCCAAACGCACCGCGCCCCGTGTGCCCTTCGGCCAGGTGGTGGAACGCGGCATGCTCAAACCCGGCGATACGCTGTACGACAACCGGCGCCGTTTTTCCGCCAAGGTACGCGCCGACGGCACGCTGGTGACGGCGGATTTCAAGGGCTCCATCCATCAGACCGGCGCATTCGTGCAAAAAGCGCCCAGTTGCAATGGCTGGCAGTTCTGGCATGTGGAACGGGGTGGCAAACTGGTGTGCATCGACATGTTCCGCGAAAAAATCCGCGCGGAGATGCATTGATAAACGTTTGGGGGCTTGGCCTCCGTACCAAGATCATATCGGGGGCTTAGCCCCTATACCCCCGGGGCACTCACAGTTCCAGGTCGCAGAGGAACACCGCCCCGGGGGCCAATTTAAACGTCTTCTTCCCTTGCGAATCGCCAAGCCTCCGCCTACAACCAAAGGATCGTTAGATTTGCCCGGAGGCCCAAATGACCAGCAAATGGGATGCCCGTTTTGTGCGACTGGCGCGGGAAGTCGCATCGTGGTCCAAGGACCGTTCGACCCGTGTCGGCGCGGTCATCGTGGCCGAGGACAAGACGCCGAGTTCCTACGGCTACAACGGCTTTCCCCGCGACATCGACGACGACGCGGCGGAGCGCCACGAACGCCCCGACAAATACGACTGGACCGAACATGCGGAGCGCAACGCCATCTACAACGCCACGCGCACCGGTCAAACGTTGCTGAACAATACGATTTATGTGACCCACATTCCCTGTCCCGACTGCGCGCGTGCCATCTTGCAGGTGGGCATCAAGCGGGTGGTGATCGATCAGGCGTCTAAGGGCGACGACGATTTCCAGCAGCGTTGGGACGAAAAAGGCCAGTTTTCCCAGCGTATGTTCGAGGAAGCGGGGGTGGAAGTGGCCTACGCCGAGGCGCTCAGCGAAGACCAGATTCGCGGCGAATGATCACTCGGCGTCCTTTATTGCGCACCGATGGCAGGCACGGGCTCAGCCAGCAAATCATCAGATAAGGCCGGCGAAACCATACCGGATGCAGGCTCTTCGGTGGCGGCGCTGACGACGGGGGGCAATTCTTCGAGTTTTCCCACGGTTTCGATCAGGTGTTTGGCCACCGCATGCTCGCAGGTCTTGGCGAGCAGTTTGCGGTCCTCGAATTCGGACGCCAAGAGCGGTTCGTGGAACATCACTTCGACCTCGCAGCCGCGCATGCCCATCACGTTGATCAGATGCGGGGCCAGCGTCATGTCGCCGAACCACGTGTACAGCTCGCGCTGGTTCTGGTTCAACGGTTGACCGTCGCGGCTGCGCGCATAAACCACGCCGACGGGCTGCACCCAGGCGTCGTGCTCCACGTCCTCAAGTGCAGCGAACAGCGAGCTTTTGAAGCGCTTGACGACGGAGCCGTCGGTCGACGTGCCCTCGGGGAACAGGATCAAGCGCGATCCCCGGTTCATGCGTTCCGCCAACAGGGTGCGTTGCTGCTTGGCTTCGGCGCTGTTGCGGCTGATGAAGATGGTGCGCGAGAGGCGCGCGAGAAAACCGAACAACGGCCAATCGGCCACTTCACTTTTGGCGACAAACACGCCGCCGCCAATCACAGCCCCCAGTATCGGGATATCCAGGTACGAGCAATGATTTCCGGCAAACAGTACGGTTCGGGGGTCGGGGCGGCCCTTAAGCGTAAGCTTGAGGCCGGTCAGCTTGAGGCAGCCTTTGAAATAGGCCTGGGCGATCACGTAGCGTTTTTTCGGTGCGACGATCAGCATCACGACGTAGGGGCCCAACAGGGCCCCTACCAATCCCAGAAACAGCCCGAGATTCACACCCGCGCGGATAGCGGAAGTGTTCATGCGGCGTTGTCCCGCCGGGCCTGCATAACGTCCGTTGTTTGTTCCGCGGGCGCATGGTCGCGGGTGTAGTGGTTGAGATATTTGGCCGTGACGTTTTCGGTTTCCACGATGATGTTCACGTCCGTGGTGTTGAAATCGTAATCGATCACGGCGCCGTCGCCGACCACGCCGCCGACGCGGAGATATCCTTTGATCAACGGCGGCAATTCGCGCAGCGCCTGACCGACGTCGATGGTGTCTTTGTCCATCATGTTCATGTCGACGTAGCGTTCATCCAGTGCGTTGGTGCGGATGTGCTCGGGCGCCAGGTGATAGTGGTAAAGGTATGCGAGCGGCAGGCGCATGGTCGCCGGGTCGGTGCCGGGGATCGACGCGCAACCGAACATGAAGCGGATGGAGTGGGTGAAAACGTAGTCCGCAATGCCGCGCCACAACAACTGCATGGTGCCGCGTGAGCGGTAGTCGCTGTCGATGCAGGACCGCCCCAACTCCAGCACTTCGCCGGAACGCTTGATCAGCGGCTCCAGTTCATATTCGCCTTCGGAATAGAAGCCCGCATGCTCGTCCGCGACTTCACCGCGCAGCAGGCGGTAGGTACCGACCACGCACGGCTCCTTGGTGGTGCCGCGTTCGCGGTCGATGACCAGCATGTGGTCGCAGAACTCATCGTACGGGTCGAAGTCGCGCTCGGTCTTCAAGACGCGCGGTGAGGGCTTCGCACCCATTTCGTTGTAGAAGATGTTGTAACGCAGGGCCAAGGAGGCGTCGATTTCGCGCTCGGACTCGGCCAGACGGATTTCCATGTTGTTTACGATCAGAGGCTTCACAGCGCCAATCCTTTTACGGGTCTCATACTAAATGCCCGGAGGATCGGTGATTCTCATGATGGCGGCATGACGGGGCCGTGAATCTTAAGCGTCAGCGACATTGCGAAATTATGTCAACGGGCGGCGGAATATTGGGGCGCATGATCACCCAGCTGCCATCGCCAGACGCGTTGAAAAACGTGAAAAGGTTGGATTTGGACAGGCCACAAAGCCGTATCAACAGTTCAGAATCATTTTAACATAAAGTTATTGTATTAATTGCTCGATATGTGATGATCTCCACCTTGTTGGCTCATAAGGGATCATCGTTGTGTTTCCTTCACATGGAAAACCACCGCCGTTATCGCCGGTGTTGTTGGCGGGGCTTGTTTCCAGACCGTTGCCGCCACGTTTGTTGCAGCCCGTGCTGGACGCCGTTTTCAAACGGGTGATGAGAAAGCACCCGGATTTGTTCGATCGCCTGTCGGGCTTGGGCAATCCGGTGTATTTGATCGATCCCACGGATTTGCCGTTTTCATTTTTGCTGAATGCCGACCCGGCCCGGCCCCGAATGTTGGTCACAGTCGATGGCCGTGACGGGGTGGGGAACATGTGCGCTTCGGCCACCGTTCGCGGGCCTTTGCGGTCGTTGATCGATTTGCTGGAAGGCCGTATGGATGGCGATGCGTTGTTTTTTTCACGGTCTTTGAACATCGAAGGCGATACCGAGGCCGTGGTCGCGTTGCGCAACGCCGTCGACGACGCCAATGTGCAATTGACGGATGATGTTCTGGCCTCTTTGGGCCCGTTTTCCGGCCCGGCGCGCCGAGCTCTCAAATTGGGTGAGCAGCTTTATCACCGCCTCGATCAGGACTTGGAAATCGTACGGGCGTCCGTTCACGCCCATCCTGGGGGGCAAGCGGTTAAAGGTCCAAAAGTATGAGCACGCTTGAACTGGTTTGTCCTGCCGGAACGCCGGCGGCATTGAAGGCCGCTGTCGCCAGCGGTGCGGACGCCGTATATCTGGGCTTTCGGGACGCGACCAACGCACGCAATTTTCCCGGGCTCAATTTTTCACGCGCCGAATTGGAACAAGGCATATTTCATGCCCATGCCCAGGGCTGCAAAATCTTTCTCGCCATAAACACGTTTCCCACCGCGGGCGATCCTGAACCCTGGCACAAAGCCGTAGATGACGGCGCCGCGTTGGGGGTGGATGCGGTGATCCTTGCGGACATTGGCTTGCTTGATTACGCCGCCAGGAATCATCCAGATCTCCGCCGCCATTTGTCGGTACAGGCCTCGGCCTCCAATCCGGAATCGATCCGCTTTTACCAGGAAGCCTTCGACGTGAAGCGGGTGGTGTTGCCACGTGTTCTCAGCGTCGCTGAAATCGCTGCGTTGAACGATGAAATCAATGTGGAAACCGAGGTTTTCGTGTTTGGCGGTCTGTGCGTCATGGCGGAAGGGCGGTGTGCGTTGTCTTCGTATGTCACGGGGGAATCGCCCAACACCAACGGGGTGTGTTCGCCTGCCTGTGCGGTCCGCTATGAGGAAGACGATGGTGGCACCATGGCGTCCAAACTGGGCGATTTTACCATCAACGCCTTTGCGCCGGGCGAGGCGGCGGGGTACCCGACACTGTGCAAAGGCCGTTTCGTCGCCAAAGGCGAGGCATCGTACCTGTTCGAAGATCCGGTCAGTCTCAACGCCGCATCGATTTTGCCGGAACTTGCCGCGGCAGGCGTGACGGGGTTGAAGATTGAAGGCCGTCAACGCGGCAAGGCGTATATCGCCGAAGTCGTGTCGTCGTTTCGCCAGGCGGTGGATTCCATGGACGATGGTGGTGCGATCAAAGCCGATTTAATCAACGTGACCGAGGGTCAGCGCAAGACCGCCGGCGCTTATCAAAAGACATGGCGTTGAAGACTGGACGCTGATCATGACAGAACAAGAGAATGCAATGAACGCAACACTGGTGATGGGACCGGTTCTGTTCAACTGGAAGCCTGAAACGTGGCGGGATTATTATTTTCGCATTGCCGACGAAGCGGACGTGGATGAGGTCTGTGTTGGTGAGGTGGTGTGCTCCAAACGCGCACCGTTTTTCGAGCCTTACCTGCCCGAAGTCATAGAACGCCTTCAGGCCGCAAACAAAAAAGTGATTCTTTCCACCCTGGCGCTGATTATGAATAAGCGAGAAATGAACGGTGTGCGCGACGTGGCGGAAATTATCGATGACGGCATACAGGTTGAGGCCAATGATGTTTCCGCCACGGCGCTTTTGCGCGGAAAACCCCATACGGTTGGCCCTTTCGTCAACGTCTACAACGAAGGGACATTGTCTTATCTGGTTGAAAACGGTGCCCAATCCGTCTGCTTACCGGTCGAATTGGGGCTGGATGCTTTAACCGCTCTCGCCAAGGAAAGTTCTGCACAGCTTGAGATCCTGGTTTTCGGGCGTTTGCCGCTGGCGATTTCAGCGCGCTGTTATCATGCCCGCGCCCACGGCTTGCACAAAGACAGCTGCAAGTACGTCTGTGAACAGGACCCGGATGGCATGGACGTCGAAACGCTCGATGGCGAAGCTTTTCTGGCTGTAAATGGCGTACAGACTTTGTCCCATGCTTATGGCGAGTTGAGTGTGTCAATTCAGGATTTGCTGAAGATCGGCATTCGCCGTTTGCGTCTGTCACCCCATGCTCGCGTCGATATGGTTGCGGTGGCGGATGCCTATCGTGCGGTGGCGAACGGCACGATGGATGGAGAACAGGCGCATGCCCATCTCGCCGGGATGCTCAAGGGCGCGGACATGTGTAATGGTTATATCCGCGGGCGGAACGGCCATATCTACAGCTAGGCGCTTCTGAGTGCTCAACGAAAAACCGCCCGACTTTCGTGGGGCGGCTTTGATGTGTTGAGCTGTATATGCTGGCCCGCCAACTCCTGGGCGAAAATACCAGCAAAAGATGTTCCTGCAAGACACCTGTGCCGGGAGCGTGGATTACGTATTGCTTTAACCTTTGCGCACGTCATTGCGAGCGTAGCGAAGCAATCCAGAATGTCTCTACCAAAAGTATGGATTGCTTCGTCACTCTGTTCCTCGCAATGACACCGGGGAGGTTTAGCGCGTCGGCACCGGCTCCTCGCCGGAATAGTCGTAGAACCCCTTGCCGGTCTTCTTGCCGAGCCATCCGGCCTCGACGTACTTCACCAGCAGCGGGCAGGGGCGGTACTTGGAATCCGCCAAGCCTTCGTGCAGCACGTTCATCACCGCGAGGCACGTATCCAGGCCGATGAAGTCGGCCAGTTGCAGCGGGCCCATGGGGTGGTTCGCGCCGAGCCGCATGGCGTTGTCGATGGCGGCCACGGTGCCAACCCCTTCATACAGGGTGTAGACCGCTTCGTTGATCATCGGCATCAGCATGCGGTTTACAATGAAGGCCGGGAAGTCTTCCGCCGGAACCGGGGTCTTATCCATGCGTTCGGCGAGCGCCGAGACGGTCTTGAAGGTCTTTTCCTCGGTGGCGATGCCACGGATCATTTCCACCAGTTCCATGGCCGGTACCGGGTTCATGAAGTGCATGCCGACGAACTGGCCCGGTCGGTCGGTCTGTGCCGCCAAACGGGTGATGGAGATGGACGACGTGTTGGTGGCGATGATGGCCTCAGGCTTCAAGACGGGACAAAGATCCTTCAAGATTGCCTTTTTGACGTCTTCGTTTTCGGTGGCGGCTTCGATCACCAAATCACAGTCGGAAAAGGTCGCCGTGTCGGTGCCGGTTTGAATGCGCGGCAGCGCCCCGTCCATATCGGCCTGGGCGATTTTTTCCTTTTTCACCTGGCGGGCCATGTAAGCCTTGATGTTTTCCATCGCCGCGTCCAAGGCATCGGCGTTGGTGTCCATCAACTGCACGTTATACCCAGCCAACGCGGAGACGTGGGCGATGCCGCGCCCCATTTGCCCCGCACCGATCACCCCGATCATTTTGATATCGTCCACAGACATAGCGTTCCTCGTTCCCTTGCTCGTTCTTATGAGGGTCGTTGATTAGAGAGAGTCGGCCAATTCAGGCAACACATCGAACAGATCAGCGACCAACCCGTAATCGGCAACCTGGAAGATGGGAGCCTCTTCATCCTTGTTGATGGCGACGATGACCTTGCTGTCCTTCATTCCCGCCAAGTGCTGAATCGCGCCGGAAATGCCGACCGCAATGTATAGCTCGGGCGCCACGACCTTGCCGGTTTGGCCAACTTGGTAGTCGTTGGGGACAAAGCCAGCGTCCACCGCCGCGCGCGATGCGCCGACCGCTGCACCCAGTTTGTCCGCCACGGTTTCCAAAAGATGGAAGTTCTCGCCCGACGCCATGCCGCGTCCACCCGAAATGATCACGGAGGCCGCCGTCAATTCGGGGCGTTCCGATTGGGTCAGCTCCGCACCGACGAAGGTGGAGATACCGGGGTCTTGCGCCGCGTCAATGGATTCCACAGTAGCCGATCCGCCTTCCGCCGCCGCCGCTTCAAACGCAGTGGTGCGCACGGTGATCACCTTGGTGGCGTCCGTGCTTTTGACCGTGGCGATGGCGTTGCCCGCATAGATGGGCCGTTTGAAGGTGTCTGCGTTCACCACGGCGGTGATGTCGGAAATTTGCTGTACGTCCAACAGCGCGCTCGCGCGCGGCAAGATGTTCTTACCAGTGGTGGTCGCGGCAGCCATCAACACGTCGTAATCGCCAGCCAGGCGGACGAGCAGAGGTGCGATGGTTTCAGCCAGTGCATGTTCGTAAAGCGGCGCGTCGGCCACCAGGACCTTCGTCACGCCATCGATTTTGGCGGCGGCATCGGCCACGGACTGACAGCCCGCGCCCGCGACCAGGATTGTGACATCACCAAGCGCTTTACCCGCCGTCACGGCGTTCAGGGTTTGCGCTTTGAGTTCCGAATTGTCGTGTTCGGCAAGGATCAGGACGCTCATCAGATCACCTTTGCCTCGTTCTTGAGTTTGTTCACCAGCTCCGCCACGTCAGCGACGATCACGCCGGCTTCGCGGCCTGCGGGTTCTTCCACGCCGAGCACTTCCAGGCGCGGCGCCACGTCGACACCCAGCTCATCCGTGGTGAGCTTGTCGATGGGTTTCTTCTTCGCCTTCATGATATTGGGCAGCGAAGCATAACGCGGCTCGTTCAGGCGCAAGTCGGTGCTCACCACGCAGGGCACGTTGAGACCCACGGTTTCCAAGCCGCCGTCGATTTCGCGCGTCACGTTGGCCTTGCCGTCCACAAGCTCCAGCTTGGAGGCGAAAGTGCCCTGGGGCCAGCCCAGAAGAGCGGCGAGCATCTGGCCGGTCTGGTTGCTGTCATCGTCGATGGCCTGTTTGCCCATCACCACCAGATCAGGATTTTCCTTTTCGACCAGCGCCTTGAGCAGTTTGGCGACGGCCAGCGGTTCCAGCACTGCGTCGGTTTCCACATGGATGCCCCGATCCGCGCCCATGGCAAGGGCGGTGCGGATGGTTTCCTGGGCTTGGCTCACGCCCAGCGAAACGGCGACGATTTCTTCTGCCGCGCCTGATTCTTTCAAGCGTACGGCTTCTTCGACGGCGATTTCGTCGAAGGGATTCATGGACATTTTAACGCCTGTGGTCTCGACGTCCGTCCCATCCGTTTTGACACGGATTTTGACGTTGTAGTCGACCACCCGTTTGACGGCGACCAAAACTTTCATATGCGTATTTCCGGCTTTCGTTTGTTGTGTTTCCGGTTCCCTGTCGGCTGGGTCCGCCTTTCATGGGCGGGTGCGCAGCCGGACGAAGAGCTTAGGCAAGTTTCGCCGCACCTGCAAACTCTTTTCGCAGGTGCACAATAAGAAATTTATCCAATGATAGTTTATCACCATTAAAAATCACGCGTTGCCACCCGGTTTCCATAGGATGTCGTTTTCGCCTAAGTTGTTCTCGGCCCGAGCGAGCTGGAACAAAAGGTCGGATAGGCGGTTCAAATACTTAAGAATTTCTGGGTTCAGCGGGCTTTGGGCGTGGAGCGCCACCACGGTGCGTTCCGAACGGCGTACAAGGGTGCGGGCCAAATGCAGCCGCGCCGCCGTTTCTGTGCCGCCAGGCAGCACGAAGCTTGTAAGCGGGCCCAGTTTGTCGCTCAAGGCATCGATTTCGGCCTCCAACGCCGCCGCACGGCCTTCGGCGAGTCTGAGTGCGCCTTCCACTTCACCGGGAGTCGCCAGGTCCGCGCCCAGGTCAAACAGGTCATTTTGCACGCGAGCCAGGAACTGATCGGCGGCGGACCCATTTTCGAGCGCGACGCGCGCGAAACCGATTGCGGCGTTGGCTTCGTCCACGTCGCCGATGGCGGAAAAGCGGACATGATCCTTGGCGAGCCGCGAGCCGTCCACCAAGCCGCTTTCGCCGCCGTCGCCGCTGCGGGTGTAGATTTTGTTGAGTTTGACCATGTTTTACCCCGGTTGGTTCTCTTGCTTATCAGATTATTCGTAAATAGCTGTTGCGCAAGGCGAATGCTAATCGTTTTGACGGAGGTCGTACAAATGGACAAGTTGCGCTTCGGTGGAGCGGACGCTACCCTTTCCCGGTCCGGTCGCACCCCCCCGACCGGATGTTTAAGAAAAGTGTGATCTTGAGCGGGAACCTCATGCGAGGATGGAGCGGGCATGGTGTCCGGCAAAGAAAGTGTTGAGCCGGTCAACGGCCTTCAGGCAGAGCATGTCGCACGGGAACTCAGCGACGCCAAGGCATCCGTTGACGCTTCCGGCACCGGTTTGGTGCAGGAATACGAAAAGTTTTTCCAAGCGGTCGAGGCCAGCCCGTCCAGTGTGATCATCACGGATGCAAACGGGGCGATCGAATACGTCAATGAACAGTTCGAACTGAGCACCGGTTACACCCGCGAGCAGGTGGTGGGACGCAAGCCCAGTCTGCTTAAATCCGGTGTGACCGACGCCTCTGTCTACAAGGAATTGTGGGCGACCATCACCGCAGGCAAGATCTGGCGCGGTGAGCTGTGCAACCGCCGGCGCAACGGGGAACTCTATTGGGAAGCCACCGCCATTGCGCCGATATTGGATGGTACCGGCAAACCCGCTCACTTCGTCGCCGTCAAGGAAGACATCACCAAACGCCGCGAAGCGGAAGACGAACTCAAACGTCGCCAAGAGCGCGACGCCGTCATCACCCAGGTCACCCAGGCGTTATTGGCCGAAGCTTCGGATGCGGCGGTGTGTAAAGCCTTGCGGCATTTGTGTACCGCGCTTGATGCCGATCGGGGGTTTTTGTTCCGCACTTCGGCTGAGGAAACGCTGATCACCAACACCCACGAATGGTGTGCGGACGGTGTGCCGTCGCGCCAGGAACACTTTGTCGGTGTGCCGTGCGAACGTTACGCCTGGTGCATCGATCAATACCGCGACGGGCAAACCGTTGCCGTCGACAATGCCGGCGATCTGCCCAGTGACGCGGGCCCGTTCAAAACCCTGTTGCTCAGGGCGGGCATTCAGTCCAACTTGACGGCGCCAATCTTCATCGCAGGGCGCTTCGCCGGTTTTGCCGGTGTGGACGTTGAACGCACGCAACGCCCCTGGACACACGATGATCGAGAATTGCTGAACCGGGTGGCGGAGACTATCGGTTTGGCCTTGACGCGGCTGGATGCGGAAGAACAGTTGCGCGAAGCCCGCGACCGTGCCACACGCGCGGAACAAAACCTTATGGACGCCATCGAAAGCATGCCCGAAGGTTTGGTCATGTATGACCAAGACGGCAAATTGATGGTGTGCAATTCGCGCTTCCGCAATGATTACGGCTACACTCCGGAGCAAGCCCAGCCCGGTGTCCATTTCATGGATTTAGGGCTTATCGACGTGCTGCACGGCAACGTCAGCGTGCCTGAAGGCTATAAGGATGCAGACGCCTATCTGCAGGCCAAACTGAAATATCGCATCAAACTGGAAGGCACCTTTCCGGTGCAATTGAAAGACGGGCGCCATCTGCTCACAAGGGATCGCCGTACATCCCACGGTGGTTTGGTCAGCGTGCAGACCGATATCACCAAGATCAAACAGACCGAAGAAGCATTGCGCGCTTCCGAGCGCAAGTTTTGGAGCGTTTTCCACGCCAGTCCCAGCCTGATGAGCATCAGTTCCGCCAAGGACGGACGCCTTTTGGACGTCAACGCCAAATGGGTGGAGGTCATCGGTTACGACTACACCGAAGCCATCGGCAAAACAGCGGACAAGTTGAACGTCTGGCCGAGTTCCCTGGCACGCGAACGCATGCTGCAGGCCTTCAACGGCGATGGCATTCTCAGCAATTTTGAAGCAAAACTACGGCTGCGCGGCGGTGAAATGCGCGATTTTCTCATGTCCGGGGTGCGCATGTCGTCCGATGGTGAAGAGGCGTTGTTGCTGGTCAGCCACGACATTACCAAGCGCAAGACCATGGAAATTGCCCTGAAGCAGTCCGAGGCCGAGGTGCGTACCATCCTCGACAACATTGCCGAAACGTTTTTCCGCACCGACAGTGACAGTAACTTGGTGATGGTTTCGGCCGCCGCGCAGAACCTATTGGGATACGGCATCGACCAGTTGATCGGGATGGCGGTGCGTGATCTCTATGTGGATCCCAAGGACCATGACACCTTGCTCGAAGCCGTTCGAATCGGTGGCGGGGAATTGCGTGATTTCGAAGTGCGCTTGAAACGAAAGGGCGGCAAGCAAATTTGGATAGCAGTCAATGCGCGGTTCATTTATGACCGGGATGACAACATCAGCGGTTTGGAAGGCACGGTGCGCGATATTACGTGGCGCAAGGAGGCTGAGCGCGAATTGCTGTTGGCCAAGGAGCATGCCGAACGTTTGAACGCCGCGAAATCCGAATTCTTGTCCGGCATGAGCCATGAATTGCGCACGCCCTTGAACGCCATCATCGGTTTTTCTCAGATGATGGAATTAAAAGGCGAGTCGAACCTGACCGCAAAGCAGCGTGATTATCTGGATGTCATTCAGCGTTCCGGCGAGCATTTGTTGACTTTGATCAACGAAATTCTCGATCTTGCCCGGGTCGAAGCGGGCCGCATGGAAGTGCGCCGCCAAGCGGTCGGTATCAAAGGCATGATCGATGATTGCATTCACTTGACCCGGCCGCTCGCGGAAGAGAAACAGGTCGTGTTTTCGGTGCAACCGTTCGACGGCGCCAGCCCGCAAATTCTGGTGGACCGCACCAAATTCAAGCAAGTGCTCCTCAACTTGATGAGCAACGCAGTGAAGTACAACATCAAGCGGGGACGGGTCAAAATCTCCACCAAGCTGGAAGACGGCAGATTCTTACGTATCGATGTCACAGATACGGGGCACGGCATGACGGCGGAAGACACCGCGTCGCTGTTCGAGCCGTTCCAACGTCTCGGTGCGGAACGATCCGGCGTGCAAGGCACGGGACTGGGATTGGTGCTCGCCAAACGCATGATCGAGGCGATGGGCGGCGATATTCGCGTCACCAGCGCGCCGGGCATGGGTTCGACCTTTACGCTGCGCGTGCCGCTCGCCGGAGCCTGAAACGAAAAAGGAGGGCCGAAGCCCTCCTTTGCGAAAACCTGATATGGATGTCTACGGCTTCAGCAACCCGCGCGCGATCACGTGGGCCTGAATTTCCGCGGCGCCTTCGAAAATGTTGAGGATGCGCGCATCCACCAGAACGCGGGAAATCGGATATTCTAGCGCGTAACCGTTGCCGCCGTGAACCTGCAGCGCATTGTCGGCGTTGGACCACGCCACCCGTGCAGCCAGCAGCTTGGCCATGCCCGCTTCGATATCGGTGCGGTGTTCCAAATCCTTTTCACGTGCGGCGAAGAAGGAGATTTGGCGTGCGATCTGCGTTTCCACGGCCATCCAGCCCAGTTTCGCCGCGACACGTGGGAACTTGATGATGGTATGGCCGAATTGGATGCGTTCGTGCGCGTAGCGCAGACCCAGTTCCAAGGCGTTGGCGGCGACGCCGACGGCGCGGGCCGCCGTTTGGATGCGTGCAGCTTCGAAGGTTGACATCAACTGTTTGAAGCCCTGGCCTTCTTGGCCGCCCAGCAGCGCGGAGGCGGGGACTTCCAGGTTGTCGAAGGCCAACTCGTATTCCTTCATGCCGCGATAGCCCAGCACTTCGATTTCCGTGCCGGTCATACCGGGCAGCGGGAACGGATCGTCTTGTGTGCCGCGCGGCTTTTCGATCAGAAACATGGACAGGCCCTTGTAGCCCGGCTCGTCCGGATCGGTGCGCGCCAGCAGCGTCATCATGTCGGAACGCGCCGCATGGGTGATCCAGGTCTTGTTGCCGGTGATGCGGTAGACATCGCCGTCCCGGACTGCGCGGGTCTTGAGCGACGCCAGATCGGAGCCGGTGTTGGGCTCGGTGAACACCGCGGTGGGCAGAAGTTCACCGGACGCAAGCAGCGGCAGGTACTTTTCCTTCTGCTCCGGTGTGCCGCCGATGTTGATCAATTCGCCCGCGATTTCGGAACGCGTGCCGAGCGAGCCTACGCCGATATAGCCGCGCGACAGCTCCTCGGTGACCACGCACATGGCGGTCTTGCCCATGTCCAAACCGCCAAACTCTTCGGGAATGGTCAGGCCGAACACGCCCAATTCCGCCATCTGGGTGATGATTTCGTCCGGGATCAGGACGTCGTTGTCATGCCAAGCCGGTGCGTTGGGGGCGACCTCCTCGGCGGCGAAACGGCGGAACTGTTCTTGGATCATGTCCAGCGTTTCGTCGCCTAAGGCGTCGTTGCCGAACATTTGGGTGTTGACGTCCAGCAGTTCCGCGATGCGCACGCGGGCGTGCGCGGAATTGCCCTCCTGGATCAGCTTGGTCACGGCGTCGGTGTGGAAATCGCGCGCCTTGACGTGCCCGACACCCAAATCGCGCGGACGCACCACCTCCACCTGGCTCATGGGGATGCCGCCGGCCATCTGGCTTAAGTATTCGGCGCAGCCCACCTGCAGGGTCAGTTGCTCCAGTTCGCCGAATTGGCTTTCAGCCTCCAGGCGCTCGGCCCAGTGCACCAACTGTTCGATGGCCCGCGCGTAGGTTTGCAGCCATGCAAAGCCGTGGGCGGCGAACTGTTCCCGGTCCAAGGCCGCGCTGTCGATTTTGCCATCCTTGACGATCTTCGCCTGCACGCCTTCACGCGCGGCGTCGACGAGAATGGCGGTGTCCTTCGCAGCCTGCTGGCAGAGCGCCAGCAGGCCATCGAGTTTGTAATCACTCATGGCTCCGTTCCTCAGTCTTGGAGGCCTCAGTCTTCGAGGCAATCTTCGACGGTGCGCCGTCCCGGCTGCATCGCCTGGACCAGAACCGCCATGTTGCCGGGCTTGTGTTCGTTGCGGCGCATTTTCATGTGCGCTTCGGGAATTTCAGCCCATGGGAACACTTCGCTCATGCACGGATCGATGCGCCGCTCGATGACCAGTTTGTTGGCCTGGGCGGCTTGCTTCAAGTGGGCGAAGTGGCTGCCCTGGATGCGCTTTTGGCGCATCCACACGAAGCGCGCGTCAAACGTGATGTTGAAACCCGTGGTGCCCGCGCAAAACACCACCATGCCGCCGCGTTTGACCACGAAGCAGGACACCGGGAAAGTCGATTCGCCCGGGTGTTCGAAGACCATGCCGACGTCGTTGCCCTTGCCGGTGATGGCCCAGATGGCTTTGCCGAATTCACGCGAGCGCTTCATGTAGTCTTTGTAGTTTTCCTGGTCGTCGACGTCGGGCAATTGACCCCAGCAGTCGAAATTCTTGCGGTTGATGACGCCCTTGGCGCCCATGCTCATGACGAAATCTTTCTTGTCGTCTTCGGAAATGATGCCGATGGCGTTGGCGCCGGCGGTGGCGATCAACTGGATGGCCATGGAGCCCAGGCCGCCCGAAGCACCCCAAACCAAAACGTTGTGGCCCGGGCGCAGGATGTGCGGACGGTGGCCAAACAGCATGCGGTAAGCGGTCGCCAGCGTCAGGGTGTAGCACGCGCTTTCTTCCCAGGTGAGGTGCCTGGGTCGTTCCAGGAGCTGTTGCGCCTGCACGCGGGTGAACTGCGCGAAGGAACCGTCCGGCGTTTCATAGCCCCAGATGCGCTGGGTCGGCGAGAACATCGGATCGCCGCCGTTGCACTCTTCATCGTCGCCGTCGTCCTGATTGCAGTGAATCACGACTTCGTCGCCGACTTTCCAGCGGGTGACCTTGGAGCCCACTTTCCAGATGATGCCGGATGCGTCCGAGCCGGCTACGTGGAAGTCGGCCTTGTGGGAATCGAAGGGTGAAATCGGCAGGCCCAAAGAAGCCCAGATGCCGTTGTAATTGACGCCCGCGGCCATCACCAGGACCAGAACTTCGTGGCTGTCGATGTCCGGGGTGTCGACCACTTCGACCTGCATGGCCTCTGTGGGTTCGCCATGGCGTTCGCGGCGGATCGCCCAGGCGTACATCTGCTTGGGCACGTGACCCAACGGCGGGAATTCGCCCATTTCGTACAAATCTTTTTTGGGCTGGTTCGCCAGCACGTCTGCCATACCGCCCGTGGTTTCGTCTACGTTGGCCTGAGCCATGATGAGCCTCCATTCGTTCGTCCAGGCCCGCCCCGGTTATTGCGTTCCCTGTGTGCGGTTTTTGCGTCCAAACGGACGCGATTGGGGAGGACCGCTTTTGTTGGACCGATAGTCTAGGCTCAAGTTGAAAAATATTGCAATGCACAAAATTTTCCGCACTTGCGAAAAAATGCTTGTTGAGGGACAATTGCTCCGCAAAACCGTCCAGAAGCGCAAAGCGTCCATAAGGCGGTCCCAGGACACAGGGAGAGCAAAATGACCCGCGATACCGCAGATGCGAAAAGTGCAGCCGTGCCTAAGGACGCCCCGAAAAAGGATCGTCCGTGGCTGTTTCGCACCTATTCCGGCCACTCTTCGGCCAAGGCTTCGAACGAATTGTACCGCACGAATCTCGGCCGCGGCCAAAGCGGCCTGTCGGTTGCGTTCGATTTGCCGACGCAGACCGCGCTCGATTCCGACGATATCCTGGCGCGCGGCGAAGTGGGCAAGGTGGGCGTGCCGATTTCGCATCTGGGCGATATGCAAACTTTGTTCGACGGCATTCCGCTGGAGCAGATGAACACCTCGATGACCATCAATGCCGCCGCCCCATGGCTGCTGTCGTTGTTGATCGCGACCGCCGAATCCCAGGGCGCGGACCGCTCTCAGCTGGCCGGAACCACCCAAAACGACATCATCAAGGAGTATTTGTCGCGCGGCACCTACATTTTCCCGCCCGCGCCGTCCATGCGTTTGGAAACGGATGTGATCGCATTCACGACCCGGGAAATGCCCAAGTGGAATCCCATGAACGTATGCTCGTACCACCTTCAAGAAGCGGGCGCGGAGCCGGCGGAGGAACTGGCCTTTGCCATGGCCAACGCCATCACCGTATTGGACATGGTCAAAGACCGCGGCGGCGTCGCGGATGAGGACTTCGCAGCCGTGGTGGGGCGCATCAGCTTTTTCCTGAATGCCGGCATTCGCTTTGTGACGGAGCTGTGCAAGGCCCGCGCGTTCGCGGAGCTGTGGGACGAAATCACGTTGCAGCGCTACGGCGTCGAAGACCCGAAGCTGCGCCGTTTCCGCTATGGGGTGCAGGTGAACTCGCTGGGTCTCACCGAAGCGCAGCCGGAAAACAACGTTTACCGCATCATGATCGAAATGCTCTCCGTGGTGCTGTCGAAAAACGCCCGCGCCCGCGCCGTGCAGTTGCCCGCGTGGAACGAAGCCTTGGGCTTGCCGCGCCCATGGGATCAGCAGTGGTCCTTGCGTTTGCAGCAGATTATGGCGTTCGAAACGGATCTTTTGGAATACGGCGACATTTTCGACGGCTCGGCAGAAATCACCGCCAAGGTCGAAGCGCTCAAAGCCCAGGCGCGCGAAGAGCTCACGCGCCTGGATGAAATGGGCGGCGTGATCAAGGCGGTGGAACAGGGATACATGAAGCAGCGTCTGGTGGAATCCAACGCCAAGCGCCTGGCCGCCATCCAGGCGGGCGAATCGACCGTGGTCGGCGTCAACAAGTTCGCCGAAGGCGAACCGTCGCCATTGGTGTCCGGCGCGGAAACGTTCCTGACCCCGGATGCGGAGGCGGAAAACAACCAAATCGAAAACTTGAAGGCTTGGCGCGCTCGCCGCGACAACGCGGTGGTCGAAGTGGCCTTAGCCCAATTGGAAGCTGCGGCCAAGAGCGGCGAAAACATCATGGAAAGCTCCATCGCTTGTGCCAAAGCGGGCGTCACCACCGGTGAGTGGGGCGGCAAACTGCGCGAAGTATTCGGCGAATACCGCGCACCCACCGGCATCGCCGGGGCGGCGCGTGCGCCGGTGGTCGATGCCGACGATGTACGCACTCAAATCAACAAGCTCAGTGACACTATGGGCACGCGCCCGCGCTTGTTGGTTGCCAAACCCGGCCTGGATGGGCACTCCAACGGGGCGGAGCAGGTGGCCTTGGCCGCACGCGATGCGGGCTTTGAAGTGATCTACGAAGGCATCCGCCAGACGCCCGCCGAAATCGTCTCCGCCGCATTGCAGGAAGGTGTGCACGCCGTGGGGCTGTCGGTGCTGTCCGGTTCGCACCTGACCTTGGTCGAGGACGTGATTTCGGGTCTCAAAGAAAAAGGCGCACAAGATATTCCTGTGATTGTCGGCGGCATCATCCCGGAGCGTGATATGGAGGCTCTCAGGGGACTGGGCGTGGCGCGCGTGTTCACGCCTAAGGATTTCGAAATGAGCGCAATGCTGGCGGAAATCGCCGGTGTGGTGGAAACGCGGATTTAAGGGCGGGTCCCCTAAAGAAACTAGCGTTTTGCCAGGGGGGGGATCACCGGGACCGGCTCGGCCTTGGGATTGAAGTCGTTCGACGGCACCAGGGTCTTGAATTGCTCCTGGATGTATCTGACCACGCCGGCACGGAATTCTTCTTTGACGAGCGCCCACGCGACGAACAATCCGCCGTTCTTTTCATATTCGACGACTTCGGTGTTGGCGGCGACCAAGTGATGGAAGGCGGCTGCCAAATCCTTGGTGTGTCCGGCGTAGACCCACTCGGGGCGCATGCCGGCGTGCCAGATGAGATACACGCCGCCGACGCCGCTCAGCCCCAATTCTTCCGGATCCAAGGAAAGAAACGGTAAAAATCCGCCTTCGGGGGTGCGGACCCAATTGGGGTCCACCGGCTCCGTAAATTGCGGCGTATCGTCGTCTGATCCAAAAAGCCCCATATTATCATGCTCTTGCGTTAACATTACGCATTGGTTTGTGACCGTTATTCAACCTTATGGCGATGTCTCAAAGCGCAAACAGGCAGAATTATATGTACAACCCGTTTCACTTCAAAAGCGTTAATTTTTGTTACAAAGGCGCCGTTGCAATTTTAAGCCAACGCCGCGTCTTTTCGTCCACAAGCGGGCTCAATTCATCCCAAACGTGTGCATGATACGCATCGACCCAGGCGTGTTCCGTTTGCGACAGCAATGCTGTGTCGATCAGGTTGCGGTCGATGGGGGCGAGGGTCAACGGTTCGAACCCCATCATTTCACGTTCCGCCCCTTTAGGTGCGGGCTGGCCGATGACGGTGATCAGGTTTTCGATGCGAATGCCGAACGCGCCTTCCTTATAGTATCCGGGTTCATTCGACAGCACCATACCCGCGGCCAATTCGGGACCCTGGCCGCGTTTGGAAATGCTTTGCGGGCCTTCATGTACACCTAAGTAGGTGCCGACGCCGTGTCCGGTGCCGTGGTCGTAGTCAAGGCCGGCCTCCCACAAAGCGCGGCGCGCCAGCACGTCCAACTCCTGACCCCGGGTGCCGCGCGGGAAGCGCTGGGTGGAGATGGCGATATGGCCCTTGAGCACGCGGGTGAAGCGGTCCTGCATCTCCGCCGTGGGTTTGGCCGAAGCCCCGCCCACCAATACGGTGCGGGTCACGTCAGTGGTCCCGTCCAGGTATTGTGCGCCGGAATCGACCAGATAAAGCTCCCCGGTCCGAAGCGGGCGGTTCGTCCGCTCGGAAACCCGGTAGTGCACGATCGCGCCGTTCGGTCCAGCTCCGGAAATGGTTGGGAAGCTCAAACCCCGGAAATGATCGTTTTGGGCGCGCAGTTCATCCAGTTTGGCGGCGGCGGACAGCTCCGTCACTGCGCCTTTGGGTGCTTCGCGTTCCAGCCATGCAAGAAACGCCACCAATGCCTTGCCGTCGCGTTTGTGAGCGGCCTTGACCCCTTCGATCTCCGCCGGATTCTTTTTCGCCTTGGGCAGTTGGCAAGGATCTTGGCCCGCCTGAATGCGCGCGCCCGCTGCGTTCAGACGCTGCACGATCCACGCGGGCGTTGCTTGCCTGGCAACGCGCACGCTGGTTTTGGCCGCACCCAGGGCCTCCAACTCAGGGCCGAAGCGTTCCGGGGGCAAGACTTCGACGTCTTCTCCCAAATGTGCGCGGGCGGCGGCGTTCAGGCGGTCGGGATCGATAAAAAGTTTCGCTCGGCTATCCGCGAACAGCAGCGCATAGGCCAGAACCAGCGGTGTGAACGGTACGTCATCGGCGCGGATATTGAAAACCCAAGAAATGGAATCCCCGGCGCTCAACACCGCTACGTCGGCTTTGGCCTTGGTCAGGTCCGCCGCCACCAGATCGCGTTTGGCCTTGGACGTCAGGGGCGCGAACGGGGCGTCGAGGATTTCGACCGGGCTGGAAGGCGGCGTGGGACGCTCGGTCCACAATGTGTCGATGGGGTTGTCGTCCACCGCCACCAACTGGGCGTCCACATCGTCGCAAAGCGTTTGATAAGCCTCGACTTGCGATGACGTGAACAGCCACGGGTCGTAAGCCAGGCGGTCCTGGGCCTTGAGCCGCGGGCGCAGCCAGTCCTGAGGTGTGGTGGTGGCGATGGGTTGGGGGTCGAAAACCTTGGTATCGACCTCATCCTTCACTTGCAAAGTATAGCGCCCATCGACGAACACGGCGGCTTCGTCGACCAGCACCACGGCGGCGCCCGCCGATCCGGTGAAGCCCGTAAGCCGCGCCAAGCGCTCGGCGCTGGGCGGCAGGTATTCGCTCTGGTTCGCATCCGCGTGCGGCACCAGGAACCCCGCCCAGCCTTCGGCCTGCATGCGGTTACGCAGCTTGGCGATCAGGGTGGGATCATGTGAGGTGCCGGGGGCGGTGTCCATGGTCGGTCTCGAGCGGTTTGAAAGATGGTGCTGCGTGCACGGCGTTGAAAACAAAGCTCTCCTTGAAAGCTAGGGGTCCCCGTGCCGGATGGCAAGGGCGTGGCCGCGAAACACAAGGTATGCATAAAACGCATATCAATGGCGTGTTTTTGGCAATTTTTTACCCGAATTAAATGCATATAATGCATGCCTTACCCCGAAACCAATGGACCGTCCCCCGAAAATCACAACGGCGGCCAATTCTGAGGAGTGGTGACAATGTATATGACCGGTGATCGCGCTGAACGCGAACAGATCGATGCGGCCATCCGCAAGGCCCGCCGGATGCGCGCGGAAGCGTTTGCAGCTTTTTTCAAATTCTTGCAGGTTTGGCTGGTGCAACGCGCCAATGCCGCCAAGAACGCCTCAAGGGTAGGCCTTAAGCTCGGCGGTTTGAGCCACGATTTCAAGACCGAAGTGCTGTCCTGAAGCTAAGGGCATGGCCCGGATTTATCCGGGCCATGCCAATTCCACCACCACCGGGGCGTGGTAGGATTCCGGCGCGCCGGTCACGGCGGCAGGGCTGCCCACCTCGTCATGCAGCGCTTCGTTGTGGCATTCCACGTGCCCCAGCCACCCCATCAATTGACCCGACAGCAAGATGTGATCGGCCATATGCGGCCGGCCCCGGTGAATCACCGAGAAGCGCTGGCTTTCCGGGAGGCCCCGCTCCGCCGCCACCAGCATGCGCGGGGCGAATTCACCGCTGCCGGTGTCTTCCTCATCGCCCTTGATGATGCGCACCGGCGCTTGGGTGTCGTCGGAGTTGAAATCCCCCACTACCGCGACCAAGGCATCGCCATCCAGATCGAACAGGCGGTCGAGGAAGGTGCGGACCTCCAGCGCCTGCCCCGCCGCCTTGACGGTGGCGAGGAAATAGCCTTCCGCCCACCCCGGCATGCTTTTCCAACTGTGCCGGTCATGCTTTTGGCCGGGCACGTAGGCGGCCCTGGGCGCGCGCAAATGGACGTTGATCACCACCAGTTTCCGTTCATCGCCCAATTCGATATCGGTGTAAAGGAACGGGCGATCCCATTCGACCGGTTGCGGTCCGTCCTGGGGCGGATCGGAGGTGGCGCATTGGAACAGGGGCGGGTCGACCAGATGGTTCCACACTTCGTCCGCGCCCAAAATGGGAAAGCGCGTCAGGGTCACCAGGTTGTGGCGGTCGCGCACGCCGCGCCTGGACGGGCTTTTCGTTACCGCGCGGTGGTAATGTTCGTATGGCGTGCCGGCCAGCAATTTGTCCAGGGCGCGCAGCGTGCGTTCGGTGCCATCCGCGTTCAATTGGCCGTTCACTTCCTGTAGGCATAAAATGTCCGCGCGCAGCCGTTTGATTTGAGGGCGCAATGCGGCGATGCGGCTTTCCAGAGAGGTGCGTGCGCGTGGCGGCTCGTCCAGGCTTTCCATGTTGAACGTGGCGATACGGATCGGGTTGCGAGAGTTCATCTGACGAGTGTAGCAGATCGATTGATCAATGGATTAGCCGATCAAGCGGTCCTGAGGAATGAGCACCGAAACCGTGGTGCCTTCATTGGGTGCGGATTGAATGCGCAGTTTGCCGCCATGGAGTTCGACGAAGCTTTTGGTGAGCGGCAGCCCCAGACCCGTGCCTTCGAATTTGCGCGCCAGTTTGCTGTCAACCTGGCCGAAGGGCGTTAACGCGGTTTCGATGTCTTCCTCGGCTATGCCGATGCCGCTGTCCTTGATGGCGATCACCAGCTCCCCGGATTTGTTGAGGGAAGCGCGAACCGTCACCTTGCCGCCGCTGGGCGTGAACTTAACGGCGTTGGACAGAATGTTCAGCAGGACCTGTTTGATGCGTTGAGGATCGACCATCAGGTCCGGTAGACCTTTGTCGATGCGCCGGGTCAAGGACAGACCGGCTTCATGGGCGCGGTCGCGAATCAAGCGTATGCTGGTATCGAGCAAATCGTCGATATCAATACGTTCGGGATGCAGGTCCATGCGGCCCGCCTCAATGCGCGAAACGTCAAGAATGTCGTTGATCACGGCCAACAGGTGCGAACCGGAATCGCGGATGTTTTCGATGTACTCCTGGTAACGCGTTTCGACTGCTCCGAACAGTCCTGAGAGCATCACATCGGAAAAGCCGATGATGGCATTGAGTGGCGTGCGCAGTTCATGGGAGATGTTGGCGAGAAACTCGGTCTTGACCCGGTTGGCGATTTCGGCGCGTTCCTTGGCTTCGATAAGCTGATGTTGAAATTCGATGCGATCCGTGATGTCGCCCACAGAGCCGGCCATACGGAAAACCCAACCGGCTTTGTCGCGCAACGCCATGCCGGAAATGCGAATCCAGCGCGCCCCGCCGTCTTTGTGGCGCAACCGGCATTCGGTGAAGAAAAACGGCGTTTCCCCTTTCAAGTGGCGGATCAGGCGTTGTTGATACTCGACCCGGTCATCGGGGTGGATCAGGCGCAGCCACGATGTGGCTTTGATATGGCTGGTTTTATAGCCGGTCAAATCTTGTAACTTGGCAGAGATGTAGAGCTGGTCCGAATGCATGTCCCAGTCCCAAATGCCTTCGCCCGCGCCGCTGATGGCGAGTTCGAAGCGTTCGCGGCTTTCGCGCAGTTTAGCCTCGGCCGCCTTGCGTTCGGTGATGTCGCGCACCACGCCAATGAACAGGGAGCGTCCATCGCGCTTCAATTCACTGACCGATAGGTCCAAGGGAAAGACCGAGCCGTCCTTGCGTTTACCCTCGACCTCTCGCCCGATACCGATGATGTGCGGCTTACCTTCCGCGAGATAACGCTTCATGTGTGCGTCATGTTCCGACATGTAAGGGTCCGGCATCAACATATTGACGTTGCGGCCCAGAACTTCATGGGCTTGGTAACCGAATATCCTTTCCGCCGCCGGATTGAAGGATTGCACCAGGCCGCGTTCGTCGATGGTGACGATACCGTCGAGGACGGTTTCCATGATGCCTTGCAGTTGGACGTCCCGGTTGATCAAGGCCTCGGCGGCGCGTTTACGCTCCGATGTGTCGCGCGCCACCAGCATCACCGTTTTCAAGCCGCGTTCCGAAAATGGCAGGGCGGACAGCTCCGCGTCGATGGTGACGCCGTCGCAACGCGTCATGCGCAACGGCATCCATTCTTCGTTGAAGAGGTGCTCCACGCCTTCCTGTAGAACCGCGTGAAAATCCGGATGGATATAGTTTTCGAATGATTTGCCGATGAACTCTGCGGGATCGTCGGCCTTGAGCATTTTGGCGCCTGCGGAATTCATCAAGGTGATCATGCCGTCGGTCACCACGCACGTCAGGTCGGGGGCCATTTCCACCAGCCGGCGGTAACGCGTTTCGGCGTCCAGCAGCGAAGCTTCCATATCCTTGATGTGGGTGATGTCGGTGTGCAGGCTGAGCACTTGACCCTCGCGGGTGCGCTGTTCGTGAATGCGCCACCACCGTCCGCCGCGGAAGATTTCGTGATGCGTGGGTTGTGGATTGAGGCGTTCTTCCAGCTTGTCATCGACCCAATCATCCAAGCGGCCTTGGGCCTCCTTGATGTCGAGACGCTGAGCCGCTTCGGTGAGGATCTCACGCAAGGTGGTGCCGGGCAGGATCATGTCGCCCAGGGCCGGGTAAAGCGCCGCGTAGCCCTCGCTTGCGGCCATCAGGTTGCCGTCATGGTCGTATATGACGAAGGCTTCGCTGAGACCGCCGGGGCTGGCGGCTGCGTTGGCGGCATGTTTGAGCGCGTCGGTGCGGCTCACTTCGGCGATGCCGCCGGGGCTGGCGGTGCCGTGCTTGACCTTGTGGTAGCGCCGTTGGCTTTCCAATTGTGGGGTGATGTTGTGGGCCGCGCCGCGATAGCCGCGGAACATGTGATTGTCGCTGTAAAACGGGATTCCGGACAAGGTGAAATGCAGCACTTCTCCATCCGCGGACAGTAGGGAACAGGCGATATCAGAAAATGGTTCGCGGTGCTCCAGGGTGAACACCACCGGGTTGTCCTGCCCGCCGGCACTGTCGTCGGCCAGCACGACTTGTTGGAGGGTTTTGCCTTTGAGCACTTCCGGCGCGAGACCGGTGGTCTCCATGAAGCGGTCGGAAACAAAGGTCAATTCCAGGATTTCATTGGTTTCCCAGATCCAGTCGCCAACGGTGGAGACGATGTCATGCAGGCGCTGTTCGGGGCTGTCCGGGCGCGGCGGCATCTTGATGCGCCGTGGGGCGGCATCGCCGCTGGAGGCGATCAAGGGCTTTGGTTTACGTGTCATGCAGCGTTCGCGCTATGCCATTTATTTTAAGTGTTGGGGGAATCGAACAGGCGCCCGCGATCCGGTGGAATGCGGATCGATATATCCCGTGCACTATCCTCTTCGTCCCCGAGTGTTTCGTTTTATCAGGGAAAGTTGTCCGTGATCAATAAACTCTGGACATTGTGGCCCGCGCCCGTGTTCAGCGCGGGGACAGGGTCTTGACCAAATAGTCCACGGTTTCCGGTTCATCCCATTCCAAAATGCCCAGCACGCGGCCCGCGATCTGACCGCTGGCGTCGATCAAGATCGTGGTCGGCAGGCCCTCGACGCCGACTTTACGGCCCAATTGGCTCTTTTTGTCGAAATAGAGCTCAAGGTTTTTCAGATCATTGGCAGCGAAGAATGGAGGGACCTTTTTGAGCGCCTTGCGGTCCTGAGAAACCGCAATGACCGCCACGCCGGTGCCTTCCAGTTTTTCGCTGAGACGGTCAAGCGCCGGCATCTCGCGCACGCAGGGCGCGCACCAGGTCGCCCAGAAGTTCATCACCACACCCCGGCCTTTCAGGGACTTAATCGTGATTTCCTCTTCCAAGGCATTGTAAAAAGGCGTATCTAACGCCCCTTCGCCGGTTACGGCGGGTCTGAGCTTGTTGGCCAGTTCGAGCGGCATCGCCACCTCTTCGGCCTGGGCACTTGCAACCGGCCCGGATATCACGACAATGGCGCAAACGCCCAGGCAAACGGCGCGAAACGACGCAAACAGCCGGGTCATCAAGGGTTTGTTATTTTTACGGTCCATTTTGGGCCTTTGAGTTCAGTTATCATGAGCAACGACGACAACACTTCCAACACCACCAGCACCATTTGGGGCGGGCGCTTCAAGGCGGGCCCGTCCGCGGTGATGGAGGAAATCAACGCCTCCATCGGCTTTGATAAGCGCTTGTATGCCCAGGATATCCGGGGCTCGCGCGCACATGCCAAAATGCTGGCGGCTCAGGGTATTTTAACCGAAGCGGACGTGGATGCCATCCTTCAAGGATTAAGCGAAATCGAGGGCGAAATTGAGGCGGGCTCGTTTGAATTCTCCCGCGCCCTGGAAGATATCCACATGAACGTGGAAAACCGGCTGCGTGAAAAGATCGGCGACGCGGCCGGACGGCTGCACACCGCCCGGTCGCGCAACGACCAGGTCGCCACGGATTTGCGCCTGTGGGTGCGCGACGCTCTGGATGGGCTCGACGGCGCGCTCAAAGACTTGCAAGCCGCCCTTATCGAGCGCGCGCAAGAGCACGCAGGTTCCGTGATGCCGGGGTTCACCCATTTGCAGGCCGCCCAGCCGGTGACGCTGGGCCACCATTTGCTGGCGTATACGGAAATGCTGGGCCGGGATCGTTCCAGGGTCCGGGACTGCCGGGCGCGGCTCAACGAATGTCCGTTGGGCGCGGCGGCGCTGGCGGGCACGTCCTTTCCCATTGACCGGGACATGACGGCGCATGCGCTCGATTTCCACGGTCCCACGCAAAATTCCCTGGATTCCGTTTCCGATCGGGATTTTGCGCTGGAATATCTGAGCGTGCTGTCCATCTTGGCGGTGCATCTGTCGCGCATGGCCGAGGAAATGGTCATTTGGGCCTCCCAGCAATTCGCCTTTGTGCGGGTGGCGGACGATTTCTCCACCGGCAGCTCGATCATGCCGCAGAAGCGCAACCCCGATGCGGCGGAACTGGTGCGCGGCAAGGCCGGCCGGGTGTTCGGCGCGTTGATGGGGCTGCTCGCGGTGATGAAAGGCCTGCCGTTGACCTACGGCAAGGACATGCAGGAAGACAAGGAGCCGGTGTTCGATGCTCACGACACCATGGAATTGTGCGTCACCGCCATGACCGGAATGTTTCGGGGCGCGATTTTCGATGTGGAGCGCATGAAGGCCGATGCGGGCAAAGGCTTCACCACCGCGACCGATCTGGCCGACTGGCTGGTGCGGGTGGCGGGATTGCCGTTCCGCGATGCCCACCACGTCACCGGCGCTTTGGTGGCGGTGGCCGAAGACAAGGGTTGCGGCCTGGAAGATTTGTCGCTGCAAGAGATGCAAAACGTCAACGCCGACATCACCGAGGATATCTTCGACGTTCTGGGCGTGGAAAATTCCGTCGCCAGCCGCACCTCGTTGGGCGGCACCGCGCCGGACAACGTTAAGGCCCAGGCGGCCCAAGCGCGTGAAAGGTTTTTGAAATGACCCGTTCCGCTTTGATTCGGTTCTGTACGATTGCCGTGACCCTGGTGATGATTGCGGGCACGTTGACGGCGTGCGGGCGCAAGGGCGATCCCGAAGCCCCACCGGGTTCGACCTATCCACGCGAATACCCTGGTTAGAAGCCTGATTTTAAAGGTAAACCCATGGACCATTTCACTTACCGGAACGGTCGGCTTCATGCCGAAGACGTGGCGATTGCCGATATGGCGCAGCAGATCGGCACGCCGTTCTACGCGTATTCCACGGCCACTTTGGAGCGCCATTTCAACGTTTTCGCGGGCGCGCTAGACGGCCTGGATGCGTTGGTGTGCTTTGCCGTCAAGGCCAATTCCAACCAGGCCGTGATCAAAACCCTGGCGAACCTGGGCGCGGGTGCGGACGTGGTGTCGGGCGGCGAATTGGCCCGTGCGCTGCAAGCCGGTGTTGCGGCGGACAAAATCGTCTTTTCCGGGGTCGGCAAGACGGATGAGGAAATCCGTCTGGCCCTGGAAACGGGCATCAGACAGCTCAACGTGGAATCGGAACCGGAGCTTGAACGCATCAGCGCCATCGCGTGCGAAATGGGGGTAAACGCGCCGGTGACGCTGCGCGTCAATCCCGACGTGGACGCGCAGACGCATGAAAAAATTTCCACCGGCAAGCTGGAAAACAAATTCGGCATCGAATGGACCCGCGTGCACGACGTGTACGGCAAAGGGGCGAATCTGCCGGGTATTCAGATGCGCGGCCTGTCGATGCACATCGGCTCGCAGTTGATGGACCTGCAGCCCTTCCGCGACGCCTATACCCGTGCGGGCGATTTGGTCGCCATGTTGCGCGCCGACGGGCACACGATCGAGGTCTTGGACATCGGTGGAGGTCTGGGCATTCCCTATTTCGAAGATGAGGAAGCCCTGGCCCCCAGCCCGGCGGATTACGCCCAAGTGGTGCGCGAAACCCTGGGTGGGCTGGATGTGGAACTGGTGCTGGAACCCGGACGCATGATCGCGGGCAATTCCGGCATCCTGGTCACCCGCGTGATCTATGTGAAGGAGGGGGCGACGCGCACCTTCCTGATCGTGGACGCGGGTATGAACGATTTGGCCCGCCCGACGCTTTACAGCGCGTTTCACAAAATCGAACCGGAAGCCGAACCCGCCCCGGGGACGGATCTGATCGACGCCGACATCGTCGGCCCCATTTGCGAAACCGGCGACACCTTCGCCAAGGACCGCCGTTTACCCCCGGTCAAGGCGGGGGATTTGCTGGTGATGCGCACGGCGGGGGCTTACGGCGCGGTGCAGGCGGGCACGTACAACACCCGCCCGCTGATTGCCGAAGTGATGGTCAACGGCGCCGCGTTCGCGGTGGTGCGCGAGCGTATGGATGTGGAAGACATCATCGCACTGGACCGCCTGCCGGACTGGCTGGAAGATTAATCGACTGAATTTAAAAGAAAATATATCTAGGCTTATTGCCCACCGCCGTCGCCAGCCGCCGTCGCCTCTTCTTCGGGCGTTGCGAAACCCAGTGTCATAGAGCGCGCGGTGCCGGGCGGATTTTCAAACTCGACCGAGAACGGTACGGTTTCGCCCGGTTCCAATTGGGTGACGCCTAGGTCTTGCAGTTGGGTGCGGATCGCATTGCCGTCGGTGTTGGTCAGTTCGACCTTGAGCATCGGCACGGCGACCGGCTGATCGACGATGTTGGCGACGTTGCCTTCGATGATCAGGTAGTCGATGCCATTGCGTACGTCGCGGCGCGGCTTGACGTCTTGGTGGGTCAGGCCGTCGCCCGGTTCGACCTTGTGCAGGCCCACGGCCTCATAAATGCCCTGGGCGTCCGGATACATTTCAATGACCGTATCCTTCATGGCGACGCCACCCCCGGCCACCCCGATGAACAGCACGGCGAAGATGATGCCGATGATGAGGCCCACCGGTTTTTTCGGTTCCGGCGGCGGTTTCTTGAAATGCGGGCGGCCGACGGGAATTTCGTCGTCTTCCAGTTCCGGAAGGGGCTCGCTCAGGCTTTCGGGGATCGGTTCTTGCTCATCCTCATCGACCTCGACCTCGATGGTCTCCGCCTCTTCCTCGTCGATGTTGCCGTCGACCATGGATTCGATGGGCGGCGGGGCGTCGTCTTCGCCGAACAGATTGTCGAGCTCGTCCTGGGACAGGGGCTCTTCTTCCGGTTCTGGTTCTTCCTCCGGCTCTGGCTCGGGTTCCGGCTCCGGCTCGGGTTCCGGCATCGGCTCGGGCTCGGGTTCTTCTTCCGGCTCGGGTTCCGGTGGCGGTGGTGGAGGCGGTGCGGCGGGCGCATCCGCGACGACCATGGGCTCCGACGGGACGGCCATTTGCGCGGGCGTGGGGATGGTCACTTGCTGCTCGCGCACTTCAACCGAATGGATTACAGACTGCTGCCATGTGTAGCCGCAGCGCGCACAGCGCATCATGGACCCGGTCGGCGAAATCGCCTCCGGTTTGACGTCATAGTGCGTTCCACAATTCGGACAGGTGATAATCATCGCGACACAGCATGTGTTAACCTCTTGCCTTTATAGGTGTTTCGAAGATTCAACGCAAGCAAGGCGCAACGCGCCCGTCTTGGTCTTGTTGTGGACGAATCGGGCCGAGCCGTGCCATCGTAAGGCCCGCCGCCGATCCGGCCCGGATTACGCCCCTCAAGTGAGGGAATCCGGCTGTATATAAATGCATTTAAGGACTCGCTTCGTGGACATTGATCCCACCGCCAGTATTGCCCGATTCGAAAACGTTGGCTTGCGCTACGGCCTTGGCCCGGAAGTGTTGCAGGACGTGACGTTCGAACTGATGCCCGGCTCATATCACTTCCTGGTGGGGCCGTCCGGCGCGGGCAAGTCGTCGCTGTTGAAGCTGATGTATCTGGCTTTGCGCCCGTCGCGTGGTTTGGTGCATCTGTTCGGGCGTGACATCGCCACCACGGCGCGCGATGACCTGCCGGCTTTGCGCCGCGCCGTGGGCGTGGTGTTTCAGGAGTACCGTCTGCTGGAACACCTCTCTACCTTTGACAATGTGGCGTTGCCGCTCCGCGTCGCCGGACTGCGCGAAGCCGATATCAAACGCCATGTGGAGGAGCTTTTGGTGTGGGTTGGGCTGCAGGATCATATGAACGCCCGCCCGCCGACGCTGTCGGGTGGGCAGAAGCAGCGTGCCTCCATCGCGCGCGCCGTGATCGCGCGTCCAAACCTGCTGCTGGCGGACGAACCCACCGGCAATGTGGATGAGCGCATGGGCTATCGTTTGATGCACCTGTTCGAAGAGCTCAACAAGCTCGGCACCACCGTGGTGGTTGCAACCCACAACGAGGCCATGGTGCGCGAACTGGGCCATCCCGTGATGCGGCTCGATGGCGGCCACATGAGCGTGAGTCACGGCACCAAATACCAGACCAGCAACGTCCAGATGGGGGAATTTTAGATGTTTTCCCGGCGCACCGATCTGCCCTTGGATAAAGACGCGCTCAGCGGTTTCTTGCCGTGGTTGATTGCGTTCATGGTGTTTCTGGCGGCCCTGGCCCAGGCGGGCCTGATCGGCTTGGATGAACTGGCGCGGCGTTGGGATAGCGGCATGGCGGCGCAATTGACGGTGCAAATCCCGTCCGATTCTGAGGCGAGCGGTGCTACGGACACCCGGCGTTTGCAAAAGGCGCTCAACATGATTTCCGAAACGCCGGGTGTGATGCATGCCGAAGTGGTCAGCGAGAATCAGGTCCTGAAACTGCTAAGCCCCTGGTTGGGCGTGGTTCAGGCGACCGACGTGCCGCTGCCGCGCCTGATCGATGTGGAGTTGGAGCCCGACGTGAAATTCGATGCGCGGGTGTTGCAGCAAAAATTGGCGCGCACCATTCCTGGCACCCAAGTGGATGACCACGGGGTATGGCTGGCGCGCTTGATCCAGATGGTGCGCACCTTGGAAGCGCTCGCTGCCGGAGTGTTGGCTTTGATCCTGACCGCCGCCACCGCGACGGTGGTGTTCACCACGCGCACCGGCCTGACCGTGCACCGTGAAGCGATCGAAGTGTTGCACCTGACCGGCGCGCATGACCGCTATATCGCCAAACAATTCGCCGCACGCGCCTGGGCGTTGGGGCTCAAGGGCGGGCTTTTCGGCCTAGCGCTGGCCGCGCCGACCCTGTTTGTGTTGGGCTATGTGGCGGACCGTCTGCAGGCGGGCATGTTGCCCGACATGTCCTTGCCGCCGCTGGGCTGGGCGTCGTTGCTGGTGCTGCCGTTGGCCGCAGGCCTGGTCGCCGGCTTGACTGCGCGTTATACCGTGATGCGCAATCTGAGAAGGATGTTGTAGGGCCTGGTCTCATTATTCTGTTGCGTTTGGTTTGCGAAAACCGTTTCCTGACAAGGAAAAGGCGCGCCGGAAGTGTGGCACCACTTTCAAGAGCCTTTGACGCCGTTCAGGGAACATTTTTCGCAAATCCCTTGGACGGGGCGCTTTTTCACCTGGACGTTGTTCGCAAGCCCTTGTAATGAATTGCATTGCGGCGGTCTTACCGCCTCGTCCAGGTGAAAAATCACCACCGCCAAATGCATCACAATAATGGGATCAGGCCCTCATGTCTCGTCCGCCGCTGCGCCGTCATACGGGCCGCACCATCAGCCGCTTTGGCGGCTTGTTGATCCTGCTCGCGGGTGTGTGGGGGGCGGGGCTGTTCCGCTATGCCGATCAAATCCCGACCCGGGTTTACGACACGGACACCCAAACCGACGCCATTGTGGTGCTCACCGGTGGCAGCGGGCGGCTCGACGAAGGACTCAAGCTTCTCGAAACGGGGGCGGCGAAGAAGCTTTTCATTTCGGGGGTTTACAAGGGTGTGGATATGCAATACCTGCTCGAGGCCTATCGCCAGAACCCCCAAGATCTGAATTGCTGCGTCGATATCGGGCACGCGGAGGACACCATCGCCAACGCCACCGAAACCCGCGATTGGGTGCGTGAGAACAATATCCATAGCGTGCGATTGGTTACGTCGGGCTATCATATGCCGCGTTCCGTCCTGGAATTCGAGCACGCGCTTCCGGATGTCGAGTTGCTGCCCCATCCTGTGTTCCCCGCCCATGTCAAGCAAGAGCAATGGTGGGCCTGGCCTGGCACCACCGGCCTGATCGTCGGCGAATACAATAAATTCCTGCTCGCCTGGATGCGCCATAAGCTGATGGCGCTGTTGAGTTAGGTTTAGGCGTTAAGGATCTCCCATGACCGCAGTGCGCTCATTCCTGTTCAATACGATGTTTTTCGTCGGCGGCTTCATCATCGCCATGGCTTTGCTGCCGGTTCTGTTGATGCCGCGCCGCGCCGCTCAAGCAGGGCTCAAGGCCTGGGGCGGAGCCATGATGTGGTTTTTGAAGGTGATCGCGGGCTTGAGCTACGAAGTGCGCGGTCTGGAAAACCTGCCGGACGGCGCCTGTGTGTTCGCTTGCAAGCATCAAAGCGCCTGGGAAACGGGGATTTTCCACCAACTGGTGCACGACCCGGCCTATGTGCTGAAAAAAGAACTGCTGTCCATTCCATTCTTTGGCTGGTATCTGGCGCGCGGCGGGGCCATCGCCATCGACCGCAAGGCCGGCGCCTCGGCCCTGAAGCTCATGGTCCGGGGGGCTTCGGACCGCTTGGGGCGCGGCCAGAACGTGGTGATTTTTCCCGAAGGCACACGTTCCGCGCCCGGCAAACCCGGAACCTATCATCCGGGTGTGGCGGCGATTTACAAAGGCGTGGACGCGCCATTGGTGCCGGTGGCGCTGAACTCGGGCCTGTTTTGGCAGCGGCGCAGTTTCCTCAAACGCGCCGGGCGCATCACCCTTGAAATCCTTCCCCCGATCGCGCCGGGACTGGACCGCAAGGCCTTTATGAAAGAGCTTCAAGAGCGCATCGAAAGCGCGTCCAACCGCTTGATCGAAGAGGCGCGCGCCAATTATCCGCACGCGCTTCCAGCAGACTCGCAGGAAGAAAAAGAAGAGCACGGCTGAAGCTCTTTCTTGCCTTCAACCGACTATAGCAAGCCATTGAATTCGCCGCGCTTTCACCCTGTGGATAAATTCGTGGACTCTTTCACTCGGGTACTCTTTGATGTTTTCCACAGACCGCGTGGGATAAGTGGATAAGATGGCGCGTGCCAAAAAAGCCCGGATGTGTAGGATGCATCCCCACAGAGGGTTGGGCCCCGGCCAGGGCCGAAACATAACAAGAACATTTATTGACCAAAACCGCTTCCGGGCGTAAACTAGGAAATCTGAAGCCTGAAAAATCCTTATTGGTTTCAGGGTCTTATGAAATCGCTCTTTTGCTCATTGCGCTTTCGACACAAGTTGCGCGGTGCGCCCAATGCGGACCCGCAACGTTATGTGGCAGGACAGGAATGACGACGTCCATGGTAAGCATGCCCCCCATTTCCCAACACATCTGGGATATGAAGTACCGCTTCAAAGGCGCGGACGGGCGGCCTGTGGACAAAAGCGTCGAGGAGACCTGGGCGCGCGTCGCCAAGGCCCTGGCCGCGCCGGAAAAAGACCCGGATTTCTGGGAAGAACACTTCTTCCAAATCATGAACGATTTCCACTTCCTGCCGGCCGGCAGGATCATCGCGGGCGCAGGCGTGGAGCGCAACGTGACGCTGTTCAACTGCTTCGTCATGGGGGACATTCCCGATTCCATGGCTGGGATTTTCGAACAGCTGACCGAAGCCGCGCTGACCATGCAGCAGGGCGGCGGCATCGGTTACGATTTTTCGACGCTGAGACCCAAGGGCGCGCGAGTCAAAAAGATCGGCGCGGATGCGTCGGGCCCTTTAAGCTTCATGGATGTGTGGGACTCCATGTGCCGCACCATCATGTCCGCCGGGTCGCGCCGCGGGGCGATGATGGGGGTGATGCGTTGCGACCACCCGGATATCGAAGCCTTCATCGAAGCCAAGCAGGAACCCGGCCGGTTGCGCATGTTCAACTTGTCGGTGCTGGTCACGGACGCCTTCATGGGCGCGGTCAAGGCAAACGATAGCTGGCAATTGAAGTTCGGGGACGAGATCTACAAGACCGTTCCGGCGCGCGATCTGTGGGATAAGATCATGCACGCCACCTATGCTTATGCGGAACCGGGCGTGATCTTCATCGACCGCATCAACCGGCTCAACAACTTGAATTATGTGGAGACCATCCACGCCACCAACCCCTGCGGCGAACAGCCGCTACCTCCGTATGGAGCGTGCCTGCTGGGCTCGGTCAATCTGGCGCGGCTGGTGGTGGAGCCGTTCACGGACCAGGCCGCCATCGATTTGGACAAGCTTGGCGAATTGGTGAAAACCGCGGTGCGTCTGATGGACAACGTCATCGATGTGTCGCGCTTCCCGCTCGAGGAGCAGGAAAACGAGGCCAAGGCCAAACGCCGCATCGGGCTCGGCGTGACCGGGCTGGCGGATGCGCTGATCCTGTGCGGCGCGCGCTATGGCTCCGAAAAGGCGGTGAAACTAACCGAAACCTGGATGGCGGCGGTTGAGCGCGCGGCCTATCTGGCGTCGGGCGAACTGGCCCGCGAAAAGGGCGCGTTCCCGCTCTATGACGCCGACAAATATCTGACCGGTGAGATGATCCAGCGCCTCGATTCGGATGTGCAGGATGCCATCCGCGACCATGGAATCCGCAACGCGCTGGTCACTTCCATCGCGCCGACCGGCACCATTTCGTTGTTCGCGGGCAATGTGTCCAGCGGGCTGGAGCCGGTGTTCAGCTTCAAATACACCCGCCACGTGCTGCAGCCGGACGGCACGCGCAAGGAAGAAGAGGTTTCGGACTACGCCTACCGCCTCTACCGCCAGACCTTCGGCGAAAACGCGGCGCTGACCGACGCCTTTGTGGACGCTCAGCAGCTAAGCCCGCAGGATCATCTGGTGATGCAAGCCGCCGTGCAGCGTCACATCGACAGCTCCATTTCCAAAACCATCAATTGCCCGGAAGACATCTCGTTCGACGCCTTCAAGGACGTCTATATGGAGGCCTTCGATCTGGGGCTCAAGGGGTGCACCACGTATCGGCCCAATGACGTCACCGGCGCGGTGCTGGAGGTCAAGGGGGCCAAAAAGAAAGAAGCGGATCCCAAGCAGGAAGTCCTGCCGTTTGATAAGCCCGTCGAAAAGAAGCCCAAACCGGCCCAGAGTGCGCCCGGCGAGGTCCACCATCTGACCCAGCCGCTGGAGCGTCCCGGAGGCTTGCAGGGCCACACCTACAAACTGGTCTGGCCGCAGAGCGAGCACGCGCTCTACGTCACCATCAACGACATCGTGGACGATTCGGGCCGTGTGCGCCCGTTCGAGATTTTCATCAACTCGAAAGACGTGGAACACTTCGCCTGGACGGTGGCGTTGTGCCGCATGATCTCCGCGGTGTTCCGCCGGGGCGGCGACGTGTCGTTCGTGGTGGAGGAACTGAAAAACGTGTTCGATCCGCGCGGCGGCAACTGGGTCGCGGGCAAGTACGTGCCCTCGCTCCTGGCCGCGCTCGGTGAAGTGATCGAACGCCATATGGTGGCGATTGGGTTCTTGAAGGACGGCGGTGGATTTCATGAGCCGGAGGCCGAGGCCCAAGTTCAAGCTCAAGTGGTCAACCTGAACGCGTCTCCGGCGTTGGAAGGGCCCGTCGGGGACGGCAATCCCGCGAACATCCACAGCCACGACGGTCATGTCCACGATTCCCGCATGCGCTTTTGCCCCAAATGCAGTCAACCTGGCCTGATCCGCCAGGAAGGCTGCGACACCTGCCTGGAGTGCGGGTATTCCAAGTGCGGGTGAGGTGCGTCCACTCAACGATCAATGGCGCATACATCTAACCTGACACCGCGTTTTTTGCTGACGCTTGGCACAATATCGAAATAGGCAAACTTGGGAAACGATGCGTGAACGCCGGTTATCGGTTCCCTTGTTCCGCGGTGACGGCATTCATGTGATCCACTTCATAAGCAGCGGTGATCTGGCGGATGAGGGATCGTTTCAGTTGCTTGAATGCCGGCTGATGGATGTATGAGTATTCATTATCCAAAAGTTCCACCCACTCAAGGATGTCCTTGTTGTTTGGCATAAGTGCTCTCCCTTGTGCTCGTTCTCCTTCTGTACGCAGCATCAAGGCGTTTGGATCAGGTATGAAAGCAAAAATCCGTGGCGGGCCGCTTTATCGGGGCAGGGCTTGCAAAAGATTGGCGAGGAAGCGTTCCTGATCCCAGGACCAGCTGTGCATGGACAGTCCTAAGCGCACCACCACCAGATCGCGGGACGGAATGATGGTGACGATCTGGCCCCAATGTCCGACGGCGAAAAACGCGTCTTTCGGCAGGGCCGGACGCTCGCCATCCCGGTTGTAATAGGAAGGCGGCACCTTCAGCCAGAAATGCGCGCCGTAGATGTGATCCGTGGACTGGGGGGTGGGACGGGTGAGGTATGCGACCCAGCCCTCGGGCAAAATCCGTTTGCCGTTCCACACGCCGTCGCTTAACAGCAGCAGGCCCCAGCGCGCCCAATCGCGCGCCGTGGCGTACATGAACGTCGCCCCGCCGAAGGTGCCCGCGGCATCAGGCTCGATCACGGCGGTTGTCATGCCCAGCGGTTCGAACAACGCGCGGCGTGGAAAGGCGAAGTAAGCGTTCGCATCGTCGTCCAGAGCCGCCCGCAGCGCCCGGGCCAAGATGGTGGTGGTGGCGCTGGAATAATTCCAGTGGCTGCCGGGGGGATGCGCCAGCGGACGCTCCGCCGCGAAGGCCGCCATGTCGTCCCGCCCCCAAGACAGCGCCAGGACCTCGGAAAAGGGGCTAACGTAGTTTTCGCGCCACGCCAGCCCGTCCGTCATGCGCAGCAGGTGATCCAAGGTGATGGCGGATCGTGGGTCGTCCGTTTGTCGCCAGATGTCCACGGGGTCGTGCAAGGCCAGCCGTCCTTGGCGCACCAGTGCCCCGGTGAGGGTCCCCATCACGCTTTTGGTCATGGACCAGCCGTGCAGCGGGGTATCCGGACCGATCCCCGGCGCATAGCGCTCTGCAACAATGCGCCCCTGGTGCACGACCACCACCGCGCGGGTGCGCCTGAGGCGTTCCGGGTCCGGCTCGGCGAAGGCGTCGTCCACCACCGCCTGCAGTTTTTTCATGTCGACACCGAAATTTTCTGCCGGGCGGTCGAAAGGGTCCGGGGCGGTGTTCGTTGATGGCGTCAACGCCTGCGGGCGTAACGCGGCCGGTCCTTTGGGTCCGGCGAGTGTGCAGCCGAGACCCGGGCGAAACAGCGCGTGGCGTTCGATAAAACCGGCAAATGTTCCGGTCACGGTTTGGGCGCCGTGATCGATTTGGGTGCCGGCCAGATGCAGGATAGGTTGGCTGTCCACCTTGAGTTCATGCGCCAAGACATCCTCGACGCTGCGTTGCGACACAAACACGCCTGTGCACAGGGTCTTGGCCTTGTATCCCGCAGCAATGGGTCCTAGGCGACACGCGAGGAACAGACAAAGCCCCAAGAACCCCAAAAGGATTACGGCCGGTACGGCGATTTTGATGCGGCTCATGGCACTCAACTCAAGCTGCTGAAATTCCAGGTCGCGCCGGCGAGCGGGAACATGCTCTGCGCCACCATGACCAAGTCGAAAATAATCCCGTTACTTTAGGCTAAGCTGCGAGAATTTTGCAGACGCAATGGCTGCTGCCAAATTGTGCGACAAACCGATCGCTTTCGATTGGGTCTTCAAACATGACCTGAATAATTTTACGGATGAAGTCGGCGTCCTCAAACCCGACCAGCCGAATGTCCCAAATTTCGCTACAGTTTTCTTCAAGCCATTCCACGACGGGAAGAACGGGCTGGTCTGTGATGAATGTCACCACATGACAGGTTCGTCTGCGTTCAGGAGATCCGGGCCGTGGCAAACGCCGTCTGTCGCCTCTTCGCTCCCGACCCCATTTGAGAGTGTAGTCAGACATTTTAAGTGCTTATGCCAGATCGGAACATGAACACAGTATAATGCCATATGGATGCTCAACGTATGATGCGCGTCACAGCGTTGGCCGTACCGCTCAGCTCAAGCTGCTGAAGTTCCACGCCGCGCCGATCAGCAGGAACACGCCCAGCGCCACCATGGCGACGCCGAACAGGAAGTAGACCGCCTGCACCGCGCGGGGCGGTTGCTCGACGATCAACTCGTCGACCCGGCCATCCGCTTCCAGGCGCGCGATCCACTCGGGGTGTTCGTGGCGCAGCGTTTCCAGATCGGCCGCGCCGTGAAACACATGGTCGTTGAGTGGAAAGGCGCGGGGGCGGTAGCTTTCGATAAAGAAGTGCACGATGAAAATGTGCGCCATGGCGAGCAACGCTTCGATCTTGTGGATCCAGCGCGCCACATTGAGCGTCCAGCCGGGCAGATACTCTGACGTGAGCACCGGATCGAACATCACCAAGCCAGTGACGCCGACGATCAGGGTGCCCCACCACACTGCCCAGTAATCGAACTTCTGCCACCACGCCCAGCGGTCGAATGCGGGGTGTTCGGCCATGCCCGCCAGCCACTTCAGATGATGCCAAAAGGCGCGGAAATCCGCCCATTTCCACACCAAGCTGTCCGGCCCCGTAAGCCCGCCCGGGTCTTGGCGGCGCGCCATGTGCAGGATGTAGAACAGATGCAGGACGAACACGCACATCAGCACCAGGCCGACCCAGCGGTGTGCCCAGATCGCGCCTTGGTAATTGCCGAACAGGCTGGCGAGAAATTGGCCGAACCCGGTTTCGATGAACATCCAGGCCAGACCGGTGACGGACAGCACCATGAAACAGATGGCCAGAACGGTGTGGAACAGGCGTTCCGTCAGGCTGAAGCGTTCGATATGGGGGCCGGGGGCCGGCATTTGCGTCGCGGGTTTGAGAATCAAGCGCACCTCGCGCACCGCCCAAGCCGCCACATAAGGTGCGAACACGGCGAACACACCCACCGCCAGGATCACCATGGTCCAGGCGGACCAAAACAGCGCCGGGAATGCGCTGCGGGTGCTAGCTGCGAACGGTACGGGCTCGTGGATCACGTATTCGGCCATGGACAGGGTCGCGCCTTGGTGACACTCGGCGCACACCTTTTCGGCGCGGTGCTCAGAAAACATGGTCGCGGCGGGATTGCGGATGCCCGCGAGCGGACGGCTGATGTGACAGGTCTTGCACTGCACATCGGTGCGTGCGTAGTGCAGGTTCTTATCTTGACCCACGTGGCACGACAGGCAATAGCGCGCGTGGGCGAAACCCTCGACGCCACGGTGCACGTCCGCCTTGGTGGAGTTTTTGCGCACCGGTGCATTGGCGGGGCCGATCCGGTCCCAAAACCTCGAACCCTGGTCCGGGTTAGCCATGAACAACTCCGGCGCGTCTGGGTCCGCGTCCGCGGCCTGCACGGATGCCGGGACCGATGGGCCGCTCATCACCGCGAAAATGAGTAAGATCCAAAGACCGCGCATTTTACCACCCTCCACACGTTTCAGGTGGCGAGTTTTTGCGCCATGTCCAATACTTTATGCAGATCAGTGTCTTCGATGCCCAATTCGTCGATATGGCGCACGGTGTTTTCCAGGTACGCCAGCGCCGTGCCTTTTTCGCCCACGCCCTGGGCGACCAGTTCGGCCTGTTCTTCCAAGCTGAGATACCCTGCGTACTGTTCGTGTTCGCGGCGCACGACGAAGGTGTAAGCCTTCACCCAACGGCCGTCGATCAGGCGGGTCTCAAAAAAATGTGGGCAATATACTTTTGTCACCTGTTCGCGTTCGTCCAGGTAAGCGACGATGTCGTTGACGTTTTCAGGCGCGATGCGAAACACACGGCCGCAGCATGAATCGCCTTTATCCAGTCCCAGCACCAGACCCGGGTGCTCCGGCGTGCCGCGATAGATGGTGGACAACACGCTGAGGCTGCGTTGGTAGCCGTTGATGTTGCCGGCAATGGCTTCTTCATAGGCGAAGCCTGGATCCCACATCAGGGAACCGTAGGCGAAAATCCAGAAATCTTCGGTGGCGGCGCTCATCATAGCGGCATGCTATCTTGATTCCCCAAGGCCCTCAACGGGGCTCTCAACGCTTCGGTAACCACCCTACGGTATAAGACTACGGGTCATGGCCATTTTCGACAGACACCGGCACTATCGCAAAGTGAAAAGCGGTTTGGAGGATTTCGATCACCCGGCGTTGAGCTATAAGAAGCCCAAGCAGCTTCGGCGCTTTCAGCTGGTGGTGTCGTTCATCGCCAGCGCCGCGCTGGTGTTCGGGCTGTGGTCGTTCGCGTGGTACGCCATGTCGTCTTGGGTCAAGGCCGAGATCGCCGGCTGGGTGGACCAGCAGATGGACAGCGGCGCGGTCGCCGAGTTCACGAACATGAAAACCGGCGGTTTTCCCAACCGCATCGTAGTGTCGCTGAGCGAACCCCATTACGACGGCCCAGCGTTCGGCCAAAGCATCGCTTGGCGCGGAGAAATGCTGGTGATCACCGCCAAACCGTGGACGCCTTGGAGCCTGCGCATTGAAGCACCGGGCAAGCACGAATTGAACATTGGCGGGCGCTGGCAGTTCGATGGCGCGGCGGAACGCTTGGTTGCGGACGTCAACCTTGGTGAGGTGTGGCCCGATGAACTGGACTTGGACGTTCAGGGCCTGTCCATGAACGGCAGCGCGCCCCTGGCCGCGGGACGGCTGCGCATCAATGCCGAGCACAATCCGGATGCCCAGGCCAGCGAAACGGGCCTGAGCCTGCGCATCCAGGGGGACGGCATCATTTGGCCGGGGGGGCTGCCGCAGCCCTTGGGCGATCGCATCGCTGCGCTGGACGTGGTGGCGCGTTTGAGCGGGAACGTCAATCCCGGCCCCTTGGGTGAACGCTTGACGGCGTGGCAGGAGAGCGGAGGGGTTCTGGATGTGGAACGGCTCAGGTTCCGGGGAGGGCCACTGGGTGTCGCGGCCGGGGGCAATTTGGTTTTGGACAAGCAGCTGCAGCCCGAAGTCACCTTCACCGCCAAGTTCGAGGGCCTGTTCCAAGTGGTGGAAATCCTTCGCGCCAAGGGCCTGATGAAGCCCGGCGATGCGGTGGTTGCGACCATGGCGCTTTCGGCCTTGAGCCGGCGGTCCGATGACGGCGGTGCGTCGAGCATCAACGTCGGCGTGTCGGTGCGGGACGGTGTGCTGCGTCTCGGCCCCTTGGAAGTCATGGAGATGCCGCACATTGATTGGGGCATTCCCGCCCCGACGGCAGACCAGCCCTCGCCTGAGGCGGACCCTGAGCCTCCGAAACGCGACTACAAGGACGTTCCGCCGGTTCTCTGAGCGTCTCTAGCTTTAGGGGGGCTGGCTCCTAATCCTCGCCGTCCGGTTTGACGTCAGGAATATGCTGCTTGGCGTCGATGATGGAACGCCGGATCGCGCGGGTGCGCTCGAACGTCTCAATCAGCATCGCCGCGTCGCCTTTGCGGATGGCGCGCTGCATGGCGGTCAGGTCTTCGGTGAAACGGCCGAGGATTTCCAGCACCGCATCGCGGTTGTTCAGGAACACATCGCGCCACATCACCGGATCGGATGCGGCGATGCGGGTGAAGTCGCGAAACCCCGACGCGGAAAACTTGATCACTTCCTGCTTGGTGTCGTCTTCCAACTGATCGGCGGTGTCGACGATGGTGTATGCGATCAGGTGCGGCAGATGGGAGGTGATGCCCAACACCCGGTCATGGTGGCCGGGGCTCATCACTTCGACGATGGAACCGCATCCTTCCCACAACGCCTTGACCTTGGCGACGGCCTGTTCGTCGGTGTTTTCGGACGGGGTCAAAATGGTCCAGTGGCCGGGGAACAATTCGGCATAGCCCGCCTCGGGACCCGAATGTTCCGTGCCCGCGACGGGGTGCCCCGGCACCAGATGCACGCCCGCAGGCAGGTGTGGGGCCAGATCGCGGATGGCGGACGTCTTGACCGAACCCACGTCGGAAACGACTGCACCCGGTTTCAGGGCGGCCGCGATGGATTTCGCCACTGTTTCGTACGCGCCCATGGGTGTACAGATGACCACCAGATCCGCGTCTTCGACGGCATCCGCAGCAACCAGTGAATAACTGTCACCCAGGTTCAATCCCTGAGCCGTGTCCAAAGTTTCCTGGCGCCGCGTGGACACCGCGATGTGCCCGGCGAGGCCGTGCTTTTTCATCGCCAGGGCGAGCGAAGAGCCGATCAGACCGATGCCGATCAGCGCCACGCGGTTAAACAGCGGGAAAACGGTGGTCATGGCTCAGCCTCCCGTAAACGCGGCCATGGCGTCGATGAAGGCTTGCATTTCATCCTCCGCACCGATGGAGATACGCAAGCTGTCGGGCAGGCCGTAGCCTGCCACGCGGCGCACGATGATGCCGCGCTCGCGCAGGAACGCATCGGCCTTTTCCGCCGTGCTCACGGCGCCGAAGCGCGCCAGGATGAAGTTGCCGACGCTGGCTGTGGTGGCGATGCCCAAATCGTTCAAGGCGCGTTCTGTCTTCGCCACCCAGTCCAGATTGTGTGCGATCACCCGGTCTTGGAATCCCAAGTCCTTGAGGGATGCGACAGCGGCCGCTTGCCCCGGAGCGGAAACGTTGAAGGGGTCGCGCACGCGGTTCATCACGTCGGCGATTTCAGATGGAAAATACCCCCAACCGACGCGCAGGCCGCCCAGCGCGAATAGTTTTGAGAATGTGCGCGTCATCACCGTGTTCTGAGCTGCGTTGACCAGTTCCAGGCCGGGAGAATAATCGTTTTTGGTGACGAATTCGGCGTACGCCGCGTCGATCACCAACAGCACGTCTTCGGGTAGGCCCGCGCGCAGCATGGTCAGCTCGGCGTGGCTCAAGTACGTGCCCGTCGGGTTGTTGGGGTTGGCGACGAACACGATGCGGGTGTTGTCCGTGACTGCGTCGAGAAGTGCGCTCACATCTGCCTTTAAATCCGTTTCCGGGGCTTTGACCGGCGTTGCGCCCGCAGCTTTGGCGGCGATGGGGTACATCAAAAAACCATGTTCCGTATAAAGCACTTCGTCGCCGGGACCGGCGTAAGTATAGGTGAGCAGGCTGATCAATTCGTCCGATCCGGCGCCGCAAACGATGCGCTCCGCATCCAACCCGAAGCGCTTGGCGATGGCGTCGCGCAACGCCTTGGCCCCGCCGTCGGGGTAACGGTGCATGGTTTTGGCGGCTTGCTCCATGGCCTCAACGGCCTTGGGCGAGGGGCCGAAGGGGCCTTCGTTGGAGGAGAGCTTGATGATGCGCTCCACGCCTTGGATTTTCGATTCGCCGCCGACGTAAGCATCGATGTCGAGCACGCCGGGACGCGGAGTGACGGTGAGGGCCATGGCGCGCCTCAATCCAGTTCTTCGTCGGGTACCGGCAGGGCGTAACCGCCGATGGTGACGGCGTATTCGGTGGCGCCGTCGAAGACGTCCTTGAGTTGAGCGATGCGTGCATCGCCGGGGGCGATGAAGCCGTCCACCTCGACCAGGATTTGCCAGATTTCCGGGCGGTTGACGTCGTGTGCGTCGGTGGAAAAAATCAAATCCAGGCCCGCTTCCGACAACCCCTTTTGCAATTGGGTCGGGGTCAGGTGTTGGGTGCTTTCCAACACGATATAGGTGCGGTCGCGCCCAGTCTGTTCCTGCGGTACCGGGGAAATCACCAGGGCTTCCTGGCCTTCGGGCCGGGCGTTGGACCCGCCGACGAAGGGCAGGCGCGCAATCACGCGGGGCACGTCGTCGCCTTCGAACGCCATGCGCCGCCACCATGCGTCCACGTCGCCTCGTCCGGGCAGCGGGAGGATGCCGACGGTGACCTCTTGCTTTTGCACCGCTTCGATGATGCGGCGTGTGGACGGAAAGCGGGCCATTTGGGTGAAGCTGCCGTACTGATCGCGGGCCAAATCCCAAAAATCCGCGCCTTCTTCGTCGGCGAACACGCCCGCGGAGAACGGACCTTCCATGCTCAGCGTGGCGACGATCAGCTCACGCCAAATACGGAACAGTTCGCGTTTGGGAAACTTTCCGTCATGCTGGGCGAACAGGCGGTAAATGATCTCCGCCTCGCGCCCGGGGCGGATTTTGACCCGGTCGTTTTCCTTGAAAGCGCGCACTTCCTCGACAATCTTCGTGCGTTGCTTCAACAACGCATGAATCTGATCGTCAATGGCGTCGATATCGCGCCTCAGCTCGGACAGGTCCCGCACCATGAAATATCCTAAATACCTCTGTTTCCCTGGGCCCGGAAGGTAAAGAGAAACGTCCCAGAAATCAAAGGGGAAATCAAAGAAAACATTGACACTTAAGGGGTGCAAACTTAGCAATGGGTCTCTTATGTATAGCCCTGGAAAGCTTCAGAACCGAAAGCCCATATGACCGCTGACGACACCCCCCCGGCCGGCTCCGACCTGGCCTATGCAAACGGCGAATGGACCCTGCCGGGCGAACGCGTGCGCTTGGCCAAGGGTGCGCCTTTGCGCCTGGACAGTGGTGTGGAATTGCACGACGTGCATGTTGCCTACCAAACCTGGGGGGAACTGAACGCCGAGAAATCCAATGCGATCTTGGTTTGTCATGCGCTTACCGGCGATCACTACATGGTCGAGGACCATCCCGTCACCGGCAAGGCCGGGTGGTGGAGCCAAGTGGTCGGACCCGGCCGTGTGATCGATACGGACCGGTATTTCGTTATTTGTTCTAATATCCTAGGCGGTTGCATGGGCACCACCGGACCGCAGGACATCAACCCCGATACGGGCAAAGAATGGGGCCTGGACTTCCCGGTGATCACCATTGGCGACATGGTGCGTGCGCAAAAGTTGCTGATCGATCATCTGGGGATCAAGAGCCTGTTCGCCGTAATCGGCGGCTCCATGGGTGGCATGCAGGTGTTGGAGTGGGCCTGCCAATTTCCGGACAATGTGTTTGCGGCGATTCCCATCGCCACCGCCGCGCGCCATTCGGCGCAAAACATCGCGTTCAACGAAGTGGGGCGTCAGGCGATCATGTCGGATCCCGATTGGTGCGGCGGTAACTACCATGCCGAAGGCAAGCGCCCGCACCGGGGTTTGGCCGTAGCGCGCATGGCCGCGCACATCACCTATCTTTCGGAAGCGGCGCTGACGCGGAAATTCGGGCGCAACCTGCAGGACCGCGACGCCGTGACCTATGGCTTCGATGCGGATTTCCAAGTGGAAAGCTACCTGCGCCACCAGGGCAGTACTTTCGTCGACCGGTTTGACGCCAACGCGTACCTCTACATCACCCGCGCGATGGATTATTTCGATATCGCTCAGCGCCACGGCGGGCATCTGTCCGATGCCTTCACGGACACCCCGGTGCGCTTTTTGGTGATGTCGTTCACCTCGGACTGGCTGTATCCGACCCGCGACAACCGCGAGATCGTGCACGCCTTGAACGCGGGCGCGGCCAACGTCAGCTTTGTCGAAATCGCATCGGACAAAGGCCACGACGCCTTTTTGCTGGATGAGCCGGAATTCCACAAAGTCCTGGAAGGTTTCCTGGAAGGCTGCGCCGAGCACCGGGGATTGCGGAGGAAGTCACCATGATGACGCCGGCCAACCCCAAAGGCATCCGCGTCGATCTGCAATTGATCGCCGACATGATCGAACCGGGCACACGTGTTCTGGACGCGGGTTGCGGCCATGGCGATCTGCTGGAATACCTGTGGCGCTTCAAGCAAGTCGATGCGCGCGGTATCGAAATCAGCACCCAAGGCGTGCAGGCCTGTGTATCCGCCGGTCTGTCGGTGGTCCAAGGCGACGTGGAGACGGATTTGAAGGACTATCCCGACGATGCCTTCGACTACGTGATCTTGAGCCAAACGCTGCAGGCCATGCATGAGCCCCGCGAGGTGTTGGGGCAAATGATGCGCATCGGCAAACACGCCATCGTCTCGCTGCCGAACTTCGCGTACTGGCGCCTGAGGCTCTATCTGATGCTCAAGGGCCGCATGCCCATGAGCGAAAGCTTGCCGTACGAATGGTACAACACGCCCAACATCCACTTCTGCACCATCCGCGACTTCGTCGCCCTGGTGGGAGAGATGGGCCTGACCATCGAGCAGAGCCTGTTCCTGGACGAAGAGGGCACGTCCAAGACCATCGGCAACTCCGTCGCCGTGGCCAACTGGTTCGGCGAACAGGGCGTGTTTTTGCTTAGGAAATGATCGTTTCGATCCCGCGTACGACCTCTTCGCATTTTTGGGGATCGAGGGCATCGGCATGGGGCGGGGCGAAGCGGCCGGAATCGTTGTCGAAGTATTGACCGTTTGCGTCCTTAAATTCATCCGATAGCGCCGCACGCACCAGGATGGCCGCGCCGATGTCGACGCCGCCCCTGGCTTGACCGAAGGCTTCCTTGACCATTTTGCTATCCAACAGCGATCCGGGATTGACCGCGACGATGACCGGGCCGCTCTCTTTGAGCGTAAGCGCCATATGGCGCGACCACATGATCAGCGCCAGTTTGCTTTGTGCATAGGCGTCAAAGTCATCGGACAGATGAACCCGCCCGGTCAATGCGTCCGGGTCGACCGGCGCCTGCGCGGCGGACGACAGGTTGATTACCCGCCCGGACGCGTCCATCAACGTCAAAAGCCGTTGGGTCAGCAGATAGGGTGCGATGGTGTTGACGGCGAAGCGGACATCGAAACCGTCCGGCGTGATGGGGGCGGGGGTCTTGAAGATACCTGCGTTGTTGATCAACACATCCAGTTTGTCGTGCTTTTCACGCACGGCTTTCACCAGGCCTTCGACGTCGTCCATGCGCGACAGATCGGCCATGTGGCTTTCGACTTGCCCGCCGTTGGCAAGGCCGGAAAGCTGCTGCACCACGGTCTCCAATTTTTCCGGGTTGCGCCCGTGCAGCAAAACGCGGTGGCCTTGCGCGGTCAACATCTTAGCCGTTGCCAGCCCGATGCCATCGGTGGCGCCGGTGAGAAGAATGGTTTTTGGCATGGCTTCAGCTCTCTTATCCAGAAATATCCGTAGTCGCGAAGTTCGAAAGGACCTCGCCAGCCAGGCGTTTCAGCGCCCTCTACTCACTTTTCCGGTGCGCCCGGTTGGTGCCGCCGCCCGGCGGCGCCAAGGCGTAGGTGCGCCTGGGTTCGCGTTCCGTCGTCAATTGTCCGGCATAGATTTCCTTGGCCGCCTCCACCATCACGATGCCGCCGAACGCCGGGAACAAACGTCGCCCAAGTTGCTCGATGGCGGGTGCTGCGCCCAAGATCAGGCGCGTCTTGGTCGGCGGCACGTAAAGTCCAATGTCGGAACGGATCGGCGTGAACATGTTGTCGCGCAGCATGCGCGAGAGCTGGGTCGGGGAATAGGGCTGGCCGTGAGCGAAGGGGCTGCGTTCCAAGCGCGCCCAGATGCCGCGTCGGTTGGGTGCGATTACGACCAGCCGTCCGCTGTCCGACATCACGCGCCAGACTTCGCGCAACATGTGGCGCAGACGCTCGGACGATTCCACCGCGTGCACCATCACCACCCGGTCCATGGACAGATCTGGAAACGGCAGTTCGTCCTCGTGCACCAAGGCGGTCAGGCCTGGCTCCCCCGGCGGCCAGTGCAGCACGCCCTGGCGTGCGGGCATGGCGGCGACGGTGCGTTCAGCCTCAGGCCGAAAGAGTCCGAGATAAGGCGTGGCGTAACCGACGCCCAGCACGTTCAGGCCCGTGACGTCCGGCCACATCAGGCGCAGCCGCTGACGGATCACGCGCTGCGCCACCCGTCCGGTGGGCGCGTTGTAAAACTCCCGTAAATCAACGGCATCCATCCACATACGGTCAGTCTATCAGAGCCGTCAAAAAGTGAAATGACAGATGCGGCGCCGGGGGGGAGATGGTACCCTCTGCCCCAGTGGGCGAGATGGGTGGAACCAAAAGAGGGATAACCCCGCATGAGCAATCTTGACGTCCGGATGGTTCCGGTTCTGTCCGACAACTACGTACATTTGATCCATGACACCTTTTCCGGCAAAACCGCCTGTGTCGATCCGGCCGTCGGCGGTCCGGTGATCGATGCCGTGCGCGATTTGGGTTGGGAGATTTCGCACGTTCTCATCACCCACCCCCATTACGATCACACCGACGGCGTACCCGACATCGTCGAGGCCTTCGGCGCTGAAGTGTACGGTTCGCGTCGCGACTACGGCCAAATCCCCAAGTGCGACCACGGCGTCATGCAAGGCGATTTGATCGAATTGGGTAAATCCATCGCCAAGGTGTTGGAGGTGCCGGGCCACACCGTGCATCACATTGCCTATTATTTCGAGCAGGAGCGCCTGTTGTTTCCGGGCGACACGCTGTTTTCTCTGGGATGCGGGCGATTGTTTGGCGGAACGGCTGAACAGATGTGGAGCTCGCTCAAGAAACTCCGCGCGCTGCCGGCGGATACTCAGGTTTACTGCGCACATGAATACACCAACGCCAATGCCGATTTTGCGCTGAGCGTCGATCCCGACAACGCGGATTTGAAAGCCCGCGCGGACGAGGTGCAAAGCCTGCGCGAGCAGGGCCTGCCGACCCTTCCCAGCACCCTGGACTCCGAAGCGCGCTGTAACCCGTTTCTGCGCTGCGACATTCCGGCGTTCAAGGCGTCGCTGGACTTGGGCGAGCGCGAGGCGGAGCAGGTCTTCGCCGAAATCCGCAGACGCAAAGATCATTTTTAGGGGATTATCTTAAGGGGGAATTTCGATGAGGCTGTATACATCCCTGACGTCGCCATACGGGCGCAAGTGCCGCATGGCGGCGAAGGTCGCCGGGGTCGGCGATCAGGTGCAAATCATGGACATCGATTACAAGGCGGAGAGTTACCGTGAACTCAATCCGCTTGGCAAAGTGCCGGCGCTGGAGCGCGCTGATGGTTCGGTGCTGATCGATTCGCCCGTAATCAGCGCTTATCTGGCAAGCCAAGGAGACGAAGCGGCGGTCTTGCCGCCTGATCCGGATGCGCGCTGGAACGCCTTGTGCCTGGAGGCCTTGGCCGACGGCATATCGGATGCGGGCGTGGCGGTATACCTGGAAAACAAACGCGACCCGTCACACCGCTCCCAGGATTGGCTTGACGCCCAGACGTCCAAGATCAACCTCGGCTTGGATGCGTTGGAGGCGGTGGCGGGGGAATTCGCGGGCAGCACTCACATCGGCATTCTGGCGGTGATCGCTTCCGTGAGTTGGTTGGAGTTCCGCACCGTCGTGCCCGACATCCGCACCGGCCGCCCGCAGTTGTCGGTGTGGCTGGACGCGGTCGTGGGCGAAAACCACGTGCGCGACACCGCACCGCCCGTGGGCGCTTAAAAGGAGCGCTGGCAGCATGGACAGCTTTCACGGTTTGAGTGCGGATCAAGTGATCGAGGCGCTCGATCTTCAGCCCCATCCCGAAGGCGGGCATTTCAAGGAAGTTTACCGCCATGCGGCCCCGGATGGCGCGCGCGGGGCGGTGACCACCATCTACTTCCTGCTGCGTGCGGGCGAGAGGTCCCACTGGCATCGGGTGTTGGACGCCGATGAAATCTGGTGCTGGCATGCGGGCGCACCGTTGGAGCTGTCCATTCACGGCGAAGGCGGTCCGCGCGAGACCCATATCCTCGGCATGGATTTGGGGTCGGACCAGCGCCCCCAGGCGGTGGTGCCTACCAATGCGTGGCAGGCGGCGAAGTCTTTGGGGGACTGGACCCTAGTCGGTTGTCAGGTCGCGCCCGCGTTCGAGTTCAGCAATTTTGAGTTGGCGGAGCCGGGTTTCGAGCCGAATTGAATTATTCTTCGAAACAGTCATTTTCGATTTAGATGGATTATCGCAAAACCAGCGACCAATTATCTTAGGGTTCAGAGATCAACGCCCCGAAAGGAAAAGGAACCCGAGCCATGAAGGTCGTCGCTTTTGCCGCCACCAATTCATCCAAGTCCATCAACAAGCAACTGGTCAGCTACGCCGTGTCTTTCGTGGAAGATGCCGAGGTGGAGATTTTGGACTTGAACGATTTCGAGTTGCCGTTGTTCAGCGAGGACCGGGAAGCCGAGCTGGGCCAACCACAATTGGCAAAGGATTTTCTGGCGAAACTGGCGGGCGCGGACGCCATCGTCGTTTCGTTTGCCGAGCACAATGGCTCCTACACGGCGGCGTACAAGAACCTGTTCGACTGGTCTTCACGCATCACCCGCGAGGTTTATGCGCACAAACCGATGGTGCTGCTCGCCACCTCGCCGGGGCCGGGCGGGGCCCAGCGCGTGCTCGCCACCGCCGAGAGCGCCCTGGGCTTTTTCGCGGGCGAGGTCAAGGCCACTCTGTCGGTGCCGCGCTTTCATGACAACTTCGATATCGAGGCCGGTGAGTTGACCAACCCCGAGCTCAAGGCCCAACTGGCGGACGTCATGAACATCCTCGCGGCGCAGGGCGAAAAAGCCGCCTGACGTCAGAGTCTCTGTGAAGAAGACAAAAACCGCCCCGGGTTTCCCCGGGACGGTTTTTTTACGAAGCCGTAGGAGCTAGCTTCGGGAGTTAACCGGTGAAGTCTTAGCTGGCGAAGTATTGGCCGCCGTTCACGGTGATGGTGGAACCGGTGATGAAGCCGGCTTCGTCGGACGCCAGGAACGCCACGCAGCGCGCGATTTCCTCCGGCTCGCCCAGGCGGCCCACCGGAATGTAGGGCAGGATTTGCTTGTTCAGCACGTCTTCGGGGATGGCCTTGACCATTTCGGTGGCGATGTAGCCGGGCGCGACGGCGTTGGCCGTGATACCCTTGCGCGCGCCTTCCTGGGCCAGCGCTTTGGTGAAGCCGACCAGACCGGCCTTGGCGGCGGAATAGTTGGTCTGGCCCATTTGGCCCTTTTGACCGTTGATCGAGCTGATGTTGATGATGCGCCCGAAGCCGCGCTCGCGCATGCCGTCGATCACGTTCTTGGTGGTGTTGAACAGGCTGTCCATGTTGGTGGACATCACGTCGCGCCATTGATCGATGGTCATTTTGTGCAGCATCGCGTCGCGCGTGATGCCGGCGTTGTTGACCAGCACGTCGATGGGGCCGACTTCGCCTTCGATTTTTGCGATGGCGTCTTGGCAGCTTTGGAAATCGCCGACGTCGAACTTGTAGACTTCGATGCCGGTCTCGGCCTTGAAGGCGTTGGCGGCTTCGTCGTTGCCGGCGTAAGACGCGGCGACGGTGTAACCGGCCTCTTTCAGGCCGATGCTGATGGCGGCGCCGATACCGCGGGTGCCGCCGGTGACGAGTGCTGTGCGTGACATGATGTCTCTCCCTGTCAAGGAGCTTCCCCTGTGAGCTCGGGGGAAGTCCCTGTTGATCCGTTTTGTTGGTGGTGCGGGGGCGCTCAGGCGCGCCCGCGAAAATTTCGATCTATGTGATCTATCGAACTAGGCGCGCTCGACGCACATGGCGATGCCCATGCCGCCGCCGATGCACAGCGTGGCCAAACCCTTCTTGGCGTCGCGCTTTTGCATTTCGTGCAGCAGCGTGACCAGCACGCGGGCGCCGCTGGCCCCAATCGGGTGGCCCAGCGCAATCGCGCCGCCGTTGACGTTGACCTTGTCGGTGTCCCAACCGATGTCCTGGTTCACGGCGCAGGCCTGCGCGGCGAAGGCTTCGTTGGCTTCGACCAGGTCCAGGTCGTCCTTCGACCAACCGGCTTTTTCCAACGCCGCACGGGACGCCGGGATCGGGCCGGTACCCATGATCGACGGGTCGACGCCGGTGGTGGCCCAGGACTTGATCGTGGCGAGCGGCTGAACGCCGCGTTTTTCGGCCTCTTCCGACGTCATCAGGACCACGGCGGCCGCGCCGTCGTTGATGCCCGATGCATTGCCCGCGGTCACGGTGCCTTCCTTGGAAAAGGCCGGGCGCAATTTCGCCATGCCTTCCACGGTCGCGCCGTGGCGGATGTATTCGTCGTCTTCCACGACCACGTCGCCTTTGCGGGTTTTGATGGTCACGGGGACGATTTCGTCCTTGAACTTGCCAGCCTTTTGCGCGGCTTCGGCCTTGTTCTGCGAGGCGCAGGCGAATTCGTCCTGGGTTTCACGGGTCAGCTGGAATTTCTCCGCCACGTTTTCGGCGGTGGTGCCCATGTGATAGCCGTTGAACGCATCCCACAAGCCGTCCTTGATCATGGTGTCGACCAATTCGGTCGGGCCCATCTTGGTGCCGCTGCGCAGATGCGTGCAGTGTTGCGACAGGCTCATGTTTTCCATGCCACCCGCGACCACGATGGAGGCGTCGCCACATTGGATGGCTTGGCTGCCCATAGCCACCGTGCGCAGGCCCGAACCACAGACCTGGTTGATGGTGATGGCCGTGCTTTCCACCGGCACGCCCGCGTTCACGGCGGCCTGGCGGGCGGTGTTCTGGCCCTGACCCGCGGTAAGCACGTGGCCCATGATGACTTCATTGACGTCGGCGGCGTCGACGCCGGCGCGGCTCAAGGCTTCGGTGATGGCGATCTGGCCCAGTTCCGTGGCGGGTACGGTGGACAATGCGCCGGAAAACGCGCCGATGGGGGTGCGGGCAGCGCTCGCGATGACGATGTCGGACATGAAGTCTCTCCCAATAAAAGCAAACCTGAGGAACGCTCAGTATAGACGTTGTGGGGTCCCTGTGAACCGCCAACATAGCGGGACTCGCGCTTCGCGCGCAATAAAAATGTTGCACTGCACAATAAAATGTATGGCACGTGCAGCATTTTTCCATTGCATTGCAATAAGCTCGGGCACAAAGTGGATGTTAAGATCACATATAGTCTAAACTGACAGGGGACGGTTATGGCTGAAGCCAACCGGGGCGATGAGCCCATCACAATCAAAAAGTACGCCAACCGGCGTTTGTACAACACCGCGACCAGCAGCTACGTAACCTTGGATCACCTGGCGCAAATGGTGCGCGACAGTGTCGAGTTCGTGGTCCACGACGCGAAGTCCGGCGAGGACATCACCCGTCAAGTGTTGACGCACATTATCGTCGAAGAGGAAGCCAAGGGCACCAACCTGTTGCCGCTCAGCTTCCTGCGCCAATTGATTTCGCTCTACGGCGACAGCTTGCAGTCCATGGTGCCGAGCTATCTTGATCAGGCCATGAAGGCCTTTTCCGGCAACCAAGACAAAATGCGCGAGATGATGGACCAGGCGTTTGAAAACAACCCCGCCATGAAGCCGTTCGAAGACATGGCGCGTCAGAACATGGCAATGTTTGAAAACGCCATGAAGATGTTCAACCCCATGGCTGCGGCCGGGGCAAAGGGCGATGAAAACGACGCCAAGTCCAGCGATGAGGAAGGGGAGGGCGACGTGGAAGACATGCGCGCTCAACTCGAACAAATGCAAAAACAGCTCGACAAGCTGACCAAGGGCAACTGATCCTGCGCACACTCAAAATCAAAAGGCTCCCGCTTGGGAGCCTTTTTTATGTGTACGAAGCCGGGGCAAATGCATGTCATTACGTATTCACAAACATAAAACGGATTACGCTTGATGTTTTTTTTGCGGCTGGATCATAATTGAGGATGGGTGAAAAGGCGGGGTAAGCGGTTGAGAACCGAAACGGACAAACACGTTCTCGACTTTATTTCGAGACTGTCTTGTTTTACGTCCATGGATGAGGCATGGGACGCATACTGTTGTGCGTTGTCTGATTATGGAGTCGAACACGCCTGCTATGGTTTCATGGCGACCCAACCGCGCAAATCCGTAACCGACGAAGTGCTCAGTTGGAGCAGTCATGCCCCGGCCTTTACGGACGCCTATTTTGCGAACGGCCATCCCGATCATGATTGGTCGGTGCAATGGAGCATGACGGAGACCCGGTCTCAACGTTGGAACGTGCCGGAAATTCTTGAGCATCTGAGCCCACGCCAACAGCAAACCGAAAACCTTGCCTACGATTTCGGTCTGTATGAGGGGATCGTCATTCCCATTCGCGGGGTGACGGCGTCGAGCTGGGGTGGCATCGGTTTGGCCGCACCGCACTTGGGCGCCACGGAATGGACGCGCGTTCTCGATACGCACCACGCCGATTTGGAGATCCTATCCCAGGCTTTCCATGAGACGGTTCTCAAGTCCAGTTATTACGGCCACTTCAAACTCAGCGCGCGCGAACAAGAAGTCCTTCAATGGGTGGTGCGCGGTCTCAACAAACACGAAATCGCTGACCGGCTGAACATTTCCTATCGGACCGCGGAAGTTCACATGTATCGGCTGCGCCAAAAGCTTCAATGCGTCAACGACGCGCAAGTCGTTGCGAAGGCTTTGGTCTTCAACCTTGTCACGCCCTGAGCGGATAAGCCCGTAATCTCCAGAATTCCGTATGTCCAGCTGATGCCGATTAGGAGCTCTCCTAATTGTTGGGCCGCGCCCTTCTTGTTACCTATGCGCAAATGGGTGATCACCTTGATATGAAACCAATTTTGTTTCGGGCGCGTGATCGCAATAAAACGGTTTCGAAGTGGGGCGCAGATTCAAATGAAACGATATTTATGGGCGCTGGGCGTCGCACTCGCAGGCGGGTCGACGGTATTGGGCTTTGCGTCTACGGCGAGTTCCGGAGAACCACACACCACATCCACCACACTTTTGGCGCAAGGCACACAACCTCCTGCAGGAAACGCAGAAGGGGCAAGCGCGACAGCGCAAAATGCGGTGCGCACTTTGGCCAATTCTTCAATCGAGTACTTACTGCCGACGCTGGGTGAAGCTGCGCCGGACTATTTCAAACGCGTCGAGTTTGAAATCGAGCTACGGGAAAACTTGAAACCGGAATGGTCGGTGTTGACCGTTCAACCCCTCTATCAAACGCCGGATAAAGCGCAAACGATTTTTACGCAGCTGAGCCAGCGCCGGTATGAACATCTCGGTACCGATCGCGATGTGAGCAACATCGGTTTTGGCTATCGTCACCTGTTTGCCGACAACACGGTTCTGACAGGCGTGAACACTTTTTTCGATTACGAATGGAAGCGCGCGCACAGGCGCGGCGGTATCGGTGCGGAGGTGAAGTGGTTCGGCGTCGATTTGACGGCCAATTCATATTTCGCCCTCAGCGACAAATCCGGTCGGGGGCTTGCGGGCGATACGCAAGAAGAAGTCCTCGACGGGCGCGATATCGAACTCAGTGCCCAGCTTCCCTATTTGCCTTGGGCGCGGATACATGGGCGTAAATATTATTGGGATTCGGTCGCCAACAGCGAAGACATTGATGGCTGGTCCGCGAGCTTGGAAGCCGACATCCAGCAAAATGTCCGGATCGAAGCCGGCGTGACGGACGATAACTTTCAGGAGAACCGCGAAACATTCGCGAAGTTGACGTTTCACATCCCCTTTGGCGGACCACGTCCGACGCTGTTGAGTTCCGCATATGTGAGCGACGTTGCGTGGCAAATGCGTGATATGCGCAATTACACCCTCGATAAGGTTCGTCGCGAAAACAAGATCATCGTCGAACGCACAGGCTCCGGCGTGGTGGTCACCAGGGGTAATTGAGATATGAAATTTATTGTTTCTTTGGCCGTCATTTTTGGGTTGGGTTTGTTTTCAGGAGGGCACTCCGCCGAGGCCGGTGAGATCACCGGTACGAGTTCGGGCCGCCCCAACACATACAATGTCACTGTCACGAAAGCCGAACTGTGCCGTTCAGCCGCGTGTGTCGATCCGTTTGTTCTGGGCACGGTTTCGGGCACGTTCGATATTGCTTCGGCTTTGGCCGGGCAAGAAGTCGGCAAGCTGGTCGATATCACCGGCGTTCCGCTATATCAGACGTGGTCGCATGTGCGCCTGACGATATCTTCAACGTTTTCGCTGGCCGCCGATGACGGCACCTGCGCGACAAACGGCACGGACAACACCAACCGGGGTGCGGTTCTGGCTGGTCTGGGCAATGCGGTGGCGTCGGGTGGCGGCGGCGCCGGTACGCTGCAGACCATGGTGCTGCCCAATCAGGCCAGCGTCATTGCCGCCGGCATCGTCGGGTTCGACTATTCGACATACGGAATCACGCAAACCGACAGCGCGTCGGACTTCACCATGACGGTGGCGTTGTCCGCCCCTTACACATGCAAGGGAGAGATGCCGCGCGTCCAGGTCCAGTTCGATACGGCTGAAGCGTTCGGTTATAACGGCGGCTGTAATTTCACGTTTCCTCAGCCGCCGACCATCACCATTACGGCCACGGATCCATAAGGTCCGTATAAAGTTCATGCCTGATGGACATGAACATGCCTTTGTGGATAGGGAAACGAAATGCCCTCCGCATCGAAGGTTTGCTTGATGGCTTTGGTCAGGGCGAATTTGACCGGCCAGTAGCTGCCGGTGTCCGTCCACACGCGCACCACCAGTTCGACCGCGTTGTCGGCGAGGTTAGCGACTTCGACGAAAGGTTCGGGGTCTTGGTCGATGCGTCCGTCCGCCGCCGCCAGACGCTTGAGTACGGCGATCGCCTTGTCGATGTCGTCGTCGTAGCCGATACCGATGGTCAGGTCCACGCGGCGTTTGGCGTTGTGGCTGTAATTGTGGATCGCTGCCCCCCACAGTTGCGCGTTCGGTACAATGATCTGAACGTTGTCGCCGGTCGCCATGGTGGTGGTGAACAAGCCGGCCGCCTTGACCGTGCCGCTTAAGCCGCCGCCTTCGATGAAATCGCCGACCTTATAGGGACGGAACAGCAACAACATGACCCCCGCGGCCACGTTGGACAGCGTGCCTTGCAACGCCAGGCCGATGGCCAAGCCCGCTGCACCGATGACGGCGACGAAGCTGGTGGTTTCGACTCCGAAGCGGCTCAGCACCGCCACAATGGTGAACGCCAGGATCGCGTATTTGACCATGCTGGCGAAGAAGCCGCTCAGCATGTCGTCGATCTTGTCCACCTTGCCCAAGGCCTTGGCCGTGGCGTTGTGTGCCCAGCCGGACGCCGTCCACCCGACAATCAAGATCACGATGGCTCCGATGACATCGAGACCATACGTGGCGGTCAAGGCGATCACCTGATCTATAATGTCTTGCAGGTCCTGGGAAATTTGTTCGGAGCTGTCCATACTTGAGTTCCTGTCATCCTATGGCAGTTCGCGCACCACCCGAAAACCGATGCCGTAACTTCTGACCTGGGAATGGTTTTTGGCGCGCCATGCGGAGCGCAGGTTTTTGGAGAAGTAATACCACGACCCGCTGCGCATCACCCGTTGACGGCAATCGCCTTCCAGCCATGCCTCTTGGCCCGTGGGCGCGCCGTCATAGGTCTTGTTCCAGCAGTCCTGCGTCCATTCCCACACGTTACCGTGCACGTTGTAGA
>JANQJR010000026.1 GCA_028281525.1 Magnetovibrio sp.
AATGCGTCCTTTTCGAGCCCTAAGGCCATCAAAGCATCCAACAGACAAGCCTCGCGGATCTCCGCATATTTGGCGCAGGCCGCCCGCCCGGTTTTGGACGCGGCGAAATAGCTTTCCTTGCCGCGGCGCTCACGCTCCACCAACCCCAGCCGCACCAGCTTTTTCAGCGCATAAGTCACGGTGTGCGTATCTTCGATGCCCAAAACGAAGCAAATATCCGCCGCGCGCTTGTCGCGACCCCGGTGATTGACCGAATGTAGCACCAAAACATCCATATGACTGAGTTCCGCCAGACCCGCAGCGGCCATGCAGCGCAAAGTCCAGCGCTGGAACGCGCCGGAGGCGACGATCAGGCCGTATTCGAACTCGCTCAAGCCCTCCGCTCCCGGTAGAGCCAGATGCGCCGAGGACACGATGGACGTGCGTTTGCTCATGGCTTTTCTCCATACCCGCCCCCACTTTGCGTAGCGCCGCACCCGCCCCCGCCGGGGGTTTCGATGACGAACACATCCCCAGGCGTCAACTCCGCCGTGGCGGTGGAGCCCAAGTCTTCGGTCCGCCCATCCACACGCTCCACCCGGTTCAGTCCCACCTGACCGTCTTCACCACCATTGAGACCAAAAGGCGCAATGCGGCGGTGATTGGACAATATCCCGGCGCTCATAGGCTCCAGAAAGCGAATCCGCCTGACCACCCCGTCACCGCCCCTATAAGCGCCGTCGCCGCCGGAGCCCCGGCGGATAGCGAACCCTTCGACCACCACCGGGAAACGCCACTCCAGAACTTCCGGATCGGTGAGACGCGAGTTGGTCATGTGGGTGTGCACGGCGCTGGCGCCGTCGAAATCCGGCCCCGCGCCCGCACCACCGCAAATGGTCTCGTAATACTGGTGCGTTTCATTGCCAAAGGTAAAGTTGTTCATGGTGCCCTGCGCACCCGCCATCACCCCAAGCGCACCATACAGCGCATCGGTCACGCACTGGCTGGTTTCCACATTGCCCGCAACCACCGCCGCCGGATAAACGGGATTGAGCATGGAGCCTTCGGGGGCGATGATGCGGACCGGTTTCAGGCACCCTGCGTTGAGCGGAATGTCGTCGTCCACCAACGTGCGAAACACGTACAGCACCGCCGCGCGGCACACCGGAAACGGCGCGTTGAAGTTGCTGGGCTGTTGCGCGGACGTACCGGTGAAATCCACGTCCGCCGTGCGAGACGCCTTGTCAATGCGCACTTGGACCTGAATCTGCGCACCGTTGTCCATTTCGTATTTGAAAACCCCGTCATCGAGACCACCGAGCACCCGGCGCACGCTTTCTTCCGCATTGTCCTGGACGTGCCCCATATAGGCGCGCACCACATCGAGGCCGAAGTGATCGACCATGCGCAACAGTTCTTGAATGCCCTTTTCATTGGCGGCGATTTGCGCGGTTAAATCCGCGATGTTCTGGTCAATGTTGCGCGCGGGCCATTTTCCACCCGCCAAGAGGGCACGCACCTCGTTTTCGAGAAAGCGCCCGCTGCTGACGATCTGGAAATTGTCGAGCAGGATTCCTTCCTCCTCCACCGATTTGGAGCCGGGTGGCATGGAGCCGGGTGTGATGCCGCCGATATCGGCATGGTGGCCGCGCGAGGCGATGTAGAACAACACATCTTCATCCCGAAACACAGGCGTGACCACGGTGACGTCTGGGAGGTGCGTGCCGCCGTTATAGGGCGCATTGATGGCGAACACATCGCCGGGACGCATCCGTTCCCCTTGAGCGGTGATCACGCTTTTCACGCTTTCGCCCATACTCCCCAAGTGCACCGGCATGTGCGGCGCGTTGGCGACCAGGTTGCCCCCGCCGTCGAACACCGCACAGGAAAAGTCGAGCCGCTCCTTGATGTTGACTGAGTGCGCGGTGTTTGCCAGCGTTGCGCCCATCTGTTCGGCGATGGACATGAACAGGTTGTTGAAAATTTCCAGCATCACCGGATCCGCATCGGTGCCAACGCTTTGACGCACGGGGCGCACCTCGAACCGGGTCAGCACCAGATCGCCCGTATCCGTATAGGCCGCCTGCCAGCCCGGTTCCGCCACCGTTGTGGCGTTGGCATCCACGATCACGGCCGGGCCTTTGACCACGTCGCCTGGGGTGAAATCCCGGATATCGTAAACCGGCGCATCGTATGTTTTCCCGCCCGACGTCACCCGGGTTCGATCCAGGACGCGGGGGTCTTGATGCGCGTCGGTACGCGGGAGTGGCAATGGGGCCTCTTCCACGTCGCGGCCGACCGCTTCCACGGTCACGGCTTCAACAATCAGGCCCCGGTCCGGCTGGACAAAACCGAAGCGGCGCAGGTGGCTGTCTGCGAATGCGGACCGAACAGCATCCAGCGAGTCAAATCTCACTTCCAACGCGGTGTCGGTTCCGGCGTAGCGCAACAACAGCTTTTCACGCACCTCGATCCGGTCTTCCGCGATGTCTTGAGCCCGCAGTTCGCCTCGCGCATCTTCCGCCAATTCGATTAAGTCCGCGCGCAGAGCAGCCATGGCCGCTTCGTCCAGTGGGCACTCCTTGGCCTTTTCGCGCATCGCCGTGAAGTCGGCAAGTCCCATCCCGTAAGCCGACAAAATCCCCGCGAAGGGATGAATGAGGATCGTGTTCATGCCCAGCGCGTCCGCGACCATGCAAGCGTGCTGGCCACCCGCCCCGCCGAAGCAATTGAGCGCGTATTGGGTGATGTCATAGCCGCGTTCGACGGAAATTTTCTTGATCGCGTTGGCCATGTTTTCGACCGCGATCTCTAAGAATCCCTCGGCCACGCGTTCCGGCGTCATGCGATCACCCGTGGCGTGTTCAATTTCCGCAGCCAACGCAGCAAACTTTTCCCGCACCACGTCAGCGTCCAAGGGTTCATCGGCATCGGGGCCAAACACGTGAGGGAAATGTTCGGGCTTTATTTTGCCCAGCATGACGTTGCAATCCGTCACCGCCAGGGGGCCGCCGCGCCGGTAACTCGCCGGGCCGGGATTGGCCCCGGCGCTGTCGGGCCCGACGCGAAACCGCGCGCCGTCAAAATGCAGGACCGAGCCGCCCCCGGCCGCCACGGTGTGAATGTGCATCATCGGCGCGCGCAACCGCACACCCGCAACGTGGGTTTCGAACACGCGCTCGTATGCTCCATCGTAATGACTGACGTCGGTGGACGTGCCGCCCATGTCGAAGCCGATGACCTTGCCAAAGCCCGCCTGCGCAGCAGTCTGCGCCATGCCCACCACACCACCCGCGGGGCCGGACAGAATGCTGTCCTTGCCCTGAAAGAACTTGGCATCGGTCAATCCGCCGTTGGACTGCATGAACATCAAATGCGTTCCGGAAACCTGGCTGCTAACCCGGTCCACATAGCGGCGCAGGATCGGCGAGAGATACGCATCCACAACCGTGGTGTCGCCGCGCGAAACCAGTTTCATCAACGGACTGGCTTCATGACTGACGGAGATCTGTTCGAAACCGATTTCCCGCGCCAAGCTTGCCGCGCGGCGCTCGTGTTGTGGGTAGCGATACCCGTGCATGAACACGATGGCGACGGCACGAATGCCGTCATCGTAGGCGGCGCGCAATTCGGCGCGCAATGCCGGCTCGTCCAGATCTTCCATCACGTCGCCATGGGCGGAGATACGCTCGTGCGCCTCGATGACCCGCTCGTGCAGAAGGTCCGGCAACTGGATACGGCGATCGAACAGGCGGGGGCGGTTCTGATAGCCGATGCGCAATGCATCCGCGAACCCCTGGGTCATCACCAGAGCGGTGCGCTCCCCCTTGCGCTCCAACAGCGCGTTGGTCGCCACCGTGGTCCCCATTTTAACGTGCTGAATATTTGCGCCGGGTATCTTCACGCCGCCATCCACGCCCATCAAGCGCCGAATGCCCGCCACCGCCGCATCGGCGTACTGCTCCGGATTTTCGCTGAGCAGCTTCAAGGTCCGGATGCGCCCGTCGGGCGCGCGTGCGGCAACATCGGTGAAGGTGCCGCCACGATCGATCCAGAACTTCCAGCCGTCTTGCATTTTCATACAAGCAATTTATCGATAAATCGTCTGCATGGAAAGTCTGAACATTAAAGAAACCGCCGGGGCGGTCCCCGGCGGCATCATTACGTGAGTTCAAAAACCATTAGCGAAGCGGCGGGGCGTACAGCAGACCACCGTCGCGCCACAAGCTGTTGAGCCCGCGCGACATGCGGAACCGGGTGTCGGGACCTAAATTACGGGCGAAAATTTCACCATAGTTGCCAACCTGTTTGATGATGCGATAACCCCATTCGTCATCGAGACCGAACCCCTGGCCAAACCCCGGTTCAGCGCCCAACAGACGGCGAACTTCAGGGCTTTGCGAATTGGCTTTCATACCGTCAGCGTTGTCCTGGGTCACACCCAACTCTTCCGCGGTGATCGTGACCAAGGTGACCCACGCCACGAAATCACGCCATTGCAGGTCGTCCGAACGCACGGCGGGCGAGAGGGGTTCCTTGGAAATCACATCGGGAAATACGATGAAGGCGTCGCTGTCATTGAGCCGCCCGGCATGTACGGCCGCCAGGGCCGAACGGTCGTGGAGCGCCACATGACAACGTCCACCAAAAAACGCACGCCACATACCGTCCATGGTCTGAACCGGCACCAAGTTCCATTGCAGTTTGTTCTTGGCGATAAAATCTTCAAGGTTGGAATGCGCGGTGGAGGTCGGCCCAATCGCACATACCTTCAGGCCTTCCAGCACCATAGCGTTCTTGAGGGTCGTAGCGCCGAGGCTGGTATGCGCAATGAAGCCTTGTCCATCATAAAAATAGATGCCGGGAAATTCGATTTCACGCGTGGTGTCGCGGGTGAACGTCCAGGTCGAACCGGCATGGAGCACGTCGACTTCCCGTCCCTCCAGCGCATCCAACCAATAATCCTCAATCTGGATGGCGTTCGCATCGCCAAGCACCGCCGCACCGGCGGCACGGCAAAAATCGACGAACAGGCCGGACCACACGCCATTGACGCCATGCATTGAAAAGCCGGGTACACGGGCGGTCACGCCGCACTTCACGTAACCCCGATCCTTGACCGCAGACATTGTCGAAGCGGCGTTAGCCGTACCGGATTGAAGCACCGCCGCCAAAGCGGTCATCGCAAAAATGCCAATGAATCGTTTCACGTGAATATCTCCAGTTCCCCTCTAACGCATCAACGACCGTCCGTTTCGCATAACTTAGAGAGTTTCATATGATCTAAAATCACTTACAGTGATACTATCCAAAACATATCATCTTCAAAAAGCAATGAGAGAACGATGAGCGGCCCCCAGGAACAGAACAAAACACCGCCCCTGGACGAGAGCCCGTTTGTCACGAAAGCGCAGTCCGCGATTTCGACAAAGCTGTTTTTGGCGCTCGGTTTCATCACGGTCACCGCGATCATCGCCGGTGCGGCATCCATTCTCGCGCTCAATCGATTTCAAGAAAACTACGACACTCTGATCAATTCCGAGTTGCCGACTCTGGCGGACACGTCCCATATCAGTCAGTTGTCCATGAGTATCGCCGAACGCGGCGCCAGTTTGATCATTTCACCGACCACATGGACACGGCTCAATCTCATCGCCCAAGTCAAGGACGACGCCGCCTGGTTGGAAGACATCGTGAACCATATTCCTCAAGGCGCGCTTTCGGGCAACCGCAAGCAGGAGCTTCTGGATTTGAAGGAACAGCTGTTCAGCACATACAGCACGCTGAACACCCTGACCGAGAACCGTATCATCTATGCCGAGCGCCTCGCCGAAACCGCCCAGGAAATGCAAGAGCTGCAAGAAGACCTTGTGTTCGTTCAATTCGGCACCAATCTGCCGGACGGCTCATTCGCCGCATCCGGGCCGTTGGAGCAATGGAATGAATCCATTCACTCCGTGATCTTCATGTTGATGACGGTGTCGCGCGCCGAACATGCCGCGCCGCTGGTCCGTCTGGAGCATCGCGTCACTGAAAAGCTCAAGACCGTCCGGGCTCAGTACGCCTACCTCCCCGCGGAAGTCAAACTGGATGCCGAGGACATTCTAAACCGCGTCGAACAGGTCGCTTACGGGCGCACCGGTTTGTTCCATATTCGCAAGCTGGACCTGGAAACCGGCAATCAGATCGACGCAACCTTGCGCCAGGCCCGCACCATCGCGGAACAATTCATTTCCGTATCCGACCTCACCACGCAAGACATCCACATTTCCATCGCCGATACCAACAAAGCGACAAGCCGGTCCATGGACATCACCCTGCAGGCAATGATCGGGTTTATCCTGGTCTCCGCCATGGTGTCGGTCGTAACATTCCTGTATGTCAGCCGCACGGTGTTGCGCCGCTTGGTGGGCTTGCGAGAGTCCATGCTGGCCCACGCGGACGGTGAATATGTGAAAATCGACACCTCCGGCGACGATGAAATCACCGACATGGCGCAGTCGCTGCAGTATCTGGTCGACACGCTGCATTCCCGTGAGGCGGGTTTGATGGAAGCCCGCGACGATGCCGAGAAAGCCTCCATCGCCAAGACCCGCTTTCTGGCCGCCGCCAGCCACGACTTGCGCCAGCCCCTGCAGGCGTTGAACCTGTTCGTTTACGCCCTGGAAAGCAAGGAAACCGAAGAAGAAAAACGTGAAATCATTCACCTGATCCGGAATTCCTTGGATTCTTTGAAAGAACTTCTGAACACGCTTTTGGACATCTCCAAGTTGGAAGCCGGCGTGGTCCAACCGGCGTTGAAGGATTTCGCCGTCGGGCCGATGATCGATCGCATCAAAAGCGAGCTGACCGCCGTGGCGTGGGCCAACGATTTGGAATTGCGCACCGTCGATTGCAGTGCGTCTGTCTTTTCCGATCCCTCGCTTTTGGAAACCATCGTGCGCAATTTGGTCGACAACGCCATCAAGTACACCGAAGAGGGCCGCGTGCTGGTGGGCTGTCGGCGCCGTCAAGGAAAGCTGCGCATCGAAGTGTGGGACACCGGCCCCGGCATTCCCGCCGATCAACGCGAGTTGATTTTCCAAGACTTCTACCAAATCGACAACGAAGCCCGCCAACGCACACAAGGGCTGGGACTGGGACTGTCGATCGTGCGGCGCATGTCCGACCTGCTGGGTTGCACCATGGGCTGCAACTCCTCACCCGGAAATGGATCGGTTTTTTGGATCGAAGCGCCGCGTTCATCCGCGCGCCAACAACACGAAGACGCCCTGATGCCCATCACGCTTCATCGCGGCAAAGCGCATATCGTCATCATCGAAGATGACGAACACGTGCTGCTGGGGCTCAAAACATTGCTGGAAAATGTCGGCTACACCACCCAAGCCTTTATGACAGCGCAAACCAACGCTCTGCGCAGCGCCTTCGTCGGCACCGCAAAAACGCCCGACCTGATCATTGCCGATTACCGTTTGGACGCTGAACTGACCGGACGCAACGCCATCGACATGATCCGAAAGACTCTCGCCACTGACATCCCGGCGATCATCATCACCGGCGATACCGCACCGGAACGGCTCCGGGAGGCAAAGCTCAGTGGCTTCCCCATTTTGCACAAACCGGTGCAGCCCGAAGAACTGATCGCCATGGTGCACCAGACCTTGTCGCATGCCGACGACACGCTGGACCCGGTCAAATCGCACATGTCATGAGAGCCCTCAGGTCAGACCCAGGCTGGCGCGAGGAATGAGCCCCAAACGCATGGCGGAATATGCCGCCTCAGTCCGGTTGGTGGCGTCCATGGCGCTGATGATCGCGGATATATGTACCCGTACGGTGTTTTCCGAAATGCCCAGAACGCGCGCAATTTCCTTGTTGGAGTTGCCTTGCGCCATCAAACGCAGAACTTCGAGTTGACGCTGGGTCAGGTTGGGGATTTCCATGTTGGTCTCGCCCCGGGGCACATCGCCATACCCCGACGGCAGACAGACCCCTCCGGACAGTACCAGACGCAGGGAATTCAACATCACTTCGCCGGTGGCGGATTTGGGAATGAACCCACGCGCGCCCAATTCCATGGCGCGCGAAACCATGGTCTGGTCTTCCATCGCGGACAAGATCACCACTGGCAACTTAGGATTTTTGGCATTGATCGCCGTTAACGCCTCCAGACCGCTGCCTTCGGGCAGGTCAAGATCCATCAGCACCAAATCGATATCCGAAGTTGTTTTCGCCATCTCAATGGCTTCGCGGCCGGTACCGGCTTCGATCAAATCAATGCCGTCCTCCATCTGCTTGAGGACCAAAACCAGTCCCGCACGCACCAACTTGTGGTCATCGACCAAAAGGATTTTCATGTGTGCTCCTTCGAACGGTCATGTGCCGCACCCCACTACATCAACAAACTATAGACTAACCCTTTGTTCAGCAAACATTATGCTCACAAACCACGAAAAGTCATACTTTAAAATAATTCAAACAGACTATGCCTATCGTCCGTACGGGGAATGTACCATGTTTCTTGTATGACTAAAATAAGAGTGTGTGTGTTCATTGGCTTGCGTCCCCATTCGCATGTCAATGACTTCTCCACTATGGAGAGTAAGGGGTCACCATCTAAACGCCGGCGGGGCTTATGCCTCTCCGGCGTCTTTTTTTCCGTATTCCGTATAGTTTTCGAACGGATTGCGGGTGATTATATACTCAATACGTCACGTTGTCCGTGATGCCCATCACACAAAGCGTGAAAAAATATTCTCCTTATTGGTGTGCATACGTAGTTATGTGAAGATGCGTGCCATCCGGTGTGCGGCTTCGCACCACACACCGTAGACCGCATGGGTAAAATGAGCGTCGACCAACTGCGGAAACTCTTCCCTATGCCCAGCCATGCATACGGTCGCCCGCCCGGGACTGAGTGCATGGCACATCTGCAGCCATATGAATGGAGCACCCCTCGGTTTCAAACATTCCGCCGCGGTAATTTAAGATATACATGCGTCATTCGCGGTGTGGCCCCTTGCCCCGGCACGGTGATTGAGCCAAGCTGGCGTGCGGCAAAAGACCGGCCCGAAAATTGTGTGGAACCTTTGGCGCATCCCTGAACGCTGAGCATACAGGACCTAACTGATGTTAGACATGTCCCCAGCCAACATGGCGCTGGTTTTGGTGGTGTTGAACAAGAACCGCCCCCGCACCGAATTGGCGCTGATGCTTTCGCGCGTGTATCGTGTGGAAGCGCTCATCGACTTCGACGATGCTTGGCTTGCAATGGATCGCGAGGTCCCCGCCATCGTGCTGACCGATCTGGAAACCGCTGACGTCTACGGCGCCAACCACATCGTCCATAAGCACAAACACGAAAAACTTTGCAATGTACCGTTCGTGATCATGGGTAACGAACCCGCCGGCAACTGCACCCCACAGTTCGAAGCGAATGGCGATTTTTATCTGCAGCGCCCCGTATCCAGCAGCGATCTGCTCAATTGCCTGAACACGAATATGAACCGGGCGATCGAAAAACGTTGGGAAAACCTCCCGCCCCTACAGAGCACAGCATTGCGCGAAACGGTGCAGCAGTTTCAAGCCATTTCCCGTGCCATCGAAACCGGCGAGCCGTTGGATATGGCCGAGAACCGAAAGAGTTGTGAGTCCCTGCTGGAAACGGTCACATCCAAACAGTACCGCTCAATCCTCGACAACATCCAAGGGCACCACAATTACACTTACGTACATTCCGTTCGCGTCGCAACGTTCCTGTCGGTATTCGGGGACGCCATCGGTATCAAGGGCGATGACCTAATGACGCTGACCACCGGCGGCTTGCTCCATGACGTCGGCAAAATGGCAACGCCACCCGACATCCTCAACAAAAACGGCAAGCTCAATGAACAGGAGTGGGGTGTGATGATCAATCACGTCACACACTCCAAAACCGTGTTGAAGCGCACGCCTGAAATCACCAGGGGCATCACCATCATCGCCCAGCAACACCATGAAAAACTCGACGGTTCGGGCTATCCGCTGGGACTCAAGGGTGCGCAACTCAATGACTTGGCGCGCATGTCGACCATCGTCGATATCTTCGGCGCACTGACGGACGAACGTTCTTATAAACCGGCGATGGAGCCGGAACGTGCATTCGAAATCCTCGAAGAGATGGGCGCGAAGCTCGACCAACCTCTGGTCCGCGTCTTCCGCGACATACTCAGCAGCTAACACCCAGCGCAAAAACGCCCCAATCCCCGCCAAATAAAAACCCCGGTGCTAACGCACCGGGGTTTTATCGAATGGGAGTGCCCCCCAATCGCTTAGAGCGAACCCTTCAATGCCTGGCCGGCTTTGAAGCGAACAGACTTGGAGGCCCTGATCTTGATGGCTTCGCCGGTCTGCGGGTTGCGGCCCTTGCGTGCAGCGCGCTTGGCGACGTTGAACGTGCCGAAGCCCACCAGCTGAACCTTCTGATTCTTTTTCAGCGATGTGGAGATGGTGCCGATCACGGCGCTTAGGGCGTCGTTGGCGGCCTTCGCGGTGCAGCCCGTTTCCGCCTGGATGACACCGGCGAGGTGTTGGCGATCGCTGGTGCCGTCCGGTGTTGCCTTAAAACGCTTTGCCGCCGGTTTTTTGGCGGGCGCCGCTTTCTTCGTCGTCGTCGCTTTCTTGGCCATGAACATATGCTCCTACAGAGAATCAAATTGTGGCAAGAGTTTAACGTCGATTCTAGCGCTGATACCAGTGTTTATACGGACTAGGCACATATTTCTGATTCCGTCATGCATGCAAAAACCGAAAGACGGAGTTATGCGCGCTCAATTGCCGCCCGTATGTTGGAGACCGAAGAAACAGAAATAGCTTCGGAACAGCTGGCGCGGCCGCCGGCGCAACCCGCGCGAAAAAAGTGACACCGTGTTGTTTCTTTTGAATGGGGTGCAACGCCTTTCGTTCAGGCGGGAAGATAAAGAGAAGACGACATTGCGCCTTTTCAAAACGCCTGAACACGTCATGAATATGAAATCGTTTGCAGCGTGCACGTTTTATCCTCTCGATCGCTTCGACCATCAGAAGGCAGGCATACGCAAAGACATGCATGCGCCGCAATCAATGGTTTCCGGCAAGGCGTGAATTGATTGCCAAAACGGCAAAAGCCATGGACGCAAGCAAAGATTTAGGCGCGACGTTCAACCACGCTTCTTTTTTCTATATGTGGAATACTTGCTTTGCGCTAGAAAAAGCCCCCGGACAACCGGGGATGACAAGTAGGAGTAAGAACGTCCGTGGTTAAGGATGAGGCGTTACGCGCCTTCGCATCGACGCTGTCGCGTAAGGACGAAGGGGTCATGTATTCGCCCACTCAAGGCCCGGGGGAAAGCCTTTTATCGTTCATGCTCGCGGTGATCGGGACGGTCGTCGCTGAATTTGATTGCCGTGGCAAACGCTGCTGTTCTTGTCGTCAGTAGTATTTGGTTGCAGTGGCGAGCACTTCAGCCCAGTCCTCATGGCTGTCTTCGACCAGATGGTTTTCGTCATCGGCGTGGTTCTCGGAAACCTCATGGCTGTCTTCATGATGCTCGGAAGAAGATTCATGGATGTTCTTGGGCATGGCTTTTTCCTTTTCGTTCGGAGCTGGTTTACATATTTCGATACGCGAACTTTCAGGGATTGGATCACTTGGCACGGGGTGGAACGTTGCCACGGAGCCCCTGATGGGTGTCCCGCCCGCATTTCCGAGATTTGGGTGGATGGCCGGTTCAGCAAAAAACCCAGACCTTTAGGGTCTGGGTTTTTATGGTGGGCACGACTGGGATTGAACCAGTGACCCCTTCGATGTCAACGAAGTGCTCTCCCGCTGAGCTACGCGCCCGATGTGTATCGGCCCGCCATATGCGTGGCGGAAGCGGCTTTTTAGTCCGATCCCGCACGCTTGGCAAGTCCCCTTTCGCGATTTTACCACTCGCCCGCGCCCCAGCACACCGCAGTTTGGCTTGCCATGGGCCCGTTCACACTGTAACACCGGATGAAACAAAAGACTTTCGCGCATGACCTAACCGTCCGCGTGGGCCCATGACCCCGGCAACTTGGACACACAGACTTTATGACCGCGCCCTCCGTTCCCGCTACGCCACTTCCGGACAAGGAAGTCGATGTGCCGTTCGACATTCTCGAACCGCTGGCCCAGACCACACCACTGGTGTTCGCCTCACCCCACAGCGGGCGCGACTATCCCGAAGCTTTTGTCGCCGCCAGCCAGCTGGACCCGGTGGCGTTGCGCCGTTCCGAGGACGCCTTCGTTGATGAGCTTTACGAACAAGCCCCCCACTTCGGCGCGCCATTGATCCGCGCACACTTTCCGCGCGCCTATGCCGATCCCAACCGGGAGCCGTGGGAGCTGGATCCGAGCATGTTCGAAGACGACCTGCCCAGTTGGGTCAACACCACCAGCCCACGGGTGCGCGCCGGGCTCGGCACCGTCGCCAAGGTGGTCACCGACGGCGCGGAAATCTATGACGCAAAGCTGAGCTTCAGCGAAGCCAAAAGCCGAGTGGAGCATTGCTACAAGCCCTACCACGCAGCCTTGCAAGGGCTCCTGGATCAAACCTTCGAAAAGTTCGGCGCCTACCTCTTGGTCGATTGCCATTCCATGCCGTCGGTCGGCGGCCCCATGGACCGCGACCCGGGCACCAACCGTGTCGACATGGTGCTGGGCGACGCCAACGGCACATCATGCAACCAGCAGATCACCAACCTTGCGCACCGGGTGCTGCGCGATATGGGGTACCGGGTGGTGTTGAACACCCCGTACGCCGGCGGCTTCACCACGCGCAACTACGGTAAACCGCTGGAGAACAGACACGCGTTGCAGATCGAGGTGAACCGCGCCCTTTATATGGACGAAGACACCATCACGCGCGCCGACGGCTTCGCAAAACTGGCCCATGACCTGGGCGCCTTGATCGAGTCCCTTTCGGGCATCGACATGGACACGCTGAAACGGTGAGGCCGCCATGCCCGAAGACATCATCGTCATCCGCGATTCCCGCCCCGAAGACGTGCCCGATATCCAACGCATTTACGCGCATCACGTCGAACACGGCACCGCCAGCTTCGAGGAAACGGCCCCGGACACGGCGACCATTAAAAAGCGCCGCCAATGCGTGCTTGACATGGGCACCCCCTACATCGTCGCGGAGTTGAATGGCGTAGTGCACGGCTACGCCTACGCATCCCGCTTTCGGCCGCGCTCAGCCTATCGTCACACGGTAGAGGATTCCATCTATGTCGAGCCCGAGGCCACGGGCAAGGGCATCGGCACCAAGCTGCTGAGCGAACTGCTCGAACGCTGCACGGATTTGGGCTATCGCCAGATGGTCGCCGTGATCGGTGGGGCGCACTCCGCATCGATCAATCTGCACACCCGCCAAGGCTTCGAGCAAGTCGGCCATCTGCAGTCCACCGGCTTTAAATTCGGTAAATGGCTGGACACCGTGATCATGCAGCGAGCGCTGGGTCCGGGCGACGATACCCTACCGGAATAACCGCTCACCCTAGGTCACGGACTCATAAATCCCTGACCTTTAAAGTTGCCTGCATGTGGCATGCCCGTTGCACACTTTTGGGCATGATGATAACCGCCACCCCCCTACTGAAGGTTGCCTGCACCCGCCCCGTCATGGCCGGACTGGCTGTCGGCACGATCCTGCTTCTGGCCGAACGGGCCTTGTCCGCCCCCCTGCCTGACCCCGTTCAAGCCTTTGAAAAAGAAGCAAACACCTGCATCGCCGTGATCGACCGGGAAGAACGGACGCAAGGCATCCCCAAAGGCTTGCTGCAAGCCATCTCACTGGCGGAATCCGGGCGTTGGTTTGAAAACGCAGGTGCCCGCGGACAGGCAATAATTGCCTGGCCCTGGACAGTCACGACCGGCGGCAAAGGGCACTTTCTGCCCAATCGCGCCGACGCGGTGGCGTTCGTCGAATCGCTCCGCGCCGACGGGGTCGAAAATATCGATGTCGGCTGCATGCAGATCAATCTGAAATACCACCCGAACGCGTTCGACAGCATCGAGGAGGCCTTCGATGCGCACGCCAACGCAGCCTATGCGGCGAACTTCTTGAAACAACGCTATGCAGCGTCGAAATCCTGGATGCAAGCGGCGGGGAATTATCACTCCACCACCCCGCACCTGCACCAAAGCTACAGGCTGAAAGTTTCCAAGCTGTGGACCAAAACGGCCCAGGCCGATTTTATGCGCGCCACCGCTCATATGGACGCCCCCCCTGCCTCCGCCGGAAACGACACACGCACCGGGACCAAGGTGCATATCGCCCAGCCCAGCCCATCGCTTACCCAACGGTTCAACAAGGCGTTCAAGATGCGCCGCACCGCTTCGGGTTATGCCGGTGCGGGTCAGGAAATCGCCAACCGGGTCAAAGCCTTCAAGCCGGGCGCACATTTGACGCATTCTGGGGGGCAAGGCCGCGAAGCCACCTTCACTGAGCGCCGCCAGGCCCAACTGACCGCATGGCGCCAATCGCATGTGAAGTGAGCCTTTTGCAATAATCCCGACCGGCCCCAATTCACGGTTGCCCTATCCGTGCGCTCGTCCTAAAAGAGGGGCCCATTGTCTGGCGGGCGAAAATCCCCATATCCCCCACCGGAGCCTATCGCACACATGCCCTCCGCACATGCCCCCGAAGGCCGCAAGCGGCCGTAATGAAACTGAAAAAACCATGACCGCATCACCGCCCCGGCGTTCCAACAGTGAAGTTCTGACCGCGACCCTGGAGCTCCAGGGCAAGAAGGTCGTCGATGTGGGCTGTGGCGAAGGGCACTTGGTACGCTTGATGACCCGCCATGGCGCCAAGGCGTTCGGCATCGAATTGAACCCCAAGCAATTGGAAAAAGCCCACACCGAAAAAACCGTTGGCGACGAAGTGTATTACCAAGGCCGCGCCGAAGACCTGCCGTTCGATTCGGACAGCATCGACATTACGGTGTTCTTCAACAGCCTGCATCACGTCGATGTCAAACGCATGGGTGATGCCCTCGCCGAAGCCGCGCGGGTGCTAAAATCCGGGGGCGTGTTGTATGTCTGCGAACCGGTCGCGGAAGGCCCGCATTTCGAACTCATGAAACCCGTGCACAACGAAACCAAGGTGCGCGCCAAGGCTTATGAAGCTTTGCAGGCTGCGGATAACCTGGGCTTCACCGTCGAGGACGAGTTCACCTATATCCACCCTGCCGTGCACAAATCCTTCACGCATTTCAAGGAACGCATGCTGCGCGTCAATCCTGAGCGCGAAGACAGCTTTGCCAAGTTGGAAAGCAAACTGCAAAAAGCTTTCGATACTTTGGGCAAGCCGGCGGATGCCAAAGACGGCGGCGGCTTTACCTTCGACCAGCCGATGCGCGTGAACGTGCTCACAAAGGCTTGATTTCTTTCAAAGTCCGGATTCATGGTCGTTTAAGGGTTAACGCGCTATACTTGGTGCTCCTGTAACGATTCGTGCAAGGCCGCCGGATGGCTGACGATACCGAAGACGAAGAACACAAGGCCCTTCTGGACGTACCGCTTGAGGTGACGGCCGTGCTTGGCACCGCCAACATGAAAGTGAGTCAGCTCCTTAAGATGGGCCGTGGCGCCGTGGTGCAATTGGAACGCAGCGTCGGTGAAGACATCGAAATTAAAGCCAACGGCAATCTGATCGCACGCGGCGAGGTGGTCGTGGTGGAAGACCATTTGGCCATCACCATGACCAAGATCTACAAGACCAACATCGGACGTTGATTTCTTTATTCGGCTTGTACCGTCGGCAATTCCGCCCACGCGGTGGTGTAGCGCGGCGATTGATGTTCACGGCGCAGATGCCAGCCGCCTTTTTTACCCCCGCGTTGTTTCATGACAAGCCCCACTGATCCCAGAGACACCAAATCGTGGCGGGTACGCCGCAGACCGTTGATGCGGTCCAGCGCCGATTGCAAGCGCTCCGCTTTGCTTTGATCGGCTTTTGACGGCGCGAACAGGGTCGGTTGCTTGTCTTGCGCCGGCGCCAAATCCAACAGCATGACCCCCGCTCTTTTGTAGCCATATCCGGGTCGGTAGGCGCGCTGCAGGGCCTGAAACGCAGCGCGGGTGATGTCTTGGGTCAGATTCGAAGGCGTGACCAACGCCACCGTGGCGGCGACTTGACGTTGCGGCCGGTCTTTGCGGAAGCGGTCGGAGTGTGCGAACGCCATGACCTGTCCCGCCACCAGTCCGCCTTGACGCAACCGCTTGCCCGCGCGTGCGGCGAAGGTGGCGACGGCTTCCTTCAAATCATCCAATTGCGTCACCGGTTGCGCGAAAGATCGGGATGCCACGCACGATTTGCGGTCCCGGGGTTGGTCCTTGAGACCGAAACACGGTGTGCCTTGTAGCTCCAAATGTGTGCGCATGCCGCCCACGCCCATTTTCTTGCGCACCCAGTATTGTGGTTGTTGGGTGAAATCCCAGGCGGTGTAGACGCCCAGCGTTTTGAACCGCCTGACCCAACGCCGTCCGACACCCCACACGTCGCTCACCGGCGTCGCCGCCATGGCGATCTGGATGCTGCCAGGATCCGTTAGCACCATCACCCCGTCCAGGACCGGTTTTTTCTTCACCCGTTCCGCCGCCAGCTTGGCCAATGTCTTGGTCGGCGCGATGCCCACCGACACGGGAATGCCGGTCCAGCGTTTTACCGTGGTGCGCAGCTCGCGTGCGTACGCTTCCAAATCCCGGTCCTGGAAACCGTTCAACCCGATGAACGCCTCATCGATGGAGTAAACCTCCACATCGGGACTGAAACGCGACAGCACCGACATCACGCGCGCCGACATATCTCCATAGAGCTCGTAGTTCGACGAAAACACTTCGACCCCGTGCGCCGTCAAAATGCCCCGCACCTTGAAGTACGGCGCGCCCATGGGAACGCCCAGCGCTTTCACTTCCGCTGAGCGCGCGACAATGCAACCGTCGTTGTTGGACAACACCGCGACAGGTCTTTCTTCCAGATCCGGCCGGAAGACACGCTCGCATGAAACGTAGAAATTGTTGCAATCGATCAAGGCAAAAAGCTTCGTCACGTTCCCAAATCTCGAACCGCATTGGTCACCACGCCCCAGATGGCGGAAGTTTCGCCCCCTTCGTCCGCGCCCGGCATGTCGATGGGCGGATAATCGGGATGTTCGGCAACCAACCGCCAGCGCCCTCCATGGCGGTGCAACCGCTTCACGGTCAACTCCCCATCCACCACGGCGATCACCACGTGGCCGTCACGGGGCTCCAAACTGCGGTCCACCACCAAAAGATCGCCCGAGAAAATACCCGCGCCGGTCATGGAGTCGCCTTCCACCCGCACGATGAAAGTCGCGGCGGGATGGCGGATCAAGTGGCGGTTCAAGTCCAGATTGCCTTCGATGTAATCCTCCGCCGGCGATGGAAAGCCCGCGCGCACCGCGCTGGACAACACCGGAATGTCGGATTTGCTTTTCGCCACGGCGCGCCAGGCGCGTCCCGCGCCCAAGGACACCCACACCGGCGCGCAGACCGAAGGCCGCGTGGATGCCGGATGGGAAAAGTTAAAGGAAAATTCAAGCGCCTGGCTGGTGGCCGGGGAAGCGGATAATGGGGACGCCATGGTTTGCTCCTCTGCGTTGTTTGGGGTGGCCAACACGGCAAAAGCCTTACAGAACAAAACATGAACACATTATGGAAGTCAATCCCTTTCAAGACGCCGGGCCCAAGAAACATTCAAGCGCACATCCGAAAGCACATCCCCCTTGCAAACCCCACGCCTGAGTCCATACTTGAAAGAGGTGGGCAGGATTGGGAGGCACGCCATGCGCATTGGAATCCCGAAAGAAATCAAGACTGGCGAGTTCCGCGTCGGTATGACGCCCGCCAGCGTGCGCGAAGCCGTCCACCACGGTCACGAGGTGCTGGTGGAGACGAATGCGGGTGTGGGCATCGGCGCATTGGACCGGGACTATGAACAAGCGGGCGCATCCATCGCACCCGATGCCAAAACCGTGTGGAGCAACGCCGAGCTGATCGTCAAGGTCAAGGAGCCGCAGGCAGTGGAACGCGCCCAGTTACGCGCCGGACAGACCCTGTTCACCTATCTGCACCTGGCCCCTGACATCGAGCAAACCCAGGACCTGATCAAGAGCGGCGCGATGTGCATCGCGTACGAAACCGTCACCGCAAACGATGGGGATTTGCCCCTACTCCATCCCATGAGCGAGGTGGCGGGCCGCATGTCCATCCAGGTCGCGGCGCACGCGCTGGAACGCGAAGCGGGCGGGCGCGGCGTTTTGCTGGGTGGCGTGCCCGGTGTCGCACCGGCCAAGGTCACCGTCATCGGTGGCGGCACGGTGGGCACCAATGCAGTGTTGATGGCCGTCGGCACCGGAGCCGAAGTGGTGGTTCTGGACAAAAGCAATGCGACGCTGCGCGAGCTGAATGCCCGCTTCGGCGCACGCATCAAGACCGTCTACTCCAATGCCG
>JANQJR010000041.1 GCA_028281525.1 Magnetovibrio sp.
AAGTCACCGATCTTGATGACCGCGACATTGTCCAAGTAGCCCCGAACGCCGGCAAAAATCGCGACCACCTGCTCTTCGACGGGCATCGGCGAGTATTGTGGCTGCTTCAGCAACTCAGTCAGGCGCTCGCCGCGCGCCAGAAGACGCTGCGTTGCCGCGTCCAGATCGGAGCCGAACTGGGCAAACGCCGCCATCTCGCGATACTGCGCGAGATCGAGCTTGATGCCGCCCGCGACCTTTTTCATCGCTTTGACCTGAGCGGCGGAGCCGACGCGGCTCACCGAGATACCAACGTTAATCGCCGGGCGGATGCCCTGATAGAATAGATCGGACTCGAGGAAGATCTGGCCATCGGTAATCGAAATGACGTTGGTCGGAATGTATGCCGACACGTCGTTGGCCTGTGTTTCAATGACCGGAAGGGCGGTCAGCGAACCGTTGCCTTCATCCTCGTTCATCTTCGCCGCACGCTCCAGCAAGCGAGAATGCAGGTAGAAGACATCGCCCGGATAGGCTTCGCGTCCCGGGGGACGCCGGAGGAGCAGCGACATCTGACGATAGGCGGTCGCCTGCTTGGTCAAATCGTCGTAGATGACCAGCGCGTGCATCCCATTGTCACGGAAGTACTCGCCCATGGTGCAGCCCGCATAAGGCGCAAGGAATTGTAGCGGCGCCGGATCGGATGCCGTCGCGGAAACCACGATGGTGTATTCCATCGCGCCCGCGTCCTCGAGCGTCTTGACGACCTGGGCTACCGTGGAGCGCTTTTGCCCGACAACGACGTAGATGCAGTAGAGACGTTTGGCCTCGTCGCCGGTCTCGTAGTTGCCCTTCTGGTTGATGATGGTATCGATCGCGACGGCGGTCTTACCGGTTTGGCGGTCACCAATGATCAGCTCACGCTGACCGCGGCCAATGGGTACCAGCGAATCGAGTGCTTTGAGACCGGTCTGCATCGGCTCGTGCACCGATTTGCGCGGGATAACGCCCGGCGCTTTGACCTCGACCTCGCGGCGCTCGGTCGCGTCAATATCGCCCTTGCCGTCGATTGGATTACCGAGAGGGTCCACGACACGGCCCAGAAGGCCTTTGCCGACCGGCACGTCGACGATCGTACTGGTCCGCTTGACCGTGTCGCCCTCTTTGATGTTGCGGTCGTCACCGAAGATGACGACACCCACGTTGTCGGTCTCGAGGTTCAGCGCCATACCGCGCGTGCCGTCCGGAAACTCGACCATCTCACCGGCTTGGACGTTGTCCAAGCCGTAGACACGGGCGATACCGTCACCGACGGAGAGCACCTGACCGACCTCGGCGACTTCCGCCTCGGTCCCGAAGTTAGCGATCTGATCTTTCAGAATTGCGGAGATTTCCGCGGCACGGATATCCATTATCCAATCCCCTTCATGGAGAGGTGTAGTTGCTGCAACTGGGTTTTAAGCGACGAGTCGACCATGCGCGAGCCGACCTTGACGATCATCCCGCCGAGCAGGGTTTCGTCAACTTCCGCCTCGACGGAGACCTTGGTCCCCACGGCTTTCTTCAACACGTCGGAAACGGCCTGAAGCTGAGCGTCGCTCAACGTCTTGGCCGAAATCACCTGGGCCGTGGCTTCGCCCCGGCGGGTGGAAAGTTCGGTGAGATACGCCTTGATCATACCCTCCAGCGCGAACAAGCGGCGGTTCTGCGCGGCGGTACCGACAAAATTGGTGGTCAGTTGGTCCATGTCCGCCTTGGCGGTGACGGCCGTCATGGCCTGAACCTGCTCGGCACGGGTCAGCACCGGCGAGGTGATGACGCGGCGCAAATCGTCGCTTTCGTTGATCATGGACCTCAAGGCCTTGAGGTCTTCGGCGACCTTGTCCAGCTTGTTCGCGGACTCCGCCAACTCGTACAGAGCTGCAGCGTAGCGACCCGCAAGGCCGGTGGTAGCAGTGGTCTCGGATGACACCTGGGAGAATCCCTGACCTGAGTGTTGTGCCAGGAGGCTGAAAGCCTCTCTTAACTGCAAGAGGTTTAATGCCTCTCAAAACGTCCGCCGAGCGGCCTGAAAAATCATGCTGCTTGTGCGAAACGCGGCCGTTTTCTAACACAGGGGTCTGGGGGTTGCAAGACGACTCTTTACATATTTGTTTTCCCCGGAAACCCACGGTTTTGGCGGGTTTCCGACATACCCGCACATATCCTTTTTTTCATATATTAGAAATTTCTCATAAAAAATGCTCTAATATTTCAATAACGGCGGAGTCCTGGGCATAATTCTCTCCATCTTTTTGCTGTGAAACCCCAAATAGGGTGCTTGCGACGCTTTATGTTGCGTCGCAGCATGGCATGCGGCGGGTTTGGGGCCTCACAAAAAGCTTTGCGGATCGACGTCGATTTGGATTCTAACACCCTTTTCCTTGCGCGCGCGCTCCAACCAATCGCGTACGATCCGTTGCGGCGCGATGCCGGGTTGCAGCTTCATGAGCAGCCGTTTGCGGTGCTTGCCGCGCAACAGCGCCAATGGCGCGGGCGCCGGCCCCAACACCTGAACCCCGTCATAGCGCGGCGCGCTCTGCGCCAGGGCGGCCGCCTGGGCATCCACGGCGGTTTCGTGTTTGCCGGACACAATCAACGCCACCAAACGTCCGAACGGCGGCATGTGCAGATCCTGGCGGAATTTAACCTCCTCGGCCACGAAGGTTTCGCGCACGCCCGACTTCATCGCCTGCATCACGCCGTGATCCGGCTGGTGGGTCTGCACCAGCACGCGTCCGGGGTGCGCGCCCCGCCCAGCGCGCCCAGCCACTTGATAGAGCAATTGATAGGTGCGCTCCGCCGCGCGCAGATCGCCGCCCGCGAGCCCTAAGTCCCCATCTACCACGCCCACCAGGGTCAGCAGGGGAAAGTGGTAACCTTTGGCGAGCAGTTGGGTGCCGATGATCAGATCGACCTCGTGGCGTTCGATCCGCCCGATCAGGTCCGCCGCCGCGCGAGGGCCTTGAATGGTGTCGGAACTGGCGATCGCCAGCCTGGCTTCGGGAAAAATGTTCATCACCTCTTCGGCCAAGCGTTCCACGCCCGGCCCGCAGGCGTGAAAGCTTTGTTCGTCGTCGCAATTGGGGCAGCGCTGAGGAAGCGCAGTGTTGTAGCCGCAGTGATGGCACTGCAAACGGCCTCGCACCCGGTGTTCCACCAGCCACGCCGAGCAATTGGGACACGCCAGGCGAAACCCACACGTGCGGCACAAGGTCAACGGCGCGTAACCCCGCCGGTTCAAGAACAGCATGGCCTGTTCGCCAGCCGCGAACGTGTCTTTCAGCGCGGTTTCCAGAGTGGGCGACAGCCACCGCGTCGCGGGCAGCTTTTCCTTGCGCATGTCGATCAAGTTGAGTTCCGCCAATTCCGCGCCGCCGTGACGTTCCGGCAGGTGGAGAAGCTCGTACTTGCCCGCTTCGGCGTTCACTTGGCTTTCCAACGAGGGTGTGGCGCTGACCAGGCAGATGGGGATACCCCCTAAGTGCGCGCGCACCACCGCCATATCGCGGGCGTGGTAGATCACGCCCTCTTCCTGTTTGAACGCGGGGTCGTGCTCTTCGTCCACGACGATCAAGCCGAGGTCTTGGTACGGCAAGAACAGGGCGGAGCGCGCACCGACGATAACGCGGGCCCTACCCTCGGAAACCGCACGCCAGGTTTCACGCCGTTCTCGGGGCCCCAGTTCCGAATGCCACTGGGCGGGACGGGCACCGAAACGCGTCTCGAACCGGGACAGCCACTGCGCGCCCAAAGCGATTTCCGGCAGCAGGACCAAGACTTGTTTGCCCCGGCGCAGCGCTTCGGCCACCGCCTCGAAATAGACTTCCGTCTTGCCGGATCCCGGCACCCCGTCCAGCAACACCGGGGCATAACTGCCCGTCCGGGCTTTCGCCACCAACGCGCGTGCGGCCTGTTGCTGCGCGGCGGATAACTCAGGTCCTTGCCTGTCCGGATCGGGCTGGGCCCAGGATCGGGCCCGCACCTGCTCGACCTCGATCAGGGCACCGACCTTGGCAAGACCCGCAACCACGGCGGGTGAGCAGCCCGCTTGCAAGGCGGCCTCGGATGCACTCAAAGGCGGGCCGCTCTGTAACACCTGCAAAACGCTTTCGCGGGTGGGCGTCATCTTGATGTCCGGTATCGGGTCGGCGGCGCGAAAGGCCTTCACGCCCTTGGGTGATTCCAAAGCGTCCGGAACGCTCATGGCCATTTTCAGGACTTGGCCGAGGCTGGAGAGCGTATAGCCCGCGACCCAATCGACGAACTTCCGGGTGACCTCGGCCATGGGCGGAACCGGCAGCTTTTCGATCACCGTCTTGAGCTTGCACTCATCCACATCCCCCTGTCCCGTCCCCCACACCACGCCGGACAACTTGCGCGGCCCCAGCGGCACGCGCACGAAATCGCCGGGCGACAAAAAAAGGCCTTCCGGCACCCGGTAGTCATAGACCTGTCCCAGCGGAACGGGCAGCAAAACACCGCAGCGTTGGCCGGAAATGTAGGTTTTTGAGGGCGAATCGCTTACCATCCTAGATGTAGCTTACGGAAGGAAAGCCTTAACGAAAATATTTCATCATAGGCCATCACGATTCGGGAGCTGAGGAGCGGCCATGAGCAACACCCAAACCCAACCGACCAGCCTAAGCGATGCCGACATCGCCCAGTTCCTGCTGGACAATCCGGACTTCTTTTCACGCAACCCGGAAGTGCTGGTGCAGATGCAAGGTCCGATGACGACCGAATCTCCCGACGGCGTGGTCGATTTCCAGTCCGCCCTGGTCGATAAACTGCGTGACGAGATCACCAATCTGACCGCCTGCGCTCAGGATGTGATCGAAACCAGCCGCACCAACATGACATACCTGACGCGCACCCATGCTGCGGTGCTGGCGTTGCTTTCGGCCCAGGACGCGCCGCACATGGCGCGCATCATCACCGACGATCTGCCGTTGCTGTTGGATGTGGATGTGGTGGCTTTCGGGTTTGAACAAGACATCAAGTCCGAAGCCGGCCTGCGCCTGCCCGGCGCGCGCATGTACCCCATGGGCTATCTGGACGCGCAAATCGGCGAAGGTGGCGACGTCGCACTGGTGCGCGACATGTTGGACGACGGCACGGTGTTCGGTGACAACAATGTTTTGGTGCGCTCCGCCGCTTTGGCGCGCCTGCGCCCCAGTTCCACCACCGGCGGAGGCATGATCGCGTTGGGCTCAAGCGTTTCCGGCGCGTTCCACCCCGGCCAAGGCACCGATTTGCTGAACTTCCTGACCCGGTCCACGGAAAAACTGTTCCAAAAATGGCTGAGCGCTTAGGCGGCACCCCCCTTGAAAACAGCGCCGCCGAGCCGGCGCTGAAAACCGCTTTGGCCGATTGGCTGGACTGGCTCAAGCACGAAAAACGCTGCAGCGGCCACACGCTGAGCAACTACGCTCGCGATGCGGTGGCGTTCCTGGCGTTCCTGAACGAACACTTGGGCTTCACCCCGGGGCTCAAGGAACTGGACCGTTTGAACGCCGCGGATTTCCGAAGCTGGTTGGCGCAAATGGGTGCAGAGAACAAAAGCCGCGCGACCATTGCCCGGCGCATGTCGACGTTGCGCACCCTGTTCAAGCATCTGGAACGCCAAGGCGTAATCGCCAACACCGCCGTGCACGCGGTGCGCACGCCGAAACTGCCGAAGTCCTTGCCCAAAGCGTTGAGTTTTGAAGACGCCCTGGAATTGTTGGACATGGCCGAGGATTTGGCCGACGAGCCCTGGGTCGGCAAGCGCGACCGTGCGCTGTTGGTGCTGCTTTATGGCTGCGGGTTGCGCATATCGGAAGCCTTAGGCTTGGATGTGCAAGATATACCGGACGGCGACGTGATGGTGATCACCGGCAAAGGCAATAAACAACGCGTGGTGCCGGTGCTACCCCAGGTGACAAGCGCGCTCGCCGCCTACACCAAGACCTGCCCCTTCCCCATGACACCGGACAGCCCCCTGTTTTTAGGCGTGCGCGGCAAACGCCTGCAGGCAGGCGTAGCTCAAGCCATGGTGCGTGAGGCGCGGAGTTACTTAGGGCTTCCCGAGAGCGCCACACCACACGCGCTACGCCACAGCTTCGCCACGCACCTGTTGGCGGGCGGCGGAGATCTGCGCACCATCCAGGAACTCCTGGGCCACGCATCGCTCAGCACCACCCAGCGCTACACCGATGTGGACGCGGCACGGCTGCAAGCGGTGTACGCGGGTGCCCATCCGCGCGCGCGAAAACGGAAATAAACGCGGACCCAAAGGCGGCGCGCCTGGCCAAACTTGTCACCCACATAATTAATCGCTTGATAATTAATGAAAAAATCGTAACCGCATTGTACTACCAATGGTTTTTGCCTTTCTCATATAACTCCTTCATGTTTCAGCAAGGGAAAACCAATCAAAATGTTGAACAGAATTAGGCCTTCTATTACAGCGGTAATATGTGTTTTTGGCATTTTGACGGTCTTTGCCGCCAATGCCTGGGCCGAAGATAAGGAGATGAAGCCCTTCATCCTTTCATCCAAGGTCCCGGGCTCTTTCAACGCCAACGTGACTGACACCACCGCCAAATTGAAAAACGCCGATTTTGAAATCGCCGGACAGTATTCACCCTACGATGGCGCAACCATCATCATCATCACCAATGCCGCCATGCAGGCCGCCGCTGCAAAATCTGAATTCGGTGCGTTCGGCGCAGCGCAGCGCGTTTCCATCACCCAACACAATGGCGACATCCAGGTCGCCTACACCAACCCCAGTTATATGGCTTCCGCGTACCGCATGAACGACGACCTGGCCGACATTGCCGCGGCGATGGGTGCGGCATTGGGCAATAAGGGCGAATTCGGCCCTGAAGAAGGCATGAACGATGAAGGCCTACGCGATTACCACTACATGTTCCTGATGCCCTATTTCGACGACCCGAACCTGTTGGGCACGGCGAAAAGCCATCAGGACATGCTCGACCGCGTCGAAGCCAATCTGACGCAGAACCTCGCAGGCGTCAGCAAGGTTTACCGCATCGATATTCCAGGCAAGGAAGAGGTCGTATTCGGCGTGGGCCTGAAAGGCAACGGCGAAGACCAGAAAGAGAAGGATGATGCCTGGGTGATGAGCGAAATCGACTTCAAGGACATCCGCTCCACCGCGCACTTGCCAGTCGAAATCGTCGTGTCGGGCAAAAAGGCCTGGGCGTTGGACTCCAAGTTCCGCATCGCCATCAACTTTTCCGACCTGTCCATGAACGGCGACAACAGCTTCATGAACATCATGGGCACGCCGGGCAAGGTGCAAGAGGCGCTGACGCTGGTTGCCGGCGGCACGTATAAAGGCGAAGGCAAATACGCCGACTGATTCCATCCAAATTGTTTCTCTGAGGGGGGAGGCAAGTCCGCTCGGCGCTTCGGCGCTGGGCGGACTTGAGAATTGAGGCACGGCATGTCTACGACCTGTTGCATGGACAATCACACCGCCGTCGCTGCACGCGCGGCGCTTGCGGACCGCGACGCGGTCCGGGTCCCGTATGTGTGCAGCATTTCCGGCAACGCCGAAGAGATTCTGATCATCAGCCCGCACATGGCGAAACGGGTGGTTGTGGCCAGCGGCGGCATGATCGACGTCACAGAAGCCCGCGCGCTGGCGCCCTTGACCCTGACCCCGCTGTGCGTGGGCGATGTGGCGGAATTGAACCGCATGCCAGGTCAAAAGGCCGCGCACATCCTAAACGACCTGATAAAACGCGACATCGTCACGTCTCTTGAAATTCTGGGTCTCAACTACTTCAAGCTGAAGTCCGGGATCATCAAGACGGAGCTGCAAAACATCGCCAAGGACGCCGCCCTGGCCTGATCCCGGACAAACAAAAAGGCCCGCACGAAGCGCGGGCCTTTGAAGTTGGGAGTACTGAGCAATCTGTTAAACGTGAATAGCGCGGCCCAGACACGCCAATGCGGCTTCCTTGACGGCTTCGGATGTGCCCGGATGCGCGTGTGACGTCCTCGCGATGTCTTCCGATGCGCCGCCGAATTCCATCGCCAAGACGACTTCTTGGATCAGTTCGCCCGCGCCGGGGCCGATGATATGGCAGCCCAGCACGCGATCCGTTTTGGCGTCCGCCAGAATCTTGACGAAGCCTTCGGTGTCGCCCACCGCACGCGCACGGGAATTGGCCATGAACGGGAACTTGCCTGAAGTATATTTTACACCGTCTTCCTTCAACTCTTCCTCGGTCATGCCCACCGCGGCGATTTCCGGATGCGTGTAGACCACGCCGGGGATGGCGCCGTAATTCACATGACCGGCTTGGCCGGCGAGGATTTCCACGCAGGCGATTCCTTCTTCCTCGGCTTTGTGCGCCAACATCGCCCCGCCGATGACGTCGCCGATGGCGTAGATCCCGTCCACGTTGGTCTTGAAGTACGCATCGGTCTTCACAAATCCGCGCGCGTCCATTTCCACGCCGACTTGGTCGAGACCCAGTTTGTCGGTAAACGGACGGCGTCCGATGGAAACCAGGACCACGTCGGCCTTGATGGTCTCGGAATCGCCACCGGCTGCCGGCTCGACGGTCAGCGTGACACCGGTCTTGGCGGTCTTCGCACCCGTGACCTTGGTTCCGGTCTTGATGGTCAAACCTTGTTTGGTGAAGGTACGGGCGGCCTGCTTGACCACTTCTGCGTCCATGCCCGGCAGAATCGCAGGCAGGAATTCGACCACCGTGACCTCCGCGCCCAAGCGCCTCCAGACGGATCCCAGTTCCAGCCCGATCACGCCCCCGCCGATGACCACCATGGATTTCGGCACTTTGCCCAGTTCCAGCGCGCCGGTGGACGTCACAATCTGCTTTTCGTCCACGTCCACACCCGGTAAAGGTGCGGGCTCGGAGCCGGTGGCGATGATGATGTGCTTGGCGGTGTAGGTGTCCTTGCCGACCTTCACTTCGCCGGGTTTGGTGATGGAGCCCATCCCGTTGATACGGGTGACCTTGTTCTTTTTGAACAGAAAGTCGATGCCCTTGGTCAGATCGCCCACCACGTTGTCCTTGCGGCCCATCATGGTCTTGAGGTCCAGCTTTGGGTCCACTTTGACGCCGTGCGCGGCCATCCCGTGCGCGGCTTCTGCGAACAGATGCGAAGACTGCAGCAACGCCTTGGATGGGATACAGCCGACGTTAAGGCAGGTGCCGCCCAAGGTCTTGCGCGATTCCACGCACGCGGTGTTGAAGCCCAACTGCGCGGCGCGGATGGCGGCAACGTAGCCGCCCGGCCCACCGCCGATGATGATGACGTCGAATGCCCCGTCGGTTTTCGTGTCAGCCATGTGTCTTGGTCCTCGCCTCTTTTACGCATCGAGCATGATGCGGGTGGGGTCTTCGATGCACTCCTTGACGCGCACCAGGAAGGTCACGGCTTCGCGGCCATCAACGATGCGGTGGTCATAGGACAGCGCCAGATACATCATCGGACGCGCTTCGACGGAACCGTCGGGCATAGCCATCGGGCGCATCTGGATTTTGTGCATGCCGAGAATGCCGGATTGCGGTGGGTTCAGGATCGGCGTCGACATCAGCGAGCCGAAGATGCCGCCGTTGGTGATGGTGAAGGTGCCGCCCGACATTTCTTCCATGCTCAAGCGGCCTTCGCGCGCGCGGCGTCCGTAGTCGTTGATGGATTGTTCGATTTCGGCAAAGCCCTTGGCGTCGCAATCGCGCACCACCGGCACCACCAGACCATTTTCGGTGCCGACCGCAATGCCGATGTCGTAGTGGTTCTTGTAAATAATGTCGCCCGCGTTGATTTCGGCATTGACGGCAGGCAGTTCACGCAGCGCCGTGACGCAAGCCTTGGTGAAGAACGACATGAAGCCCAGCTTTACGCCATGTTTCTTTTCGAAGTTGTCCTTCATCACCTTGCGCAATTCCATGACATTGGTCATGTCCACTTCGTTGAACGTGGTCAGCATAGCCGCTGTGTTTTGCGCCTCTTTCAGGCGTTCGGCGATGCGCTTGCGCAGACGGGTCATGGGCACGCGTTCCTCGCGCGGTCCGATGGGACGCGGCGGATACTGGACCGGGGCAGGCGCGGGCGCGGCGGCGGGAGCCGGGGCCGCCGGAGACGGCACGGGTTCCGCAACAGCGCCACCGCTTTCCAGGTAGGCCAACACGTCACCCTTGACGATGCGCCCGTCCTTGCCGGTGCCCTTGATCCGGCCAGGATCGATGTTGTTTTCCTCGATCAGCTTTTTCACCGCCGGTGACAAAGGTGCGTCGGCGGTCGCGGCGGGAGCCGGAGCAGGTGCAGGAACTGGTTCCGGCGCGGACACGGGTTCAGGGGTAGGGGCCGAGGCCGGTTCGGCTGCCGGTGCGGGTGCGGAAGCTTTGCCCGCCGCGCCTTCGTCGATGATGCCCAGAACGGCGCCGACTTCGACGTCAGAACCTTCGCCAAAGGCGATGTCCTTGAGCGCGCCTCCGGCCGGAGCGGGCACTTCCACCGTAACCTTGTCCGTTTCCAGTTCGACGATGGGCTCGTCCTGGGCGATGGAATCGCCCGGTTGTTTGAACCACTTCGCCACAGTGGCCTCGGTAACCGATTCCCCCAGAACGGGCACTTTGATGTCGGTAGCCATTTTAACCTCTCGCTTTCGTCATAACCCCGGTTTTCCACCGGGCCTTTAAAATCCGATTGTCAATATTGCGGCCGCTGGTGCGGTTGCACGAGCGAGTTCATATCGCCTTCCAGGGCCTGATCCACGATCCATCTCTGCTCTTTCACATGATGTGAATGTAGGCCTGTCGCTGGGCTCGCCGCACCGCGGCGGCCGACGTAGTTGACGGTCAAGATGTCGCTGTTGAGATCGCGTACGATGGTTTCGATGCGCTGCGACACGAAGAACCATGCGCCCATGTTGGCGGGCTCTTCCTGGCACCAGACCACCTCGGCATGCGGATAGCGGCCGAGTTGCTGCATCAAGCCTTTCCATGGGAACGGGTAAAGCTGTTCAAGACGGATAATCGCCACATCGTCGATCTCGCGTTTGCGCCGCTCTTCCAACAGATCGTAATAGACCTTGCCCGAACACACGATCACGCGGCGCACCTTTTTGTCCAATACCAGCCGGTCAATCTCCGGCATAACGCGGCGGAAGCGCGTACCGGGGCCCATCTCGCCCAGGTTCGAGGTCACCAGCTTGTGGCGCAACAACGATTTGGGCGACATCACGATCAAGGGTTTGCGCAAATTGCGGCAGAGCTGACGGCGCATGACGTGGAAGAACTGCGCAGGCGTGGTGACGTTGACCACCTGCCAGTTGTCTTCCGCCGACAATTGCAGATAACGCTCCAAACGCGCGGACGAGTGCTCCGGCCCCTGGCCTTCGTAGCCGTGAGGCAACAACATCACCAGGCCCGACATACGCAACCATTTGGTTTCGCCGGAACACACGAACTGATCGATGATCACCTGCGCGCCGTTGGCGAAGTCGCCGAACTGCGCTTCCCAGATGGTCAGGCAGTGCGGGTCGGACAGCGAATGGCCGTATTCGAACCCCAACACGCCCGCTTCCGACAGTGGGCTGTCGATCACTTCATAATGGGCCTGATCGCCCGGACGGATGTTGTTGAGCGGGATGTAGCGTTCTTCGTTTTCCTGATCGACCAGGACCGAATGGCGGTGCGAGAATGTGCCGCGCCCGGAATCTTGGCCCGACAGGCGCACGCCGTGGCCTTGCACCAACAGCGTGCCGTAAGCGAGCGCTTCCGCCGTCGCCCAATCGACGCCTTCCTGGGTTTCGATCATTTTGCGCTTGTTCTTGAGTTGGCGCAAAATCTTGGTGTTGGTGTGGAACAGCGCCGGCGGTTCGGAAATCGCCATGCCGACTTCGCGCAGCAGATCCATTTCGACCGACGTGTCGTCGTCGCGCATTTCCTCCGGGCCTTCCAGATAGAACAAGCCCGCCCATTTGCCTTCCAGCCAGTCGGCCTTGTTAGGCTTGTAGCTGCTGGCGGACTCCAGTTCTTTTTCCAGGTGCTTGGCGTACCCCGTCACCATCTTGTCGCTTTCGGCTTCGGTAATCACACCTTCCTGGATGAGCTTGTCTGTATAGATTTCGCGAGTGGTCGGGTGGTTGGCGATGGTCTTGTACATGATCGGGTTGGTGAACATCGGTTCATCACCCTCGTTATGGCCGTGGCGACGATAACAGAACATGTCGATGACCACGTCCTTGTGGAACTCCTGGCGGAACTCGGTGGCGATACGCGCCACGTGCACCACGGCTTCGGGGTCGTCGCCGTTGACGTGAAAAATCGGCGCCTGGATCATCTTCGCCACATCCGACGGATAGGGGCTGGAACGCGAGTACGACGGATGCGTGGTGAAGCCGATCTGATTGTTGATGATGATGTGGATGGTGCCACCGGTTTCGTAGCCCCGCAGTTCGGACAGATCGAGCGTTTCCGGAACCAGCCCCTGCCCGGCGAAGGCCGCGTCGCCATGCAGCAAGATGCCCATGACCTGCTCGCGCCGGGTGTCGCCCTTTTGGTTCTGCTTGGCGCGCACCTTGCCCAGCGCCACGGGATTGACGCATTCCAGGTGCGATGGGTTGGCGGTCAAGGACAGATGAATGGATTCCCCGTCGAACACACGATCCGCCGAAGCGCCCAGGTGGTACTTCACGTCGCCCGAAACGTCGAGCCCTTCGGGCGTGACCGACTTGCCCAGAAATTCGGCGAAAATCGCCATGTAGGGCTTGCGCATGATGGACGCCAACACGTTCAGGCGGCCACGGTGCGCCATGGCCATGATGATCGATTTGATGCCCAACTGGCCGCCGCGCTTGATGATCTGCTCGATCGCCGGGATGACGCTTTCACCGCCGTCCAGACCGAAACGTTTGGTGCCCTTGAATTTGACGTCGAGGAATTTTTCGAATCCTTCCGATTCCACCAAGCGTTCCAAAATTGCGCGCTTGCCCTTCAGCGTGAAATCCGTCTGGTTGCGGATGCCTTCGATGCGCCGTTGAATCCAGGCTTTCTGGTCGGGTTCCTGAATGTGCATGAACTCGACACCGATGGACGAGCAATAGGTGTCTTTGAGAATCTGGAGGATTTCGCGCATGGTCGCGGTTTCCAGACCCAACACATTGTCGATGTAGATGGGACGGTCCAGGTCCGCGTCCGTAAAGCCATAGGTGCGGTAGTCCAACTCCGGGTGCTGGGTGCGCCCCTCCAGGCCCAACGGATCGAAGTTCGCGATCAGGTGGCCGCGCACACGGTAGGTGCGGATCAACATCAATGCGCGGATGGTGTCCTTGGTGGCACCCCGGATCATGTCCGCGCTGGGGCGAACTTCGCTTGCGGGGGCATAGCCTTGCATCGCGGCCTGCGCCGCACTGGGCGGCGGCGCGGCGTCCGCTTCCATCAGGCCACCGTTGCCGAATTGGCCGATCACGCCCGCCTGGGACGGCGCCCAGGTCGCGCCTTTCAAGTCGACGAGGATTTCGCGTTCCTCATCATCCATCTGAGAAAAGTACTCGGCCCAGGTGTGGTCCACCTGGGATGGGTTTTCGGTGAAGCGGGCGTAAAGTTCCGCCACATAAAGCGCGTTAGCGCCGGTAAGGAATGTATCCGTCGATCCTGACATGGCTTCTTTACGGGGCGCCGGTTCGATCGGAACCGGTTGGCCCCGCCCTCTGTTATTCCCCCCAGTTTGCCCGCCCGGCCCCGGCCCCGGATTTTTCCAGGTGGCGGGGTCGGGTTGGAATGTGGTCTTAGCCCTTGAGGACTTCAACCATGGTCTTGCCCAGCGTCGCGGGGCTGTCGGCGACGGTGATGCCCGCGCTTTTCATGGCTTCGATCTTGTCGCCCGCGGTCCCCTTACCGCCGGAGATGATCGCGCCCGCGTGACCCATGCGCCGGCCCGGAGGCGCGGTGACGCCGGCGATGAAGCCGACCACGGGTTTCTTGACGCTGGAAGCTTTCAAGAACTCGGCGGCTTCTTCTTCGGCGGTGCCGCCGATTTCGCCGATCATGATGATGCTTTCCGTCTCATCGTCGCCTAAGAACATGTCCAGGCAATCGATGAAGTTGGTGCCGTTCACCGGGTCGCCGCCGATGCCGATACAGGTCGACTGGCCCAGGCCCGCATCCGTGGTCTGCGCCACCGCTTCATAGGTCAGCGTGCCGGAACGCGACACGATGCCGACCTTGCCGCGTGCATGGATGTGGCCCGGCATGATGCCGATCTTGCATTCGCCCGGTGTGATCACGCCCGGACAGTTGGGACCGACCAAACGGGTATTGGAACCGTCCAGCGCGCGCTTGACGCGCACCATGTCGAGCACCGGAATGCCTTCGGTGATGCACACCGCCAATTCGACTTCGGCGTCGATGGCTTCCAAGATCGCGTCGGCCGCGAACGGTGGCGGAACGTAAATCACGGACGCGTTGGCGCCGGTTTTCTCGACCGCGTCGGCCACGGTATCGAACACCGGCAGGTCCAAATGCGCCGAACCGCCCTTGCCCGGCGTCACGCCGCCGACCATGTTGGTGCCATAGGCAATGGCTTGTTCGGAGTGGAAGGTGCCCTGCGCGCCGGTGAAGCCTTGACAGATGACCTTGGTGTTTTGACCCACGAGAACGGACATTACGCGGCCTCCTTCACGGCTTTGACAATTTTTTCAGCGGCGTCGCCCAAGTCGTCGGCGGACACGATCGGCAGACCCGATTCGGCCAGGATCTTCTTGCCCAGCTCCACATTGGTGCCTTCGAGACGCACCACCAACGGCACGTTGAGGCTGACCTCGCGGGCCGCGGCGACCACGCCTTCGGCGATCACGTCGCAACGCATGATGCCGCCGAAGATGTTCACCAGGATGCCTTCGACGTTGCTGTCGGACAGGATCAGCTTGAACGCCGTGGTGACGCGTTCCTTGGTCGCGCCGCCGCCAACGTCCAGGAAGTTGGCCGGATCGCCGCCATAGAGCTTGATGATGTCCATGGTCGCCATCGCCAAACCGGCGCCGTTGACCATGCAGCCAATGTTGCCGTCCAACTTGATGTAATTGAGATCGTGGCGCGCGGCTTCCAGTTCGGCCGGATCTTCTTCGTCTTCATCGCGCAGTTCCGACACGTCCTTTTGACGGAACAGCGAGTTGTCGTCGAAGTTCATCTTGGCGTCCAGCGCCATCACCTGGCCTTCGCCGGTGACCACCAGCGGGTTGATTTCCACCAGCGACGCGTCGAGCTCATTGAACGCCTTGTACATGCCGAGCAGCAATTTCACCGCGGAGCCGACCTGCTTGCCCTCGAGTCCCAAGCCAAACGCCAACTGGCGGGCGTGGAACGGCAACATGCCGGTGGCCGGGTCGATGGTGACCTTGAGAATCTTCTCCGGCGTCTTTTCCGCGACCTCTTCGATGTCCATGCCGCCTTCGGTCGAAGCCATCACGGTGATGCGCGAGGTGGCGCGGTCGATCAACAGGCTGAGATACAATTCGCGGGCGATGTCGCAGCCCTCTTCGATGTAGACGCGCTTGACTTCCTTGCCGTCCGGGCCGGTCTGGTGCGTGACCAGTTGCATGCCCAGCATGTCGTTGGCGCTGTCGCGCACGTCCTCGATGGATTTGACCACCTTGACGCCCCCGCCTTTGCCGCGTCCGCCGGCGTGAATCTGCGCCTTGACGACGTAGACCGGGCCTTCCAATTCCTTGGCCACGGCTTCGGCTTCCGGCGCGGTGTAAGCCACCTTGCCGTTTGGCACCGCGACGCCGAACTTTGCGAGCAGCTGCTTGGCTTGATACTCGTGAATGTTCATATGTCTTTCCTCTCAGGGATCTTCGGTGAGACCCTGCCCTGTGTTATTTTTTTTTCGCCGGTGCTTTTTTCGCCGATGCTTTCTTGGCTTGAGCTTCCAGTTTCTTGATGGTGTCGACCAGGCCGAACACCGCCTTCACGGATTTGTTGAACAGCGCCTTTTCGGACCGATCCAGTTTAATCTCGACGATACGTTCCACGCCCTTCGCGCCGATCACCACCGGCACACCGACGTACATGTTTTTGACGCCGTACTCGCCCTTCAGATACGCCGCGCACGGCAACACCGCCTTCTTGTCTTTCAGGTAGGCTTCCGCCATCTGGATGCCGGCGGCGGCGGGCGCGTAGTAAGCGGAGCCGGTCTTGAGCAGCCCGACGATTTCCGCGCCGCCGTCACGGGTGCGCTGCACGATTTCGTCGATCTTCTTTTGCGTGGTCCACTTCATCTTGATCAGGTCGGGAACCGGAATACCGGCAACCGTGGAATAACGCGGCAGCGGCACCATGGTGTCGCCGTGCCCGCCCAGAACGAACGCGGTCACGTTTTCGACCGACACGTTGAATTCTTCCGCCAGGAACAGGCGCATGCGCGCGCTGTCCAGCACGCCCGCCATGCCGACGACCATGTGGTGCGGCAGACCGGCGGCTTCACGCAACGCCCACACCATGGCGTCCAGCGGGTTGGTGATGCAGATTACGAAGGCCTTGGGTGCGTACTTCTTGATGCCCGCGCCGACCTGCTTCATGACATTGACGTTGATGGACAGCAGATCGTCGCGGCTCATGCCCGGCTTACGCGCCACGCCCGCGGTGACGATGACCACGTCCGCGCCGCGGATGGCGGCATAGCTCTTGGTGCCTTTGAGTGAGGCGTTGAAGCCTTCGATCGGGCCGGACTGGGCGATATCCAAGGACTTGCCCTGGGGCACACCGTCCATGATGTCAAACATGACAATGTCGCCGAGTTCCTTCAGCGCGGCCAGATGGGCCAGCGTGCCGCCGATGTTGCCTGCGCCGATCAATGCGATTTTACTGCGTGCCATTGGATAAATCCCTGTCCTTTGTCTTCATAAGATGTTTCTAATGTATTGGTTTCGCTGGCTTCCCAGCTTTGACGTCGAATTGCGCGCAGGATGCTGCGCTGCACAAAACGGTACCGTTTCGTAGCGCGATTTGCGGCCTGGGGCAAGGCCAAAAACCGCCCAAAGGGGTGGGATTCATGTGAATTGGTTCTTTTTTACCCAAAAGCACGAGAAAACCTCCTTTAGTCCCCACGTTTAGCGTGTTTGAGTTCCATGTAAGACGCGGACTGCATCTCCACAAGGCGCGATGCGGTGCGCTCGAATTCGAACGCGCCCTCACCTTCGCGGTAGAGTTCCATGGGTCCCACATCGGCGGAACAAATCAGCTTCACGTGACCTTCGTACATGGCGTCGACAAGGGTTACGAAGCGCCGCGCCACGTCCTTGTTTTCCGGCCCCATCTGCGGAATGCCGGGGATGATCAGGGTGTGGAAACGCCGCGCCAGCTCCAGATAATCCGCCGCGCCCAAGGGGCGCTCGCACACGTCGGCGAACTGCACCAAGGCCACGCCCTGGGTGGCCTTGGGCACGGCGATGTCGCGGCCCTGCACTGGAATGGTCGCAGCGTGCGGACGCGCACCATGGGTCAGCTTGACGAACGCATCCTCCAGCTTGACTCGTGCGGCCTCGTCGTCGGGATGCAGGTAAACCTCCAGCTGGCGCATATGTTCCAGGCGGTAGTCCTTCTTGCCGTCCAGTTGCAGGACATCCATTTTGTCTTCGATCAGATCGATGAACGGCAAGAACGCATCGCGTTGCAGGCCGTCCTTGTACAAATCCACCGGCGGGCGGTTGGAGGTGGAGACCACCACCACGCCTTTTTCGAACAAAATCTCGAACAGCCGGCTCAAGATCATCGCGTCCGCGATGTCGGTGACCTGGAACTCGTCGAAACACAGCAGCGTACCTTCCGCCGCCAATTGTTCGGCCACCGGCGGGATGGGGTCCGCGTCGCGGCCCTTGAACTTGCGGTATTCGTTGAGGCGGATGTGCACCTGCTGCATGAAGGCATGAAAATGCACCCGGCGCTTGCGCTTCACCGGCGCGTCTTCGAAGAACATGTCCATCAGCATGGATTTGCCGCGCCCGACGCCACCGTAAAAATAAATGCCCTGGGGCGGGTCTTCGCGGCGGCGCTCCAACCCGAAGCGTTCCTTCCAGCTCACGGGACCGTTCTGCGGCTCGTAACTCATCAGGGCTTTGTGCAGGCTTTGCAGTTTTTCCACGGCAAGCGCCTGGGCCGGGTCGTGCTTCAGTTCACCCGAAGCGATCCGCGCGCGGTATTCAAACAGCGGCCCCGCCGGGACCGTATCCCCTGGTTCGGACATACGCCCAAATCCACCTCATTGCTAGAGTGCGATCGGATTGGATGGATGCAAAAAAGCCTCGATTCAATCCGTGAATCGCCCTCTAAAATTTTAACCGGAGCGGATTCACAATCTTAGGCGAAACACAAAAGTGATCCCGCCTAAGACGATCCGGCCCGGCCGCCCCTTCGCATCTGCACAATGTTAAAAGTAGGAACTCCCGGCGCTCGTGTAAATAACTGTTTTTTCTGTACTTTAAGGCGCTAATATTAGCGTCTCCTGCTACACGCGGGCGTTGGTTGCGGGACCGGGGCGAAGCGGGCAGACTGTGGGCGAATCGGACACGGCTGAGAGGACATAGGCGCAATGACGGGTGAGTTCCTGCTTGAACACGAACCGGTGATCCGGCTGTCGGCTTTTTTCGGCATCTTCGCCATCATGGCCGCAGTGGAATTGATCGCACCGAGGCGTACGCTGACGGTCTCAAAGGGGCTGCGCTGGTTTTCCAACCTCTCCATCGTCGCGCTCAACACCGTTCTGGGACGCCTGATCCTGCCCATGGCGCCGGTGGCGTTCGCCTATCTGTGTGCGGAAAAAGGCTGGGGCCTGTTCAATCTGACGGACTGGCCCGGCTGGCTGGAGTTGGTGGTGGCGGTGATCTTGATGGACTTCGCCATTTGGCTGCAGCACGTCATGGTGCACGCCATTCCGATGCTGTGGCGGCTGCACCGCATGCACCACGCCGACCTGGATTACGACGTCACCACCGGCGCGCGTTTCCACCCCATCGAAATCATCTTATCGCTGGGCATCAAGTTGTGCGTCATCGCGCTTTTGGGCGCGAGCCCGGTGGCGGTGCTGGCGTTCGAGGTGCTGCTCAACGCCACCGCCATGTTCAACCATTCCAACGTCCGTCTGCCGCTTGGCCTGGATGCGGTGTTGCGTCTGCTCGTGGTCACACCGGACATGCACCGGGTGCACCATTCGGCGATCCCGCGCGAATGCAACTCCAACTTCGGCTTCAACTTGCCGTGGTGGGACCGGCTGTTCGGCACTTACATCGCCCAGCCGGAATTGGGCCACGAAGGCATGACCATCGGCTTGGACATGTTCCGCGAAGAGCGTGACGAACGGCTCGATCAAATGCTGATTCAGCCGTTCCGTCAGGCGAAGGGAGAGTACGCCATCAATCGCCGGGATTGGGATTGAAGCCTTGGGCATCCGTGCAGGCCGCGAAAACGAAGACTTCATCTTCGAGGTCGAACACATCGGCATGGACATGGACTTCCACCACCCCAAGGACCGGGATTTGGGTTTGGACGCAAGCGTCGTCGAAGCTTTCGAGGCGGAGCGCGAACACGCCGAAATTTTCATCCAAAACGCCACCGGCACAGCGTTCAGCGCGGATGAGTTGCTCGATTGGTTTTTGCTGCAAACCAGGACGACCTTGGCCGACCACTTGCCCCAGGGGGCATTGGACAAAGGCGCGCAAACGGGCCAAACCCAAGTCTACGTCACCTTCCCCATCCGCTTTGAGCCTGGGGGCTTTTCCATGCGCACCGAAGAAGGCGTCCAGGACCTCTCCACCCTGAAGCTGATGGCGAAAGTCACGCTGCACAAACGCGGCGGTTGACGCGGCCGGACGGGGCGGGCATCGTCGCCGCATGCAGACCTTAAGGACGCCTGATGACAGATTCCGCACCTGAACCACGCCCCGACCCGCGCTCGCGCGAAGAAATCCTCAAGGCCCAGCAGATGATGGTCGTCATCTTCGCCGTCGCCACTTTGGTTCCATCGTTGTGGATGGTGTTGATGGCCTACAATGGCATTGCTTTGGGGCAAGAAGACGCGGGCTTCGCTCAAGTTCTGACTTACTGGGGCCTGGCCGCGCCGCTGGTGTGGCTGGCGGCCAATGGCGCAGCGCTTTTCAAAATCCGCCAAGGCGCAGGCGAGGGCGCGAAGTATTTCCCCCTCATCCCGGCGTTCTGGGCGATCGTCTGGTTCGCGGCCCAAGTCACGGGCTGACGTTTCATAATTGGCCGAGGTCTGGTTGAAAATGGATCAGGACCTGATCGTTCAAAAGTTCAACGGTGCCTATATCGCCGATGAACGGACCTTTGTGATGGGAATCCACCACGGTTTCACCGCCCACATTTCAGGGCGCTTTGCCGGCCAGCGCATTCTCGAAACATGTACGGGCGGTGGGTTTACGACCATGGCTCTCGCGCGGGCTGGAGCACACGTCACTACGGTCGAGATCGACCCAGGCCATCAGGACCAGGCCAAACAAAACGTGGCGAGTGCTGGGCTGTCCGGGCGCGTCACATTTGTGTTGGGAGATATTTTGGATTCACGCATATTGGCCGCCATCCCGCCAATCGATGGCGCCTTTATCGATCCCGACTGGGCGGTGGGCGGCCCGGACCATCGCTACCGGTTCCGCAATTCAAACACCCGGCCTCCCGCGGACAAACTTCTCAACCACATCCTGAACAAGACATCGAACGCCGCGATCATTTTGCCGCCATTGATCGATGTCCGGGAGCTTGGCGGCCTTCCCCCGCACGAACGCGAAGCCCTGTATCTCGGGGGCAACCATGAGCTTTATTGCCTATACTTTGGAAATCTTATGCGCAGTGCTGACGAAACCGAGTTTCGCATATCAACGCGAGGCCAAACCGGCGCTTAACGCAAAAGTCCTATTTCGTCTCAAACACCCAAACACCATCCCAATCCGGACTGGGACGATGCGTATTCAAATACGCGATGCGTTCGAGAAAGACGTTCGGCACCGGATCGGCAGGATCGTCCACGCGGCAGGTCTCGAATTCACGTGCCGCGGCCTCCCACTCTTGATTTCGGTAGGCGGCAAGCCCAGCTTGAAGGCGGCTTGTACGGGGTTCCTCCGACAACAGTTCAAAAACACGGGTTGGTTCCGCCTTGCCCTTGACCCGAATCAAATCCAATTCACGAACATGAATATCCGCCCCCGCCAAATCGCGGGTGCGCTCAGAAATCATGACTCGGGTGCCGTAGTTTTTGTTCGCGCCCTCCAGCCGTGCGCCGAGATTGACCGGATCGCCGATCACGGAAAACTTTCGCATCTCTGTCGAGCCGATGTTGCCGACGACCATCTCACCCGATGAAATGCCAATCCTCAAATTCGTATCGACGTCGTCCGCTTGCGCACCCAATTCGGTCCGCAAATCATCGCGGAATTTTTCAAAATTTTCCAAGGCCGCCAACGCCGCCTTGCAGGCCAGCGTGGCGTGCTCGTCTTGATGCGAGAAGGGCGGCCCCCAATAGGCCATCACGGCGTCACCCTGGAAATCGTTGATCACGCCCGAATTGGCGGAAATGGCATCGACCATATGGCCGAAAAAAACATTGATCATGCGCACCAAATCGGGGGCGGGCAGCTTTTCGGAGATGGAGGTGTAGTCCTTCAAGTCAATGAACATGACCGTCATCTCCCGCCGGTCACCACCCAGCCTGGTCAGTTCCGGACTTTCCAGCAAATTGGTGACGATACGCGGGTCCATATATTTGCCGAAGGTGTCTTTGATGCGTTCCTTAAGCCGCAAGCCGACCACCATTTTGTTGAAAGACGCCGTCAGCTTGCCGATCTCGTCCCGTGTCGCGACAGGGACTTCGGTATCCAAGCTGCCCCCCTCGACTTGCTCGGTGCCTCTTACAAGAGCGCGAATGTTGCGCGCCAACAGCAAGGTTACGGCGGATGCAAACCACAACCCCAAAACAGCCGCAAGCGACGTCATGCTGGCATTGAAATAGAGGAGAAATTCTTCGTTCTCGTCGGCAAGCTTCACGGCTTCGTAGGCCACGTTCTCCATATGTATGTGGAGGTTTGCGATTTCTTCATCGATGGTGTTTTGCTGACGGTTCAGGTCAGGCAAAAGCGCCATGAACGCCCCGGTGTCCCCTTTGGCGTGCAGCGCCAAAAGATCGAGGCCGTGTTGTTCGAATTGCCGGTATTCGTTTTCGACGTTCGCCAAAGATTCTTCCAGGGTGAAGATGCTTTGCACCGGATGGTCTGAGTGTTCCTCTTCTTCAAAAAGAATCTTGGCCCGGGCGAAGTCCGCATTCACCTCATCGCCCAACGCTTTGATCCGCGCAATAGATTCGGGGCCTTCGTCATGCAGGACAAACAGCTGTTGCAGCAAGATGCCTTGCTCCAGAATCCTCACATTGATCCGGCCAATGGTATTGCTGAGAGGAAGTTGGCGGTCCGCCAAGGCATCGAGCTCATCGCTGATTTCCGCGGTCAAGCGGATGGAATAAACAGCCACCATCGCCATCAACGCCAACACAACGACGGCGATGCCGAATATCTTCTGCGCTATATTCAAGTGCATGGCAAACGCTCCTTCCGACAAGAACCCGTGAAGTCCCTCCGTTTCACCATCCTCATATCACCTGTGGTCGTTGCGGTCCACATGGCACCATTCTTGGTATACGCCGTTTCCGGGTGGCGCCTTGCGATTCACCTGCGCTACTATGCTCCCGGCAGCGAGTGGTTGATTCTAAAACGCGAAGGACGCTCAAGAAAGTGGTATACGGCCAAAGGCGTTTCAAAGACGGAGAAGTCATCTTTTCCGAGGGGGATCGGGCCGGCGAGGCATTCCTCATAACAAGCGGCGCGGTGCGCTTGCAAAAGCTCGAGGGCGGCCAAATACACGAAATCGACATCGTTAGAGAAGGCAAAATTTTCGGTGAAATGGGCGTGCTGTCGGACATGAACCGTATGGCTTCAGCGGTTGCCGTGGGCGAAACCGTTCTGACATCCTGTCACCGCACGGAACTGATGCGCCGGCTTGACGAACTCGACAAGGAACGACGCGATGCGATCCGGTTTCTCATCGCCTACTGCCAGGACTTTCTCCCTTACGAATTGATGAAGGGCCGCCCCGCAGATGAGGAAACCCGCGAAAGGGACCGGATTGCCCATCATTTGGTTCATGATGCTGCCAAACTGGGCTTCATGGACGGGCTGGATTCTTTCATGAGCGGTTTATTTAAAGTCCTGATCCATTATGCCGAACGCAGATTGCCGCCGATATCATGAGCTGGAATTGGATTGGGGGCGTTTGTGTGGCTGCACACGTGCTGGCGAGAAATGAAGTCTGATAAGGAAAAAAAGCTGAGAAGAAAAACTCTGGCGAAGGACGCCGTGATCTTTCGCGAGGGAGAGCGGGGGATATTCGCCTATCTCTTAAAATCCGGGAAAGTGGCGATCACGGTATCCAGGGATGGAGAGCCGGTTTTGTTGACGACCATTTTACCAAATCAAATCTTCGGTGAACTGGCCCTGATCGACAATTCACCCCGAAGCGCAACAGCCATCGCCATGGAACCGTCAGAAGTTATTTTGATCACTCAAGATGACATTGACCGCCAGCTGGAAAGTGGCGAGGAATTCATGAAATACTGGGTTGCTTATCTCACTGACCGGATACGGGACTTGTCAAAACGGGTTCGTGACTGACCAATCCAGGGATCAATTCAGCTCTTCCAGAACCCGCCGGATTTTGTGGGTGTTGCCGACGGCGTAGTCGGGAATTTTCCGGTCATATTCGAGGAAGTGATTGACCCACAAATGTTGGAGAAAGGCGCGCAGCCGGTCCGCGATCCGCGGATCTTGATAGGCGTTCCATTCCCGTTCCAGCTCCGTCACCTGGTCCGCCAATTCCCGGTGCAAGCGCCGGTGTTCTTCCAAATCCGGATAACCGCACACTTCCATGACGGCTTCTTCGCGCCGGAAGTGGTGTTTGGTGTAATCGATCAACTCGTTGACCAGCGTGTTCAAAGTCGCCACGTCCGTGGCCGTATGGGCCAGTTGGTTCATCATCTTGATGATGATCTGGTGATCCTTGTCGATGGCGTCGACGCCGACGCTCAAGTCTTCATTCCAGATCACGACCTTGTCGTTGGCGGCCAAAGGCAAGGTCAGCCAAAACGTGCTGCCGGCATCTTCCCGGCTTTCAAAACCAATGCCGCCGGCCATGCGTTCCATCAAAAGCTTGCTCACGAACAGGCCGATGCCGGTGCCTTCCTGCGTGATCATGGCATCGCTCTCGGCGCGGTGAAACATCTGAAAGACATTGGACTGATCTTTTTCGGGAATGCCGGCGCCTGTATCGGTGACGGACACCGTCAGGAAGCCGGGTTCGTGTTCCGCGCCATCTATGGTCACCGTGCCGTTGTCCCGGTTGAACTTGACGGCATTGGACAGCAGGTTGAGAAACGCCTGCTTGAAACGCATGCGGTCCGTGTGCACTTCACCGAAAGGCTTGGCGCTGAAATTATCAATGATGTCGATACCCCGTCTTTCCGCCAGGGGTGCGGTAAAGGTGATGCACTCCTCGACAATCTCCTGGGCATTGACGAAATCGGGATAAAGCACCAATTGATCCGCTTCGATACTCGCCAAGTCCAGAATGCCGTTGACCAACTCCAACAAATGCCGCCCACCGTCCAGGATATTCTCGACATGCTCTTCCTGGGCCGGGGCCAGCGGATTTTTCGGGTCGAACTGCATCATTTGCGCGAAGCCCAAAACCGCATTGAGCGGCGTGCGCAACTCATGGCTCATGCTCGCCAGGAATTGTGATTTTGCAAGGTTGGCCTTTTCCGCTTCGTCGCGGGCGGCTTCCAGTTCGTGGGTTTTGTCTTCGAGCGCCAATTCGGCCGCATCCCGCTCTTCCAATTGCCACCGGGCGGTGATGATCTGGCTCAGGGCCGCCGTGATGGGGGCAAGCTGTTCAATCACCCCCTGATCATACCCGCCGGACCGGTTCGCCAAGCCGATTTCGCCCACCAGCTTATCGCCCCAAAACACCGGAATCCCCAAAAACGCACGCAACGGAGGATGGCCGGGGGGGCGGCCTGCGCTCCGGGAATCGTTGTCCGGATCGTTGGAGATGACCACCTCCCCGCTCGTCACCACCGCACCGAACAGATTGTCCAGCTTTTCGAAAACGAAACCCGTGGCCTTGTTTTCTTCGTAGAAGCGGCTCGTTTCGGCGTTCCAGGAGATGTTGGAGAAGGCGTAACACTTCAGATACGGCGAACCATCGGCTTTGTGGCGGATGTCGCCGATGAAACCGTATTCGCTGCCGGTCAGGGCCATGATGTCCTTGAGCAACGAATCGAACAAGGTATATGGGTCGGGTTCGGTGATAAACCGTTCTCGCAGCGCGCCGATGATCGTCAGTTCCCGCGTGCGGTCCGCGACTTGCTGTTCCAGCGTGTTGCGCTGTTGGATCACCAAATTGGCTTTTGCCCATAAAGAACGCGCGAAATACAACAACACCACCGTCGCCATCAACCCGGTGACGATGGCGATCATGGCGTCGTTGAGCCATCCGGCCACCATGCTGGCCTTGGTTTGCGTGACGACCATTGTCAAAGGCAGGTTTTCGAGCGAATGGTACGCAATGATCCGCCGTTTGCCGTCAATGGCGTGCGGGTCTTCAAAAACGCCATGGGGGCTAGCCTTCAGAGCCTGGCTGAAAAACGGGTTGTCAGCGAACGATTTGCCGAAAAACAACGGCGCAAACGGATTGCGCGCGAGAAAGATTCCGTCTTTGCGGGCCAGCGCCACCGACGCATCCGACGACAAATCGAAGGTCTTGTACAAACCGCCAAACTCTTCAAGTTTGACCGTAAACATCACCAGTCCGGCGAACGCGCTTTGGTCGTCGAATCGCGCGCGCGCGACGGGCACGATCCATTCCCCCGTAACCCGGCCCTGAATGGGACGTCCCACGAACACGGGCGGGCTGGTTGCTTTTGTCGTGGCCGCAAGCGCTTTGAAGTATTCCCGGTCCACGATGTTGATGGGATTCGGTTGCAAATATCCCCCACCGGGTTTGGGAATCGCACTTTGGATCATGTCGCCGTCGGCATCGAAGATGTTCGCGCTGTAGAGTGCGTTGCTGGATTCAACATGGTGCGCCATGATCGCCGTAACGTCTGACGACATCGGCGCCAACGGTCCCATCTGGCTGTAGGTTTCGTCGATAACCTGAAGGTGCAGGCTGATGGTTTCGAACGTTGCTTCGGTATGGGCGGCCAAACTGCGGGCCATGTTTTGTGCGACGGTGGTCGCCGTCTCCACCCGGTCCTGACGGACCTGCGTGACGCCATAGGCAATCAGCACCCAAATCGAGAACACCACCAAACCCAGCAGGATCAGGATGTTGCGATTCAGATTTGAGCTATGAGATGCGCCCGCGGTCTGATGATCGCCCACAGAGTTCCCCTAAATCTCGCGCACGCCAAGGCCCGTCTGCTTGACGCAGATGCGCTCAAGGTCCTATCGTGATTTTCGCATACTTATGCATGCGCCTAAAGCCCGAACGTGCAAAAAGGCCGCCCTGATGGAGCGGCCTTTTTTCTGCTGAACCGTGCCGTCTGCTTAACGGCGCTTCAACAACAAATGCTTGATGCTGGCGATGGCCTTGCCCGGGTTCAAGTGTTTCGGGCAAGTGTTGGTGCAGTTCATGATGGTGTGGCAACGGTACAGCCGGAACGGGTCGTCCACGTTGTCCAGCCGCTCACCCTTCGCTTCATCACGCGAATCCGCGATCCAACGATAGGCTTGCAACAGGATCGCCGGTCCCAGATAACGGTCGCCGTTCCACCAGTAGCTGGGACAGCTGGTCTGGCAACAGAAGCACAAGATGCATTCCCACATGCCATCGAGTTCCCTGCGCTCCTCGATGGATTGCAGGCGTTCCGCCGTCGGTGCGGGCGTGTCGGACTTGAGCCACGGTTCGATGGAAGCGTACTGCGCGTAAGGCACACTCAAGTCAGGCACCAAATCCTTGATCACCGGCATGTGCGGCAACGGGTAGACCTTCACATCGCCGCGGATTTCGCGGATCGGTTTGGTGCATGCCAGCGTGTTGGTGCCGTCGATGTTGAACGCACACGACCCGCACACCCCTTCGCGGCACGATCGGCGGAAGGTCAGCGTTGAATCCATTTCGTTCTTGATCTTGATCAGCGCGTCCAAGACCATTGGCCCGCAAGTGTCCAAATCGACCTCATAGGTGTCGACGCGCGGATTTTCACCGCTGTCGGGGTCAAAACGATAGATTTTGAAGCGTTTGACGCGCTTCGCGCCTGCGGCAGCCTTATGAGCTTGGCCGCGCGTGACGCGGGAGTTGGCGGGAAGATTAAATTCAACCATTTTTCTCTCCTCCCCCCTTAGTAGACGCGCGCTTTGGGTTCAATGTACTCGACCTCGTCGGTCAAGGTCCAAGTGTGGACCGGCCGATAATCGAGCTTCACGGACCAATCCGGCTGTAGGTAGGAAGTCGTGTGCTTCATCCAGTTTTCATCGTCGCGATCCGGGAAATCTTCGTGGGCATGCGCTCCGCGGCTCTCCTTGCGCGCTTCAGCGGAGACGATCGTGGCCGAGGCACAAGCCATCAGATTGTCCAGCTCCAACGTTTCCACCAAGTCCGAGTTCCAAATCAGCGAACGGTCGCTCACGGACACATCATCCATGCCCTTGGCGATGGAATGGACCTTTCCGACGCCTTCCTGGAGGGTTTTTTCGGAACGGAACACGGCCGCGTCGCTCTGCATGGCCTTTTGCAACTCCAAACGCAACTGCGCCGTGGGTGAATTGCCTTTGGCATGGCGCGCCTTGTCCAGGCGGTCGATCGCATAGTCGCCCGCGCCCTTGAACAGGGTTTTTTGTTCCGCGCCGGGTTTGAGCGTATCGCGTGCGCGAAGCGCCGCTGCGCGGCCGAACACCACGATATCCAAGAGCGAATTGGTGCCCAAACGGTTCGCGCCGTGCACCGACACGCATGCCGCTTCGCCGATGGCCATCAGACCCGGGCACACCGCGTCCGGATCGTCCGCCGTGGGACGCAGCACTTCACCGTGGATGTTGGTGGGGATGCCGCCCATGTTGTAGTGCACGGTCGGGATCACTGGAATCGGGTCGCGGGTCACGTCGACGCCGGCAAACACCTTGGCGCTTTCGGAAATGCCCGGTAGGCGTTCCGCCAGAATGTCCGCACCCAGATGCTCCAAGTGCAGCATGATGTGATCTTGCCCATCTCCGACGCCGCGGCCTTCCAGGATTTCCATGGTCATGGCGCGCGACACCACGTCTCTTGAAGCCAGGTCCTTGGCCGTCGGCGCATAGCGCTCCATGAAGCGCTCACCGTTGGAGTTGGTGAGGTACCCGCCTTCGCCACGCGCACCTTCGGTAATCAGTACGCCCGCGCCATAGATGCCGGTCGGGTGGAACTGCACGAATTCCATGTCCTGGAGCGGCAGGCCTGCGCGCGCCACCATGCCGTGACCGTCACCGGTGCAGGTGTGCGCCGAGGTGCACGAGAACCACGCCCGGCCATAGCCGCCGGACGCCAGAACAGTGGTCTGCGCACGGAAACGATGAATGGTGCCGTCTTCCAGGTTCCAAGCCATGATGCCCCGACACACGCCTTCATCGTCCATAATCAGGTCGAGCGCGATGAATTCGACGAAAAATTCCGCGTCGTGCTTGAGGCTTTGTTGATAGAGGGTGTGAAGAATGGCATGGCCCGTTCGGTCGGCCGCAGCGCACGCACGCGGCACCGGGGCTTCGCCCATGTTCTTCATGTGTCCGCCGAAGGGACGTTGGTAAATCTTGCCCTCTTCGGTGCGCGAAAACGGCACGCCGAAGTGTTCCAGTTCGTAAACGGCGGGAACCGCGTTGCGGCACATGTATTCGATGGCGTCTTGATCGCCGAGCCAGTCGGACCCCTTGACGGTGTCGTACATGTGCCACTGCCAGCTGTCCTCGTCCATGTTGCCGAGCGCGGCGCCGATGCCGCCCTGGGCCGCCACGGTGTGGCTGCGGGTGGGAAAGACTTTGGTGATGCAGGCGGTCTTGAGGCCAGCCTTGGTCATGCCGAACGTGGCGCGCAGACCTGCGCCGCCCGCGCCGATGACCACGCAGTCGTAAGTGTGATCAGTAATCGGATAAGCTTCAGTCATAATTCGGTCATCCCGCGAGCGCAATTTTGAGAACGGCGAAGATCGCGGACGCGGCGAACAGCACCGTCGCGTACTTCACGAACAACAGCATGCCCATCTTCCATACTTCGGAATGGACATAGTCTTCGATCACGACCTGCAGGCCGAGCTGCGCGTGGTGGAACATGGTCACCACCAACAGCACCAGGAACACGGCATTGCCGAATTCGCCCGCCCAGGCATGGAAGGCCTCGTAATCGGTGCCGGTCAGCGTGATCAGCGAATAGACGAACCACAAGGACAGCGGCAGCAAAGCCACGGCGCTCATGCGCTGGGCCCACCAGTGGTGCACGCCTTCGCGGGTCGAACCGAGACCGCGCACGCGGCCCAGTTTCGATTGCAGCTTCTTGGTTTGTTGCGGGGTGTTGATCATGTCGCCGTCCCCTTACAACTTATCGGTATGGCCGTAGGCCATAAGCCAGCTGAACACGGTCAGTGACATCGATATGATGATCACCAACACGCCGGTAACGCGCAGCGTCGGCAATTCGAACCCCCACAGCGCGTCCCAGCCCAAGTGCCGGATACCGTTGCACATGTGATAGAACAAGGAGAACGTGAAGGCGAACAACACCAAGCGGCCAAACCAGGACTCCAAGAATTCCTGGGCGCGGTTGAACGCCTCCGGGCCATAGGCCGCCGACGCCAACCAATACGCCAGCAGCAGAGCCGCGAACGCAAGGAACACACCGGTGGCGCGATGCGTGATGGATAGCATTGAAGTGATTTGCGGGCGGTAGACCTGCAAATGCGGAGATAACGGTCTGGTGTCGTCAGGCATAAGCCGTACTCCCCTCCCTAGAGGTTCGAATTGTCCCGTCCCCCAACGGGTAAGTCAACGATGTCCCGCGCATGGCTGATCTGCAACATCATACCTTGCGGGGCATCAATACAGTGTAGTCGAAATCCAGCACCACGGCCGGATCGTATTTGCCCTCGATGTTCTTGTATGGGAAATCCCGGGCGCTTGTGTCCTTCAGCCCCACGGTGCGCAAACGCAACGCCCCGATACCGGGATGGCCCGGCAACTCCATCTTGCCCAGGACTTCCGACCATGCGTAAACCGTGTCACCGGCGAAAATCGGCGCGACATGGCGTCCACCATTGATGGCGGCGACCTTGAACGCGTTGGCGAGGCCGTTGAACGTAATGGAGCGGCAGATGGAAATGACGTGGCCGCCGTAAACGATGCGTTTGCCGAAGCGCCCGTCTTTTTCCGTGTGCTGGTTGAAGTGCACACGCGCGGTGTTCTGGTAGAGCCGCGTCGCAAGCTGGTGTTCCGCTTCTTCGACGGTGAAGCCGTCGACATGGTCGATCTTTTCGCCCACCTCGTAGTCTTCCCAGGTGTGCGGGCTGCCCGCCAACGTAAAACTGTATTCCGACATGTCCAGGTCCGTGGGCGCGGCCAAATGGTCCGCCGTCACTTGGTCGGGCAATTCGGGCACGACCGGCCCGTCGTCCGGAATGTTGGGTGCCGGGTTGACCGGGTCCTTTTTGTTGACCATCACCCAGCGCACGAAGTCCGCGACCAGTTCGCCTTTTTGATTTTCGCCGATGGTGTGCACGTAGACGATGCCGGTCTTGCCGTTGGACGTTTCCTTCAGGCCGATCACTTCAGACTTGGCCATAAGCGTGTCGCCGGCGTAGACCGGCGTGACCATGCGCCCGCCCGCGTAGCCCAGGTTGGCGACCGCGTTGAGCGAAACGTCCGGCACCGACTTGCCGAACACCATGTGGAATACCAGCATATCGTCGATGGGCGCGGCTTCATAACCGATGTCCATGGCGAAGCTGTCGCCGGATTGGAGCGCGAAGCGCGAACCGTAGAGCGCGCAATACAGCGCCACATCGCCTTCGGTGACGGTGCGCGGCGTGGCGTGTTCGATGACTTGGCCCAACTGAAAATCTTCGAAATAATTTCCGGCACCGGTCTTGTTCGACATGTGTCCCTCGATTGTCTTCTTCAATATATTCACACCGCCAGATCGGCTTCCAACTGAGCGATCAAATCGGCCAGTTGCACCACGCGCTTGGCCTCCGCAACGTGGAGGTTTTCCACCAGCTTGCCATCGACCACAACCACGCCCTTGCCTTCGGACTGGGCGGCTTCGAAAGCGTCGATGATCTTTTTCGACCATGCGATTTCGGCTTCGGTGGGGCCGAACACTTCGTTGGCCGTGGCGACGGTCTTGGGATGAATCAGGGTTTTGCCGTCAAAGCCCATTTCCAAACCCTGGCGGCAGGCGTACGCAAAGCCTTCGTCGTCATCCAGGTCCAGATGCACGCCGTCGACGATCGCCAGGCCGTAAGCGCGCGCCGCCAAAAGACAGTGGCTAAGAGATGCCTGCAAAGGCACCCGTTCGCGGGTGTGGTGCGCATGCAGGTCCTTCGCCAAATCGGAGGTGCCCATGACGAACCCGCCAAGACGCGGGCTGGCGGCGGCGATGTCCTGGGCGTTGAGGATGCCCAGCGGCGTTTCCATCATACACCAGACGGTCTGATGCGCGGGCGCGCCGGCGGCGTCCATGATGCTTTCGACCTGATGAATGGCGGCCGCCCCTTCGACCTTCGGCAACAAGATCGCGTCCGCTCCGGATTTGGCGGCGGCGACAACGTCCTGATAGCCCCACGGCGTGTCCAATCCATTGGTGCGCACCAGAATTTCACGCTGGCCGTAGCCACCTTCAGCCAGGGCGGCGGTGATTTGCGCACGCGCCTGTTCCTTGGCATCGGGCGCGACCGCATCCTCCAAATCCATGATCAGGGCATCGCACGCGAGTGTGCGGCCCTTTTCCAACGCACGGGCGTTGGATCCAGGCATGTAGAGCACGCTGCGCCGCGGGCGCGCTTGCGCATGTGTTGTGGGGTGCTGTTGATCGGGCATGGGGAGGCCTCCGCTGTAACGTATTTTTTTGCACCTGCGAAGGGGCAATATGCCCCTGTTACGTTTTGATGGCAACCCTCTCGGCAAAAGGGGTACTAACCCCTTGTATAAGCTACTCCATTTGTCCACAATACTTGATCAAGAGTGGAAGATTACCTTCTCCGAGGGGGCTCAATGTCGGAACGCGGATATCTCGAACGCATCCGGTTGCTGATCGTTGACGACAATGCTTTCAGCCGTCAGCTGATCAAGGGTGTGGTGCAGCAGTTCGGCGCACGCGAGATTCACGAATCCGAAAACGGCGAACGCGCCATGGAGGACGTTAAATCCTTCAAGCCCGACATCATCATCGCCGACTGGGTGATGAACCCGATCAACGGCATGGAGTTCGTCCACTGGCTGCGCGAACACCCGGACAGCCCCGCGCCGTTCACCCCGGTGATCATGGTATCGGCCTATTCCCACTTGAAAAACATCATGCAGGCCCGCGATGCGGGCATCAATGAGTTCCTCGTCAAACCCATCTCCGCCAGGGCGCTGATAATGCGTCTCCAGGCGGTGATCGAAAAACCCCGCCAGTTCGTGCGCGCCGACGGTTATTTCGGCCCCGACCGGCGGCGCAAGGATTTGCCCCACCGCGGACAGGAGCGCCGTGCCGGTTTCGGTGAAGACGATGACGAGGAAATCGTCGATCTTGGCCCCGGCGGTGGCGTGTGAGGTTTATCCGCCCACGTACAGCCCTTTGACGTCCCCGCGTTCCCAAAACGCACAACTTGTATGATGAATGCGGCCGTGGCATTATACTATAATAGTATATAATTCCGGCAGACACATGGGACGACACAGTTACCTCGCCAATATCAAGTTTCTCATTGTCGATGACAATGCGTTCATGCGCACCATCATCCGCCGAATCCTGTCGACACTGGGCGTACACGAAACCCGGGAAGCCAACGACGGCGCGGAGGCCTTGAAAACCATCCAAACTTGGCCCGCCGACATCATCCTGCTGGACTGGGAAATGACGCCTTTCGACGGCATCGAATTCACCCAAATGATCCGCGGCGCGCACGACGGGACCAACACGTTTTTGCCCATCATCATGGTTTCCGCCCACTCCGAATATTGGCGTATCGCGGCGGCCCGGGATGCCGGCGTGACCGAATTTCTGGTCAAACCCATTTCCGCGAAATCCCTGTTTGCGCGCATTCGCAATGTCATCGAAAACCCCCGTCCGTTCGTCAACGCGCCGGGCTTTTTTGGCCCCGACCGGCGGCGCCACGATGAAGTGCATCAGGAAGAGCGCCGCGAACACGACCCCGACGCCGTCGCGCCGGACCAGGTCATGACCCAAGACCAAATCAACGACTACTTCAACGCCATGCCGACCAACGTGGCGAAAATGCCCAACTACCCTTCACAGACCAAAAGCGTGTAGGGTATCCTAACAATCAACCGCAGAAAGTGATGTTCGCCCACCCTGCGTATTGCCAGACAAGCATACTCACACGTGATTTCAGGGGCGGCCCATGGGCAACAACAAGGAAGAACACGGCTATCTCTATGGCCTCAAGTTCTTGATCGTCGAAGACAGCGCGTTCATGCGCGAGTTGTTACGCGACGTCCTGCAGCATTTCGACGTACGCAACATCCGCGAAGCGTCCGACGGCGCGGAAGCTCTGAAGATCATGCAGTCCTGGATGCCCGACATCATCCTCGCCGATTGGGAAATGCAACCGTTCGACGGCATCGAATTCACCCGCGCGGTGCGCTCATCCAGCCGGAGCGAGGAAAGATTCGCGCCGATCATCATGGTGTCCGCACATTCGGAATACTGGCGCGTCCAGCATGCGCGCAACGCCGGTGTGAACGAGTTTCTGGTCAAACCGGTTTCGCCGAAAGCTTTGTTTTCGCGCATCCGCGCGGTGATCGAACGCCCCCGCCCGTTCATCAAGGCGCCCGGTTATTTCGGCCCCGACCGGCGGCGCCAAAACCTCAAACACAGCGAAGAGCGCCGCCAAGACATGCATGAACAGGCTCCGGTCCCCGCCGAACAGGCGATGGAACAAGATCAAATCAACGCCATCTTCAACCCCGGCTCCAAGCATCCCGACGACCAGACCGACAATCCCGTCGGCTCAAAAGCATAAAAAAAACAAGGCATAAAAAACGCCCCGGGTTTTGGCCGGGGCGTTTGGTATAGAATGCCGTGCGCTCTTATTTGCCGAGATAGTCGCTCGCCAAAACCTCCGCAATTTGAACGGTGTTGAGCGCCGCACCCTTGCGCAGGTTGTCGGACACGCACCAGAAGTTCAGGCCGTTTTCGACGGACGCATCCTTGCGCAGGCGCGAAATGAACACCGCGTCCTCGCCGGCACACTCCGCTGGCGTGACGTAGCCTTCGTCTTCGCGGTAATCGACCACGGAGACGCCCGGCGCTTCGCGCAAGGCTTCGCGGGCTTGGCCCTCATCGACAGGATTTTCGAATTCCACGTTGACCATTTCCGCATGCCCGATGAACACAGGTACGCGCACGCAATTGGCGCAAACCTCGATGCTCGCATCCAAGATCTTTTTGGTTTCGGCCACCATCTTCCATTCTTCCTTGGTGGTGCCGTCGTCCATGAACTTATCGATGTGCGGAATGCAGTTGAACGCGATCTGCTTGGTGAAGTTGTCGCGGAACTTTTCCGCCGGTTCGTTCATGTAGACGCCGCGGGTCTGGTTGAACAGTTCATCCATCGCCGCCTTGCCGCCGCCGGATACCGACTGGTAGGTGGAGACCACCACGCGTTTGATGCGACCTAAGTCGTGCAAGGGCTTTAACGCCACCAGCATCTGAATGGTGGAGCAGTTGGGGTTGGCGATGATGCCTTTCTGGGTATAACCGGCGATGGCGTCCGGGTTCACTTCCGGCACCACCAGCGGCACGTCCGGGTCCATGCGGAAATACGACGTGTTGTCCACCACCACCGCACCGGCGGCTGCGGCTTTGGGCGAATATTCCGCCGAAACGGATGCGCCGGGGCTCGAGAGCACGATGTCGGTACCGGCAAAATCGAAGGTCGCCAGGTCCTGGCACTTCAGCGTCTTGTCGTCGCCGTAAGCGACGTCCTTGCCGACCGAGCGCGAGGACGCCAGCGCGACCACTTCGTCCGCCGGAAAATCGCGTTCCACCATCGTCTGCAGCATTTCGCGCCCCACGTTGCCCGTGGCGCCGACGACCGCAACTTTGTAACCCATATCCGTCTACTCCTTACGTATTGGACCCAAGCTTGTCACGAGGCCCAAAAACCCAAGGCCCGCGAGCTTGCCGCGGGCCTGGTTGCTATTAAGCAAAACCTTACGCCCGCTATCCGCGCGTGGTGGTTTTGGTGGTGATGGTTTTGGCAGAGGCGCACGCACCCACGGCATGGGATGCCGGAGTGGAAATCAGATCAAAATGTGCCAAACGAAGGCTCATGTCGCGTCCTCTTGAAAATCTGCATTTTTTGTACCCTCGGAGGGATCAAAACGCAAGAATTTCCGCCTTAGCTCAACTTCCCCAGCTCTTCGATCAGCGCGTCGCCCATGCCGGACGTGGTGACCTGGGTCATGCCGTCGGACATGATGTCGGCGGTGCGAAGCCCCCGCTCCAACACGTTTTGCACGGCTTGATCCAACATATCGGCGTCTTGGGCCATATCGAAGCTGTAGCGCAACATCATCGAGTGGCTCAAGAGCGTCGCCAGCGGGTTGGCCTTGCCCTCGCCCGCGATGTCGGGCGCGGAGCCGTGCACCGGTTCGTACATGGCCGGGATCACGCCGGTGACCGGGTCCTTGGTGCCGAGCGAGGCGGACGGCAGCATGCCGAGCGAGCCGGTGAGCATCGCCGCGCAATCGCTCAACAAATCGCCGAACAGGTTGTCGGTGACGATCACGTCGAATTGGGCGGGCCAGCGCACCAGCTGCATGGCGCAGTTGTCGGCGTACATATGGCCGAGTTCCACGTCCGCGTAATCGGCGTCATGCACCTTGGAAACGATCTTGCGCCAGAACACGCCCGATTCCATGACGTTGGCCTTTTCCACGCTGGTGACTTTGTTGTTGCGTTTCTTCGCCAAATCGAACGCCACGCGCGCGACGCGGTCGATTTCCGGTTCGCTATAGATTTGCGTGTCCAAGCCGTAGTCCACGCCGTCGCGGGTTTCCTCGCCGCGCGGTTCGCCGAAGTACACGCCAGCCGTCAGTTCGCGTACGATCATGATGTCGAGACCACGCACCACATCGGGTTTGAGCGTCGAGGCGTCGATCAGGGCATCGAACACCAAAGCCGGGCGCAGGTTGGCGAACAAATCCAGTTCCTTGCGCAGGCGCAAGAGGCCCGCTTCGGGCCGGTGTTCGCGCGCCACGTTGTCCCACTTCGGGCCGCCCACCGCGCCCAACAGGATCGCGTCGGCGCTCTTCGCCTTGACCATGGTGTCGTCGGTCACCGCACAACCGTGCGCGTCGTAGCACGCGCCGCCGACCAGGTCTTCTTCGATTTCGAAGCCGGTGTCGCGCTTGTCGTTGGACCAGTCGATGACCTTTTTGACTTCCGCCATCACTTCCGGGCCGATGCCGTCACCCGGCAGCATAAGAATGTTTTTGGTGTTGGACACGTTGCTATTCCTTGTTGGGTTATTGCGTGTTGGTTTGATCGAGGGGGCGCACCATCAACAGCACATCCCCTTCGGGTCGAATCAGGGGGTGGGGCACAATCGCACGCCGGTCCGCGACACGATACCCCAGACGTTCGTATAAGCGTTTTGCACCGTCGTTGACGTCGAAGACCAGAAGGCTCAAAGACGGGCAACCGCATTCGCGAGCACGTTCTTCGACGCGTTCCATCAGGGCGGCGCCAATGCCTTGGCCCCGGAACGCCTCATAAACGGCGATGGCGCAAACAAAGAAGCTTCCATCCACGATCAGTTCCATATAGGGGCGCATCACCGGATCGCTGTCGTCCGTCACCGGTTCGGCCTTGATGGGAAAGGCCATGCTCATGCCCGCGACTTGTCCGTCCACTTCGGCCATGACGCAGTTCTTGAAGGAGTACTCGACATCTTCGCGTTCTATCCCGAGCACGCCAATTTCCACGACGCTCAGCCCAGGATGTTCATGCGCGTAACTTTGCCAGACGTAATCGGTCAAGCCCGCACCAGCAATGCGGTCAAGTTCGACGATGTCCAGGGCATCGTCCTTGACGGCGGGACGGAATGTGACGTTGGCGCCCATCGGCTTACCTCTTATCTTTCGGATCCCTCACGGTAAAGAGCAGAACTTGATCCGGTGTTTGGGCTCTTGCTGTCGCCCGGCAGCATGGAAATGCTTTTGCTGTTGGACACGTTGCAATTTCTTGTTGGGCTATTCCTCGTCGGTTTGGTCGAGAGGACGCACCATCAACAGCACGTCCCCCGTGGGATGAATGAGGGGGTGGGGCACAATCGCGCGCTGGTCCGCAACACGATACCCCAGGCGTTCATAAAGCCGTTTCGCACCATCGTTGGCGTCAAAGACCTGCAGGCTCAAGGACGGACAACCGAGTTCGCGGGCGCGCCCTTCGGCGCGTTCCATCAGGGCGCTGCCGATGCCTTGGCTCCGAAAGTTTTCATAAACAGCGATGGCGCAAACATAGAGGCTCCCATCCACCATCAATTCCATGTAGGGCCGCGTCACCGGATCGAGGTCGTCCGGCAACGGCCCGGCCTCCATGGGAAAGGCCATGCTCATACCCGCGACCTGTCCGTCCACCTCGGCCGTAACGCAGTTTTTGTACGAGAACTCGCCATCTTCGCGCTCGATACCGGCCACGCCGATCTCCAAGGGCGTGAGGCCGGGACAGTCCTGCGCGTAACTTTGCCAAAAATAATCGGTCACGCCTTCACCGGCGATGCGGCTCAGCTCGGCGATGTCCAGGGCATCACCCTTGACGGCGGGACGGAAGGTGACGTTGGCGTTCATCGATTTACTCCTTATCCTGCGAGTCACCCACGGTAACCGGCAGAACTCGATCCGGTGTTTGGAGTCTTTTTATCACCCGGCAGTATTAAGAATGGTTTTGATGTGGGACACGCCGCTCTTCCTTATACGCTCAATCCAAGGGACGCACCATCAACAGGGCATCACCCGTCACATGTATCAAGGGATGCGGGATGATTGCGCGGCGATCTTTTTCTTTAAAACCCAATCGGTCGTATAGACGTTTTGCGCCTGTGTTAGCTTCGAAGACGATCAGGCTCAACGAGGGTCGACCCTCTTCGCGGGCACGTTGTTCGGTGCGCTCCATCAACTGCGTGCCGATGCCTTGGCCGCGAAACCCTTCATAAGTCGCCAAACCCGCGATGTACAGGCTGCCGTCTTCTTCCAGTTCCGCATAAGGCCTCAAGACCGGGTCGAAATCATCGGGCAAGGGTTCACCATCGGCAACGGTCACGAAACCCATCGACAAACCCACGATGCGTCTATCGACTTCCGCTATGAGGCAATTTTCGTATGAAAACAGTTCGTTTGCGCGGGCGTAGCGTGCGGCGCCGATTTCAATACCGGACAGCCCGGGGTAATCGTCCGCCAGGGTTGCCCAAACGTAATCGGCGACACCTTCGGCGGCAATTTGGTAGAGTTCCGCAATGGCGCGCGCATCGTCTTTGATGGCGGGACGTATGGATACGTTAAGTGCCATCCCAATACCCCTACTTTCCCTTCAGCCGTACAGCCAGGGCTGGCTGGATTTCTGTTTACCCTCGAACACGTCGATCTTATCCGCTTTCTGCTGGGTCAGACCAATGTCGTCCAGGCCTTCCAGCAGGCAGTGCTTGCGGAACGGATCGATGTCGAACTTGACTTCGCCGCCGTCGGGGCCATTGATGGTCTGGCTTTCCAGGTCCACAGTCAATGTCGCATTGGCGCCGCGCTCCGCGTCGTCCATCAGCTTGCCCAAAGTCTCTTCGTCGACGCGGATCGGCAGCATGCCGTTCTTAAAGCAGTTGTTGTAGAAGATGTCGGCGAAGCTGGTGGAAATGATGACTTTGATACCGAAGTCCTTGAGCGCCCACGGCGCATGTTCGCGCGACGACCCACAGCCGAAGTTGTCGCCCGCGACGATGATTTCGGCCTTGCGATACGCGTCCTTGTTCAACACGAAATCCGGGTTTTCGGAACCGTCGTCCAGATAGCGCATTTCGTCGAACAGGTGCACGCCCAGACCTTCGCGCTTGATGGTCTTCAAGAACTGTTTGGGGATGATCATGTCGGTGTCGACGTTGCGGATCGGCATAGGTGCGGCGACGCCTGTGAATTTGGTGAACTTTTCCATTAAGCGTCTCCTTCTTAACCCAGCTCGCGAACGTCGGCCAATTTTCTTACATCAGTAAGACAGCCTTTGATGGCGGCGGCAGCGGCCATGGCGGGGCTGACCAAATGGGTGCGCCCGCCCTTGCCCTGGCGGCCTTCGAAGTTGCGGTTCGACGTGGACGCACAGCGGTCGCCCGGCGCCAGGCGGTCGTCGTTCATCGCCAGGCACATGGAGCACCCCGGCTCGCGCCATTCGAACCCGGCTTCAATGAAGATCTTGTCCAGGCCTTCTTCTTCGGCCTGTTCCTTGACCAAGCCCGAGCCCGGAACGACCAGTGCGCGCACACCGTCAGCGACCTTATGACCTTTGGCGATGGCGGCGGCTTCGCGGAAGTCTTCAATGCGCCCGTTGGTGCACGATCCGATGAACACCGTGTTGATGGTAACGCCTTCAATGGCTTGGCCCGGCGTGAAGTCCATATAGCCAATGGCGCGCTCGATGGCGGCTTTCTTTTCGGCATTAGGCTCATCCACCGGGTTGGGCACGGCGTCTTCGATGGACAGCACGTTTTCCGGGCTGGTGCCCCAGGTGATCTGCGGTGCCATGTTGGTGACGTCCAACTCGATCACTTGGTCGTACTCGGCCCCTTCGTCGGCTTTCAGCGTCTTCCAGTACGCGACCGCCTGCTCCCACGCCGCGCCCTTGGGCGTCATGGGACGGCCCTGAAGGTATGCGAACGTCTTTTCATCCGGCGCGATCAGGCCGGCACGCGCGCCGCCTTCGATGGTCATGTTACAGACCGTCATGCGCCCCTCCATGGACAACGCTTCGATCGCCTCACCCGCGTATTCGATCACATAGCCGGTGCCGCCCGCGGTGCCGATCTTGCCGATGATCGCCAGAACGATATCCTTGGCGGAGCAATGATCCGGCAACGTGCCGGTGACCTTGACCAGCATGTTCTTCGCAGGCTTTTGCAGCAAAGTCTGGGTCGCCAGCACGTGTTCCACTTCCGAGGTGCCAATGCCGAACGCCAACGCGCCGAACGCGCCATGGGTCGCGGTGTGACTGTCACCGCAGACGATAGTGGTGCCGGGCAGCGTAAAGCCCTGTTCGGGGCCGACGATGTGCACAATACCCTGACGAATGTCGTCCATCTTGAAATACGGCACGTCGAAGTCGGCGACATTTTGTTCCAGGGTTTCGACCTGGACGCGGGATTCCACGTTGGCGATGCCTGCCGAGCGGTCCGTGGTCGGCACGTTGTGATCGGCCACGGCCAAGGTGGCGTCGGGGCGGTGCACACGGCGGCCCGCGTCGCGAAGGCCCTCGAACGCCTGGGGGCTGGTCACTTCGTGAACCATGTGGCGGTCGATATAAATCAAACACGTGCCGTCGTCTTGCACGTCCACCAGATGGGCATCCCAGATTTTGTCGAACAGGGTTTTCGGTGTTTCCGGGGGCGTTCCTTGGGGCATGGTTGGGCCTTTAAACAGAGGTTGAGGAGGTCACATGGTCCGGCGCATACCCACGAAACGCATATCCTGGGGACCGCCCAGGCCTTCCAGCCGGGCGGTCCCGCGTTGGGATACGTGCCACAAAAGGGGAAAGCTTATTCGCCTTCGCCCTCTTTTGCCGGCGCTTCCGCAGGTGCTTCAGCCGGAGCCTCGGCAGCTTCCTTCTTGGCCTTGGCGGCGGCGTCGCGCGCGGCCTTGGCTTCGGCGGCGGCAGCGTGGTCGGCCTGGGTCAACTTGGCCTTGTAGCCGTCGGTCTGCTCGGCGATACGCGCGGCCTTACCGGTGCGGCCACGCAGGTAGTACAGCTTGGCGCGGCGCACGTCACCGCGGCGCACCACTTCCACGGCAGCCACGTTCGGCGAGTACAGCGGGAACACGCGTTCCACGCCTTCGCCGCTGGAAATCTTGCGCACAGTGAACGCGGAGTTCAAACCGGCGTTTTTGCGGGCGATGCACACGCCTTCGAACGCCTGTAGACGTTCGCGCGAGCCTTCGACCACTTTCACTTGGACGCGCACGGTGTCACCCGGACCGAAATCCGGAATGTCTTTTTCCGCCGTGAGCTTGCCAAGTTGCTCGTTTTCGAGCTCTTCGATGATGTTCATGGCACTCATCCTTCTTTTTCCTAACTCTTGCCGGAAACCAATCCGGCGAAACATAAAAACTCAACTCATTTTTCATCACGTTTGGCGGCGTAGGCTTGCCACAAATCCGGGCGTCTTTCCCGGGTGATGGCTTCGGCCTGTTCGCGCCGCCACGCGCGGATGTTCCCGTGGTGGCCGGACAGCAAAACCTCCGGCACCTGACGACCCTGCCATTCGGTGGGCCGTGTGAAATGGGGATACTCCAATAGCCCCTCTTCGAAACTCTCCTCCGTGTGCGAGGTGTCCGATCCCATCACGCCGGGGATCAGACGCACGCACGCGTCCATCAAAACCAACGCCGCCACTTCGCCGCCCGACAACACGTAGTCGCCGACCGAGATTTCCTCGGCGTCCCGGGCGTCCAGCACCCGCTGGTCCACCCCTTCGTAACGGCCGCACAAGACCATCACACCCGGCCCTTCGGCCAGTTCCCGGACCCGCATCTGGGTCAACGGACGACCCCGGGGGGTCAAATAGACCAGCGGCAATCCGCCACCATTCTTTGTCTTCGCATCCTGGATCGCCAGATCCACGATGTCCGGGCGCATCACCATCCCGGCTCCGCCGCCGCTGGGTGTGTCGTCGACGGTGCGGTGTTTGTCGGAGGCAAAGCTCCGGATATCCACCGTCTCCAGCGACCAACGTCCGTCTTCCAAAGCACGGCCCGCCAACGACTGGCCCAACGATCCCGGAAACATGTCCGGGAAGAGCGTCAACGCCACCGCCCGCCAGGATTTGGTCTTCGCGTCTTCGCTCATGGGCCGTTACCTTCCTGCGGTTCCGGGTCACCCGGCTCCAACAGTCCGGCGGGCGGGTCGATCACGACCTTTCCACCTTTTAAGTCCACCTGCGGCACCGCCGCTTTGGTGAACGGCACCAGGACGGTTCCATGTCCCAGCTCTTGCCGTGCCTTGACCTCCAAGAACGGTCCGCCGCCGTAGTCCTCGGCCTGAACCACCTGGCCGAACGGCGTGCCGTCCACAAGTTCCGCCTCAAGGCCCGCAAGGTCGGAAAAGTAGAACTCGTCTTCTTCCGTCTCGGGCAACCGGCCGCGCTCCACATAGAGCTTTTGGCCGTTCAGCGCTTCCGCCGCTTCGCGCGCGTTCACGCCTTTGATGCGGACCACCAGTTGGTCCTTGTGCTTTCCGGTCACTTTCAGCTCGAACGCCCGGTTCCCCGTTTCATCGGTGAGCGTTCCGTAAGAAGCGATGTCGCGGGCGTTCGCCGTGAAGCTTTTGACGCGCAACTCGCCCTTCAATCCGCGCGCGGAGCCCAACAGCCCGACACAGATGAGATCGCCTTTGGAACTGCCCCCAGAGTTTTTGGGGGAGCCGCGTGAGCCGTGATCGACCATGGCAACCGGACCCCTAGATCATGGACCTCGGAGGTCGGGACCGGGGCCTTAGCCCTCGGCCTTTTCCTCTTCAGCCGGGGCTTCTTCAGCAGCAGCCTCTGCGGCCGGAGCCTCTTCGGCAGGCGCTTCTTCAGCCGGGGCGGCTTCCGCTTCGGCGGCCTCGGCAGCAGCAGCGGCGGCAGCTTCTTCAGCTTCCTTCGCCTTGGCTTCCTTTTCAGCCAAACGCTCCAGCGCCTTGGCTTTCGGCTTGTTCTTCTTGGTCTGCTCGGGGATCGCCGGCTTGTCGCCCAAGCCCGCAGCATGGAAGAAGCGCGCGACGCGGTCAGAAGGCTTAGCGCCCTGGCCGACCCAGTGCTTAACGCGGTCTTCTTTCAAGGTGACGCGGCCCGCGTCATCCTTGGCGAGCATCGGGTTGTAGGTGCCGATCCGCTCGATAAAGCGGCCGTCACGCGGGCTGCGGGAATCCGCGACCACAATGCGGTAGTAGGGACGCTTTTTCGCGCCACCCCGGGAAAGTCGAATACGCAGAGACATGGTTCTCGCTATCCTTTTCTGGTCATTCAGTCGTTGTTTGCAAAATTCGGTTCAGTGTTCTTGTCAGTGCCGTCTCATTTAAAAGGCGGCATCATTCCAGGGGGCAGACCGGGCATTTGCCCACCCGCACCCAAATCCGGCATTCCGGGCATGCCTTTGCCACCCATCTTGCCCATCTTCTTCATCATCTTGCTCATCTGCGTGAATTGCTTGAGCAAGCGGTTCACGTCCGTCACCGAAGTGCCGGACCCGGCCGCGATGCGCTTGCGCCGCGAGCCGTTGATCAGTTTGGGGTTTTTCCGCTCCTTCGGCGTCATGGAGCGGATGATCGCTTCTTGACGCGCGATTTTCTTTTCATCCAAGTCCGCGCCGGCAATTTGCTTTTTCAGCTTGCCCATGCCCGGCATCATGCCCATCAGGCCCTTGAGATCGCCCATCTTGCGCAACTGTCCGATCTGGTTGGCCATGTCGTCCAAGGTAAACTGGCCCTTGAGCATTTTCTTGGCGGTCTTTTCCGCTTCTTTCTGGTCGATGACCTGAGCGGCACGCTCCACCAGGCCGACCACGTCGCCCTGGCCCAAGATCGAGCCCGCCACACGCTGAGCATCGAAGGCGTCCAACTCGTCGATCTTTTCGCCGACGCCCAAGAATTTGATCGGGGTGCCGGTGACCGCCTTCATCGACAGTGCCGCACCGCCGCGCGCATCGCCGTCCACACGGGTCAACACGATGCCGGAGATGCCGACCTTGTCGTGGAATTCTTTCGCCACATTGACCGCATCCTGACCGGCCATGGCGTCGGTAACCAACAGGGTTTCGCCCGGGTCGACCGCGTCACGGACCTGTTGGACTTCGTTCATCAGGTCCTGGTCGATGTGCAAGCGGCCCGCGGTGTCGAGCATCACCACGTCGTAACCTTCGGTGCGGCCCACGTGCATGGCGCGCTTGGCGATGGCGACGGGCTGTTCACCGAATACGATCGGCAACACGGCCAAACCGTTTTGATCGCCCAACTGCTGAAGCTGCTGCTGCGCGGCGGGACGGTAGATGTCCAGCGACGCCATCAAGACTTTCTTTTTATCGAGCCGCGAAAGGCGCGATGCGACCTTCGCCGTGGTGGTGGTCTTACCGGAACCTTGCAGGCCGACCATCAGCACCGCATTGGGCGGATTGCCTTGCACGCGCAGCGGTTCCGCATCCGCGCCCAGCATTTCCACCAAATGGTCGTGGACCACCTTGATGACCTGCTGGCCGGGGGTCACGGAGCGCAGCACATTTTCGCCGACCGCGGCCTCGGAAACCTTGGCGATGAAGTCCTTGACCACGGGCAACGCCACGTCCGCTTCGAGCAACGCAACACGCACTTCGCGCATGGCGTCTGAAATATCAGACTCCTTCAGCGCGCCGCGTTTCGTCAGCTTGTCGAATACGCCGCCAAGCTTGTCGCTCAATCCTTCGAACATGTGTTCACACCAACGTGATTAGTCATACAAATAATCAACTCATATCATGCCTTAAGGCCAAACGCGAAACGCGCCAGTGCGCGAAACTCGCGGGCTGGCGGTGCTCCTCGGAGCAAGATCGGTTCAGCGCTTTTGGCTGATGGAGGCGGTTATGTACGCCGAAGACCTGCCGGAGTCAACACAATTCACCCCGAATCCAAATCCCGAGCCTAAGGCTAAGATGTTTGCACAGTTGACTTAAATGGATGATAAACCCAATCTTACGCTATTCGAATCAGTTGATAACAAATGCTGTATGGTTGTTAAGCCAGCAGACACACACGCTGAATATCGACCAGCTCATATGGGGAGCCAGACATGAGTAGACGTCCACCCAAAGAAGTTCCAGACCCAATCGATATCCACGTCGGACAGCGCTTAAAAGCACGCCGAGTCGGCTTGCGTATCAGCCAATCCGAAATCGGCAAGTCCTTGGATGTCACGTTTCAACAAATCCAGAAATACGAAAACGGAGCCAACCGCATTGGCGCCAGCAACCTTTACAAACTCGCCCAGGCCCTGAATGTGGATGTGAGTTACTTTTTCGATGAGCTGCCGTCCTCAACCAGGCTGAAATCCCTTTCGGACCAACCTGCCGAAGGTTTTCAGCATGATCCCATGACGCAGCCGGAATCGATCAAGCTGGTGCACAACTATTTCCGCATCGGCTCCCCCGGGGTCCGCGGCCGGGTATTCCAGCTGGTTAAGTCCATCGCCGACGCCGGGGTTTTCATCGAAGCCGATTAGGGCCTCCAGGCTTTCACCGCAAGTTGGAGTCGCGAGGTCTTGCGCCACTATATACACTTTATTGATGTATATAAATACATAGTATACTAAAGAGTGTACAACCTCTATACTGTTTCTCATTGTATATACAACCGGATGACTGCGCCGGGCAAATAATAATGGGAAGCCGCCATATGACGGACACGACGAAACGCTCCCTCAGCGAAGTCCGGGAGATCGACCTTGATGCAGAAATCCCCCGGCGGATCAAAACCCTGCGCACCGGGTTGGACATCAGCGCCGCCAGGCTGGACCAGATGACTGGCTTCAACGCCGGCACCACGGGCCGTTTGGAACGGGGCGACCAACGGGTTTATGCCACGCACCTGCACCGCATTTGCGCCGTCACGGGAATCTCGATCGGTTACTTCTATGCTTTAGCGGACGATGACCCGGAAGACCCTGCAGCCCCGTCGGGGCACACGATTGAACTGGAAACGCAGCGGCTTTTGCAGGCCTATATGCAGATTCAAGACCCCCGCTTGAAACGCGACGTCTTCGAATTGGTGGAAACTTTGGCGAACGAATACGGCGCCGAGAAGGACTGACGTTTCCTCTTCGTCAACACGCTTCTTCGCGTTTTCGCGGGCCAAGGCCCTGGACTTCCTCCAGCAATCGCTCATATATAGCCCCATGACGGCGCTTGATTTCATAAAGATGCACGGGCTCGGCAACGATTTCGTCATCCTCGACAATCGCGACGGGGCGTTTTCCCTGTCGCGCGCCGCCGTGCGCGCCATTGCCGATCGCCGCCGGGGCGTGGGGTGTGATCAGTTGATCGTGATGGAAACGCCGCCCGCGCACAACGGGTCCAGCATCGCCCCTAGCATCGCCGACGTGTTCATGCGCATTTACAATCCCGACGGTTCCGAGAGCGGGGCCTGCGGCAACGCGACGCGCTGCGTTGCGTCCCTGATCATGCGCGAAAAGGCCGAAACCCACGTGATCGTGGAAACCATTTCCGGGCTGCTGGATTGCGAAAATCTAGGTGACGGCCTGTACAGCGTGGACATGGGCCCGGCCCGGCTGGACTGGCGCGACCTGCCGCTGGCGAAGGCCCGCGATACCGAAAATTTAGAAATTTCCGCCGGGCCTTTGCAAAATCCCGTGGGGGTCAACATAGGAAATCCCCACGCAGTATTCATGGTCGATGACGCCGAAGCCATCGATCTGGAAGTGTTCGGCCCGATGGTCGAACACGACAAGCTGTTCCCCGAACGCACCAACGTCGAAGCCGTCCAAGTGCTTGGCGAGGATCGTATCCGCATGCGTGTGTGGGAGCGCGGCGCAGGCATCACCCAGGCCTGTGGCTCGGGCGCCTGCGCGGCGCTGGTCGCCACCGCACGCCGTGGCCTTACGGGGCGCAAGGCAGACGTGGTGTTGGACGGCGGCGTCTTGACCATCGAATGGCTCGCGGACAACAACGTGTTGATGAGCGGGCCGGTCGCAACCAGTTTTGCCGGAAAGCTCGACCCGGCGCTTCTGGAGGCAGGCTGATGTCCAACCACGAGAACACCGCACCCCAGATCGTGACCCTGGGCTGCCGCTTGAACACTTTGGAATCCGAAGTCATGCGCGATGAACTGGTCCAGGCCGGAGTCGACGACGCCGTAATCGTCAACACCTGCGCGGTCACGGCGGAAGCCGAACGTCAAGCACGCCAGACCATCCGCCGCCTGAAACGCGAACGCCCGCAAGCCCGCATCATCGTCACCGGCTGCGCGGCGCAATTGGACCCGGACAAGTTCGCCGGTATGGACGAGGTCGATCGCGTGGTCGGCAACGCCGAAAAACTCGACCGCCGGACGTTGCTGGGCAGTGATGCGGAAGGAACGGGCGCCATCGTCGTTTCCGACATCGCCGAAGTCAAAGAAACCGCCGGCCATCTGGTGTCCGGCCTGGAAGGGCGCACGCGCGCCTTCGTTATGGTCCAGCAGGGCTGCGACAACGACTGCACGTTCTGCATCATCCCCGCCGCGCGCGGACCCAACCGCTCCGTGCCGTTCGACCAGATCGTCGCCCAGGTGCAAAAGCTGGTACGCAGCGGGCACTTGGAAGTGGTGCTGACGGGCGTGGACATCGCAGCCTACGGCTCCGACATCGGTATGTGCGACGCCAACGGCACCGGATTGACAGCGGTGATCCGGGGCATTTTAGAGCGCACGCCGGAGTTGGTGCGCCTGCGCTTGAGCTCTCTGGACCCCGCGCGTCTCGACGAAGACTTCTTCGAACTGCTGGCCGAGGAGCCACGCTTGATGCCGCACCTGCATCTGAGCTTGCAGGCCGCCGATGACATGGTGCTCAAACGCATGAAGCGCCGCCACACCGTGGCCGATGTGCTGCACATCGTGGATCGCGCCCAAACGGTGCGCCCGGACACGGTGTTCGGCGCCGATCTGATCGCGGGTTTCCCCACCGAAACGGACGATATGTTCGCAAACACGCTCAAGAACGTTCAGGCCATGGGTCTGCAATACCTGCACGTGTTTCCCTATTCCAGCCGTCCCGGCACGCCCGCGGCGAAAATGCCGCAAGTCCCCGGGAACGCCGTCAAGACCCGCGCCGGACAATTGCGCCAAGCGGGCGACGCGGCACTGTCGCGCCATCTCGACCGTTTGAGCGGCACTTTGCAAACCGTATTGGTGGAAAAACCCGGTTTTGGGCGCACCGAAACCTTCGCCCCGGTCAGCCTGGGTGGCGAAGCCAAGCCCGGAACCCTTGTCAGCGTATGCCTGAACGGGCACAAAGACGGGGAATTGATCGCCGCCGGCGAGGCCTGCGATCTGCCCCCCCAAGCAGCACAATAAAGACGACGAGACGAAGGCGGCACATTCCATGAGTTGGTTCGAGCGACTGAAAGCGGGCCTGGGCAAAACGTCCGGGCGCCTCACCGGCGGCATCGGCGATCTGTTCACCGGCAAGCGCCGCTTGGACGACGGCGCGTTGGAGGAACTGGAAGAGGTGCTGATCACTGCCGATATCGGCGTCACGACAGCGGCCAAACTGACGGCCGGGCTGGCCAAGACCCGTTTCGACCAGGAACTCAGCGATGAGGACGTCTGCGCCGCCTTCGCCGACGACATCGCGGCGATTCTGGAGCCCGTCGCCCAACCGCTGGAAATCAGTGCTGCGCGCAAACCCCACGTGGTGCTGGTGTGCGGAGTCAATGGTGCCGGCAAAACCACCACCATCGGCAAGCTCGCCAAACAATTTTCCGAATCTGGTAAGAAGGTCATGCTGGCCGCGGGCGACACGTTTCGCGCCGCCGCCATCGAGCAGCTTCAAGTCTGGGGACAGCGCACCAGTGTGCCGGTGATCGCGCGCGACATCGGCGCGGACGCTGCGGGCCTGGCCTACGACGCGTTGGAACAGGCCAAGGCGGACGGCGTGGATGTGTTGCTGATCGACACCGCTGGACGGTTGCAGAACAAATCCCATCTGATGGAAGAGCTGGAAAAGATCGTGCGCGTGATCAAGAAAATCGATCCCGATGCACCTCACGACGTGGTTCTGGTGCTGGACGCCACGGTCGGCCAGAACGCACACAGCCAGGTCGAAACTTTCAGACAGGCCGTCGATGTCACCGGACTGGTGATGACCAAGCTGGATGGTACCGCCAAGGGTGGTGTAGTGGTGGCGCTGGCCGATAAATTCCAATTGCCCGTGCACGCCATCGGCGTCGGCGAAGGCGTGGACGACCTGCAGCCGTTTTCGCCCCAGGATTTCGCGCGGAACTTGATGGGCCTGGGCTAGCTGTCCCTACTGTTCGCTGGGCAGCGCCATTTCTCCGGCCGGGTCTTTTTCCAACATGTCGGCCACCGCATCGTAAGTCTGGGCGTTGGTCTCCATCTGTTCCTTCAAGCTGGGGTTTTGCTGCCCGATGTCGCGAAAGAACACCGCTGCGTTGCGCAGCAGGTTGACGGCAAGCTCGGCGTGGGTGGCCATATCGTTTCCTTTTTCTTGGGCGTTGACCTTCACCCTAGCAGGACAAAACGCGGATGTAAAAAAAGCCCCGGCGCGGGGCTTCAGTCGTCACATAGATGGAGTACGCTTAGACGCGAAGGTCGAGATAAAAGCCCCGCGGCACATCATCGCGAAGCGGCTGGCCTGAGGACAAAACCCGGTCCAAACGGTTGAGCGAGGCTGTATTTTGCGGGCTTTCCTTCTCGTTCATGACGTTGGCCCGGCGCGACACATCCCCCGCGTTCGAATACGCCGCGCGCTGGGATGCGGACGGACGAACGACGCCTGGGCTGATGGTGGCGATATCGGACATGGCGGACGAGTGTGACTCCGAATGGTTAAGTCTTCGTCAAGATCCCAAAACGCAACATGAATTCAGAGACTTAACCCCTCCTAACGCAGAGACCCGTTCATCCCAAAGGACAAACGGGTCTGCGTTGGGTTGGTCTTCCTGATACCACCCCCCAAGTGACCGAGGGGGATGGACGTCACTCAGGCCTCAACGTCAACCACTTCACCACGCCCATCCGCCGCTTGCGCGGTTTGCTGAACGTCCTGGGTTACGGATTGTTGTTGGGCACGTTGGGCTGCTTGATTGGCAGCTTCGGTGACCGCAACGGCCGCAACCTGCTCCGCCTGTACATTCTGGCGGAGAGCGACAAGTGCTTGTTGAACGTTGGCGGCTGAGCTTGCTGCATTAACAGACATATGGGCTCTCCTTTCTTGGAACCTCGCCCCGTGAGTTTCAACTCGTGAATCTCAACTCGTGGCGGCGATTCTAAGCAACGTTTCTGTCGCTGATACGCACCCTCCAATCGGCCGGAGAGCGCGCACTCGTGTCTGTCGTATGTGCTATCAGCCGAAAAGATTCGCCGCGAACACAGACGCTGACGTCTTGTTTATACCACAAAGTAAAGAATCTGTGAAGAATATCCCGCAAAGGTTTGAATTCAGACAAAAAAACACCCCCGGTCACATCAACCGGGGGTGCGTGTTTCAAACGTCTGAAACGCCCGGGTCAGGCTTCCAAGGCAGCAACGCCGGGCAGCGTCTTGCCTTCGATCCATTCCAGAAATGCGCCACCGGCGGTGGAGATGTAGCTGAAGTCATCCGACGCACCCGCGTGCGCCAGCGCCGCGACGGTGTCGCCGCCACCGGCGACCGACAGCAAGTTGCCCGCCTTGGTCAGGCGTGCAGCGGCCTGCGCGGCGGCGTTGGTGCCTTTGTCGAACGGCTCGATTTCGAACGCACCGAACGGACCGTTCCACACCAGGGTCTTGCACCCTTCCAGGCGTTTTTCCACGTCGGCGATGGAATCCGGGCCGATATCCAACGCCATCATGTCGTCGGGAATGGCATCGATGCCAACCACTTGGTTTTCGGCGCCCGCGGCAAATTCCTTGGCCACCACGACGTCGGTCGGCAAGACGATTTCACAGCCGTTGGCGGCCGCGTCCGCAACGATTTTCTTGGCGTCGTCGGCCATGTCCTTTTCGCACAAGCTTGCGCCGACGTCGTGACCGTTGGCGAACAGGAAGGTGTTGGCCATGCCACCGCCGATGATGATCATATCCACCTTTTGCGACAGGTTGCCGAGCACTTCCATCTTGGTGGACACCTTGGCCCCGCCGACCACGGCGGCAACGGGCTTTTGCGGGGTGCCCAACGCACCGCCCAGCGCTTCCAGTTCCGCCTGCATCAAACGGCCCGCAGCCGCCGGAAGCTTGCGCGCCAACGCTTCGGTGGAGGCATGCGCGCGGTGTGCGGTGGAAAATGCGTCGTTGACGTAAAAATCGCCCATTTCCGCCAAGGCCGAGGCGAAGCCGTCGTCATTGTCGGTTTCTTCGGCGTGGAAGCGCACGTTTTCAAGCATGGCGACGTCGCCGTCGTTCATGGCGCCGGTCACGGCCTTGGCCGAGGCGCCGATGGTGTCGGAAGCGAAAGCCACATCACGGCCCAGTGCGGCGGCCATGGCGTCGGCCACCGGTTTCAGGCTCATTTCCGGAACCACCTGGCCCTTGGGACGGCCAAAGTGGGACAGCATGATCACTTTCGCGCCGCGATCCGCCAAATCCTTGATGGTTTGTACGGAACGGTCGATGCGCGTGGTGTCGGTGGGCTTGCCGTCCGCCATCGGAACGTTCAAGTCCGCGCGCACCAACACGCGCTTGCCGGCCACATCCAGATCGTCAATGGTTTTGAAAGTGCTCATGGTCAAATTCCTTCCCGCGGACGCGCGTCCGCTTCCCTATTTTGTCTTCAAATTATCGTTCGGTGTAGAGCCGGCCGGCTGGGGAGGAGGACCGTCGGCATCAAATCTTCACGTTTTTGATCTTCACGTCTTTCCGGGGCCTTTTTATGCGGAGTCTCTAATGAAAACGCAAGTGAAGAGTCGGTTATGCGCCCCCAACCGCTTGTCCGGGACATCCCGGCGGGCGCGGACCGCGTAAAAGGACGCCATCATCTTGGTCGTTTCAAGGGTGAGGGAGTGCGCGTCATGGGCAAAACCGTTCTTTTCATCTTCGAAAGCAACGCATCGAACATGAAGCTGTTTCGCGACTTTTTGGGACCCTGCGGGTAGCACGCCGGTTTTGCGTCCCCTTCTTGCGCCTCACTCGTTTTGAGCCAGAAGAAGTACCACGCCAGCCGGATCGGATGTCCAATGACCGTTCACGTCATCGAGCGGTTCCAATGCGTCGCGATTCGGGCTTTGCAGCTTTTGCAGGGCTTGATCGGGATCGTCCGTGAACAGTTCCAGCCATACGTCGGTTTGACTTTGCCGTTCCACTCGGTCGACCCATAAGGTCATGTTTCCAAATGAAAATGCGACACTATCGCTCAGTTCCTTCGTAACCTCCAAGCAGACCCGATCTCGATAAAACGCAACAGTTTCTGCCCATTTGTGCTGCGGTACTTTGATTGCGATGTTCTTGCCTGGCTCGATCATGGACTGCCTTTGGGTCTGGGTTTGCGGCCGAACATCATCATATCAAATCTTACGGGCACCAGACACAAGTCGACGCCCACTTTGTTCGCGTCACCCCTCGGTCAAGGCGACGCCGAAGCGCCACGCGAGTGCGCGCCACCACCGAGACATGGACTCGATTGGCCCATAACTTGAGCGCGGATTTGAACCATAGTGGAGAAATTTACACCGCGCTTTTCATAGCGCATCGTCAGTCTTTCCGTGGCTTTCGCGGTGCTGACCGCGCAACCGGACTATTAGCCGCCCGTTTATTGACCACCCGTTTATTGACCACTTAGGCGCTTGATGTTGGCTTCTGCCTCCGCCACGCCTTCGGCGTTGCCGAGCACCCCGTAGGCTTGGGCCAAACGTCTCCACCCGGCCAGATCGTCCGGGTTCTCCTTCATCCTGTCCGCCAAGCGCTGCACCATGGCTTGGATCATGGCGTTCTGGTCCTCTTCGGACATCTGTTGAGCCTCTTCGACCTGCTCAGCGGTCGGGCCCGGGCCGGCCATCGGTCCACCCGGCGGGTGGGGCATATCCCCCGCCGCCATACCCGGCGGCGGGCCTTGCGGCGGCAGCATCGCGATCTCGGGCATCGCGATATCCATCTCCGAGGCTAGGCCCTGCACGCGTTCTATGATCTGCGACACCCATTCGGCGTCCGATGGCGACACCCTCAACAACGCCACATACTCATCCAACGCGCCTTGCAAATCGCCCTTTTGCTGACGTTCCAGCGCCAGATAGAAATACGAGCGCGGATCGGATGGATCCTTCTCCCTGACTTCCTTGAGCAGCTTGGCGGCTTCGGGAATCACGATGGTGTTTTCCGCCACGATTAACGTTTCCGCCCATGCGGCCAGGGCCTGGGGATGGCGGTTGGTCAGGCCCGCGACTTTCTCATAGGCCTCGGCGGCCTTGGTGTAGCGTTGCTGGGTCTCGTAGATCTGCGCCGCGACCAACCAACCTTCGATATCGTCGGGATTTTCTTCGAGGCGTTGCTCCAGTTCGGCCATCAACTGGCGGGCGCGTTCGCGGTCATGCGCACGTTCTTCCGGACTCAGGCCGTCTTGGGCGGTCTGCACGTCACGCATGCGTTCGGCCAAAGGATGGTCTTTCATCTCCGGCGCGCCCAGATGCAGATAGAGACCCACCGCGCTGACCGGCACGCCCACCAGAACCGCCACGATCATCGCCACGGCGACCTTGGGGTTATGGGTCTCCGTGACGCCCTGGCCGCTGTCCTTATCCTGGGCGGCGGCGAGCATACGCCGTTCAATCTCGGTCCGCGCGGCGAGCGCCTGATCCTCGGTCAACACGCCACGGTCCATATCGCGGTCCACTTCGGCGAGCTGATCCTTATAGACCGTCAGGTCGAAATCGGCGCGCGTGGGCCTGTCGGTCTTAACCTTCGCCTTGCGCGCCAAAGGCTTGATCATCATGACCAGGGACACGACGGTGATGAGGGCAACGGCAATCCATAAGGCGGTCATGTCACTGGTCTTCCTTCAACAGCGCATCCAAGCGCTTGCGTTCTTCATCGCTTAAGGGTTGGGCGGCCTTGCCGGCCACGGTCTGTATCTCGCCCGTCTCGGACTTGCGCCGGCGAAACAGCGCCGCCATCCAAAGCACGCCCACCATCGCGATCACCGCGGGGCCGATCCACAACACCAAGGTCGAGGTTTTGAACGGCGGATCCAGCAAAACAAAATCGCCATAACGGTCCACCATGTAGGCGACGACTTCTTCGTTGGTATCGCCGGCGGTGATGCGGTCGCGCACCAAAATGCGCATGTCGCGCGCCAATTCGGCGTTGGAATCGTCAATGGCCTGGTTTTGGCAAACCACGCAGCGCAATTGCTTGCCCACTTCACGGGCGCGCGCTTCCAATGCGGGATCCGCCAAGATTTCGTCGGGTTCCACCGCTTCGGCCGCGATCGGCGCGGCAAGCGCGATCAACACCGCAAAAACAAGGGTCCGCATCAACTTTCCTCGCGCAGTTTCTGGATCAACGGCCACAGGGTCTCCTCCCACTTTTCCGGCGTGATGGGGCCGATCTGCTTGTAGCGGATCACGCCCTTCTGATCGACGATGAAGCTTTCCGGCGCACCGGTCACGCCAAAGGCGATGGCGGCTTTGGAATCGGGATCATCGCCGATCAAGGTGTACGGATCGCCGTGCTTCGCCAGCCACCGGGGCCCGGCGTCACGGTCTTTTTCCCGCCAATCGAGACCATAGATCGGCACCAGGTTCTGTTCCTTAATCCTCATCAAAAACGGATGTTCCGCCATGCACGCCACGCACCAGGACCCAAACAGGTTGACGATGGAGACTTGCCCCAAGAGGTCTTCGGAACTGAAGCCGCGCTCGCGCCCTTTGATCGGTGGCAGGTCGAACGGCGGCACCTCGCGGTTGATCAAGACGGACGGCAGCACATCCACCGACTTGCCGCCGCTGACGTTGGCGAGCTGGGCGACGGAAAAGCCGCCGACCACCAGCAGCACCAATAACGGGATGATGTAGACGAACCGGTTCATGGCGCTTTCCTGTTGGCCGCTCATTCCGCCGGGGCCGGTTGGGTCTGGGCCCTGGTCTTCACCCCCGATTGTGTGGGGGCGCCGACGCGCAGACGGCGATCGGTGAGACTGATGATGGAGCCCAAAACCAGCATGGCCGAACCGATCCACAGCCATATCACCAACGGCTTGTGGTAGATGCGCGTCACGTAACCCGAACCATTTTCCTCCGGATTGCCGAGCGCCACGTAAAGGTCCGCCAAGAGCGTGCTGCGGATCGCAGCTTCGGTGGTGGGGGTGCCCTGCACCGGATAGATGCGGTTTTCGGGACGTAGATAGGCGAAGAACTCACCGTTCTGGCTGACCGCGAAGGTGCCAACCTGCGCAATGTAGTTGGGGCCTTGCATTTCGCGCACGTTTTCGAGCGTATAGGTATAGCCGCCCAGCTCGATGGACTCGCCGAACTTCATCACTTGGATGCTTTCCTCGTCCCATACGGTGGAACCGATCATACCCATGATCGCGATGCCGAGGCCGGCGTGCGCGCACGTCATGCCCCAAGCGGAACGCGGAATATTGGCCAATCGGTTCAGGCTGGAGCGGATGTCCATCTTGAACAGTTTGGTGCGCACAGCAATTTCGGTGAGCGAGCCCGCGATCAACCACGCGGCCAAGCCGGTGCCGAAAACGGACAGGACCGAAATGTCGCCGACGATGAAGAATGCCACCACGATGGTTGCGACCGCGGCGATCGCGGCCGTGAACAATTGCTTGAGCGCGCGCGCCGCATCGCCGCGCTTCCACGCCATCAGCGGGCCAATCGCCATGACGATCACCATCGGCACCATCAACGGAATGAACACCGCGTTGAAGAACGGCGGGCCGACGGAAACCTTGCCTCCGCCCACAGCGTCGACGAACAATGGATAGAGCGTGCCCAACAGCACCGCCGCTGTGGCCACGGTCATCAGCAGATTGTTCGTCAAAAGCGAACCTTCACGCGACACCGGCTGGAACAGCCCGCCGGCCTTCAAGGCCGGGCCGCGTACGGCGAACAGCGCGAACGATCCGCCCACCACCAGCAAAAGCAGCGCCAAAATGAACACCCCGCGTGCCGGGTCGGATGCGAACGAATGCACCGACGACAGCACACCGGAACGCACGATGAAGGTGCCCAGGAGCGAGAACGAAAACGTCACGATGCACAGGAAAATCGTCCACCCCTTCAAGGTGTTTCGTTTTTCCACGACGATGGATGAGTGCAACAACGCGGTGCCCACCAGCCACGGCATGAACGATGCGTTTTCCACCGGGTCCCAGAACCACCAACCGCCCCAGCCGAGCTCGTAGTAAGCCCACCAGGAGCCGAGCACGATGCCAGCGGTGAGGAACCCCCACGCGGTCAAGGTCCAAGGCCGCACCCACCGCGCCCAGGCGGCGTCCACGCGGCCTTCGATCAAGGCGGCGATGGCGAACGAAAAAGCGATGGAAAAACCGACGTAGCCCAAATAGAGCAGCGGCGGGTGGAAAGCGAGACCGGGGTCCTGCAGCAGCGGGTTCAGACCGCGTCCGTCCATGGGCGGCGGAAACACCCGCACGAACGGGTTCGAGGTGAACAGGATGAACAGATAAAAGCCCACCGCCACCAAGGCCTGCACACCCAGCACGCGGGCGCGCAAGGACGGCGGCAAATTGCGCCCGAACATGGCGACGGCGAGTCCGTAAATGGCAAGGATCAGCACCCACAGCAGCATGGAGCCTTCGTGGTTGCCCCACACGCCGGAAATTTTATAGAGCATCGGCTTGTCGGAGTGCGAGTTCGCGACCACGTTCAAAACCGAAAAGTCGGAAACCACGTACGCATACGTCAGCGCCAGGAACGACAAGATCGCAAGCAATGCCTGCACCATCGCGGCGGGGCGGGCGAAGCCCATCCACTGCACGTCGCCGCGCGCGGCGCCGACCAACGGCACCACGGACTGAAACACCGCGACGATGAGGCCCAGGATCAGGGCGAAATGTCCGAGTTCGACAATCATTTGGCCATCTCCATGCGTTCGGCTCCGTCATCGGGTTTCCATTGCCCCGATTGTTTGAGCGCTTCCACCGCTTCCGGCGGCATGTAGTTTTCGTCGTGCTTGGCCAACACCTCTTCGGCGACCAAGGTGCCGTCCACCACCTTGCCGGTGGTGACAATGCCCTGCCCTTCGCGGAACAGGTCCGGCAGCAGGCCCTTGTAGACGACCTGGACGGAATGCTCCAAGTCGGTGACCTTGAATTGCACCACGGCCGAGCCTTCCTCGCGCAGCACCGAACCTTCCTCGACCAGGCCGCCCAGGCGCACGCGCTGTTCGGGACTGGGCTTTTTCACCACGATGTCGGTGGGGCTGTGGAACAACGACACGCCGTCACCCAACGCGAACAGCACCAAACCCACGGCCACGCCGACCAGGCTCACGCCGATCATCACGAACGTAAGGCGTTTGTGTTTACGCTTCATGGGCATCGGCGTTCTCCGCAGTTGTTTTATTGTTGTTGTCGACGTTGCTGTGATCGTGAATCGGGCCGGTTTCGGCCTTGAGCCGTTCGAACATCGCTTCCGTGGTCTTGAGGCCGCGCAAACTGGCGATCAACAGCACCACCATGATCACCGCGGTGAGGCCGTAGGATGGCCAAACGAACGCGCCGTATCCGCCCATGGCGAGAAATTCAGACATTCTCTATCTCCTCAGCCGCCATGCACTTGCTTCAAGCGCAGGATGCGGACCTTATTGGCGGTCAGCTCCTGGCGAATGCGCACCAGCAAGATCCACACGTAATAGGTCTTGAACGCCACCGCCATGATCAGCAGCGGCCACAACATGTCAGGGTGGATTGACGGGCCGTCCATCTTGATGACGGAGGCGGGCTGATGCAGCGTGTTCCACCAATCGACGGAAAATTTGATGATCGGCAAATTGACCACACCGACCAGCGCCAGGATCGCCGACGCCCGCGCCCCGCGCGCGCGGTCGTCGAACGCGCCTTGCAGCGCCATATAGCCGATGTACAGGAACAACAAAATCAACATGGAGGTCAGACGCGCGTCCCACACCCACCAGGTGCCCCACATGGGCTTGCCCCACAGCGAACCGGTCGCCAACGCCAAAAAGGTGAACGCCGCACCCACCGGCGCAGTGGCTTTGCCGGCGACGTCGGCCAGGGGGTGTTTCCACACCAGCGCCACGGCGGACGCGACCGCCATGGCGGCGTAGCAGAACATGCCCATCCACGCGCTGGGCACATGCACGTACATGATGCGCACGCTTTCGCCCTGCTGGTAATCGGGCGGGGCTGTGAAAAAGGCCATATACAGGCCAATGGCGAACAGGCCCAAGGTGATGCCCGCGACCCACGGTTGGATGATGGCGGCCAGTTTTAGAAATCTGGTCGGATTGGCGAAACGATGCATGGAACCCCTGTTTGATCGAGCTTTGGTTTATGCCTTCTTGTTGTACGTTCTCGGTCTCATTGTCCCCCACGGGCAACGGTTTTAACCGGTCCGTGCCCATTTTGCCAGACTCTGCGCCCTAGTCATGGCGCAATTGTGGCAATTGTGTCGCTTTTGCGGGGCTCCAAAAATTGAAGCATTCGTTCAATTTTCCGTGTCCGCCTGTTCCAGGGCCTGACGCTTTTTATTCCAGTGCCTGGCGCAGGGCCGCCGCCGAGGCCCACGGCGTGAGCGCCATGGAGCCTGCCAGCAGGGCGCCTAAGAACACCAGATGCGGACGTACGGATTGGTCGAAAATCGCCGCATCCACCGCTGAGACGCCGAAAATCAGGATCGGAATATAAAGCGGCAGAACCAGCAGCGACAGCAGCACCCCGCCACGCCGCGAGCCCAGGATCAGTGCGGCCCCCACCGCGCCGATCAGGCTCAAGGTCGGTGTGCCCAGCAACAGCGCGGCGATCAGCACGATAAAACCCTCGGTGGGCATTTGCATCAGCACCGCCAATAAGGGCGCGGTGACGATCAACGGCAGCCCCGTGGTCAGCCAGTGCGCCACCACCTTGGCCAGCACAGTGATTTCCAGTGGAATCGGAGCCAGGGCCAGAAGCTCCAACGAGCCATCCTCATAATCGGTCTGGAACAGGCGTTCCAGCGACAGCATGGAAGACAGCAGCGCCGCCACCCAGATGGTGCCGCCCGCAATTTTGGCAAGCGTGTTGGGCTCCGGCCCGACGCCGAAGGGAAACAGCACCACGGCGATGATGAAAAACGCCACCACCATCAGCGAGTCCATACCCTGGCGGAAGGCCAGAGACAGGTCGCGTTTGACGAGTTCGTTGAATTTATCCATGGCTTGCCTGCCTACCCCTAGACCATCACATGCTCGTCCAGCGGCGCTTTACAGGCGAAATCGGCCAGATTCAAGGTCTCGGCACCCGGCGTATTCACCTCGGCGTGGGTCGACAGCACCACCATGCCGCCCGCATCGCGGTGCTTTTGGATCGCGCCTTCCAGACGTTTGATGGTGGCCTTGTCCAGCGCCGTGGTGGGCTCATCCAACAACCACAAGGGCGCGGGCGCGGCGATGATGCGCGCCAAATTGACCCGACGCTTCTGCCCCGCCGACAAAAACCGGCCGGGCACGTCATAAAGGTGTTTGATGTCGAGAACGTCCAGCGCATCGCGGATGCCGTCTTGCCCGCCGCCACGCACGTGCGCCCAAAAACCGATGTTTTCCGCCGCGCTCAGCACCGGCTTGACGGCATCGTGGTGGCCCACATAGTGCAGGCGCGCGCCGTGTGCGTCGATGTCTTCCAGGGCGTCTTCCGCCTGGCCGTTTTCCACCCAGTCCATGCGCCCGGCGGCAGGCCGCAGCAATCCCGCCATCATGCGCAACAGCGACGACTTGCCCGAGCCGTTGGGACCGATCAGGATCAACGCGCCGCCCGGTGCGATCGAAAACCCAAGCCCGCGAAACACAGTGCGCTCGCCGCGCACGCAGACGAGGTCCTGGCCTTTGAATTCGGGTTCGAAAAACTGCGTCATGCCTATTCCTCTGATGGGTCAGGACCTTAACGCATATGGGCGAATGCTCAACCGCAAATCTGTGGCACATGGATGGAAGCGTCCAGTGGGACTCAAAAAAAGGCCGGGTTCATAAGAACCCGGCCAGTTTGTCAGCACTGCAAGTAAAGCTTGGTTCCTCAAAAAAGTGCGGTTTGGGAGGGAGCCTTCATTGAGGAACTTTTGTCTGAGCTTTTTCACCTGTACTTCGTAGGAGCTGTACAAAAAGATGGTCTGCTCTGGGGGAGGAAAGAACCATCTGGTGATTGTGATTTAAGCCTGAGAATGTGGCCCGAATGTGTCACAAAGGGGGAAATGTGATGATTTCGCAGATCCGAAATTCGCCCTTTATCCCCGGATGTTGGGAAATTCGTTCGGGTCCGTGACTTCCTTTAAACCTTGAATGTTCTGCTCACGGTCGGCGTGAATGCACAAAATATTTAAAGACACCGTTTTGCCAAATACGTTGTCGGCATTTTGAAACGCATTGTTCGCATTATAGAGCGGCGCAATGTGCCAATACACGCGATAGCCTAGCCCCAGGAGATGGGATAACAGCGCCGGGGAATTGTTAGGGCGGTCGTTTTCCAGATACAAAACCGGCTTATGTGCTTCGATGGTCTTGGCCGCACCCATCAAAACCGCCAACTCCATGCCTTCCACATCAATTTTGATCAGCGACAACGAAGCAAAACCGACTTGGTCCACCATCATCACCTGCACCGGCTCGCCGTTTTCAGCGCCCAACATCGAAACGCCGCCGAAATTATCGTCTTTGGCGTAATCGGGGACGGGAATCGTCGCCATTCCGGTTTTGTCGGCCGCGCCCGCGTGAAAGGTCAGGACATTGTTCAAGCCGTTCAATGTGACATTGGCGCATAAGGTCTGAAACACCGGGCGCTGGGGTTCGAACGCCAACACGCGGCCCTCGGGGCCAACTTGTTTGGCGAAAAATATGGTGTGCGCACCGATATTCGCGCCAATATCCATAACCGCTTGGCCGGGACGGACGAAGTTGGCGAGCAAGCTCATCTCGTCTTCCGCATATTCACCGTAAAGGTCGAAAGACCGCCCTACATAGGTGTCATGAATGTTGTAAAGCATCGGTCCGCGTCGGCACATTTTCATGCGCATGGCGGCATGCCCGAAGAGGAGTTCGGGGGAAGGATCGAGGTTTGTCATGGCCGACAGATTAACCTACGTAAAGTGAACAAGTCCTTGATGAATTGACAGCCCAATCACGCAATATCGCGCAACACCTACCCGAAAGTGTGAGATTTGTCTCGCAACGGGGGAAATTTCGTGTATAAAAGCGCATATTGCTGCGGTGCAACATAAGCTGAGCTTATGATTTATGCCCAATGTGAAAGCAAAAAACGCACACGAAAGGTGAAATCTCACCGCGTGTGCGCAAAAGTCCCCTGGATGCGTTCCATGGCGGACACAATGACGACAATTTGCGCGAACTGGAGAGCCCAACATGCTTGCACAATACCGTGAACACGCCGCCGAGCGTGCCGCCCTCGGCATCCCTCCCCTGCCCCTCTCCGCCGAACAGGTTGAGCAACTGGTAAATCTGCTGCGCGAACCGCCTGCGGGCGAGGAAGAGTTTCTGGTCGATTTGCTGACCAACCGTGTTCCCGCCGGCGTCGACGACGCCGCACGCGTCAAAGCCGGCTTCCTGGCGCAAATCGCCAAGGGTGAGGACGCCTGCCCGCTGATTTCCAGGGTTCGAGCCACCGAACTTCTGGGTACCATGCTGGGCGGCTTCAACATCGAACCGATGCTGGAGCTGCTCGACGACAAAGAATGCGGTGTGGCCGCCGCCGATGGCCTGAAAAAGACTTTGCTGGTTTTCGATTACTTCCACGATGTGAAGGAAAGAGCCGAAAAAGGCTCCGAAAACGCCAAGGCCGTGATGCAGTCCTGGGCCGACGGCGAATGGTTCACGAGCCGCCCGGACGTCCCGGAAAGCCTGACGCTCACGGTCTTCAAGGTCACCGGCGAAACCAACACCGACGACCTGTCCCCCGCACCCGACGCCTGGTCGCGCCCGGACATTCCCCTGCATGCCTTGGCGATGCTGAAAAACCCGCGTGACGGGATTGAACCGGAAGAGCTTGGCGTGCGCGGCCCCATCGCGTTTCTCGAAGAGTTGCAAGCCAAGGGCAACCTGATCGCCTACGTGGGCGACGTGGTGGGCACCGGGTCGTCGCGCAAATCGGCCACCAACTCGGTGCTGTGGTGGACCGGCGAAGACATCCCCTACGTGCCCAACAAGCGTTTCGGCGGGGTGTGCTTAGGCGGCAAGATCGCACCGATCTTCTACAACACCATGGAAGACGCGGGCGCGCTGCCGATCGAGCTGGACGTCAGCGACATGAACATGGGCGACGTGATCGAGCTGCGCCCCTACGACGGCAAGGCCTTGAAAGACGGCAAGGCCATCGCCGAATTCGAAATCAAACCCAAGGTGATCTTCGACGAGGTGCGCGCCGGGGGGCGCATCCCGCTGATTATCGGCCGGGGCCTGACCGCGCGCGCGCGTGAAGCGCTGGGCCTCGATCCCAGCGATTTGTTCCGCCAGCCTCACGTCCCAGATGACACCGGTAAAGGGTTCACGCTGGCGCAAAAAATGGTGGGCCGCGCCTGTGGCCTGCCCGAAGGTCAGGGCGTGCGCCCGGGCACCTACTGCGAGCCGAAAATGACCACCGTAGGATCGCAAGACACCACCGGCCCGATGACCCGCGACGAGTTGAAGGATCTGGCGTGTCTAGGCTTCTCGGCGGACTTGGTGATGCAGTCCTTCTGCCATACCAACGCCTATCCGAAACTGGTGGATGTGCAGACCCACAAGACCCTGCCTGATTTCATGGAAACCCGCGGCGGCGTGGCGTTGCGCCCGGGCGACGGCGTGATTCACTCCTGGCTCAACCGCCTTTTGATGCCGGACACGGTGGGCACCGGCGGCGACAGCCACACCCGCTTCCCGCTAGGCATTTCCTTTCCCGCTGGCTCCGGCCTGGTGGCGTTCGCGGCGGCCACCGGCGTGATGCCGCTGGACATGCCGGAATCGGTGCTGGTGAAATTCACCGGCGCCATGCAACCGGGTGTGACGTTGCGCGATATGGTCAACGCCATTCCATACCAAGCTATTCAGGATGGATTGCTAACCGTCGAGAAGCAGGGCAAGAAAAACGTCTTTTCCGGTAAGATCATCGAAATCGAAGGTCTGCCGGACTTGAAGGTCGAACAGGCGTTCGAACTGTCCGACGCGACTGCGGAGCGCTCGGCCGCCGGGTGCACCGTGGCGCTCAATTCCGAACCGATTATCGAATACATGCGCTCCAACATCGTGCTCATGAAATGGATGATCGCCAGCGGCTACCACGATGAACGCACCTTGCTGAGGCGCATAGAAGCGATGGAAGCGTTCATCGCCGATCCCAAGCTGATGAAGGGTGACGACGACGCCGAATACGCCGCCGTCATCGAAATCAACATGGATGAGATCAAGGAACCCATCGTCGCCTGCCCGAACGATCCGGACGACGTGAAGCTGCTGCCCGAGGTTACAGGCGTGGGTATCGAGGAAGTGTTCATCGGATCGTGCATGACCAACATCGGCCACTTCCGCGCCGCCGCGCAGGTTCTGAACGGCGAATCCGACCTTCCGACCCGCCTGTGGATTGCGCCGCCGACCAAGATGGACCAGAAAATCCTGACCGAAGAAGGGTACTATTCCATTTTGGGCAAGACCGGTGCGCGCATGGAGACGCCGGGTTGTTCGCTGTGCATGGGCAATCAGGCGCAAATGCGCAAGGGCGCAACCGCCATGTCCACTTCAACGCGCAATTTCCCAAACCGTATGGGGGTGGACACCAACGTCTATCTGGGTTCGGCCGAACTGGCCGCCGTGTGTGCGCTGCTGGGCAGAATTCCGACGGTCGATGAATACCTGGAACAGGTCGCGCTGCTCAAGGACAAGGGCGACGACGTCTACCGCTATATGAACTTCGACCAAATTGCGGAATTTGTGGACGCGGTCAACGCCTGACCTTGCGCGTATTCCCCAAAAAAACCCGGCCATATTTTGGTCGGGGTTTTTTTGGTATTCTAGGCTTATGAAAATGCGAATCTCCCTTGTTCTCGGCCTTTTTGTTCTCGCCACGCTCAGTGCGGGCGTGGCGCACGCCTCTTACAAGGACGGCCTGATCCATGTGCGCAAAGGCGAATGGGCCAAGGCCATTGTCTTGTTCGAAAAACAGGTGGCGACCAACCATGCGCCATCGCAGTTCAGTTTGGGCCTGATTTACCACTTAGGGAGAGGCGTCCCGCCCGATCTGGAAAAGGCCTACAACCTTTACAAAGTCTCGGCGTTGCAAGGCCACGCCCCCGCCGTCAACAACATCGGCATGATGTATCTCAACGGGGAGTACGTGGAGAAAAACCAGCGCGTCGCCTACAAGCTGTTTCACAGGGCCAGCCCTGAGCACGCCCAAGCCAAGGACAACCTCGCTCAATGCTATGAAAACGGCTGGGGGGTGGAACGCGACATCGAACAAGCCAAGAACTTCTACCAACTCGCCGGGGAAGAAGGCTACAAGCTCGGCTATTACCACTTGGCCGAACTCCACGAAGAGGGCCGCGGCGGCGCCCCGATCAACATGAAGCTGGCCATGAAGTGGTACCAGGTTGCGGGTGAAGACGATTACGCGCGGGGCTTCTACCGGCTCGGCCAAATCCACGAACAGGGCGTCAACGGCATCCCGGTGGATTTGGACAAGGCACTGTTCTGGTACGAACGGGGCCAGGAGCTCAACCACAAAAGATCCCAAATCAAAGTCCGCCAACTCACGCGAAACTGACCGCGCACAGCAAAAAGGCGCGAAACCCATGTTCCGCACCCTTTGTTATGCTTTGTGCGGACCACACGCATCACAACAATGAGTTCGGCCCCGAGCGTCCCTTTAAAGGGCGCGTTCCATGACAAAGGCCAGGCGTTTGGCGAACGCCGCAGGATCCGTGGGCGCCTCGCCTTCCGCAATACGCGCTTGATCCAACAAAAGATGCGCGGCGTCCTTGAGCACATCGTCGTCCCCATTGCCGCCCGCGCGCTCGGACAGTTTCTTGACCACCGCGTGGCCCGGGTTGAGTTCCAACACCCGCGGCAGACCCATGGTCATCTGCCCGGTGCGGCGCAACAGGCGCTCCATGCTCACATCCATGTCGCCTTCATCAGCGATCAGACACACCGGGCTTTCGGTCAGGCGCTTGGATGGCCGCACGTCCTTAACCGCTTCGCCCAACTCCAGCTTGATCGCCGCGATCAGGGTATCGAGTCCCGGCCCATCTTCTTGCTGTTTGTCTTCTTCGGTGTCATCCGCTTCGTCGGCTTTGACGCCGTCCAGGTCCGCCGCACCGCGCGTGATGGACTTGAACGGCTTTTCGTCAAACTGAGTGATGTGCTGTAGCCAGAACTCATCCACCGGATCGGTGAACAGCAGCACTTCGACACCCTTGGCCTTGAACCCTTCCAGGTGCGGCGACGTAGCGACGTGGGTTTCGTCCTCGCCGACGATGTAATAAATCGCGTCCTGGCCGTCTTTCATGCGCGACACGTAATCGGCGAGCGAGGTCAGACCGTCCGCAGCGGTAGACTTGAAACGCGCCAACTCAAGCAGCTTGTCTCGCATGGTGAAGTCGTCGACCAGACCTTCTTTCAAGACCAATCCGAAGTTGCCCCAGAATTCGGCGTAAGCCCCGGCGTCCTTGCCCGCTTTTTTCTTGAGCTCGCCCAGCACCTTCTTGACCAGGCCGTTGCGAATTTTGGCGAGCTTGGGGTCGGTCTGCAGCATTTCGCGCGAGATGTTGAGCGACAAATCCTCGCTGTCGACCACGCCGCGCAAGAACCGCAGATAGGGCGGCAGCAAGCCGTCGGCCTGTTCGGTGATGAACACGCGGTTCACGTAAAGTTTGACGTGACTCTTGCGCTCCGGGTCGAACAGGTCGAACGGACGCATGGACGGAATGAACAGCAAGTTGGTGTAGCTGACCACACCTTCGATGCGGTTGTGGATGGTGATCCAGGGGTCGTCGAAGGCGTGCGCCGTGTGGTGGTAGAACTCCTTGTACTGCTCTTGGCTGATGTCCTTGGCCGCGCGGGTCCAGATGGCGGAGGCTTCGTTGAGCGTTTCTCCATCGTCATCGCCTTCGCCCGCCAGCATCACCGGAAAGCCGATGTGGTCGGAATAGGTTTTGACGATGTGGGTAATGCGCGACGGTTCCAGGAACTCCTTGGCGTCCTTTTTCAGGTGCAGCACGACCGTGGTGCCACGCGCATCGCAGGACGCCTCTTCGATGCTGAACTCGCCCTTGCCGTCCGATGTCCACAACCACGATTCCGCTTCGCCCGCCTTGCGGGTGGTGACTTCGACCTTGTCCGCCACCATGAACGCGGAATAGAAGCCGACGCCGAACTGGCCGATGAGGCCTAAGTCCTTCTTGTCGTCTTGGCCCAGCTGTTCGATGAACGCCCCGGTGCCGGAGCTGGCGATGGTGCCGAGCGTCGCGAGCAGATCGTCGTGGTTCATGCCGATGCCATTGTCTTGCACGGTCACGGTCTTGGCTTTTGCATCGACGCTCAATTCGATCTTGAAATCGCTGTCGCCCTCGATCAACGACGGCGCGGTCAACGCTTGGTGACGCAACTTGTCGCACGCGTCGGAAGCGTTGGAGATCAGTTCGCGCAAAAAGATTTCGCGGTTGGAATAGAGCGAGCCTGCGACGATATCCAGCAGGCGACTGACTTCGGTTTGAAACGAAAAGGTTTCCTTGCTCATAAGCTTGTATTCCCCAAATTCGGCACTTCGAAAGACCCGCGTGATATGGGCCAAAACCGAAATCTATTCAAGTCCCGGAAGCGCGAAAATTTCACACGTATCCCGGGGGTAATTGACTCGCCCAGGCGTCCTTCTGGTCGTATACTGAAGGTCTAGGAACAGCGGAAAATATATATGCTCAATACAGCCTGTTTCCTGACGTTTCTGGAAAGGCCCTTCCCGGCCTACCCAGGCCTTCCTTTGCGGACCGTCCGGTCCGCACGCTCCGTTACAAACATAAATCCGTGGGAGAGCGAACGATGCAAGTTCCCGTCCAAATCAGTTTTCATGGATGTGACCATTCCGATGCCGTGGAAAGTGAAATCCATGCCCGCATCAACAAAATCGAGGAATTTTACGGACGCATTACCAGTTGCCGGGTGGTGGTCGAACTGCCCCACAAGTCCCATGCCCAAGGCAAGCTGTTTCATTTCAACATTGACATGAGCATACCCGGCGCCGGGCATATCGTGCACAATGACCGGGGCCAGAACCCCGCCCACGAAGATGTGCACGTCGCATTGCGCGACGCGTTCAACGCTGTCGACAGCCGGCTCAAGAAAATCGTTGGCAAACGCCGCGACGAACAGCGCCGCGCCAGCGCTTAAACGCGCCTTTCGCACGGTGGGGGCGGAGCCGCCCGCCAAGCGCAGGGGGCTTCGGGGGAGAGCCGTGAACCTAATGGCGAACAACACCGAAATGAACCACAAGGCCGAACGTATCGCCTTGACGCGCGCCATTGAGCACGAGGCGTCAGAAACCGCCGCATGGACCGGGCGAACCACCTTCAACGCGCGCGTGATCCGCGCCATCGCCGAGGTGCCCCGTCATCTGTTTATCCCCGGCGCGCCTCCACCCGGCATCGCCTACGCCAACCGCCCCCAGCCGATCGGTCTGGGCCAGACCATTTCCCAACCCTATATCGTTGCGTTGATGACCGAACTGTTGGACTTAAACGGTGGAGAAAAGGTCCTGGAGATCGGCACCGGGTCCGGCTATCAGACCGCCGTGCTGGCGGAAATCGCGGACGAAGTCTATTCCGTGGAACGTTTCGCGGATCTGGCCGCCAGCGCCCGGGCCACGCTGGCGAAATGCGGTTACAGCAACATTCACATGAGCTGTTCGGACGGTACCCAAGGCTGGGCCGAACACGCGCCTTATGATGCGATTATGGTCACCGCCGCCGCCGACGGAGCGGTGCCGCATGCGCTGATCGAGCAATTGAAACCCGGCGGACGCATGGTCATCCCACTGGGACCCCGTCACGGCCCGCAGATGCTCACCGTGGGACTCAAAGATCAAACGGGCCGCTTCACCAAGCATCCTGTTCTTCCGGTGTCGTTCGTTCCCCTGGTATCTCTTGGCAAAGAAGGTTAAAAGACCACCACCATGCAGATAGACACCTCTCGCGAGCGCACGCAGATCAGCGCCGTGTTGGGCCCCACCAACACCGGCAAGACCCACTTGGCGATGGAACGCATGATGGCCCACAATTCGGGCATCATCGGCTTTCCGTTGCGCCTGCTCGCGCGTGAAAACTACGACCGCGCGGTCAAGGAAAAGGGCGCGGGCCAGGTGGCGCTGGTCACCGGGGAAGAAAAGATCGTACCCCAGGGCGCGCGCTATTTCCTCACCACCGTGGAAAGCATGCCGCAAACCTTCGGCGACCATCAAATTTTCGAATTCGCCGCCATCGACGAAATCCAGATGTGCGCGGACGCGGACCGCGGCCATATCTTCACCGACCGGCTGCTCAACTATCGTGGCGCCAAGGAAACCATGTTTCTGGGCGCGGAAACCATCAAGGGCCTGATCCAGGCCCTGGTGCCGGAAGCCGAATTTCAAACCCGGCCGCGCTTATCGACGCTGCGCTATACGGGCTACAAGAAGCTTACGCGCCTGAAATCCCGGTCCTGCATCGTCGCGTTTTCCGCGGGCGACGTCTATTCCATCGCCGAGTTGATCCGTCGCCAGTCCGGCGGAGCGGCCATTGTCATGGGCGCGTTGAGCCCGCGCACCCGCAATGCCCAGGTGGAAATGTTCCAATCCGGCGACGTGGATTACCTGGTCGCCACCGACGCGGTGGGCATGGGGCTCAACATGGATGTCGATCATGTGGCCTTGGCCGCGACGCGTAAGTTCGACGGACGCCTGATGCGCGATTTGCAACCCGCCGAACTGGCGCAGATCGCGGGACGCGCCGGACGGCACATGAACGACGGCACCTTCGGCACGACGGGCGACGTCACCGGACTGGGTGCGTCTCAGGTCGAAGCCATCGAGCATCACACCTTCGCACCCTTGAAGTTCCTGTTCTGGCGCAACGCCCATTTGGATTACGCCTCGACCAAGGCGCTCAAGCAGTCCCTGAGCGAGCGCCCCCACCACGATGCGCTCCGCCGGGCGCGCGAAGCGGACGACGAACACGTGCTCGACACGCTTGTGGCGGACGAAAGCGTGCAAGCCCTGGCCACGAACGCGGACGCGGTGCAATTGTTGTGGGACGTGGCGCGCATTCCCGATTTCCGAAAAATCCACACCGACGAACACCCGCAACTGCTGGCCCGCATCTACCGACACCTGATGGGCGGTGGCCCGGGGAGCGGAGGGCGCATTCCCAGCGACTGGATCGCCGAGCGGGTCAAGCGCGTCGATCGTCTGGACGGCGACATCGACACGTTGATGGGACGCATCGCCGCGATCCGCACCTGGACTTACGTGTCGCACCAAAGTGCTTGGATCGACGATCCGGTGGCATGGCAGGAAAAAACCCGCGAAATCGAAGACCGCCTGTCCGACGCGCTGCACGAGAAGCTCACCCAACGTTTCGTCGATAAGCGCACCAGCCAGCTGGTCAAGACCCTGAAAGACGATGTGCCGCTGGCCACCGCTCTGCACGACGACGGGGCGCTGGAAGTCGAAGGCCATCACTTGGGGCATTTGAACGGGTTTCGCTTCGTGCCCACCGAAAGTGAAACATCGCTTGCGGCCAAAGTGCTTGATTCCGCCGCGGGCAAGGCGCTCCGCGTCAAGATTCAAGAACGCACCGCCATCTTGGAAGCCGACGCCGACGGCGCCTTCAGCTTCACCCCCACCGGTCAAATCCTGTGGCGCGGCGAAGCGATTGCGCGTTTCGCCAAAGGCGGAGAGCTGTTGAGCCCCCGCGTCCAGGCACTGTCCAGCGACCTGTTGGAGGCGGAACAGAAGGAACGCATCGAAAACCGCCTGCAGCTTTGGGCCGCCGACCTCATTCGCGACCGTTTAGGATTGATGCTCGCCGCCCGCGAAGCCCCGCTGACCGGCGTGGCACGGGGGCTGGTCTATCAATTGACGGAAAGTCTGGGCGCCCTGCCGCGCCATGAGGCAAGCGCGGAGATCAAGGGCCTCACGCGCGAAGACCGCCATGAACTGCGCCGCTTAGGGATTCGCATCGGACGCCATCTGGTCTACATCCCCGCCTTACTGCGCCCGGCGGCGGCCGAACTGTCGGTGCTGCTGTGGGGCGTGCATGAGGAAAGCGATCCCCTGCTGCCGCCACCGCCGCCCGGCCGGGTGTCGCTAAAGCGCGAAAAGCACGAGCCGGAAGGGTGGCTGCGCGCGGCTGGTTTCCGCCCGGCGGGCAACCTGTTCGTGCGCGCCGATATGCTGGAGCGTCTGGCGGAAATGGCGTGGAAGCGCCTGGACGCATCGGGTAAGGACGACGCCCCCAAGGCGGACAAGCCCAAGGACGCGCCACAAAACCAAGCCCCGGATACGCCCGCCTCAGATTCACCCATGACAAACGCACCCCAAGAGGCTTCTGCGGGTGCACTCCCGGGGACCGCACAAGAAGAAACTGCGAAAGAAGGGCCTCCACAAGAAACGCCCCAAGACGCCCCCCAAAATGCCTCCAAGACAGCGCCCAAGCCCGCCAAACGCGGCTTCGAAGCGAACGAAGACTTTTTGTCGCTCGCCGGGTGTGCGGTGGACGACCTGCCGGGCATTTTGCAAAGCCTGGGCTTTCATGCGGACAAGGACGGCATCTGGTCGCCCAAGTCCTGGCGCCACCGCCCGCATCACAAGGGGACCCGCAAAGACAGGGCCCAGGACAAGAACAAGGGCAAACCCAAAACCGCCCAGACGGGTCAACAAAAACCCGGCGGTGCGCCCACGAACGACCAGGCGCAACAAAAACGCCGTCCCAAGAAAGGGCCGCACAAGGGCAAGGGGCCCCAAAAAGGAAAAGGGCGTGCGGCCAAGCCACGCGAACCGGAAATCGATCCCGACAGCCCGTTCGCCAAGCTGAAAGAGCTCAAACTCAAGACCTGACGGCCCAAAATGGCTGACAAAATCCGCATCGACAAATGGCTGTGGCACGCGCGCTTTTTCAAGAGCCGCACACTTGCGGGCAGGTTCTGCCAGGGGGGCAAGGTTCGTCTCAACGACCAACCCATCGCCAAGGCCCATGCGCTGGTTGGCGCCGGCGACGTGTTGACGTTCGCCAAGGCCAACCAAATCAAAGTCGTTCAGATCGTCGACGTCGGCACGCGGCGGGGGCCAGCGCCGGAAGCCCAAACGCTTTATGAAGATTTGAGCCCACCGCCACCACCGCGCCCGGACAAAGCCATGGCTCCCGCACAGCCGGGCCAGCGCAAACCTGGCCACGGCCGCCCCACCAAGGCGGACCGCCGCGCCACCGATAAGCTGCGTGGACGCGGCTGAGCGTCTCATACTTTTGCATGATCGCTTGATAGGTCAATACTACCTTTGCGCAGTGAACGTCACACGAACGTGTGTTGGAATGGGCTGGTGTGGAGGCTAGACTGCCCCCCAAGCTAAAAAGAATCAAAAGGGGCGCCTCATGACATTCTCTGTAGACGAGCTGATTGAAATTCGCGATCTGCCGGACTTCCTGCGGGCTGAGCATTGCTACAACGACATGCAACACGCCATGTTGGTGATTTTGTTTCGTCACGGCCTGAAAGCGCTCCGCCAGGGCAAGCTGCAGTTGGCCAATCGGGTGATCGACAACATTTCCTTGTATCTCTACATCCACTTCCTCAACGAAGAAGAAGGCATGGCCTATAAGGCCAATCTGAATCTTTTGGACCGCGCGCGCTTGGCGGAGCATTCCGAACAACACCTGTCGTTTCTGGACCACTGGCGCGACAACATACTGCTACCTTACAAACGTCAGGATTTGGATACTCAGGGCACCATTGACGAGCTGTCCAATTTCTACAATCTGGTCATCAAGCACATTGATGGAGAAGACCTGCCGACTTATGGCGCAGACGCCGTCACCGCCCAGCAAACACGCGCTGAATTGGCGCGCATAGCGCAAACCAACATGCCCATGTCGCCGTTCATGGTCGGTGCATTTCAAACTATGCAAGTCCTGGACAAGGAGGTTGCCGACGTTTTGGACCAGCGCCTGCTGAGCCCTCAAGCGCTCCGCCCCATAGCGTCCTTGGACTTGGTTCCAGGAGTCGGACGGATTTTGCAAGGCAGCGTGGGGTCGCTGCGTGACCGTTTCGCCGCAACCGCGGGACGCGATTTCAGTTCGTCCGCACCGGGAATCCAAACTTATACGCATTGATCCACGACACGAGCTTTGAGTCTCCAAGACCCCGAAAGCCCCGGCGGCGCCCGCCGGGGCTTTTTCTCGCATCGACAGACCCGGACCACTACGTTATCAATCAGGACAGAGCGTAACGGCTCTGTGAAGACATGAAAAAAGGTAGCGGCGCAATGATGAATCGTATCAAGGAGCTACTCTCCAGACCCAAAAACACGGAGACGCTGAAAGGGGATGAGTTGGAGCTCGCCGCCGCCGCGCTTTTGGTCGAAGCGGCGGTGATGGACGGCACCTTCGATGACACGGAGCGCCAAGTGGTTCTGGAACTGCTGATGGACCGCTTCAGCCTGGACAACGCGGACGCTGAACAACTCCTCTCCGGCGCCGAGGACGCCATTGAGCAATCCAATGAGCTCTACACCTTAGCGCGCACGGTGAAAGACAACTTCGATCACGACCAACGCGTCGGCATGATCGAAATGCTGTGGCGGGTGGCATATGCGGACGGCGTGCTGCATGACTACGAAGCCAACCTGGTGCGCCGCTTGGCGGGGTTGTTGTATGTCAGCGACCGTGACAGCGGAGAAGCGCGCAAACGGGTCCTGGAGCAAATGTCCATAAAATGAATGAGGTTTAATCACCCTTGAGCGTCCAGACCAAATCGCGTAAACAGGGCGCCAAATATTTTTCCATACCCGGAGTAGAGAATGACTTACGTCGTCATCGAAAACTGCATTAAGTGCAAATACCAAGACTGCGTTGAAGTGTGCCCGGTGGATTGCTTCTACGAAGGCGAAAACTTCCTCGTCATCAACCCCGACGAATGCATCGACTGCGGTGTGTGCGAACCGGAATGCCCCGCCGAAGCCATCGTGCCCGACACCGGGCCCGACTTGGAGCAATGGCTGGAAATCAACACCAAATATGCAGAAATCTGGCCCAACATCACACGCAAACGTGATGCGCTGCCGGGTGCCGACGAAGAAAACGGCAAGCCCGGCAAGCTGGCGGAACTCAGTGAAAAGCCGGGACAGGGCGACTGATCTTTCCCGGTTTGCGCCAAGATCTCCAAAACGGGCCGGCAGGCAAGTTGCTCCGGCCCGTTTTCGTTTGCCGCATGCATAAAGGTTAACGCAACGAATCTGCGAAAAAATGCTCAAAAACGCCTGAAATCCGTAACTTTTTGGCGAAAAGCCCTCCTTAAGGGGTGTTTTTTCGGTTAATTTGTGTTATAGTCTTGTGAAGCTGGTCCTCAGGGCCGGTTTTCCTTTGTCTGGATTGTTTTGGCCCACCGGTTATCGTGGCCTGGACGATTAGAGAAAAGGTTATAGTTCAAGGATTTAAGATCACCGACGACGGCAGCCGTCATCATGAAGAAACCCGGTTTGGCGCACAGCTTTAGGCTGTGAGCGGTGTTTTTTTCCGCTGATCTTCCCCCGCAAAGCGGCCTTGGACGCGAGACAGAGATAAAAAACGCGAACGAACCAAAAAGGCGACAAATGGCTGAAAAACTACTGTTCAACTCCGGCGATTTCGTGGTGTACCCGACCCACGGCGTTGGTAAGGTTCTCGGTATCGAAAAACAGGAAATCGGCGGTCACGCTCTGAAACTGTTCGTCATCTCCTTCGAACACGAACGCATGACGTTACGCGTGCCGGTCAACAAGGCCACCGATTCGGGCCTGCGCAAGCTCAGCTCCAAAAAAGTCATGGAAGGCGCACTGACCACGCTGAAGGGCCGCGCCCGCGTCAAACGCACCATGTGGAGCCGCCGCGCCCAGGAATACGAAGCCAAGATCAATTCGGGCGATCCGGTGTCCATCGCCGAAGTGGTGCGCGACCTGCACCGCCGCGCCGACCAGCCGGACCAGTCGTTCTCCGAGCGCCAGATCTACGAACAAGCGCTCGAACGCTTGGCTTCCGAAGTGGCGGCGGTTGAAAAGATCGACATGGAAAAGGCTCAGCTCAAGCTGGAAAAGCTGCTCAAGGCGGCTTAAGCCACTGAATACCCCAAAATGGAAGGCCGGAGCTTCATCGCTCCGGCCTTTTTTTGAGTCCCGCGGGCCTTCGCCCTACCCGTCCGCGTTGACGACAAAAAAGCTGTCGTCCGCCTTTTGCCGCTCCACCTGCGGCGCACTGCCGGTCACAATGAAGATGATTTCCTCGGCGATGTCCGTGGCGTAGTCGCCGATGCGTTCCAGGCTGCGCGCCACCAGACTCAGATGCGTGCAGGCCGCAGCATGTTGGGTGTCTTTGCTGTTCAAGGACAGCAGCAACTGGAAAATGGAGGTGTGCAGCCGGTCCACTTCGACATCGCGCTGGCGCACGGCCTCAGCCAGCTCCACGTTGCCGGTCGCGAAGGCATCCAGAATCTCGTGCAACATCTCTTGGACGGTTTCGCCCATCGCGATGATTTCGCCTTCCGCCCCCACCGGCGCAAGCTTGGTCAACGTCACCGTGCGATTGGCGATGTTCTTGGCTTGATCGCCGATGCGTTCCAGATCGTCGGCGGCGCGCAGGCTGCCGATGATCACGCGCAGGTCCGCCGCCATGGGCTGGCGCATGGCGATCATCTGAATCGCCATCTTGTCGATGGTGCGTTCGCGCTGGTTCACCGCCTCATCGGCGTCGGCGGCTTGCGCCGCCAGCTCCGGGTCGCGGCTTTTGAGCGCGGTCAACGCGGCTTTGAGCGCCACTTCCGCAAACTTGCCCATTTCAGTAATGCTGTTTTGCAGCGCATTCAATTCGTCGTCAAACGACTTCACGATATGCTCGGACGGCATACCCCCCTCCTTTCCCCCAAGGTCGGAATCCCAGATGGCGAAACTCTATCAGAGGTGTCATAAAAATGTAACGCGATTGTCGGGGCGACGGCGGTCTACTTCACCACCTTGACCCGCGCGCCGGGGATCAGGGGATCGTCGGGACCGATGGCGTTGAGCGCCTCGAACCATTCGGCCTTGTACTCGTCCAGCGCCATGTCCGCAACCATGGCCGCAAACGTCGCACCGGGGCGCACGGTGACGACGCGGATGCGCCATGGCTGGATGCGCTTGGCCTCCGCCGCGCTCAAGGCGCGAAAGCTGTAGGTGGTGCGCCGCAGCGCTTCGTTCAGGCGTTCGCTGTCGTCGGTGCCGGTCACGAACTGGAAGCGCCAATAATGGTCCTTATCCTGTTCGATGACGATGCGGCGCACATCCACGTTACGTTGCCCGGTCCACACGCTGGCCGCGCCGGTGACCGCCTTCATACCGTTGATCTCCAGCCACTCGACGTCTTGCAGACTGGTGTTGCCGCTCCATTTTTGGGTCAGGTAACGCTCCATCCCGCCGGCATCGCGCACATCCTGGGTGGTGGCATGGGCGAACTTGATGGAGTTGTTGTTTTCGTCCGTGGCCAACACCATGGTCGGGCGGTTGCGGATGGTGAACCCTTCGGGAACGTCGAAGCGAAAACGCAATTCCGGATGAACGAAGGACGTGCCCCGCACCAAGCCCTGGCCCACATCGTCGCCAAACACCATGCCGTTGACCATCTTCAGGTATCGCGCGGTTTCATGGCGCTGGCCGGTGGCCCCGTTGGCCTTCGCCAGTTTGATGGCTTGTTCGATCCGGTCAGCGGTGCGCGGGTGGGTGGCCATGATGTTGTGCTCTTCCGCTGCGTTGGGATCGCCTTGGATCAGGCCTTTGAGACGATCATGCGCCCGCAATTTGACGAAAAAGCTGGTCATCGCATCCGGATCGTAACCGGCGCGGGTCATATAACGCACGCCCAGCATGTCGGCTTCCAGTTCCTGTTCGCGCGAATAGCTTTTCAGCGCCAATTCCGCTGCGACCCCGGCGATGTTCTGTGCACCGGGCAGCCCCGCGGCGTCACTGAGCACGCCCAGAACCTGCAATCCGATGTTGGCGGCCACGGTCGAACTGTAGCGCTGTGCGGTGTGGCGCGCGGTGACGTGACCGATTTCATGGCTGAGAACCCCGGCCATTTCCGCTTCGTTGCTGGCCAGGGCCAACAGGCCCCGGGTGATGTAAATGTAGCCTCCCGGCAGGGCGAAAGCGTTAACCTGGGTGTCGTCCAAGACCGTGAAGGTCCAAGGCAGATCCGGCAGTTCCGAATATCCGGCGAGTTCCAAGCCGATCTCGCGCACGTATTCCGACCACGCGCGGTCGTCGAACTGGCCGCCGAACTGCTTGAGCATCTTGGGATGCTCTTCGGCGCCAACTTGAAGTTCGCGTTCCGGCGACATGAAGCCGGTGAAGCTCTGCTCTCCGGTGGCAGGATTGGCGGAGCACGCCGCCGTCACCAACAGCACGGGCAACAAGGCCAACAAACGCAACCAAAGCCGATCGTTTGTGCGTAACATAGGCCAAAATATAAGATTGCTCAGGGGGTTTGTAAAATCTCCAAGCGCTCGGGATGATCCACTTCGATCATCGGGCCGTTCTTGGACTTGACCCAACCCCGCACCCGTACACGCTGATCCCGCAACCGCAGCAAATCGATGCCTGCGTCCAAAAACGCCTGATCATGACGGGCCTCGACGGCGATGGTGAAGTCCTTGCGCCAATCCGCACCGAAATTGAGGTAAATGCGTTTTTTCACCCGGGCGGCGTCTTGCACCCAACCTTCGACGATTTGAAAGGTCCCGATATCCCCAGCGACGTTTTCCGGCGTGCGGGGCGCGTAATAGGGCAGCGCCCAAATACCACGACGCTCTGCGCGGGCTTGACGCTCCAAGGCCAAAAGTTCGTCCGCCAGGTCCCGGTTGTCTGAAAAGGTGTAGACACGCGCTAATCCGGCTTTGAGCATTTCGCCTTGCAGCCACGCGCCATCATCCGCCACCACATGGGCCAGCACCCGGCCATGGCGGTCCTGAGGTCGGGCGGGCAAGCGCAGGTGTACCGCCTTGCCCTGACAAAGACGGCTCATATGCGTCTTCGCTTCATCGCTCAAGGGCCAGGGCTCGAAGCCGGTGCGGCCCAGGGGCAGTTTCGGCGCTTGAATGCCCACCAAGCGCACTTGGCGACGATCGTTCAGCACAATCGTGTCTCCGTCGACCACCGCCACGACGCGGGCTTCGCCGCCATGGGGCAAGGTTTCCGGCCCGGACCAGGCCGTTCCGACCCACGTGGGAGCGGACCAGAACAACACGAAAATCGCCACCCAACCACGCAAACGCATATTCAGACCTTCATCGCCGTTCCGGGATTACCTATATTTCCTATAATAACGACTTCCGCGCAAATCGATTAGGACCGTTCCATGGACAGCGCCCGCGAATCCGGCCTTTACCCGCCCATCAAACCGTTCGCTGATGGAATGCTGGATGTGGGCGACGGGCACCGCATTTATTACGAAATGTCCGGCCAGCCCAATGGTATTCCCGTGGTTTTTCTCCACGGCGGTCCCGGCGCGGGCACGGTGTCGACCCAACGACGTTATTTCGATCCGGATGTCTATTGCATCGTATTGTTCGATCAACGCGGCGCGGGCAACTCCACCCCGTTCGCCAGCTTGAAGCACAACACCACCGACCATTTGGTCGAGGACATGGAAAAGCTGCGTATTCTGCTGGACTTCGACAAGTGGCTGGTGTGCGGCGGCTCGTGGGGTGCGACGTTGGCGTTGGCCTACGGCATCCGCCATGCCGAACGTTGCCTGGGCTTCATCCTGCGCGGCGTATTTCTCGGCACCCAGGCGGAAGTCGATTGGTTCTTGCATGACATGGGGCGGGTCTTTCCCGAACATCACGCGGCGTTCACGGGCCATGTGGGCGGGCTCGCGGGCGACGCTTTGTTCGAAACCTATTGCCAGCGCCTGTTCAGCGACGACGACGACCTGTGCCTGCCGGCCGCGCGCGCCTGGGCGCGTTACGAAAGTCTGTGTTCGACCCTCATGCCGCACACCGTCACCGAAAGCGGCAAGGCCTTCCACCGCTATGCACTGGCTTTGGCGCGCACCGAAGCGCACTACTTCCGCCACCGCTTGTTTTTGAAAGACGACGAACTGATGAACGGCCTGGACGCCATAAAGCACTTACCGGCGGTGATCGTCCAGGGCCGTTACGACGTGGTGTGCCCCATGCACACCGCCTATCGCCTGCATCGGGCCTGGCGCCAATCGGAACTGGTGGTGGTGCCGGACGCCGGCCATTCGGGCATGGAGCCCGGCATTGCCCGCGCCATTGCCCGTGCGGCGGACACGTTGGCGCGCGAAATCCATACCGCCTGAACGGTGAAATTCCTGATTGTGCACCCAAGCGCATTGATTCTCCGACCCATTTCCCTTTTAATGCCGGAACTGAAAGGGAGAGGCCGTCCGCCATGGGTCAATTCAAACACATCGCAAGCCACCGCTTCATTGTGGCTTTCGCTGCCGCCGCATGCGTTTTCGGCGCAGGACTGGACGCGCCCCGCGCCGACGACCCGGCGTTCGTGTCCATCGCCGCGGGCGCTTACGATTGGAACCGCCAAAAGGACCAAGGCGTCGAAGTGCGCATGGAATACCGCCATGACGAAAAATGGCTGGGTTTCTTGAAACCGTTTGCCGCGGGTGCGTACACCAACAGCTCCAACAGCTTTTTCATCGGCGCGGGCGTCCTCACCGATCTCTACTTCGGCAAACGCTGGGTGCTGACGCCGAGCTTCGCGCCGCACTACTACAACGGCGGCAATGAGGATCTGGACCTGGATTACGCACTTGAGTTCCGCTCCCAGTTGGAACTGGCGTACCGCTTCGACGACCGTTCGCGCCTCGGCCTCGCGGTGTCGCACTATTCCAACGCCTCGCTGGGGGAAACCAACCCGGGCACGGAATCGGCGATGCTGTACTATTCTATCCCCGTCGATTGGTTCGACTGATAAAACCCTTATAAATCAAATAACTAAACGTCCATCGTGAATCGCACGTTGACTCTCAGTTTTTGTGCGGGCATATTTCAACCGTTTGGTTAAACCATTTGGTTAAAAAAATGTCCGCTACCGCGCACGCCCCAGAAAAACCGCCACAAAAGCCCCCGCAAAAATCCATGCCGTCCAACGACGATCTGTTGGACGCCGCCGCTGCCGCGTTCGCCGACAAAGGCTATGACGGCGCACGCATGGACGAAATCGCCAAGGCGGCGGGTGTCAACAAGGCAACGCTGTATTACCGCATCGGCGACAAGGACGCGATTTACACGGCCGTACTCAAGCGCCTGTTTTCCGCAAAGACCGCGCGCTTGGAAGCCATGCTCGACACCGTCTCCGACCCGCACGAGCGCATCCGCGCCTTCGCCCAAATTCTGGTGGACAGCGACCACCCGCAACGTTTTCCCGCCATTATGTTGCGCGAAATCGCCGATGGCGGGCGCAATCTGCCCGATGAAGTCCTGCCGCTGATGGGCCGTGTGGTGGGGGCGTTGGAGCAAACCCTCGCGGACGGCGCCGAAGACGGCCACTTCAAACCGGTCAATCCGTTCCTCACGCACATGATGCTGGTCGGCGCGTGCGCGCTTTACGCCACCAATGCACCAATCCGCCGGCGCGTAGCGGCGCTGCGCCCGGATTCCGAGACGCTGAATGCCGACTTAGCCCTACCGGAGGCCGCCGGAATCGTCGCGGACATGTTGCTCGACGCCATCCGCAAGACTTGAATTGGGAAGGAAACGCAGAGCCATGGTGCAAACTCTTCGCCAACGCGTGGAACTGGGATTCGAGGTTTTCGCCCGTCTGATCGCACGCCGCGCCTGGATCGTTTTGATTCTCTCCCTGGCCGTAGTCGGGGGCTTGGCGTCGAACGTGCGCCACATGGTCATGGACACCGCGACGGAAAGTTTTCTGCATGACGACGATCCGGCGCTGTTGACTTACAATGCGTTCCGCGATCAGTTCGGCCGCGACGAGTTGGTCATCGTCGCCATCGAATCCGACGACGTCTTCGCGCCCGCGTTCCTGAAAAAGCTGCAAGCGCTTCATCATGAACTGAAAAACGACACGCCCTATCTGGACGACATCACCAGCCTGATCAACGCCCGCAACACCTACGGCGAAGGCGACGATTTGATCGTCGAGGATCTGTTCGAAGACTGGCCCCAAGACCCCGCCGATTATGAAGCCAAGCGCGAACGGGCTTACGCCAATCCGCTGTTCGAAAATGTTTTGCTGTCCGAAGACCGGCGCATCACCGCCATCGTGATCCGCACCGACGCTTATTCCAGTGTGGGCGTCGAGGACGACCCCTTGGCCGGGTTCGACGACGACGGCTTCGGCGATGGGACCATGGATGGTTTCAACGACCCCGCAAACGCAGCGCCGCTGGAGCGTGAATTCCTCACCGACGCGGAAAACACCGAACTGGTGACAGCGGTCGAGAAGATCGCCTACGGCTACGACGCACCGGATTTCCAAGTTTACGTTTCAGGCTCCCCGGTGGTCGCCCACGCGCTCAAATCCGCCATGCAGACCAACATGAAACGCTTCACCCTGATGGGCCTGGGCGTCATCGCGGTGGTGCTACTGGTTATGTTCCGCCGCCCATCCGGTGTAATTCTGCCCCTGCTGGTGGTGATCCTGTCGGTCATCGGCACGCTCGGCCTGATCCCACTCTCAGGCCGGGCCTTCACCCTGCCCATGCAGATTCTGCCCTCGTTTCTGCTGGCCGTCGGCGTCGGCGCCGCGGTGCACCTGCTCGCCATCTTTTTCCGCCACCTTCAACGCGGTCACGACGTGCACGACAGCATCGCATACGCCATGGGCCATTCGGGCCTGCCCATCGTCATGACCTCTTTGACCACCGCGGCGGGGCTCGCGTCTTTTGCCGGCGCGGAAGTCGCCCCCATCGCGGACTTAGGCCTGATCGCCTCGACGGGCATTTTGCTGTCTTTGTTTTTGAACCTCACGTTCCTGCCAGCCATGCTGAGCCTGTTGCCTTTGAAGCCCAAGGCCAGCGGCCGGGCCGACAAACGCCACAAGCGCATGGATGCCCTGTTGGTGGGAGTCGCCGATTTCTCCACCCGGCGCGCGTGGTTGGTGCTCGCAGTGAGCGGCTTCGTGCTGGTAGGCGCGATCGCGGGCATCACGCAGTTGCGGTTTTCCCATCAACCGTTCGACTGGTTGCCCCGGAGCGAACCCTCGCGCCTGGCGCTGGACGTCATCGACGAGCGACTCAAGGGCGCCAGCGCCATCGAGGTGATTGTCGACACCAAGCGTGAAAACGGGCTCTACGATCCAGAGGTGATGGCCGGGCTGGAGCAGCTCAACCGCGATGTCGAGCGGCTCCAGGACGAACATTACAGCGTCGGCAAGACCCTGTCGCTCGCCGACATCTTGAAGGAATCGAACCGCGCACTGCACGCCAACGACAATGCCTATTACGTCATCCCCGACGACCGCGATCTGATCGCCCAGGAGCTGTTCCTGTTCGAAAATTCCGGATCCGACGATATGGAGGATTTCGTCGACAGCCAGTTCCGCATGGCGCGGTTCACCGCACGCATGCCATGGGTGGATTCCGTTTACCTGCGCGATCTGGACCAGACCTTGAGCGCGAAGTTTCATGACGTGCTGGGCGAGGACGTCGAGATCACGGTAACCGGCATGAACGCGCTGCTGGGCCGCACCATGCACGCCACCATCGAATCCATGACGGAAAGCTATATCATCGCCGCCTTGGTGATCACCGTCATGATGGTCGCGTTCTTAGGCAATCTGCGTTACGGCGTGGTGAGCATGATCCCCAACCTGACCCCCATCATCGTGACATTGGGCGTGATGGGCTGGCTGGACGTGCCGCTGGATCTGTTCACCATGTTGATCGGCTCCATCGCCATCGGGCTTGCCGTCGACGACACCATCCACTTCATGCACAACTACCGCCGCTACCACCACGACACCGGCAGCGTGGAGACCGCCGTGCGCGAAACCCTGTTGGGCACGGGCCGCGCCATGTTGGTCACGACGGTCGTTTTGTCGCTGGGCTTTTTTATCTACATGCTGTCGACCTTGAACAACCTGTTCAACTTCGGCTGGCTGACGGGTCTGGCCATCACTTTGGCCCTGTTGGCGGACACGTTCCTCGCCGCAGCCTTGATGAAGATCCTGGACCGCGCCCACCTGATTCCCGACGATAAGGATTATTGAGACCGGAGAGCCTTGATGAAAACCGCGACAACACTTTTGACCACCGCCGTGTTGGGCCTTTGCGTATTAGACTTGGCCGCGTTACCAGCTGTCGCCGCCGAATTGAACGCGCGCCAGATCATGGACAACGTCAATGGCCGCGACGACGGCGACAACCGCATCGCCGAAATGCAAATGGTGCTGATCGACAAGAACGGCGACAAACGCATCCGCAAAATCAAGACCTTCGATAAGGATCAAATCACGGAGCAAGGCGAAGAAGACCGGCGGCGCATCATGTTTTTCCTGGCGCCCGCCGACGTGAAGGACACGGGCTTTCTCACCTACGACTTCGCGGCGGACGAAAAAGACGACGACCAGTGGCTGTTTTTGCCCGCGCTGAAAAAGACCAAGCGCATCGCCACGTCGGACAAGTCCGGCAGCTTCATGGGATCGGACTTCAATTATTCCGACATGACGCGCCGCGAGCTGGACGCCTACGACTTCAAGATTCTCAAAGAGCAAGACGTGCGCGGGCACAAGACCTGGTTGATCGAAGCGCTGCCCAAAACCCAGGATCAGATCGACGAAACCGGTTATAAAAAGTCCGTCTTGTTCGTGCGTCAGGACAACTTCATCTTGGTGCGCGCCGTGCACTGGACCGACGTCGGGGGCAAACTCAAGTACCTCGATGTGCCCGGCCTGGAACAAATCGACGGGGTGTGGACCATCACATCCATGACCATGACGACCAAGAAAAACAAGGTTACCGAACACAAGACCGAAATGACGTTTTCCAACGTCCGTTACAATCAGGACCTGGATGAAACGTTGTTCACATTGCGCCGTTTGGAAAAGGGCCTTTAAGTGCATGATCGACCTGACCGCCCGCTCGGCCGCGTTCACCCTTGCCTTGGCGGCAAGCGGTTCCGCAATGGCGCAAAGCGGTTTGGACCCAAGCACTTTGGACGATGTGTTGGAGGGCTTCGATGCGCCCGCTCAGCCCGTCTCGCCGTCCGGTGGCGATCTCGACAACGTTCTGGATGGCTTTGACGATGCGCCCTCTCCATCCGACGGTGCCGAGTCGGCCGGGCCCGATACCGCCCTCCCCTCCCCCTGGACGCTGTCGGGCAGCGTGTCGGTTTCGGCGGCGTATGACTACACGCAAAACGCACCTGCGGCGGGGGAATACGACAAACGCGGCCTCAGCCGCACGCGCGCCAAGGCGGCGCTGAAGCTCAAAGGCGATCTGCCCGACCAATTCGCCGTACCGTTGCGGGTTCTGGGCGAGGTGAGCGCCGCCCACGATTTCGTTTACGCACTGCGCGGACGCAGCGATTACAACGCCACCATCACCAATTCTTTCGAACGCGACGTGAACCTGGGCGAGCTTTACGCCAGCGCCGAGTTGGGCGGCGGATTTGAACTGACCTTGGGCCGCCAGGTCATCGTATGGGGCACGTCGGAAACCCTGCGCGTGGTGGACGTGGTCAATCCCCTGGACCGGCGCGAACTGGGCATGGTGGATATCGAGGACGTGCGTCTGCCGCTGGCGATGGCGCGGGCCGACTACATCACCGGGCCGTGGACCGCCACCGCGCTGGTGATCCCGCACATCCGCTTCAACAAACTGGCCCCCTCTTACAGCCCCTACGACCCCCAGAACGGGGCCGCCCCTCCGCAAGACGTCCCGGATGACGGCCTGGACAACGCCGAGTTCGCCGCCAGCCTGCGCGGCAACTTTTCCGGCTGGGACGTATCTTTTCACGCCGCCAACGTTTTTGAGGACGGCGGACATAAGGAAAGCGTGAACGGCGAGACCCGCATCCGCCACGAACGCCTCACGCTCTTGGGCGTCACCGGGGACGTGGCTTTGGGCAATTGGCTGCTCAAAGGCGAAGCCGCGCACCTGGACGGCCTGGAAACCTTGGGCGAACCCAACAAGGATTTCCGTCGCACCGATGTGCTGTTGGGAATGGAGTATTCGGGTCTGACGGACACCACCGTGAGCTTTGATGTGCTCAACCGCCACCTCCACGATTGGAGCCCGGCGCTGATCCCGGAAGGCCTGAAACGGAATTCTCAGCAATATGCGTTGCGCTTTTCCGGCGACTATCTACGTGAGAAGTTGCACGTCACCCTTTTGACCACACGCATTTCGCCGCTGACCAAGGGCGGTGGGTATTCGCGGGCGGCGGTGGAATACGATATCCGCGACGCGCTCAGCGTCACCGGCGGCGTGACGGTCTATCACGACGGCACGCGCTCGCCGTTCAAGGGATTAGGCGACAATGACCGGGTGTTCGTTGAACTTAAACAGAGCTTCTAAATCCAGCTCTTTGCTTCAGCTCCCTGAGAGCTTAAACGCCATCCCCGGTGACCTTGGCGGCCACGGTTTGCCAGGCTTTACCCGCCGCGATGGGGCAGGTCAGGCCATTGGGATGCGTCACCACGATGGTGAACGATCCTTCACTGGACGCCATCACCTCGATCACCGCGCCTTCTTCGGTCAAGCCGATGGACACCGGGTTTTCGGCATAGACTTCGCTCAACGCCGAGACGACTTTGTCGCGGTTCGCACAGGTGGCGGAACCTTCCGCAAGCGCAGGCGTCGCCATGGCGGCAACGGCCAGGGTTGCGAAGGCAGCGCCAATCATCGTGGCGCCAGCGGGTCTTTTGGTGGTCTCCTTATGCGGTTTCATGGTCAGGTTCTCCTGTTCAGAGGCCCCTCCACAGACATTGTGGGATTGCGGAAGAGGCGGCTTCTCCGCCTCGGCGCACCCGGCGCTAAGACATTGCGCAATGCGCCAGCCCTACCTTGTGACATGGGAACCCGGAAGAATGTGCACCAGCAATTGATTGTCTGACAAATACGGGCGGGTCACCGCGCCACGATTCCGAGTGTACTCTCAAGGGGTAATAAAAGTGTTACATTTCATTCACGATTTTGTGATTGAAATGTCATGCATTCGAAACACGGCGGCGAGGAAGGACCGGGGAAGGTGTTTTCCGGACCGGATTTCGTGTTATAAGCCAAGGCGCAAGCGCCCATAGCTCAGCTGGATAGAGCACCAGATTCCTAATCTGGGGGTCGCAGGTTCGAATCCTGCTGGGCGCACCACTCTCACTGCGTTCGAACGTTGCCCCAGCCTTTTATCATTTTCGAACTCTGCTCGATGGGGCGCTTCATTCCACCGAGGGCTTGTGCTTAGGGTCAGGGCCCTAAGCCGCGGCGAAATACTGCAAACTGAACAGATCGTTTGTATCGGTCCAGGTCTCGACCGGGCGAAAACCGGTGGCGCGGGCCAAATCTTGAAATTCTCGCACCGTGTACTTGTACGAATTTTCCGTATGGATGGTTTCACCCTCAGAGAACGAAAATGTGTGCGCACCGATGCGCACCGCTTGCGCGCATTCACTCACCAGATGCATTTCGATACGTCCCGCGTCCGCGTTGTAAAAAGCCCAATGGCGGAACATCTCTAGATCGAAGTCACCATCGAGTTCGGCGTTGATGCGCACCAGCAGGTTCTTGTTGAAGTCCGCCGTCACCCCCGCCGCGTCGTTGTAGGCCGCGTTCAAAGTGGCTTCATCCTTTTTCAGATCCACGCCGATCAACAGCCCGCCGTCGTCGCCCACTACGGCGCGCAAATCGCGCAAGAAGCGCATCGCGTCGACGGGTTCGAAATTGCCAATGGAAGAGCCCGGGAAAAACGCCACCCGGTGCGCGTCGTCTTGATGATCCGGCACGGTCAGATCGCCGGTGAAATCAATGCACACCGCGTGCACGTCGAGCCACGGAAAATCCTGGGTAAGCCGGTCCATCGCCGCCAGAAGATGGTGCTTGGAGATTTCCAACGGCATGTAACCGCGCGGATTCACCGCGTCGAGCAGCAGACGCACTTTGTCGCTGGACCCACTGCCCGGTTCGATGATGCAGCAGTGCGGGCCCATGGCCTTGGAGATCGCATCCACGTGATCCATCAAAATCTTTTTTTCGATGCGCGTGGGATAGTATTCGGGCAGATCGCAGATGGCCTCGAACAGTTGCGAGCCGCGGGCATCGTAGAAAAATTTCGGCGCGATGCGCTTCGGCGTCTGGTTCAACCCCGCCACGATTTCTTCGTAAAAATCCGCAGGCACCGGGTGGTAATCGGTAAACGTCAAATTTGTAGCAGAGTTCGTATGCATCATGCGTCCTCCGCCAGGCGGATGCCGCTGAACTGCCAACGGTCCGGGGGATAGAAAAAATTGCGGTAGGTGGAACGGACATGGCCCGATGGCGTGACGCACGATCCGCCGCGCAACACGAACTGGCTGCACATGAACTTGGCGTTGTATTCACCGAGCGACCCGTCGAGCGGCTTGAATCCCGGATAAGGCGCATAAGCGCTCTGCGTCCATTCCCAAACATCGCCATACACTTGCTGGAGCCCTTCGCCTTCCATCGCCGGACGGGGGTGGAAGTCGCCGCTGTCCATAAAGTGGCCGTCCACGTTCTCATCCCGGGCGGCAACCTCCCATTCCGCTTCACCGGGCAAACGCTTGCCGGCCCAGGTGGCGTAGGCCTGGGCTTCATAGAAGCTGACATGACAAACCGGCGCCGCAGGGTCAACCGGGCGCAGGCCCGACAGCGTCATATGGACCCAGCCGTCTTGCGTCTCATGCCAGTAGAGCGGCGCACGCCAACCTTGTTCGTTCACGATGCGCCAAGCTTCCGATAGCCACAATTCAACTTGGTCATAACCGCCGTCCGCGATGAACTCCAGGTACTCTCCATTGGTCACCGGACGCGTGGCCAGGCGGTAAGACTCCAGATGCACCTTGTGCGCCGGACCTTCGTTGTCGTAGGCAAAACCGCCGCCACTATGGCCGATTTCCACCAGACCGCCGTCGAACTCCCGCCAATCCAGCGGCGGCGCGGCCTGCGTTTGCACCGGCCGCGCTTCGGTATAAACCGGGTGCAAGGGATTGGTGGCGAATACATGCTTGATGTCGGTCAGCATCAGTTCCTGGTGCTGTTGTTCGTGGTTCAGTCCGACTTCCGTCAAAAACGCAATGCGTGCGAACTCGGGATGGTCCACATCCGCCAACAGCCCCGCCATGGCCGCATCCACGTGTGCGCGGTATTCAAAGATGTCCGCCGTGGTCGGGCGGTTTAGAAACGCGCGCTGGGGACGTGGGTGAAAGGTCCCCACAGTTTCGTAATAGGAGTTGAACAGGTGCTGGAAACGGGGGTGGAAGGGCCGGTAACCGCCAGAGTACGGGGTCAGAATAAAGGTTTCGAAAAACCAGCTCACGTGCGCGATGTGCCATTTCACCGGGCTGACGTCGGGCATGGTCTGCAAGTTGAAATCGTCGGGTTCCAGCGGATCGCACAGCCGTTCCGTACACGTCCGCACCGACCGGAAGGCTTGCGTCAGGGAGGTTGGGGAGGATGATTTCGCGCTTTGCGGTGCTGGTGGCATGGGAAAGCCGTCTTCGAATCAGGAATACCGTCACCTTAGCAAAGGCAGACTCCCGCGAGCAAAGAAAAACTCCCACGGCCAAGGGCAAACGGCCTTGAGCTCGATACCCAGTGGCGTCAACGGTCCGTTTCGCCGCGCCACACCGCGCTGGTGAGGATGGCGTTGCGCCGGATCGTATCGCCGACCCACGCGGCGCGCTGCTGTTTCCAATCCTGATTTTGCGCACCGACAAATTCCACCGCCGGTTCCAGCGGCTCGTCCAAGACCGGGGCCGCCGCCAGGCCGACCCCCATCGCCGCCAACACAGGCACAATCCATTTCATGCGCTAGTCCCCCTTTGGGTCTGATCGGGCGGGCGCCCGCTTTTCCACCGTGACAGGAAACACCCCCTTTGTGCCCTCAGCGGGGCGGCAATATGGCCTTTTGCGGGCAGCGGTGCGCCCATCAGGTTCCGAAACCCGGAAGCCTATTCGTTGCGCAGCCACCACGCATGCATGGCATGGAACATTTCTTCAAGATCCTTCGCCTTGCGGGTGGCCGTGTATTCAACGCGGGGCGGCACTTCCGGGTAGGCCTTGCGTTCGACCAAGCCATCCTTTTCCAGAGCGCGGAGTTGAGTTGTGAGCATCGTCTGCGTAATCCCGTCGATTTGACGTTTGAGCTGACCAAACCGCTTCATGCCTTGGAAGATCAGAATCTGGAGAATGATCAGCTTCCATTTGCCGCCGATCAACTGAGCGATATCCGGCATTGGGCAGGTGCCCTCGACGAGCGGGGTTTGATGCTCCACCGTTTTCCGCGTCTTTTTGCCCATCCTCCCACTCCTAATATAAATGTTAGTATCTTTTTTGATACTATATACGAAAATACTGCCTACTTGCGAATAAATACTTAAAGAATACACTCACCCCAGGCCCCATCAGAAAAGGACAAGGCTTATGGGTGTTAGATATTGCCCCCCGCTCCCCGCGCATCATCAAAGGCGGAAGCGGATTGCCGAAAGAATACGCTTTACTCTTCTCGCGCTGACAACAATCGGCGTGTTGAACGCGGCTTTCCCGGCACAAGCGGACGGCGCTTTCGTCGACTTGCCGCAAGACCTGGAAATCGAGCTGGCGTTGAGCGCGCTTCCCGGCGATCTGCAAGCCGAGGCGACGGTGTATGTCCGTGATGCGAAACAAGGCTTCATCGTCCATAAGCAAGGCACCAACGGCTGGGCGACATTCGTCGCGCGCACCAGCGTACGTTTTTACGAAGCGCCGTGGGAATACGCTTATCCTCCAGATCAACTGATCCCACAAGCACACGACGAAATCGGCATACGCAACCATGCCCGCCCGTATTTCGATCTTGAACGCATGCGCATCGATAACGTCTCTGCCGAAGATGCCAAACATCTCTTGCGTCGGCGCTTCGCGGACGAAACCTACAAGACCCCTCGGAAGGCCGGGCTATCCTACATGCTGGCGCCCATTCACCGCGCTTACATGGAGCCCGCCAAGTCGAATCTCGTCATGACCGTGAGCATTCCGCACCACATGCCTTACGCCCCCCACATGTCGGCGAAAAAACTCGGGACCATGGACCCGCATGGGCGGTCCGGCATCCTGGGTCACGGCGGTCACGATTCGGGCCCGCACGGCTATATGTACTTCACGGTACAGCCCGACCAAGCCAAAGCCATTCGCAACAAATACGCCGCTCTCTTGAAGCGGCTTTGTGAACACCACGCCAATTGGTGCTTGGCGAAATAGCGAAACCGAAACAACGAACAGGAACCCGGAACCATGAGACTCTTTGGACATTCCCCGACGCGCGCCACACGGCCCATGTGGGCGATGGCGGAACTTGATATCGATTATGAGGGCATAACGGACAATGTATTCGAGCATCCGGAACTTGTCCGGTTTCATCCGCTCAAGAGGATTCCCGCATTGGACATCGATGGGCAAGGATTGTTCGAATCCGCCGCGATATGCACGTATCTCGCCGACGCAAAGCCGGAGAAAGGGCTTATCCATCCTTCCGGCGCGTGGGAGCGGGCGCTGCACGATCAATGGACGTCTTTTGCCCTGACGGAAATGGAAGCGTGGGCGTGGAGTACGTTTCGAAGCAAAAACATCTTGCCCGAACACGAACGCGTTCCGGAAATGTATGAGCACAATCGTAAGGCTTATCGGATCAGCGCGCAGGCCCTGGAACGCGAACTGGAAACCAAAGACCACTTGGTCGCCGATGCGTTCTCCGTCACGGACATCAACGTCGGCTGGACGTGCCATTTCGGAAACACGCTCGGTTACAATGACGGCCTCGACAACATCAACGCCTATCTCAAGCGGCTTACCGCACGGCCAAAATGCATGTTGCCACCGGACTGACCGTTGCTGGCGTGCGCAACGCTGACGTCAGACACAGCGCCCGGGCCCCAGATGGCAAGGGCAGGACGCATTCACGAAAAAGCCGGACCAAATAGGTCCGGCTTGATCCGTTCGATGGGATGTAAAACGGTCAAATCACCTTGCGCATTTCGACCACGAAGTTCCCCATTTCGGAACCGAGGACTTCGGCCTGTTTGGACAACTCACCCGCCGCACCCAGCACATCGTGTGCACTGCTGCCGGTTTCGGACGCGGCCTCGGTCACCTGGACGATATTGGTGGTCACGTCCGTGGTGCCGGTCGCCGCTTGCTCGACGTTGCGTGCGATTTCCTGCGTCGCCGCACCTTGTTCTTCGACGGCCGCCGCGATGGTCGACGCGATTTCATTCATCTGGTTGATGATGCCGCCGATGGAGCCAATGGCGGTGACCGCATCCTGGGTTGCGCCCTGGATGCCACCGATCTGCGCGGAAATCTCCTCGGTCGCCTTGGCGGTTTGGTTGGCGAGGTTTTTCACTTCGGACGCCACCACCGCGAAGCCCTTGCCTGCCTCACCCGCGCGCGCCGCTTCGATGGTCGCGTTCAGGGCCAGCAAGTTGGTCTGGTCCGCGATGTCGGTGATCAGGGCCACCACTTCGCCGATCTTCTGCGCCGCTTCGGCCAAGCCTTGAACCTTTTGATTGGCGCCGTCGACTTCGACCACGGCGGTGCTGGCGATCTGCGTCGATTGCGCCACCTGGCGTGAGATTTCGGAGATGGAACTGGACAGTTCCTCCGCAGCAGAGGCAACCGTCTGCACGTTGGCCGAGGCTTCTTCCGCCGCCGCCGCCACGGTGGTGGCCTGCTGGCTGGTGGACGACGCGGTGGCCTCCATGCCTTGCGCGGTGGACTGCAACTCGGTCGCGGCCGAGGCTACGGTGTCGACCACTTTCTTCATATTGGTTTCGAAGTCATCCGCCACCGTGGAAAAATTGCCAACCTTGTCCTTCATGACGTTGGTCGCGCCGTTCACGGTGTTGGCCGCGTTCCGGAAGCTGCCGGTCATGCCTGAGGTCAAGATGGTGCGGAAATATTTGTTGTCCGCCACGTACTCCAAACACGCTTTGGAATCACGCACGTAGGCATCCGCACGGTCGATCATATCGTTGACCGAACGCTGCAGCACGCCCATATCGCCGCCTTCGGTAATAGGAACCAGGCGGGCTTCGAAATCACCTTGGTCGGCGGCTTGGCAGGTGGCCGTGACGCGCTTGAGTTCCTTGTCAACTTTGTAAAGGAAAAAGATACCTGCACCGAGCGCAATGATGGCCACGGCCAGCAGGCCTTCATCGACAATGGCGGGGGCCCCCACGAGTATGCCAATGCCCGCCGCGAGCGACGTAACGGCGGCCACGCCGATGGAAACTTTAGTGTTGAAGAGAGAAGATGAATTCATCATAGCTGACTCCCTTGTCCTCAAGAATTTTCACCAGCGTGTTGAACGCTTCGTTCATACCCTCCTTACGGTTGGCATGGCTTTCTTCGATTTCGAGAAGCTGCTTATAGAGCGGCTTGATCACGGTATCGAGCACCTGCTTGTCCGCGACGCGGCGGTTGGAATGATAGCCGACGATCTGACCGCTCACGTCGAAGCTCGGCGTAACGTGGGCCAGAACCCAATAGTGGTCACCATTCTTGGAGCGGTTCACGACGTAAGCGAACAGTTCCTTGCCCACCGAAATGGTGTCCCATAACAACTTGAAAACCGCACGCGGCATTTCCGGGTGGCGGATGACGGCGTGTGGCTGACCAATGGTTTCTGCTTCGGTCATGTCCGCCATTCGGAGAAAGGTTTCGTTCGCATACACGATGCGGCCGGTGGTGTCGGTCTTGCTGACGATGATTTCATCGTCGGCGAATGTCCGCTCGACCCCGGTGAGAGATACATTTTGTGCCATTGGATTGATCCCAAATCCTCACAGTTAAAACAACACACATTGTCCACTCTGCGACGGCACCCCATTGTATCGCATATTTTTTTATTATTGAGCGCCTTGGGCCAAAGGCACTGATGGTATCGCAGGGATCATATCACGAGCTTTACGTGTGAGCCCTGTGCCCGGATTTTGCTCAAGCAAAAGCATAGGATTTGAGCATTAACACAAGATAAACGCCATTTTGTCACACTATTCGACCTGTGCAAAATCAAAAGGGCGATGCCGGTTCAACATCCAGCACTCGCCCTTTTTATATTATAACACTTTTTTTGTCCGTTAATAGGACATTTTATACGTCTTAACCGCGCAGCTCCCCGTTCGTGGCCTTTTTGACAGACGCGACGACTTTCGCGGAAACCGCTTCGATCTCTTCATCCGTCATGGTCTTGTCGAACGGCTGCAGCGTGACCTGGATGGCGACGGATTTCTTGCCATCCGCCACACCATCGCCTTCGTACACATCGAACAGCTTGGCGTCCGCAATCAACTGCTTGTCCGCAGCTTTGGCGGCGCGTTCAACGTTCGTGGCTTCCACGCTTGCGTCCACCAGGAAGGCGAAATCACGCTCCACCGGTTGGAAGGCCGAAAGCTTGACCAGGGGCCGGGCCTGGCTCTTTTTGGCCTTTTGCGCCGGAAGATTGTCCAAAAACACCTCGAACGCCGCGACGGGTCCCTTAACGCCCAACTTCTTCAATACACCCGGGTGGATTTCGCCGAAATTGGCAAGGATGGTTTTCGGCCCCAAGCGAAGCGTGCCCGAGCGGCCCGGGTGATACCACTGAGGCCCGCCTTCTTCGTGCGCGAACACCTGCAGGTTTGTAACGGGTGCACCGGCAGCTTCCAGCGTCGCGATGGCGTCCGCTTTGGCGTCGAACACGTCCACAGCCCGCGCCGGAGCGGCCCAGTTGCGCGCCACCGCTTGGCCGGAGCGCACGCCCGCCGCGACCAAGGTCTGATCGTCCGGGTCGTCGCCCGCGAACTGCGGACCGACTTCATAAAGCGCACCGTCTGTGTGTCCACGCGCATCATTGCGTCCGATGGCCGCGATCAGGTTGGGCAAAAGGCTCGGACGCATCACGTCCAAGTCCGCCGAGATGGGGTTGGACAAGCGCACACTGTCCGGCACGCCGCCTTCGCCCGCGAACAGCTCAGCGTGGGCGGCAGGCAGGAACGAATAGGTCACCGCCTCGATCAAGCCGCGGCCCGCCAACAGACGGCGCACGCCCCGGCGACGGCGCAGCGCCGAACTGACCGCCGCATGCGGCAACGCGTCTTCACGCTCCATGGAGACGTGCGGAATGTTGTGGTAGCCGTTGACGCGGATGATTTCCTCGACCACGCAGGCCTCATCCACCATGTCGCTGCGCCAGGATGGAACTTCGACCTTCCAGTTGGCGGCGTCGGATTTATCCCCCCCTGACTTATCTACGCTGCAGCCGAGCACGGTAACAATGCGTTCCATCTCGTCCTTGGCGACGTCGACGCCGGTGAGCGATTTGACACGCGACGGGCGGAAGTCGAGCGTGCGCTGCCAATCGGGCCCGTCGCCCGCGACGATGGCGTTCGACGGCTCGCCGCCGCACAATTCCATCACCAAGCGCGTGGCGTTTTCCATGCCGTCGACGGCAAAGTCGTTGTCGATGCCGCGCTCGAACCGGTAGCGCGCGTCGGATTGCAGGTTCAGTTTGCGCCCCGTTTGCGCGGTGCGCACGGGATCGAAGATCGCGCTTTCGATGAACACATTGACGGTGTCCTCTGTGCACCCCGATTCCAATCCGCCCATCACGCCGGCGATGGCCTCGGCCTTTTCATTGTCGGCGATGACGCACATCTCTTCGTCCAGCGCGTATTCCTTTTCGTCCAGCGCCAGCATTGTTTCGCCCGCCTTGGCCAAACGCGCGGTGATGTCGCCGCTGACTTTATCCGCATCGAAGACGTGCAGCGGGCGACCCAGGTCCCAAGTCGAATAGTTGGTGATGTCCACCAAGGCGGAGATGGGGCGCAAGCCAATAGCCAACAATCTATCTTGCATCCACTTCGGGCTGGGGCCGTTTTTCACGCCACGCACATAGCGTCCGGCGAATTGCGAACACGCGCTTTCAGCACCCGCCGGAAAATCGAGCTTCACATCGATGGGGCTGTCGAACACGCCGTCCATCGGCTTGACACGGCCGTCGGGACCGTCGCCGAGCGGTTTCAAGGCGCCCAAACCACTGGCGGCCAAGTCGCGCGCGATGCCGCGCACACCCAAGCAGTCGCCGCGGTTGGGGGTGATGTCGATTTCGATCACCGGATCGTTCAGACCCATCACCTCCACGGCCTTTTCGCCCACGGGTGCGTCCGCGTCCAATTCGACGATGCCGGTATGCTCGTCGGACAGGCCCATTTCGCGCTCGGACAGCATCATGCCGTTGGAATCCACACCGCGGATGGTCGCGGGCTTCAAGGTCATATCGATGCCGGGAATGTACATGCCGGACGCGCCGAGCACGCCTTTCAGGCCCTTTCTCGCATTGGGCGCGCCGCACACCACCTGCAGGGTTTCATTACCGTTGTTCACCGTCAGGACTTGCAATTTGTCGGCGTCCGGGTGTTTTTGGGCTTCCAGCACTTCACCCACGACGAAGCCTTCCAGGCCCGCCGCGCGGTCCTCGACGTTGTCCACTTCCAAACCCAACATGGTCAAACGTTCGACCACTTGATCCAAAGTCGCGTCGGTGTCCAGGTGGTCCTTCAACCAGCTCAGCGTGAATTTCATGGGTTGAGCCCTCCCACCATGTTCGGCACATCCAAGGCCTGGAATCCGTAATGCCTAAGCCAGCGCAAATCCGATTCGAAGAAGGTGCGCAGATCCGGAATGCCGTATTTGAGCATGGCGATGCGCTCCACCCCCATACCGAAGGCGAAGCCCTGGTATTCGGACGAATCGATGCCGCAGTTTTCCAGAACCTTCGGGTTGACCATGCCGCAACCCAAAATTTCCAGCCAGTCGTCGCCGTGGCCGATCTTGAATTCGCCGCCTTCGCGGGTACAGCCGATGTCGACTTCGGCACTGGGCTCGGTGAACGGGAAATAGCTGGGGCGGAAACGCACCGGCAGATCGTCCACACCGAAATACGCCCGGCAGAAATCAATGAGGCAGCCTTTCAAGTGGCCCATGTGGGTGGACTTGTCCACCACCAAGCCCTCGACCTGATGGAACATCGGGGTGTGGGTGGCGTCGTAGTCGCACCGATACGTGCGCCCCGGCGCGATGATGCGCAGCGGCGGTTTGGTGTTCATCATGGTGCGGATTTGCACCGGCGATGTGTGGGTGCGCAACACCTTGCGCCCGTTCGTGCCTTCACCCGGCAGATAGAAGGTGTCGTGCTCCTGACGCGCGGGATGATCGTCGGGAATATTAAGCGCCGTGAAGTTGAACCAGTCGTCTTCGATTTCCGGGCCTTCGGCCACTTCGAACCCCATTTCGCCCAGGATCGCCACCACCTCTTCGATAGTGTGGCTGATGGGGTGGATGAAGCCTTCCGTTTCGGGCCGCGCGGGCAAGGTCACGTCGACCTTCTCAGACAGCAGCTTGGCGTTCAGCTCCGCATCCGCCATAGCTTCTTTTTTGGCTTCGATGGCGGCGGCGACATCGCCCTTGAGCGCGTTCAACGCCTGACCCATGGCTTTGCGTTGGTCCGGCTCCAATCCGCTTAAGTTTTTCATCTGGGCCGTGATCGCACCTTTTTTGCCGAGCGCGGAGACGCGCACGTCTTCCAGCGTCTGGAGACTATCGGCAGCCTCCACCTGGGCCAACAATTCGGATTTGAGATTTTCGATATCCGACATGGTCTTAAAATCCCCAATAGGGTTCAAACAAACAAAAGGGACCGGCTAGGCGCCAGTCCCTCTCTTTTAAATACCTTTTTTCAGCACGCCTATGGTTTGTTTTCGACGTCCGTCTTAACAAAACCTAAGGCTTGCTAGGACCTTCGGCGCTTACGCCGCTCCCCACATTCAACTTAGAGGGGGCGACGATCGCCTTCGGTCACTTGGCGAGAGCGGCCTGGGCCTGTTCCACCAAGCTTTTAAACGATTCCGGCTCGCGCACGGCCAAGTCGGCCAGCACCTTGCGGTCCAGCTCGATCCCGGCCTTCGACAGGCCGTTCATGAAGGTCGAGTACTTCATGCCGTTCAAACGCGCGCCGGCGTTGATGCGCTGAATCCACAGCTTGCGGAATTCGCGCTTTTTGGTGCGGCGGTCGCGGTACGCGTATTGAAGGCCCTTTTCGACCTTTTCAATGGCGACGCGGAAGTTACTCTTGTTGCGGCCGCGGTAACCCTTGGCGGCCTTGATGACCTTTTTGTGGCGGGCGTGGGTGGTAACACCACGTTTCACACGGGACATATCTTTTCTCCGTCTCTAAATCTGTGGCCGCTTATTTCGCGTACGGCATGTAGGACAACACCAACTTGGCGTCCTGATCGGCGAGGATCATGGTGCCGCGGGCCTTGCGCTTCATTTTCTGAGAGCGGCGGCGCAGCATGTGACGCTTGTAGGCGTTGCCGACTTTGACTTTGCCGGTGCCGGTGAGGCGGAAGCGCTTCTTCGCGCTGGATTTGGTCTTCAGCTTGGGCATTTCGCTTTTCCTTAAATCTTTGACCGCGCGGCCGAAGAGGGCGCGATCCGTTGGCTTTCCTAGGCGATCCAGGCATGCCCTGCCATGCCGCCCGTCCCTAAAATCCCCGATCTCTGACCGGAAGGATTTGAGAGGCTCTCCCCGAAACCCGATCGGGCGAGGGGAGGTTATCTCCTGCCTCCCACCCGCCTACGGCGGGAGAAGAGGCCCCCCAATTCCAGCCAAGCAGGCTTGGGGAATTGGGGGGAAGCGCGGGTTATACCTCCCCCCGCCCCCCTTTGCAAGGGCTGAATTGCGCGGAAACCCTAGCGTTTGGAACGAATTGAGGCCTCTTCGCCCCAAGGAGAGGGCGAAGAGGCCTGGAGGCGGTCCGATCGAACGGGGGAGGGAGGTATCCGGACCGCTTATTTTCTTTTGTGTTCAGAATGTTACGCCGCTAGTAGACGCGGCATCTCCTTCGCCAACGTCTGGCGGGCCTTGGTCTCAGTGCCCGTCAGCACAAAGCCGAGCTCCTCGCCGTCGGGAGAAACGAACAGCGCGCGGCGGTCATGTCCGTCCCCCTCAACGATCCAGTCGCCTTTGGCCCCGGGCGCGGGCGGACACACCACGGTGGGCAACGCCGGGGTCTTCACCGCCACCGGCAGGGCCGGCAGATCCACCGGCGCGGGCGCGCCGGTGAGCGTCTTCGCCAGCGCGCGGGCCTCGGCCATCAGGGGCAGGATGAACGGCAACACGCCCGCGTCCGTCTCCGCGCAATCGCCCAGGGCGTAGATGTGCGCATCAGACGTGCGCAAATACGCGTCCACACGAATACCCCGCTTCACGGTTAAACCGGCGTCTTGGGCCAGGCCGGTGTTGGGCAACAGCCCGATGGCGCTGAGCGCGTGGTCAAAGGCGATGCGTTCACCGTTCGCCAGCCGGGCGACATTGCCGTTCACACTCGGCGCGATGCCGGTGACGGTGGTGCCCATATGGAATGTGACGCCGATATCCGTCAGCGCATCTTGCATGATCCGGCCCAACTTGTCGGGCAGCAGACGCCCCAACGGCTTGGCCATGGGGTCGACCACTTCGACCCGGTAGCCCACGTTCACCAGATCGTTGGCGAATTCCAGACCGATCAGGCCCGCGCCGACGATCAGCACCCGCGCGTCTTCGGTTAAGCCTGCGCGCCATCGGGCGTAATCCGTCAAACTATTGACGGCGGGCAGAGACACGGATGTGCTGCCTTCCACTTCAAACGGGCGCGGCGTCGCCCCGGTGGCGAGCACCAGATCGCCATAACCAATGATGCGGCCACCGCCCGGTCCGTCCATATGCAGGGACCGGGCCGCACGGTCGATGGACTGAACCTGCGTGTGCGTCCACACCCGTACGTTCAGGTCTTCCGCCATTTGCTGCGCGGTTTTTTGCACCAGGGTATCGGGGGATTTGCCCTGGGCAAAGGCGTTGGAAATCATCGGCTTGGAATAGACTTGGCCGTCGTCGGAGGTGATCATGTGGATGGTGGCGTCTTGATCGAACTTGCGCAGTTCCCGCGCCAACGTAACCCCGGCCATGCCGGTGCCAATGATGACGATGTCCGCGTTGCATGAAGGCGCGTCCATGGCGGTGTCCTTTCCAACCTGAATAAGGGCGGAACAAGGAGGCGGCTTTAAGCCGCCTCCTCATACGCTTCGAAGTCGGCCTTGCTGACGCCGCAATCGGGACATTCCCAATCGTCGGGAATGTCGGCAAACGCGGTGCCGGCGGGGATGCCGTCTTCGGGCATGCCTTGGGCTGGGTCGTAGACGAAGTTGCAGACGACACAAATGTATTTCTGGTTATCCATAGCTTGGTTTCCTTTAGGCTTAATGCAATTGCGGATTTTTATTCGGCGGCGGTAACGCTGGAGCGAACGCGATCGAGGGCATTTTGATAGTGACCGGCGTGACGCTCTTCGACTTTCGCCAGGGCGGCAAAGCGTTTGGCGGCTTTTTCCAACACGGCTTGGAACATTTCCGCGTGCTCACGGCTTTCTTCGATTTGCTCATCCATTTCCTTGACCGCATCCATGCGGTCTTCTTCCAAGGCCAAATGGCGGAACTTCGGATACATTTCGGCGTATTCGTAGGTTTCACCCTCGACCGCCAGTTCAAGCATGCGTTCCACGCTCAGCTCCTGGGACGGGTACAGCAGTTCCAAGTGCCCGAAGGCGTGCGCGGTTTCCTGTTCAGCGGTGGCTTCGAACACTTCGGCCACGTCCACCGCGCCCAGTTCGCGGCAACGGCGCGCGAAGTAAAGATACTTGCGGTTGGCCATGGATTCGCCTGCGAACGCGGCTTCCAGGTTTTGAATGGTCACGGAATCTTCGTTTGCTTTGGTCATCTCTTAAATCTCCTGTTGGGATTTTGTGATCTCTCGTAACGCAAAAATACGGAGATTGATAAAATCGATCCAACTGATTAAATTAAATACAGTTATTGATAGGATCGATTATGTATCTGCCCACCATCCGCCAGCTCGAATACCTGGTCGCCGTGGTCGATCTGCGCCATTTCAGCCAAGCGGCCGAACGCTGCCACGTCACCCAATCGACACTCAGCGCAGGCCTGGCCGAGCTGGAAAATCTGTTGCAGGCGGAATTGGTGGAACGCACCCGGCGCAAGGTCCAACCGACCCCGCTGGGAATCGAAATCGCGGACAAGGCACGCAAAGTTCTGGCTGGCGCCCGCGACATCACGGAAACCGCGACCGCCGCCGGCCAGCCGCTGGCGGGGCGGATGCGGCTCGGCGTGATCCCCACCATCGGTCCGTTCGTGCTGCCGCGTGTGCTAGGCGGTTTGCGCAAGGCCTATCCGGATTTGAAGCTGTATCTCTACGAAGGCCAAACCGCAGACGTTCTGGACCGCTTGAGCCGCGGCGATCTGGAAGCCGCGGTCATCGCGTTGCCGTATGACACCGGCACGCTCAAGACCCAGACCCTGGGCGGCGACGCGTTCTGGGTGGCGCTGCCCAAGGATCATCCGCTCGCCAAGAAGCGCACCCTCAAGCCCTCGGACCTGCCGCCGGAAGAGTTATTGATGCTGGAAGACGGACACTGCCTGCGCGACCACGCGCTCGCGGCGTGCGCCCTGCCCGTGACGCGGAGCGCACATGGATTTGCGTCTTCGAGCCTTTATACCCTGGCGGAAATGGTCGCAAACGGCCTCGGGATAACCTTTTTGCCGGAAATCGCACTAAGTTCCGGCATGATCAACACCAAGGCGATTGAACTGCGTCCCCTGAAAACCGGGGGCGACCCGCGTCAAATCGCGCTCACGTGGCGGGCGTCGTTTCGCCGCGATCTTGACATCGCGGCCTTGGCCGCGTACCTGCGCGGACGTATGGCGGGACTGAGGGTTAAAAGAGGCGTGAAAAGAAAATAGGGTCCTGGCCCTAGATCAATCGAACAGCGCGTCGATATCGGCCTGGCTGACGGTCTCCTCGCCTTCCAGCGCGGGACCGTCCATGCGGACTTCGCCGGCCGGTACTTCTTCCGGCTTTGCAACCGGCAAGGCGGCGATGGAATCCTTACCGATAATCACCACCAGCGAGCTCAGCGTGCCTTCCAAAAGGTTCATGGTCTTGACGATCTTGGAAATGCGCTGACCGGTGATGTCTTGAAAGGTGCAGGCTTCGAACACCGTGTTGGCGTTGGTGGCGATCTTGTCCAAATCCTGAAGAATGTCCGCGTCTTCGGTTTTGCCGCGCAAACCGTCGGCAATGGCGGAGGTGTCTTCCGTGGCCTCCATGATGGCGTTGGTGGCGTCCTCGGTGGCTTGCACGATGGCGTCCAGTTGGTCGGCGGCCTTGTTGAAATGATCCACCGGCGCATTGGGGTGTTTGACCGCCGCGATTTCCGCCTTGATGCGCTCCATATATTCATAGAGCTGCACGATCTGGCGCGACAACTCTTCGTATTGGGCTTTGGTGATGGCATCCGTCATACAAAAAAACCTAGCACCATGTCGGCGCACGCGCATCCCCGTTTCATCAATAAATGCCGAACTTATTTGTTTGCTTCTTTTGAGGCGCAACCCCAGATAGATAGAATAATCCATGGGTCACGCCACTGGGGGCGTGAATGGTACAACAAACACAAAAAGTTCTAACGCTCTTGATCTTGTTCACGGGTTTGGCGACGGCGCCTGGTTCGCTCAAAGCCGACCCTTTTACGGACTTGAAGGTGCTGGCGTTGAAAGGTGAGAGTGCGGCGCAAGTCGGGCTCGCCGATCTGATCGCGGTCGGCAAGGCTCCGGTGCGCGACACATGGCAGGCCCTAGTGCTTTATACTTTGGCCGCGCATGCAGGACATCCACAGGCCGCCGGGAAGGCGGCGGAACTCAGCAAGCAGTCCGGCGTCAAGCTGGAAGAAGACTTGGCCCAAGCCCTGGCTTTCAGTGACACCGATTCGATGCGCACGTTGTTGAAGACCGCTTACCATTACGACTTCAATCCGAATTTGGGAGACCGCATCCCCGGGCGCGCGATCCTGCTTTATGAAATTGCCGCCGGCCAAGGCGACCCCCATGGAAAGTTCCTGTTGGGCACGGTGCACATCCGCAAAAGCATTGCGTTGCGCGACCACCCTAAGGCGGCGCGCCTGTTTGAACGCGCAGCCGAACTGGGGGTCGCTCCCGCGGCCTTCAATCTGGGCTGGATCTTCGAAAAAGGCATGCTGGGAATAAGCGATTACGCCGCCGCCCGCGAAGCCTACGAAAAGGCCGCGCAACAAGACCTGGCCCAGGCTCATTACCGCTTGGGCGTGATGGCTGTGAACGGACTGGGCGGCAAGCCTAACCCCAAAGCCGCCCTCGCGCACTTCCGCAAGGCCGCTCAGGCCAGCACGGGTGACACCAAGATAGCCAAAGGGTTACGCGCCGCCGCCGCAAAAAACGCACAACGCCTGGAACTGATACAACAGATCGCCTCCCAATATCCGGATGGCGAGACCAGCGACGAAGGCTTTCTGTTCAACAATCAGGGTGCGGCAAATCCTTTGCCGGTGCAGGCCTCAAAACTCGTCGGCACACACGCCGCACTCTTGGAAGAATGCGAGACCAGACAGGTCGCCAATGCTTTCCAAATCCAAGTCCGCCAATACCTGAAAGATGCGCGCGACGACGCAGCCAAGGCGGAGATCAATGCGCGCATCCGCGTCGCGTTCAACCAAACCCTCAGCCGCCTGAAGACTCTGTCGCGCAGTGACGTCTGCCTGACGCCCAGAAAGCTCCAGGCCCAAACCAGCACCGTGCTGACGTTGATGCAATACGATTGGGGCTTCAAATCGCACACCGGGGACGAACCCCTGTGGTTCACCGTCGGGCCCAGGGAATTTCTCGTGTTCAAGAAGCCGAAACACGAAAACCCGGACTCGCGCTTTGCCGGGCCGATCGACATATTGGATTTGGACGCGCCCAACTGATAGCTTGGTTACGGCCAATACCCAATAACCGAGCGATCCGCGGAGCCCCCCCCCCCGATGAACACCTGGATACGCCTTCTCCCCATAACCTTATGCTGCGCCATTTGCATGGCTGGACAGTCTACGTTCGCCCTGGAGTTCAATTTGGACGAGAGACAAATCCTGGCGAAGACCGCGCCACCCGGCAAAGGCCTGACGGTCAGCGACGAGGGCTTTTACTTCCGTGAAAGCGGCGCTTCCAATCCCATGGAATACCCGATTTCGGAAGTCCTGGGTTTCTATGCCGCCGACCTTGAGTTCTGCGAACACACACAGGTTTTTCAGGACTTTACCGGAAGCGTCAATCGGCACCTGGACCAAGCCCTCATCAAAACCGGACGCGACACCGTCAGCCAGCGTATCCGCGCGGCCTATCTGGAAAAACGCGACGCTCCCCCGATAGAGCCGTGTACAACCAAAAGCGAAGCCGCCGCCAAGGCCAAGGATATCCTCTACCTGATGATGCTGGATTGGGGTTTTGAGGACAAACCAACCGATCATGAGACCATTCAAATCTGGTATGAAAAGGTCTATCGCATTGGCGAAATCTCTCACGAATAACCCCGCGCATTCAGCCTTATCGATCTTAAGATAATCGTTTTCGCCGCACAGGTCCTATGGGGATTGCGATGGCTCCAGAATACACTTTCACGTTCGCGCGGCTGCAAGACATTGCGCAAGACGAAATCATTGCGCATATGTCCGACCCCCGCGTCTCAGAACACCTGCCCCTTCTCACCTTCGAATGGGACCGGCACAGCCTCGCCGAATTCATTGCCGCCAAAGAAGCATACTGGCGCCGCGATGGACTTGGGCATTGGGCGATCCTTTGTAACGGCGCCTATGCCGGCTGGGGCGGTTTTCAGAAAGAAGGCGACGAGTGGGACTTTGGGCTGGTGTTGAAACCTGAATTTTTTGGGCTTGGCGGGCGCATCTTCAAGAAGGCGATTGAATTCGCCAGAACCGATGAGCGCATCACCTACGTGACTTTTCTCTTGCCATTGTCCCGGACACGTCTGGGCGGACTTGCGCGGCTCGGCGCGCGATTCGTCGGAGAGGTCGAGTTCGAGGGCATCCGATTTCTCAAATACCGGCTCGACACGCAATGACCTAACCCGCATTGGACACAATCTTTCATGAGGTGGTAGTTTTGGCCGCACACGCCTTATGGGGGACATTAATGATGGGAAAACTCGGGCGCACGATCTTCGCGGCATGCTGTTTGGTCTTGCTTTCTGGCCACGTGACATGGGCTACAGACATCGGCGCACTCAAACAGCGCGTGGCGTCCGGCGACCCGGATGCGTTGACCAAGCTAGCCGTAGCTTACCAAGACGGCAAGGGCGTAAAGCAGGATTACGTCAAGGCCCGCAAACTTCTTGAAAAGGCCGCTGCTCTGAACTTCGCCAAGGCGCAGAGTAATCTGGGCGCAATGCTGGTGTCCGGCGAAGGCGGGCCGAAGGATATCGGACGCGGTGTGCAATTGTACGAGAAGGCCGCCGACGGTGGCATACATAGTGCCGCCTACAATCTGGCCCTCTTGCTGGAGGAAGGGAAACGCGTTCCTCAAAACATCTCGAAAGCCATCAAATTCTATAAAGTTGCCGCTGAACACCCCACCTATACCTGGCCGCAGTATCGTCTAGGCGAAATCTACCGGCTTGGTAAGATGGGTTCGCCAAACCTCCAACAGGCCATTCATTGGTATCGCGAAGCCGCCAAACGGGGCTACTCACACGCCCAATATCGACTGGCGCTACTGCTGTTGTCGGAGTATCCCAGCGACCGGTCCAACGCGCAGGCTTTCGTCCTACTCACCGCCGCGGAAAATGCCGGGCATAAAAAAGCCAAGACACACGCGCGAAAACTGAAAAACAAGATGAATCTGCATTTTGGGCTTCAAGACAAAAAACAGATTTATACGCTGTTGAATATGGATCCCCGGAATATGGTGAGCACGGCCCTGGAGTTTATTCAAGATTCCGGCGGCAGGCCCAAAAACCTGAGCCTAACGAAACTTTACTTCGATCTCGCGTTGGCCAAGGATGAAGCCGTCGGTTACTTCGGCCTGGGAGCCTATCACCTGCTTCAGGAGACTTCGGCGGATAACGCAAAAGCCGAAGACTATTTCAAAAAAGCTGCTGCACTAAAATTGAATGCTGCACATTACAATCTAGCCTGGATGCACTACACCGGAATAGCGCAACAGCCTTCCGACGAAAAAGCACTTAAATATGCTCTGGAAGCAGCCAACCTTGTGCACATGCTCAATGAAGAAGGCGCCATGCACAATCAGCACCTCAGCGCCGATTATGCCGATCTGCTGGTTTCCGCCATGTACCTTAACGGGCGCGGCACCTCCCTCAAGCCGGACAGGGCAACAGTCATCTTGTCTTGGCTCATTGGCAACCAACGCCGTAGAGCCGGATCCAACTACGGTGATTCTTATATCCATGCGAATGCCCAAAAGCTGTTCATGTCGAGCCAGCTTAAAGACCGCCAATCGTTTCAAGCTTCAGAATTAAGCGACGAAGGCCGATTCTTTCACAAACAAGGCTCGCCTACGCCAACCAACTTCAAAATGTCGGCCCTTGTCGGAGAGATCAGTGCGACCTGGGAATACTGTAAACACACCAAGCTCGCCACAGACATACGCAAAACCATCCTTAAGAAGCTCAAGCGCACCGTGGACCAAGGGGGCCGCGACAAGCTTGTAGCCCGTATCAAACGCGCGTATGAGCGGCACAAGAAGGACCTCCGTCTGAACTGGACGGCGGAAATGTGCCCTTCGACGGATGCCGCAAAGGAGATGACCGAAACTTTGCTCGAGTATACGGACTATGATTGGGGTCTTCAGAAGTTGACGGGTCAACTCGGCGCTTCAACGATCATCTATGGCCGTGTCTTAACGGTCGGCGAGTTCGCGCCAAACAAAGCAATTGATACTTTTGAGGCTGAACCCCTTCTGACATTACGTGTGGGTGCCGGCACGTAAGATCCTTTCTGGGGTTGTCGCAACATGCAAAACCCCCGTCCAGGCTGGACGGGGGTTTTGAATTCTGTGTCTGTCGCAAAGGCCTACTTCGGCGACAGCACCATGGTCATCATGCGCCCTTCGGATTTGGGCATCTGTTCGACCTTGACCAGTTCGTCCAGTTCTTCGCGCATGCGTTCCAGCACCTTGAGGCCCAGCTCCTGGTGGGCCATTTCGCGGCCGCGGAAGCGGATGGTGACCTTGACCTTGTCGCCGTGATCCAGGAACTTACGCGCGGCCCTCATCTTCACCTCGTAATCGTGGGTGTCGATGCCAGGGCGCATCTTGATTTCCTTGATCGCGATGACCTTCTGCTTCTTCTTGGCCTCGTTGCGCTTTTTCTGTTCTTCGTACTTGTACTTGCCGTAGTCGAGAACCTTGCACACCGGCGGGTCCGCGTTGGGCGAAACCTCAACCAGATCCAGGCCGTGGTCGGCGGCGATATCGATAGCGTCTTGGACGGATTTGATGCCGATCATTTCACCGTCGGGTCCGACGACGCGGACTTCGTCTGCGGTGATGCGTTCGTTGACGCGGGGTCCCTCAATGGTCGGCTTCTTGTTAAATGGTGGGCGGGCGATGGCCCTTCTCCTACAGTTATGCGCGTCCGGTTCGCGCTTCAAAACTTACAGTGCTTGAGGATTTTTATGGTTCAAGCGGGCTCAGCCACCGGCGAGCGGCCCCTTGGCTTCTGCGGCCAGGATATCAATTGCCTCTTTAAGCGCAAGGATTTCTTGATCCTTTCCGCCCAAACGGCGCACCGCGACTTTGCCTTCGTCGGCTTCGCGTTTGCCCAGGACGAAGATCGCAGGGACCTTCTTGTGGCTGTGTTCGCGGATTTTGTAGTTGATCTTTTCGTTGCGGATGTCGAGCTCGGCGCGAATGCCCGCAGACTTGAGCGCGGCGAAAACCTCTTCGGCGTACGCATCCGCGTCCGACGTGATCGTCGTCACCACCGCTTGCACCGGCGACAGCCACACCGGCAGACGGCCTGCGTGGTGTTCGATCAAAATGCCCGCGAAGCGCTCCAACGATCCGAACAACGCGCGGTGCAGCATCACCGGGCGGACCTTTTCGCCCTCTTCGTCGATGTAGTGCACGTCGAGCCGTTCCGGCAGGTTCATGTCCACCTGCAGCGTACCGCACTGCCAATCGCGCCCGATGGCGTCGCGCAACACGAATTCCAGCTTGGGCCCGTAGAAAGCGCCCTCGCCGGGGTTGTAGGTATACGGGTACCCCATGCCGTCCAGCGCGCCCTTGAGTGCGGTTTCCAGAATGTCCCACACCTCGTTGGAGCCGAGGCGCTTTTCCGGGCGGTCGGAGAACTTGATGCGGATATCGTCGAACCCGAAATCCTTGTAGATGTCCATGATCAGGCTGACGACGATTTCGCATTCCTTCTGCAACTGGTCCGTGGTGCAGAAGATGTGCGCGTCGTCCTGGGTAAACTCGCGCACGCGCATCAGGCCGTGCAGCGCGCCCGACGGCTCATAACGGTTGACCTTGCCGAACTCGGCGATGCGCCGGGGCAAGTCCTTGTACGACGTGATGCCTTGCTTGTAGACCTGAATGCCGCCCGGGCAGTTCATCGGTTTCAAGGCGAAGACGCGCTCGTCTTCCGTCTGGGTGGTGTACATGTTTTCGCGGAAGTTTTCCCAGTGCCCGGATTTTTCCCACATCACGCGGTCCATCACCGACGGCGTGGAGATTTCCACGTAATCGGCGAGCTCCTGACGATGGCGCATGTAATCGATCAGGGCGCGGAACAGCGTCCAGCCCTTGGGGTGCCAGAACACCGCGCCGGGCGCTTCTTCCTGGAAGTGGAACAGGTCCATTTCCCGACCCAGCTTACGGTGGTCGCGCTTTTCGGCCTCTTCCAGCATGTGGAGATAAGCTTTGAGCTGCTTCTTGTCCGCCCATGCCGTGCCGTAAATGCGCTGCAGCATCTCGTTGTTGCTGTCGCCGCGCCAATAGGCGCCCGCCAGCTTCATCAGTTTGAACGCTTTGCCGAGCTTGCCCGTGCTTGGTAAGTGCGGACCGCGGCAAAGATCGATGAAATCGCCCTGGCGATACAAACCGATTTCTTCGCCTTCGGGAATCGCTTCGATGATCTGCGCCTTGTAGTGCTCGCCTTGCTCCTTGAAGAAGTTGATGGCGTCCTGGCGGTCCCAGACCTCGCGCACGATGTCTTCGTCGCGATCGACGATTTCCATCATGCGCTTTTCGATGGCTTCCATGTCTTCCGGCGTGAACGGCTCGGCGCGGGCGAAATCGTAGTAGAACCCGTTTTCGATGGCAGGCCCGATGGTGACCTGGACGTCCGGGTACAATTCCTTGACCGCTTCGGCCATCACGTGGGCGGCGTCGTGGCGCAGCAGCTCCAAGGCTTCCTCGTCCTTGGCGGTGACGATGGCGAAGTTCACGTCTTCGGTGATGGTGGTCTTCAAATCCACCATCTCACCGTTGATCTTGATCGCCAAAGCGGCTTTCGCCAGTCCCGGGCCGATGTCGGCGGCGACCTCCGCACCCGTGATGGGGGCGTCGTACGCGCGCTCTGAACCGTCGGGAAGTGTCAGTTTCACCATGGAACGCGTGCCTTAAATCTCAAATCACAACAAAACCGGCGCGCGCTCATCGAGCGCACCGGAAACCCGGGAATGTAAGGGGTATTAGCCGCCTGTCAAGGCATCTCCCACCACCGACCAGACATCGTCTTGAGAAAGGTTCTCCAAGCTGTCCCGGCGCAGGATTTCGACCCGCGGCCCGCGCTGTGCGCATAGCTTGGGGTCAGATGTGTGGGAATACAAAACCACGCTGGCACACCCCGCCAGCGAGATCAGATGCATCGGCCCCGTGTCGTTGCCCACCGCCAGCGCCGCACCCCGCGCCAACACGGCGATATCGAGAAAATCTGTTTTTCCGCAAAGGTTTACCGTTCCAGGTGCGTCCCTTTCTATGAGTCCCAATATCGCCTGCTCCGCCCGCGCGCCGAGCAAAACCGGGGTCACGCCTTGCGCGAACAAACGGTTGGCCAGCGCCGCATAACGTTCCACCGGCCAACGCTTGGCCGGGCGATGCGGCGCGCCGCCGGGCACCAACAGAGCGAACGGTTTCTCAATACCAAATTGCGAGACATCTTTTGTCGCAAACCCCAGATCGGGCATGGGCACGTCATCGATTCCGACCGCCGTAAGCTGTTCGCGCTGGCGCTCGATGGTGTGCATGTCGTCCCGGCGGGGGTTGGCATGCGGGTGCGAGCAGCCGCGCGCAATGCCGGACCATTCGGGCCGCTTGCCGGGACCTAAGATGTGGAAGTAAAAGTTGGAGCGGTCGGATGTCTGCAGATCGTAGACGCGCGTGAAGTTTCCGGATTTCAGCTTCTGGCGCAAGCGGCGCACGCGTCCGACCTGCCAGGGTTTGGGCCTCTCTTCGTCGATCCACACTTCATCGACGAGGCCGGAGGCTCCCGCCAAATCCACGTAAGGTTTGGACGTCAGCAGCACCACGTGCGCGCCACCGGGATGCGTCGCATGGTGACGCCGGATCGCGGCCATGGGCCCCAACGCCTGGACGAAATCGCCCAATGCGCCGAGCTTGATGATCAAAATGCGCTCCACCCCAGCCACGGCATCCGGTTCCATCACGTCAGCCGGCGCCCTTGCCATGATTGCTCAGCACTTCGCGATAAACATCGAGTGTTTTCAAACACATGGAATCACGGGAAAAATGATCGCGCACGCTCATGACGGCGCGTTCCACAAAGGCCTGGCGCTCGGCCTCCGACAGTCCCAAGGCGTTCCTCAAAGCATCCGCCAAGCTGTCCTTGTCGCAGGGTTTGAACAACCAGCCGGTTTTGCCGTCGATGATGGTTTCGCACGCGCCGCCATGGTCGGGGGCGACCACCGGGCGGCCCAACGCCTGGGCTTCGACCACCACGCGGCCGAAGGCTTCCGGGTCGGTGGAGGCCGACACCACCACGTCGGCCAGCATGTAGGCTGCGGGCATGTCGTCGCAGTGATCCACGATGCGCACCACGCCGCTGAGCCCGTGCAGTTCGATCAGACGTTCCAACTCCTTGCGGTAACCGGTACGTCCCTGGTCGGACCCCACCAACACGCAGCGGATGTCCTTGCGCCCCAAAGAAGCGATGGCCTCGATAAAAACCCCCTGGCCTTTCCAACGGGTGAGGCGGCCCGGCAGCATCACCACCGGATAGCCGTCTTCCAACCGCCACGCACCGGCCAGTTGGACCACGCGTTCGGCGCTGACCTTGGCGGAATTGAAGCTGTCCAGATCGACGCCACGGTGGATCACGCGGATTTTTTCACCAGGCGCACCGTACATCTGTTTTAAGTGTCCGGCGATGAACTTGGAAATGGCAATCACCCGTTCGCCACGGGTCATGATGGAGTTGTACCACCGCTTCACCCTGGTTCCGGCGGAATACGTGCCGTGAAACGTGGTGACGAACGCCACACCGGTGCGCTTGCAGGCGAGGTACGCGCTCCACGCAGGCGCACGGGACCGGGCGTGCACGATGTCGATCTTTTCATCCAAGATCAGCTTTTCCAATTTCGCCACGTTGGCCCAGATGGTCAATGGATTCTTGGAGTGCAGCGGCAATTCGATATGTTCGGCCCCCGTACGGCTCAACTGATGGACCCGCTCTCCTCCGCTGGACGCCACCAGGGCGCGCCAGCCGTTGGCCTGGATGCAACCCGCGATTTCCACGGTGCCGCGTTCCACGCCGCCGCTGCCGCCCAGTGCGGGCAACACCTGCAAAATGGTCGCGGGCGCGCTGTTTGCCGTGCCCGAACTGGCGACGCCGGAGCCGCTGCCGGTTTCCGTATCCGGCGAACGTTTTGCCGCTGCGAAAAGGGTGGTAAGGTATTTTATAATATTTTGTTGCCCCTTCGTGTGAGCCATCCCGCGCAAACACAAGACGGCGGAATAATCGTTGCAGGTCATAGAATAGGTGTCCACAAAAATGCAAGCCCCCGCAACACCATCCCCGCAACAGCCGACCCCGCAAAAGTTGGCCCCGCAAAAGCTGAAACGCGAAGACGGCGCGACGATCGCCTACCATTTTACCCCCGGCCTTAGTCCGGACAAACCCATGGGCGTGGTGTTCATGGGCGGCTTTCGCTCCGACATGGAAGGGACCAAGGCCTTGGCTCTGGAAACGTGGTGCCAGGATCAGGGGCGTGCGTTTTTACGCTTCGACTACACCGGACACGGCCAATCGTCGGGCACGTTCGAGGACGGCTGCATCGGCGACTGGGCCGAGGATGCCATATATGCGCTCGACCACCTCACAGAGGGCCCGCAGGTGCTGGTGGGCAGCTCCATGGGTGGCTGGATCATGCTGCTCACGGCCCTCGCACGTCCGGAACGGCTCAAAGGCTTGGTGGGGTTGGCGGCCGCACCGGATTTCACCGAAGACCTGATGTGGCGCGAACTCAGCGAAGACCAGCGCGCCGAGATGGTTCGCGACGGTCAAGTGGCACTGCCCAACGATTACGATCCGACGGAACCCTACATTATCACCCACCACCTGATCGAGGACGGCAAACAACACTTGCTTCTGCGCGACCCTCTCAACATTCAGGTGCCGGTGCGCCTGATCCAGGGCATGAAGGACGCCGATGTGCCGTGGGAAACAGCGCTGAAAATTCAAGACGCCCTGATCTCTGAGAACACGGAAATCCAGTTCGTCAAAAACGGCGACCACCGCCTTTCCGAGCCCGCCGATCTGGAGCGCTTGACGCGCACCCTCGGCAATCTGTTAACCGATTTGGAACGGGAAGCCGCATGCCCATCATCAACAAGCTGACCACCGGCTTCGCCCATTTCCGCGATAAATACTTTTCCGAACACCAAGAGCTCTACCGCCGCTTGGTGCGTGAAGGGCAAAAGCCGACCATCTGCATGATCGCCTGTGCCGATTCCCGCGTCGATCCGGCCATCGTTTTGCAAGCCGATCCCGGCGACATCTTCGCCATCCGCAACGTCGCCAACATGGTGCCGCCCTACCTCAGCGGCCAAGACGTGACGTACCATGGCACCTCGGCGGCGCTGGAATTCGCCGTCCAATATTTGGGGGTCAAATACATCGTGGTGTTTGGCCACGCCCACTGCGCGGGTGTCAAGGCCATGGTCAACGGCCAGGAAGGCCAAGCCGTGGCGGGTCATTTCGTGCCCGCCTGGACATCCATCGCCGACAAGGCCTATGCCATGGCGCGCGCCAAGAACCCGACCGCCCAAGGCGAGGAACTGATCCACTGCTGCGAACGCCAGGCAGTTCTGGTGTCGCTGGAAAACCTGATGACCTTCCCGTTCATCAAGGACAAAGTCGAAGCGGGCACGTTGCACATCCACGGCTGGTATCTGGACATCGCCGAAGGAAAACTTGCGCAATACGACCCCGCCACCGATACGTTCGTCACGATGGCGGCCTGATCGGGCTTGACCTAAAAACCTTAGGGTCTGTGCCTGGGCCCTAGCCCCGCATTTCCCGCAACACGTGGGACGGCCCGTTGTAGAAATCGCAGCGACCCATCGCGTTCAAGGTGAAAATCGGAGTCTGTGCGCCGTTCTGGCTCAAGATTTCCCTGAGCTGGCAATTGGCGCAATGGTCCACATCCCCACAACGGATTTTGTCGTTGGTCGGTTCCATTTTCGTATCTCCCATCAAGAACTAGCTATGATTGTAGCGGAAATACGTTAAAATTGGCGTAATTTCTTAAAATGGATCAGATTATCTATTGATAATCAATAATATACATGTTTGGCGCGTTATAACCCCTCCACCGCCAGAACGGCCTGCAGGCCGGATTTATAATCGGGATAAGCGAGTTTCACGCCCAGTTCATCCTTGATTTTATCGTTCAAAATCAAACGGTTGTCCGCCCAGAAGGTTTGCGCCATGGGGGACATGGTTTTGAGGGCCTCCGCAAATGCAATTTCGTCGGGCACCGGGGCATTCAGAAGTTCGCACGCGTAGGCGATCACGTCGCCGGGTTGGGCCGGTTCGTCATCGCAGACGTTATAGACCCCGCCGGGATTGGGCTTGGCCATGGAGGCTTTGAGCACCGCCGCGATGTCCGCCACGTGGATGCGCGAAAACAGATGCCCAGGCTTGGCAATGCGCTGCGCCCGGCCTGCGCGCACTTTATCCAGCGGGCTGCGCCCCGGTCCGTAAATGCCCGCCAAACGGAACACATGCAGTGGCAGCCGGCCCCTGAGCGCCAAGTTCTGCCAACGGGTTTCGGCAAGCCCACGAAAACGCGACCGCTCCTGGGTCGGCAACAGACGCGACGTTTCGCTCACCGGTTTGCCGCCGGTATCGCCGTAAACCCCGACGGTGGACAGGTACCCCACCCACGCGATGTGGTCCGCGTGGCGCACCAGATCGTCGCCGTGCAGGTCCAGCACCGGGTCCCCCGCTGCGTCCGGCGGCACGGACACCAGCACATGGGTGACGTCCTGAAACACCGCATCGAAATCCTTAAGCGGATGGTCGCGGTCAAAGGTCAGCGCGCCCGCGTCGGTGGATTGGCCGAAACGGTGCGTGCCACTGATGCGCCAGCCCTGGGCCTGCAGGTCGCGCGCCAGCCAGCTGGCCGAATAGCCGAGGCCGAAACAAAACAGATGTGGAGATGGGTCGGTCATGAACGGGGTGCTTGCAATTTCTGAAAAGGCGCGGCAACTGTACTCACCATGATACGTGCAAGACAAGTCTCTACCTGGCCCGTGATCTGGACAGTGGCCGCGTTCTTGGCCCTTTTGTTGCTCACCGGCTTTGCCCACGGCGAAACCGTAGCAGAGGCGGAAGCCCGCTACGGTGCATGCATGAACAAGGTTGAGACGAACGCTGAAGGCGCGTTCGACGATGCGATCGCATGGGAAGGGCTCGGCGGCGGACACCCAGCACGCCATTGCGCGCTCGCCGCATTGGTGGAAATCGGCCATTACGCCGAAGCCGCCCAGGGTTTGGAGAAGCTCGCCGACGAAGTGCGCGCAAATGTAGTGTTCAAGGCACAACTCTTGATCCAAAGCGGCCATGCATGGATCGCGGCGGACAAGCCGGTCCGCGCCGCCGCTGTCGCGGACGCAGCGTTGCGGCTGACGCCAAACACACCGCAAATCTTTTTCCTGCGCGCCCACGCCCTCGCCTTGCAAGGCAAGTACTGGGAGGCGGCGGACGATTTCTCCAAGGTCATCTACGCCGAACCGGAAAACATCGACGCCCTGGTGATGCGCGGCGCGGCCTATCGCCAGTTGGAGGCCCGCGATCTGGCGTTGAAGGACCTAAACCGCGCACTGGCGATCCACCCAGACCATGTCGAGGGGCTATTGGAACGGGGCATCGTGCACCGCCTGGACGGACGCAAGACGCAAGCCCGCGCCGATTGGCAGCGCCTGATCGCGCGCCACCCGGACACGCCCGCCGGGCAAGCCGCGGAACAGAACCTGCACGGTCTCAATTCCGGATCAGAGTCAGAGTGAGTGCTGGAAACCGGATACCGTCCCCCCTATATTAGCGGCGACTGATTAATTCATACCAAATACCGTGGGGACATTTCATGAGTGAACACCACCTGGAAACGCCCGAATTTCCTTTGGAATCTTCGGGCGAGGTTGATGGCCCGGCTTATCGTCAGGCCTACGAAATCGGCTGTGGCGCACTGGTAATCCGCTCCACCGACGGCGGCCACGCCGTGTGCCTGAAGCTGGACCGCATCGGCAAAGAATACGTTCATCATTACCTGATCGTTCTGGACCCCGCGCCCGAAGGCGAGATGGCGCTGGTCTACGTCGATCCGGAAGACAAGCTGTTCGACTGCTTCGCCACCTTGGCTTTTGACGCTGGCGAAGGCATCGATCCCGCCGCCGTCCCGCTTGAAACCGGTTCTGCGTTCGAAAACAAGGACGGCTGCTTCATCAAGCTCAAAGACGACCCCAAGGCCCAGAAAATGCTGTGCTACGCCGAACCAGCCACCGGGTTGGTGCGCATCCGCCAGGAGCGCAAAGTCCAAAGGGTGCATCCCCATTGGACGGCCAAGGCGAAAATCGACGACGAAGTGATTGAGCTGTCCGCCCTGCTGAAACGCTTCGCCGATCAATTGTAATTGCTCCTCAAACGCCGGGCGGTCGCCTGCGGCTCCCTTGGCTCACGCGCGTTCGCGCGGCGGCCCTTGGCCTTGCCTCACCCTGCTAATGCAGGGATCGGATTGGGGGCTCACGTAACCAAATTAAGAATCCTAGTCATTGTCGTGCTGGGGCGGCGACGCGCCCGGAGCGCGGGGCCTATCCCCGCATATGAATCCGGGCGGATCCGCCTCTAAAAGTCCAGGTCGTGGTAGTATTTGGGTGGCGGCACGCCCGGGATGTGGTCGTGCAACAGCGCGCGGAAGCTGGGCCGTGATTTGATGCGCGCATACCAGTCCTTGGCCAACGCATGGTCTGCCCACGGCACATCACCTAAATAATCGACGCAGGACAACTGCGCGCCGGCGGTGATATCGGCCAGCGTGAACTGATCGCCCGCCAACCAGGTGCGCCGCTCCACCAAATAGCTGATGTAGGCCAAATGATGATTGATGTTGGCCTTGCCCGCGCGGATCGCGGTGCTGTCGGGGGAGCCCAAACCCAAAAACCGCTTCATGACCTTTTCGCCAACCAGGTTGGCGGTGACTTCGCGGTCGAACTTGTCATCGAACCACTGGCACAGGCGCCGCACCTCGGCCCGCTCCAACGGGCCTTTACCCAGAAGCGGCGGGTTGGGCTCACGCTCGTCCAAATATTCGCAGATCACCTGCCCGCCGGAGATGGCGGTGCCGCCGGTTTCCACCAGCACCGGCACTTCGCCCGCGGGATTGAGACGCAGGAAGGCGTCGCGGCGTTCCCACGTCTTTTCCACTTCCAGGTCGAATTCCAGCTTTTTTTCACCCAGAACGATGCGCACCTTGCGCGCATGAGGCGACAGCCAGTTGTGGTAGAGCGTCCGCATGGATTCCTTATAGCGCAACATTCGTTAACGGACATATACGACGTTGGGCGGAGCGTAACCTTTCCGGGTTAAAGGCGAATACCACCATGAAACCGCCGCATTGCGGGCCCACATTATAATTATTCAAAAACGAATCGGAGCGTCCCAACCATGCTCATCAAGATCCGCAAATCCTGGCACTTAAGCGAATCGGACGCCACCCCTGAGGCCGTCTTCAAAAACCGCCGGACGTTCCTGAAGGGCACGGCGGCGGCACTGGCCGCACCCGTCGCGGGCGCTCTCGTCTCCCCCGCGCGGGCCGGGTGGGAGCCCGGTGTCAAACTCCCCGGCGTGGTCAAAAGCAAATACACCGTGGACGAACCTTCCACGCCTTTCAAAGATGTGGCGTCGTACAACAACTTCTATGAATTCGGCACCGGTAAGGACGATCCGGTAAAAAACGCCAAGGATTTCGTCACCAAGCCGTGGACCGTCGAGATCGCGGGCGAAGCCGCCAACACCGGCACCTTCGACGTGGACGACCTGATCCGCCCGCACCAGTTGGAGGAACGGATCTACCGGCACCGCTGCGTGGAAACCTGGTCGATGATCGTGCCGTGGGTGGGCGTGCCCTTGGGCGACATCATCAAGCGCCTGGAGCCGACCTCGAAAGCCAAATACGTGGCATTCGAAACGCTCTACGACCCCGAACGCATGCCCGGTCAAAAACGCCGGGTGCTCCAATGGCCATATGTCGAAGGCTTGCGCATGGACGAAGCCATGCATCCGCTGACGTTGATGACGGTCGGCGTCTACGGCGAGGTGATGCCGCCGCAAAACGGCGCACCAGTCCGCCTGATCGTACCTTGGAAATACGGCTTCAAGGGCATCAAGTCGATCGTCAAAATCACCTTTACCGAAGACGAGCCGCCGACCTCGTGGAACCGCTCCGCCCCCCATGAATACGGCTTTTACGCCAACGTGAACCCGGACGTCGCCCACCCACGCTGGTCCCAGGCCAAGGAACGGCTGATCGGGGAATTCTTCAAACGCCCGACTTTGATGTTCAACGGCTACGCACAAGAGGTCGCGGGCCTGTACACGGGCATGGATTTGGCGAAATATTACTGAGCGCGCATTCCCATGAACCCACGTACGGCACCCATGACCGCAACATCTTTCCGCCTGTCGTATCGGCCCTCTTACCGCATGGTCTGGTGGTTGGTGTTCGCCTTGATGGCGGCGCCCTTGGCGTGGCTGGTGTACTTAGGTTTCACCGGCGGGCTCGGCGCCAACCCGATCGAAGCCATCAACCGCTACTTGGGCGATTGGGCGTTGCGCATGCTGTTGGTGGCGCTCGCCGCAACGCCACTGAAGATTCTGTTCGGTTGGACGTGGGCCGTGCGCATGCGCCGCATGCTGGGGCTGTGGGCGTTCGCCTACGTGGCGCTGCACGTCACCAACTACGTCGCCATCGATCAGTTCTTTGCCTGGAACGACATCTGGGCGGACATCGTCAAACGCAAGTTTATCACCGTGGGCATGGTCGCGTTCGTGATCTTAAGCGCCTTGGCCTTGACGTCGTGGAACGGCGCGATCAAGCGCATGGGCGCGAAGGCGTGGCAACGGCTGCACAAGCTGGTCTATATGGCCGCGGCGCTGGGATGCTTGCACTACATCTGGATGGTCAAGGCCGACGTGCGCGAACCGCTGATTCATCTGGGTATCCTGGCGGCATTGCTCAGCATTCGGCTTTATCACCGCCTGCGCACCTGAGCCGATGGCTTAGATGGTCGGCAATTGATAGTTTCCGGCATGGGCTGGATCGCCGTCCACGAAGACCGACATCAGTTGCGCGTAAAGCCTGAGATTGTTGCCGTGCAACCAATCGCCGAGAGCCGATCTTTGTTCATGGGGGTTGCCCAAAGGAATGCCGAAATTGCCATATGTGTTGTCGAGGAAAAGCTCAAACACATCCTCGTACACGCGACCGTAACGCTTTAGAGTTACAAAGTAATACAGAAAAGCGATGACGCTTCGGTACGCTCCAAAACTGTACCCGCCCCTGGGCGGTTCAGCGGCTTCCGCCACGCCATCAATCAATTCGTTCCACAGCAAATTGAAACAGGGCTGGAGGTTGATGCCGTCATCATCCATGGCGCCCAGAACGCCGTCGCGCACGGTGGCGTAGTCAGCGCCTTTTTTCATATAGATGATCAATGCATCGGGTTTGCCGGTCAGACCCGGGGGAGTAAACTTGATGTGTTGGATGCAATCTTGCGCGTCCATGATCGGCAAGATCGCAGCCAATACCGCATTCATGCTGGCGGGCATGGCGTTGATACCGATCCGCCAGTCCTGGCCCTCAAAGCTGGTGCGCGCATCCGGCAACCTTACATTTCCGCCCCAACCGAAAAGCGTGCCGTCCGGATAAACGTGCAGATATTTCTTGGTGGCCACCTCGACGTCTTCTCCCAAATCCTGGCCCATCGGCTTTTGATATTCGGCCAAATACGCCGTGTTATCGACCCTTGGCCACATGCCATGCTGCATTGCAGTCAACCGATCGCCCAAGGTGGTGAAAATCGCTTCCATCGACGTGCGCAAGGTGTGGCCGGTTTGCGGTACTTTTGCCGGGACATCGTCTGGCAGGGTCGATGAATAGACCTGGTATACAGCAGTCATACCGGTTCTGAGGTGTTGAATATTTCGTCCAGAAAAATCCGCGCCGCGCAGACGTAGATCTTCAAGCGCGCGCCATGCTGCATGCTTGAACGTCACCAAGGATTCAGTTGAGGTCACAGGCATGGCGTTGATTCCTCCTGTCTCTAGCTTGTGGAGGGCGGTTCGCTGACCAACCCTAGAGCCGTCGCCGCACCGTTCATGTCTCGGAAATGGGCCAAGTCGGAACTGGGAACGTCTCCCTCCGCTTGCGATAAGGCTGCGAGTGCTTCCGCCACAGCGTCTTCGAATGTTTTCGTTTCTTTTCCGGACGAGGCGGACGGCTTTGCGCTTTCAGACACATCTTTTTGCGCCGCTTCCATGGCGCTTTGCACGGTGCTGGCAAACGCGGCTAAATTCTTGCGCAAGTCGGCATCCGCCGTATCTCTGACCTTGGCGGCGAGCGTTCTCAGCACCGGGTGATCCAGCATTGCCGCTTTGGTCAACTGCTTTTGATCCAGTGCCTCAAGGCCATCCAATGCCTTGGATACGGATTCCACATGTGTGGAGATAAGGGTGCTCAGATTACCGACTTCGGTTTTTGTTTCTTGCGCCGACATTGAGCCACTTTGAATTTTTGCAATCAGTGTGTCGGCTTGCGCCGCGAGACCGGACAAATCGGTAAGCGCGGCGTTTACCTTCGACGCCGTTCCCTCCGTGCGGAATGGATAGGACGCGGTGTCCAGGGCCGCCATCCATTGATGGGTGAATTGCGCCGTATAGACACCCAGGAAGTTGGCGTATGTGTCGGCCATATCCTTCTCGCTCCTGACAGTTCAAACGCTTGATCGGTCCCGCAAGCTGCTGCGCTATGGTGAGAAACTGGCGGCTTGGTCCTATTGCGCGCAGACGGCTTTATCTCCGCCTGAGCCCCTAGCGGTCCGTGAGCGCCGTATTTCTACTGGTGTAGTAATCACTGGCTTTGCCGTCATAGAGAGCCTTGGTTTCCATGAACAGCTTGTTCGCATCCGCATAGTCGGTTTTGCTCTGGATCGCGGCCTGAGCATGCGGTGATTTCGTGTTGATGCCGTATTCATCCATCAACTGATCGACGATGGATTCATAAACATCCCGGTCGTCCAGGCCGAACTCCCCCATGAAATCATAGGCCATGGCCATGACGAAGCAGCGGTACGTTCCAAAACTGCCGCCGCTTTTTGGCGGTTCAGCGGCTTCCGCCAAGCCCGATGAAATTTCGTTCCACATGGGTGAAAACGTTGCCTGCAGACGGATATTGTTGGTGCTCACGGCTTGATTGACGGCGTTGCGGATGGTGTCGTAATCGTCCGCATGGCGCATATAGATGATGACCGAATCCGGCTTGCCCGCCATACCCGGTGGGGAAAACTTGATGTGGTTGATGTTGGTGTTGGAGTCCATGATCGGGCACAAGTATTGCGCCGCCAAATGAATGTCGTCTGGAATGACGTTCAGCCCGATCCGCCAGTTGTTGTTGGTCGCACGTCCTTGGGGATAGGTAACGGCGTTGCGGATGGTGGTCGTACCGCCGCTCGTCGTTTGCGTCCGGGTGATGGTGGCGCCGGTTGGATAGACGTGCAGATACGTGCGCGGTGCGCGCCCGGCCTGTGCCTGCTGCAACGCTGTCGGGGCGAACGAGACTTCGGGATCATAAAAGGAACTGAGCCCCGTCTTGTCCATCTGCACCCACTTGTCTTCGTAGTCCGTACCCTTATGGGTATAGCGCGTCGTGCCCTGGATGCGTGCTTCCCGATTGCCCACTGCGGCGATGAGCTTCACCATGGACGTTTTCAACGCCTTATCGGCCAAAGCCACCTTGGGGGCCAGCTTGCCGGGATTGTAACTGGAGTAGAGACTATAGAGCGCTTTGATGTTTTTCTCCGTGCTGCCCTGGTCGTGGTGCTGGTAGTGGTTCCAGGCAATCTGTTTGAAGTCACCGTAGGATGTGGTGGATGTTCTTGGGGGCATATCGGGTACTCCTCCGCCTCTTAGATCGCTTAGGCCGCGTCCTGCTCGTCATCGACACCGCTCACGTCTTCAAGCTGGTCAATCTCGTCCGGAGTCATGGTCGTTTTTTCCGTCGCCAGACTCGTGCTCAGCTTTTTCAGATCATTGTCCGTGAGGGTCGGCACCTTGGTGTTGGGTGTTTTGCTGCCGGTACCCGTGGCGTCGTCCTCATCATCGACGCCGCTCACATCCTCGAGTTGGTCGACCTCATCCGGTGTCATGGTCGTTTTTTCCGCCGCCAGACTCGTGCTCAGCTTTTTCAGATCATTGTCCGTGAGGGTCGGCGCTTTCTTGCCGGTTTCCTGCGTTTTGGAATCCGTGACACCCTGCTCATCGGCCTCGGATAAGGCGGTTTCCAATCCCGCACTCACTTTGCCGATAAACGTTGCAATGTTGATGTTGAGCGCGGCGTCCGCACCGCTTTTGAGTTCGGCCGCCAAGGTCTTCAAACCGGGTTGATCCAGAGACGCGGCTTTGGTGAGGGTCTTGATATCCAATCCCTCCACGCCTTTCAGTGCGGAATCGAGCGACGCCTGTTGGGCTTTGAGCAGGTCCAACAGGTTGGAGACCCGCTTGCCGGCCTCTTTGCCCTTAACCTTGCCCGCTTCGATCGATGACACCAGCGTGTCCGCCTGTCCGGCCAACTTGGTCAAGGTTTCGAGTTCCGCCATGACGGTTTTGACCGTCTCATCGGTGCGAAAGGCGTGCGCGGCCTTTTGCACCACGGTTTTCCAATCCTGGGTAAATTGTTTGGTGTATATGCCCATCAGGCTGGCATGCACGGTGTTGCTGTCGACCATGGTTCATGCCCTTCGACTGCGAAAACGAACGCGTGGATGTGGATGTGCGCCCTTCTTCCATCAGGACGGCGGCGCACGGGATTTGTGATGTGAAACGGTTCAGGCGCGATCAGTTTTCGCGCGCGGCGCGGATGTCCTGTTCGGTCATGCCGATGGTCAGCGCCAGACCGTCCTTGTGCTTTTGCAGGAATTTCTGGCTGTGCTTGGGCAGTGGAATTTTCAATCCCCGGCACATGGCGACCAGGGCCTCGAACATCTGCTCCTCGCTCAGGTGCACGCGGATCGGATTGTGTGGATCGGACGAGGTGTAACGCAACACCGCGTTGAGGCTTTCCATGGAGTTGTTGTCGACCACCCGGTTCTTGGACGGATCGAGGATTTCGATATCCTCCACATGGGAATCGGGTGTATTCAAATTCGTGTCCTTGGCGTATTTTTGAAACGCCAAACGCAGTTCCTGCTTGTTGAACAATAACTTCCGAATATCGACGGGCATGCCACCCTTCCCCGGTTCACATGCGCCCCGTCGGGCGCTTTACAGCCTATAGATCATACTATTTTTGATGGAATATCAATGGGCTTCGCCCCAATGGACGCCGACGCCGGCATCCACCACCAAGGGCACGTCCAACGACGCCGCGCTTTCCATGACATCCTTGACCAGGGCCTGGGTGGCGTCGACCTCCCCGTTCGGCACTTCGAAGATCAGCTCATCGTGAACCTGCAAAAGCATGCGCGCACTCAGTCCCGCGTCTACCAAAGCATCCGGCAGGCGCACCATGGCGCGCTTGATGATGTCCGCCGCGCCGCCTTGGATCGGGGCGTTGATGGCGGCGCGTTCCGCAAAGCCGCGCCTCATGGGGTTCTTGTCCTTAATAGATCCGACGTGGCACTTGCGCCCGAACAGGGTGGTGACGAAACCGTGTTCCTGGGCGAACCGCTTGGTGTCGTCCATGTAGGTGCGGATGCCCGGGAATTTCTCGAAATAAGCGTCGATGTATTGGCTGGCTTGCGTGCGGGAAATATCCAATTGCCGCGCCAGCCCGAAGGCGGAAATGCCGTAGATGATGCCAAAGTTGATGGCCTTGGCGCGCCTGCGCACCATCGGGTCCATGCCATCGATGGGCACGCCGAACACTTCCGACGCGGTCATGGCGTGAATGTCCATATCCGCATGGAACGCGTCCTTGAGCGCGCCGATGTCGGCAACGTGGGCGAGCAGGCGCAACTCGATCTGAGAATAGTCGGCGCTGATCAGCTTGTGGCCCGGTTCCGCGACGAAGGCCTTGCGGATTTTGCGCCCCTCTTCGGTGCGGATGGGAATGTTTTGCAGGTTGGGATCAGATGAGGCCAGCCGCCCCGTCGACGTCGCCGCCATGGAGAACGACGTGTGCACGCGCCCGGTCTCAGCGTTGATTTGGCCCATCAACGCGTCGGTGTAGGTGCTTTTAAGCTTGGCAAGTTGACGCCAACCCAGCACCCGCGCGGGTAGCTCGTGGCCGTCGGCGGCCAAACCTTCCAAGATATCCGCGCCAGTGGCGTAGGCGCCGGTCTTGCCCTTCTTGCCACCCTCGATGCCCAATTTATCGAACAGAATTTCACCGAGTTGCTTGGGCGAGGCGATGTTGAACTCTTCCCCCGCCAGGCCGTGAATTTCCTTTTCCAGATCGCCCAGGCGTTTGGCGAAGTCGTCCGACAGACGTTTAAGCTCCTGCGCATCGACCTTGATGCCCGCGCGCTCCATCGACGCCAAAACGGAAATCAGCGGGCGTTCCAACGTTTCGTAGACGGTGACCATGTGATCCGCCACAAGACGGGGCTTGAGCATTTTGTAGAGCTTGGCGGTGACATCCGCATCCTCGGCGGCATAGTCCAAGGCCTTGTCCAGCTCGACACGATCGAAGGTCACCTGGGACTTGCCGGTCCCGGCGACGTCTTTGAACTTGATGGTCTCGACGCCCAAATGCAGGCGCGCCAATTCGTCCATACCGTGGCCGTGCAAGCCGCCTTCCAACACGTAGGAAATCACCATGGTGTCGTCCACCGGCCCAACGTCGATGCCGTAGTGGCTCAGCACCAGAAGGTCGTATTTGATGTTCTGGCCGACCTTGATGACGCCGGGGTCTTCGAGCATCGGTTTCAAGATGTCCAGCGCGCGCTCCAGCGGAATTTGCTTAGGCGCGTCCTGTGCACCCCCCTCATCACTGCCAAGGGCACCCAGCAGGTCGCCTTGCGCCTCCGCTCCGGTGTGGCCCAGCGGAATGTAACACGCGCGTCCCGGCGTCACGCATAGGGATACGCCGACCAGATCGGCGGCCATGGCGTCGAGCGAGGTGGTTTCCGTGTCCACCGCGACGAAACCCTCGGCCATGGCGTCCGCGACCCAGGTCTTGAGATCGTCTTCCGTTTGCACCAGAACGTATTCGGCTCCGGCCTCCGGTACCTCTTCGGTTTTCGCGGCCTTGCCATTGCCGTTGTCGCCGATGGAAACACCGCGCGCCTCGACCTTGGCGACCAGGGATTTGAACGCCTGTTCCTTCAAGAACGTGAGCAAGGTCCCGACGTCCGGTTCCGGCACGTCGAAGTCGTCCAGCGCCACGTCCACCGGTACGTCGTCTTTCAGCGTCACCAATTCTTTCGAGATGCGCGCATTGTCGGCCTGTTCGATCAGGCGTTCGCGGCGCTTGGGCTGTTTGATGTTGGGGGCGTTTTCCAACACCGCATCCAAATCGCCATATTCGTTGATCAGCTGCGCGGCGGTCTTCACGCCGATGCCTTCCACCCCCGGCACGTTGTCGGCGCTATCGCCGGCGAGCGCCTGGACATCGACCACGCGGTCCGGACCGACGCCGAACTTTTCCACCACTTGGTCGGGGCCGATGGTGCGGTTTTTCATGGCGTCCATCATCACCACGCCATCACCGACCAGCTGCATCAGGTCCTTATCCGAGGAGACGATGGTGACCTCCGCACCTTTGGCGCGGGCCTGCCTGGCATAAGTCGCAATCAGGTCGTCGGCCTCGTACCCATCCATATCCACGGCCTTGAGACCCAGCGCGCGGGTGGCGTCTCGCACCAATTCGAACTGCGGGATCAGGTCGTCCGGCGGCGGCGGGCGGTGGGCTTTGTACGCGGGGTAAATGTCGGAGCGGAACGTCTTGCGCGCACGGTCGAAAATCACCGCGATGTGATCGGCGTCGGTGTCGTCCAGAAGCTTCATCAACATGGCGGTAAAGCCGTAAACCGCGCCTACGGGCGTGCCGTCAGGCCGCGTCATGGGCGGCAACGCGTGATAGGCCCGGAAAATAAAGCCCGAACCGTCGATGAGAAAGACGTGTTTCATGCTGGATTGCGCCGCGCGGGATTAATGCGCTGCGACCTTGGCGTTGGGGTCGAGCACGAATACCTTGGAGCAATAGGGACAAACGGCCTTGCGCGTTTCAGGATCGATGGTGAGATAAACGCGGGGATGACCGCCTTCCTGCTGGTCGCCGTCGCAAGCGACGGTGGTGGACGTCACGGTGGTGGGGGCCGTGTTAGTCATATGCGCGTTCCTTCCCGATGCAATGTTTGGACACTATATACCTACAGAATACCTATATATATGTGGACTTGCGCACGCGGGGAAAGGGGTTAAATTCCACACTCGACCTGCGCGCGCCGCCCCCAGATGATACCCGAACACGGACCGCCCTCAAGGCGTAAATTACGCAACACCCGAGACCCGCAAAATGCTCCAGAACGCTCCAAAAAATACCCCTGAGAATGCCCCCGAGAACGCTGTGGAAATCCGCGGCCTCACTAAAGTCTACAAGGCCCAAGGCAAGGGCGCCGAAAAGCAGGCGCTGACGGATTTGAACTTGGATATCCCGCGCGGATCGTTCTTTGGCTTGCTCGGACCCAACGGCGCGGGTAAATCGACCTTGATCAACATCCTGGCGGGCTTGGTGCTCAAAACGTCGGGCACGGCACGCATCTGGGGTCACGACATCACGGGTGCAACCCGCGCCGCCAAACGCGCCATCGGCATCGTGCCGCAAGAGCTCAACATCGATCCGTACTTCTCGCCCCTGGAAATGCTGGAGGTCCAGGCGGGCCTCTACGGCGTACCTGAAGATCAACGCCGTTCGGCGGAAATCCTGGAGGCCGTGGGGCTCAGCGACAAGGCCAATTCCTACGCCCGCACCCTTTCGGGCGGCATGCGCCGCCGCCTGTTGGTGGCGAAGGCTATGGTCCACAGCCCGCCGGTCTTGGTGCTGGACGAACCGACCGCGGGTGTGGACGTGGAGCTGCGCCGCCAGTTGTGGACGTATGTGCGCGAGCTTAACGAACAGGGCGTGACCATTTTGCTCACCACCCATTACTTGGAAGAAGCCGAGGAGCTGTGCGACCGCATCGCCATCATCAACCACGGCAAGCTGATCGCGTGCGACGAGACCAAGAACCTGATGGGCAAATTGGACAACAAGCGCGTCACCGTGATGCTGACCGAAGACTTAGGCGAAATCCCCGAAAGCTTGAAGCGCTTCAATGTCAATCTGATCGACGCGCGCGAGTTGGAATTTTGCTACCAACCGAGCCGCGTGCAATCGTCGGAAATCCTTGCCGCCGTGCAGGACGCGGGGCTCACGTTCGCGGAACTGGCAACCAAGGAGCCCGAGTTGGAGGACATCTTCGTCCAGCTCACGAGCCAACCAGATCCAGGCCAACCAGATCCAGGCCAGCCCGGCACAGGCCAGCCACCGGCCTGATCCATGTGGGACATTCTCGCCGCCAATCCCGCCGCCAACCTGTGGGGGGTGGTATGTGTGGCGCTCGGCGCGACGTGGCCGCTGTACAAAACCCGGCGCGGCGTGTTGTGGGCGCAAGCCGCCGTACACGTGGCGTTTTCCCTGCACTTCTATTTGCTGGGGGCCTTTACCGGTAGCCTGATGAACGCCCTGGGTCTGGGCCAGGCGTTGGCCGCCATTCCGCTGGGCAAAAAGCCCGGGTTCAAGATCATTTATCTTCTGACTCTGCCGGTGATCGCCGCGGGCGCGGTCCTGACGTGGCAAGGGTTGCCGTCGGTTTTTTCGTCGCTGGCGCTGGCCATGTTTTCGCTGGCGCGCTACCAAACCAACATCATGGCGATGCGCGTCTTGATGCTGCTCGGCATCCTCGGTTGGACGGTGCATGACATCTTGGTGTTGTCCATCCCCGGCTTAGCGGCGGACGCCATATCGTTCGTCACATCGCTGTGGATGATCCGCCGGGAAATGAAGTTCGCGCGCCTGGGTGAGGCAGGGTCTGAGGCGGTGGCGAAACCCGAAAAATAGGGTTAAGGTTCCGGGACTTGCGTCATTGAAGGATGCCCCCATGAACGCTGATACGTTGCGCATCGCCGCCATTTCCATTGCTGTCCTGGCTGCCGGTTTTGTTTTTGCGTATCAATTCGTCGAGCCCGCCCCGCCCGATGAAATCACCATTGCGACCGGCGGGCAAAAGGGCGCGTATTACGCCTACGCCAAACGCTATCATCGCTTGCTCGCCCACCAAGGGGTCAAGCTCAACATTTTGGAAACGGCGGGTTCGCTGGAAAATATCGGCCTATTGACGTCAGGCGAAGCCGACGTCGCCTTCGTGCAGGGCGGCACCGGCAACCGGGAGGCGCAACCCGGCCTGATATCTCTGGGATCTCTCTATTTCGAACCGCTGTGGGTGTTCGTGCGCAAAGGCGTCACCATTGAAAAACTCGGTGATCTCAAGGGGCGCACCGTCGCCGCAGGCCCTAAAGGCAGCGGCACCTGGGCGGTGACGCGCCAATTGCTGGAAGCCAACGATGTGGTGCTGGATACGCTCGATATCCGTCACTTATCATCAATGGAGGCCACGCGCGCCCTGATCGGCTCTCAGGTGGACGTTGCGTTTTTCGTCACGTCACCCGCCTCACCGCTGGTTTATGATCTGTTGACACACACCGACCTAAAACCGCTGAACTTCGAGCGCGCCATCGCCTACACGCGCAAACACCGTTACCTGTCCGCCGTGACCCTGCACCAAGGCATGATCAGCCTGGGCGCGAATATTCCGCCTCAAGACATCACGTTGCTGGCCCCGGCGGCGACCTTGGCCGCGCGCGGCAACCTGCACCCGGCCCTGCAAACCCTGACGGTGCAAATCGCCAGCGAAGTCCATGGCGCGGGCGGCTTTTTCGAAGAGCCGGGACAGTTTCCGGCGGGGCAGTACGTCGATTACCCCTTGAGTGACGACGCCAAGCGCTACCTGCAAAACGGTCCGTCGTTCCTGGAACGCTACCTGCCGTTCTGGGCGGCGGACATGGCTGATCGGTTGAAGGTCATGCTGATCCCGCTGATCACCCTTTTGATTCCGCTCGCCAAGGTCTTGCCGCCGGTCTACCGCTGGCGCATTCGGTCCCGCATATACCGTTGGTACAAGGATTTGATTCGCATCGAACGCGAAGTTGGGCAAGCCGACACGCCCGAGGCGCGCCGTTCTTTGATGGAGCAGCTTGCGACCATGGAACGCGAGGTGCGCACTTTGTATGTGCCGCTGTCTTATACGGACGAACTCTATAACCTGCGCATGCACATCGAATTGGTGATGCGCAATTTGAGCGACCGACCCCTATGAGCGCATTCACCGTGCGCATCGCCACGCCACAAGACGAAGCCCGCGTCGGCGCTTTATTGTCGGTCTGTTATGCGACACTGATGGCCCCGGATTACGATCCGGCGCTGATGAAGACCGTTCTGCCGATGATGAGCGCAGCCAATCCGGCGCTGCTGGCGTGCGGCACCTATTACGTGGCCGAAAACGATGCTGGGGAGGTCGTCGGTTGCGGCGGCTGGACCCCGGAACATCCGGGACGCGGAGATATCAAACCCGGCCTGGGCCACATCCGCCATTTCGCCACCCATCCCGCCTGGACCCGCCGCGGCATCGCCCGGGCGCTGATGGCGCGCTGCAAAGCGGAGGCACGCGCCGCCGGGATCGATCGCTTGGAATGCTATTCCAGCCTGAACGCAGAGGTGTTTTACACCGCCCAGGGCTTTCACGAGTTGGGGCCCATCGACATCGCCTTCACCCCTGCTTGCCACCTGCCTTGTGTGCACATGGCCTGCGCGCTTTAGGCCTCGAAGCTTAGATTCTGGACCTTAAGCAAAACAAAACCCGCCCTTCGGGTGGGCGGGTTTTGTACCGTTCGCTCAACGCAGAGGAGCAGTTTAATAGCCACCCTTGCGCTTGGTTTCCGGCAGGCCGGCGATCTTGGTCGCCTGCTTGGACGGCTGCATGGGGAAGAGTTCATACAAATCCTTGGTGGACGGCTTCTCGCCCCACACTTTGGCCATGGCCTTGACCATGTTGCGTTCGTTGGGCTGGTTGGCGTTGTTGTTGACGTACTCATCGCGCAGGAAATTGATCAGGTCCCAGTGCTTTTGCGTCAACTCGGGAATGTCGTCTGCGGCGGCGATTTCCTTGGCGATGTCTTCGTTCCAGTCATCTATATTGACCAGAAAACCTTTTTCGGTCTGTTCCAGTTCTGCGTAACCCATGGAATATCCTCACTGTAATCGTCTGTTTTATGTTGGCTGGAGAACCGGCCCTCGGTGACCGGGGCGGCCTCTATATGAGATGAGGCTAATGTAGGGAGTGCGCACGGAAATTTCCAGATGCCCGTTGCCAACGGGGCAAACATTTGCGCCACAATGCATGCATTAATATGTAAATGCCATTCGGCCGGTTCTAGTTACCGAAGAATTCCATCAACCAGACCATCTCGTCCTCGCCCAGCGGATACTGCCCATTCGCGGGATTGAGCACCTTGTTGGGCTTTATGCCGCCCAAGCGTTTTTGCACCAGGGTGATGCTCTCAGGCTCCAGCCCCGCCTGCCAACTGAGCGAGACCAGGGCTTTGGCGTTGTCCGACGCGGCGATTTTTTCCACCACCGCAGGCGAAAGTTCGGCCAACACCGCAAACGCGGCGATGGCGTATTCCTTTTGCCCGGCCTTCAAGGCGCTGTCGACCATGGCGGGCTCCAGATTGCCCTCGTCATACAGGCGCTTGGCCTTAGCGTAGGGCGTTTCTTCCGTCTCGGCGGCTTCCTCTTCCGCAGCCAGGTCGAGCCGCCAGGACACTTCCTCGCGCACGGCGGCGGCGGTTTCGGGATCTAAGTCCTTGCGGCTCAATAGCGCCTTGATCAAATGGTCGGCGACGAAATCAGCCAGGCGCAAGGCCACGCCCTTGGGCAGGGTCGGGCGGTGCACCAGGGGGCTTTGCAGGGACTTCACGGTGCGCGATTTGTCGCAAATGCGCTCCAGCAGATCCTCCTTGATGGACACCGAGCCGTTGCCCAGCAATTCCGCCACCGCCGCCGTGTCGTTGGAGGCGAAGATCTGTTCCATCACCTCGTCGCTCAAGGTGGAGCGCTTGGAGATGGCGCTGATCGCCCCTTCGGCGGGATTGAGGTTGATGATCTGGATCAGGTCGCGTTCGGTCAGGACCGGGGAGTTTTCCAGCACCGGCGCGCACACCACCAGTTCCGCATCCTCGGCCAAGTGGCGAATCACCTCCGGCGGCGCGTCGGCCATCTCTTGGAGCGTCTCGGCAACGATACGGCGCACTTTGGTGGCTTGGTCGCGCGCCAGGGTTTCCAGGGCCTCGTAGGTGAGCTTGCGGATTTTGTCGACTTCGTTGTTGGTCAGGCCCGGCGCCAGCTTGGAAATTTTCGCCGCCAGTTCACTGCGCACGGCTTCGTCGTCGTCTTTGGTGAGCAAGGCGTCGGCTTGGCGCGGGGTGGCGTCGTTTTTGGCGATCGCCGCGCGCACCGTGACGACCTTGTCGGTGGCGAGAAAATAGAGGATTTCCGGCTGGGCGTTGGGATGCTCCGCGACTTCCTGGCGCACGCTGACATCGTCACTCGACGCCAATTGCTTGGCTTCTTCGTAATCGAGTGTCTTGCCCGTTCTGAACTTGTCCAACAACCCTTTGAGCATGGTGTTTCGTCCTGCCTTCCCGTGCGCGCCCCAGCGTCCTCAAGTGGTTCTAAGTCCCAGGTATAATTGACCGTTTGGATGGCATGGGCAAGTCCGCAAGATGGGTGAGGCTTTCGGGCCCGGACCGGCAAAGCGACGCTTGCGGTTGACGGGCCTTGCGGGTAAGGTCCAGCGCACAGCACCCGTAGCTCAGCTGGATAGAGCGCTGCCCTCCGAAGGCAGAGGTCGTGAGTTCGAATCTCGCCGGGTGCGCCATTTTTTTTCAGGGCCTTTGGTTTCGCCCTTATGGCCCGAAAAAAACGGAAGCGCCCCTGTAGCAGCAAACAAAGCTCATCCGGTTTTCTGCGCTCGAACCGCCATAATTCTCAGGACCCGCTGTTTGACGTTTTGATCGTCAATGGCGTGGCATTGCTCGATCAGGCGCAAACTGTCCTCAGCAAGAGGAGAAATGCCACCGGTCTCTGGTAAGCGGTGCCGCTCAAAAAAGAAGGACACGGGTACATCCAGAACGTGGGCGAATTCATATAAACGGCTTGCACTTATGCGGTTAACGCCCCGTTCGTATTTCCGGATTTGTCGGGACGATACGCCCACGGATGCGCCCAGTTTGGATTGCGAAAGTTTGCGCAATTTCCGGGCAAGCTTTAAGCGGACCCTCGCACGAACATCGGCAAAATGTGGTATATAGCCTGTAGACTCATAGTATTCATTGGTTCATGTTGGTGTTCATGGATATCCGGCGTCAATTCGGCTTGAACGTTGCCCGCCTGCGGCAAGACAAAGGTCTTTCGCAAGAAAGCCTTGCGTTTGAATGCGGGCTGCACCGCACCTACATCAGCGGTATTGAACGCGGTATCCGCAATCCCACCATCGTCATCGTCGATAAAATCGCCAAGGCTCTGAAGTTAAAGCCGGGAGCCCTTTTGGACGGATAACGTGCGTCTGCGAGAAGGCCAGGGTGCAATTCGGCCCATGACGGTTACGCACGGGCCGGGCACCATTTTCGAAAACCAAAGGCGCTGTACTCAAGATGAAGCCATCTCGATGAGGCCGGCTTCACAACCAGATATTGTGTGCGTATCTTTTTTTGAGACCTTATGTGGGGTCGGCACAAGGTTGGGGGTACGGGATTGGTTGGGGTTTGACCCTGCTGGCAAGATACGCACCCTCATGAAATAGATCGCCCGGATGGCGGTTCCTGCGGCCAAACGGCATCCCGGAAAGCGGAAAACAGCCGAAATCCGCCAAAAAACGTCCGAGAAGTACAATTTAATTTTTACGACCCATGGTTTTGGTGTAGGCTGCCGGGGTCATCATGCCGGAATTCAGCGCTTTTTTCCAGTGCATGGCCGTTTCCGGCGTGCCCGTTAATGCTTCGAGACTCAGCACTTGGGTCTCAGCTCGAGGACCCGCCGCGTGCCCAAACGCAACGCCCAACGCCTGACCCAAGAGGTCGTGGACGCCATCGAAGCGTACCCGGACAAGGAAGGCTGGTTCCCCGACAACCGTTTCGAAGGCTTCGGCGTGCGCACCCGGCCCAGCGGCACCATCACCTACGAGCTGCGCTGGCGCGACGGCACCCAGCAAAAGCGCCACAAAATTTGCCGCACCTCGGAAAAGACCCTGGACGATGTGCTGGAACTGCTCCGCGGCGAAGAGATCGCCCAGAAAATCCGCCCCATCGGCGCGGACGTGTCCAACCGCCGCGTCGCGGACGCCGCCGAAGCGACCCTCGCGGACGTCTACCAGGACTTGATGGACGAACTGTTGGCGAAGGGCCGCAGCGACGGCTACATCAACGAAACCGCCCGGCTGTGGTTCCAATACCTGCGCCTGCCCTTGGGCGATGAATTGATCCAAGACGTCACCCGCGAAGCGCTGGAGACGTTCCTCAAGGACCTAGAAGACTACCCCAGCGAAGCCAACCAGGTGCGCGCGGTGGTCACGCGCCTGTTCAAGCTGGCGGTGAAGCTCGACTACCGCGCCGACAACCCCGCCATCAATCTGTTCAAGTTCCCCAAGCCACAACGCGGCACCGTGCTGAGCACGGACCAAAAAGCCCACATCCTGGAACACGGCGGTGCGTTCGTCAGCGCCGAAGCGTTCGAGCGCATCTGCGTGCTGATGAACACCGGCCTGCGTCCGGGCGATTTGGAACGCATGCGTTGGGACGCCATCGACCTGCAAAGCGGAACCTGGTCCAAACCCGTAGGCCGCAGCGAAGACGCCCCGGTGCGCGAGATTCCCTTACCCAGCGTCGCCGTGAAGATTCTCACCCGGCGGCGCGACGCCGGATATGCGGAGCCGTTCTCGCCCTTTTCCATCCGCCGCGCCTGGGTGCGCCTGAAACACGAATTCAGCCTGCCCGAAGACGCGAAACCCTACGCCGTCGAAGCTTCCGGGGACACATCCGCCGCCTCGTAGACCCCGCCGACCATGGCCAGCGACTTGATCTGGGCATAGACCTGCTCGCCGGGCTGGAAATTCAGCCGGTCCCAAGATTTGCGCGTCACCCGCGCGAGGACCCGCTGCGCGCCGCCCGCCAGTTCCAGCACCACGTTGAGCTGGCCGAAGTCGACCGCCCGCATGTCGGCGATGGACACGGGCAGAATGTTGGTGATGGTGCTGGCAGGCTCACGCGTGCGGGTGAGCGAGACATCGCTGGCACCGATCTGCACGCGGCGGACCTGTCCAACGCCGCCCAGGTTGCCCGGAACGCTGAGCACGCCGCCCGGCACCTCCAGCTCGGTCAGGCCATAGACCGCATCAAAGCCCAGGATGCGCGCGTCCAGCACCGTCGCGGCGTCGCGCGTCGCGGCGAACGGCAAGGACAAATCGGACAGCAACGTCGCTACAGGACCGGCGGCGCGCACGCGGCCTTGTTCCATCAAGATCATGTGGTCCGCCAGGCGTTCGACCTCCGCCAAATCGTGGCTGACATAGACCACCGGGATCGACAGGCGCGCGTGCAGCCGTTCCAGATACGGCAAAATTTCATCCTTGTTGAAGCGGTCCAACGCCGACAGCGGCTCGTCCATCAACAGCAATTCGGGCTGGGACAACAGCGCCCGGCCGATGGCGACGCGCTGGCGCTCGCCTCCCGAAAGCTTATCGGGCGGGCGCCCGAGCATGGCCGCAATGCCCAACAGGTCAACCAACTCGTCGAAAGCCACGGCGTTGGTTCCGTTTTGATCGGCTTTCTTGGTGGCTTTGGCCGCGCGCTTGGCCCCGAACAGCAGATTTTCGCGCACCGACAAATGGGGAAACAGGCTGGCTTCTTGAAAGACATAGCCGATGGGACGCTTGTGCGGCGGCACGAAGTGGGGACCGTATTGCCACACCTGGCGGTCGAAGCGGAGCGAGCCGCCCGCCACACGCTCCAACCCCGCCAAGCATCTCAGCACCGTGGTCTTGCCGCATCCGGACGGGCCGAACAGCGCCGTGACCCCGCTGGCGGGAACATGAAAATTCGCGGCCAGTTGGAAATCCCCGATCGGACCTTCGAAAAAAGCATCCAGGCCAATCGGCGCTTTGCGCGCCGGAGGACTTTCTGGTGGGTTGGGTTTCGGCGGGCTCACCGGATGCGCGCCTCCCAGCGTTTCTGGCTGACGGTCATCAGCCAGATCAAGGCAAACGCGCCCACCACCATGCCGCCCGACAAAATGTGCGCCTCGGCATATTCCAGGGATTCCACGTGGTCGTAAATCGCCACGGACAGCACCTTGGTCTCACCGGGGATGTTGCCGCCCAGCATCAAAATCACACCGAACTCCCCCACCGTGTGGGCGAAGGTCAGCACCGTGCCACTGAGAAAACCTGGCCGCGCCAACGGCAACGCCACGGATACGAATGTGTCCCACGGGCTGGCGCGCAAAGTCGCCGCAACCTCCAGCGGACGCTCACCCAATGCTTCAAAGGCGTTGCGCACCGGCTGCACCATGAACGGCAGGGAGTAGATCACCGAACCGATCACCAAGCCGGTGAACGTGAACGGCAGGGTGGTGCCGAACAGGCGCTGCACCGGGGCACCGATGGGCCCGTCGGGGCTCAACGCCAACAGCAAATAAAAGCCCAAAACGGTCGGCGGCAACACCAATGGCAACGTCACCACCGCACCAACAAACTCCTTCCACTTGGCCTTTGAGCGCGCCAGCCACCACGCCAACGGCGTCGCCACCACCAGCAAGATCAGCGTGGTCACGCCCGCAAGTTTGAGGGTGAGGAATACCGCCTCCGCCATGGATCAGCTTTCCGCGCCCAGGGTCGCGCCAAGGGTCGCACTGGAGGCAACCGCGTAGCCGTACGCCCGGATGATGCTCATCGCTTCCGGGGTCTTCAGAAACGCGAGGAACGCGCGGGTGGCGGGATTGTCTTGGCCGCGCGGCAACAAGATCGCCTGCTGGGCGATGGGCTGGTAAAGGTCGGGCGCGACCGGCCATGTGGACCCACCGACATCCAACGCCACCTGGGCCTGGGCGATGAAACCCAAATCCGCCGCACCGGTGGAGACGAACTGGTGCGTCTGGGCGATGCTGTCGCCGCGCACCAGTTTGGTCTTTGCGCCCTTTAGCAGTTCCAGATTCTGCAGAGCCTGCAGCGCGGCGACGCCGTAAGGCGCGGTCTTGGGATTGGCGATGGCAAGCTTGTTGTAGGTTCCCGCCGTCAAAAGCGCCTGGGGATCGACCCCGGTTTTGGATGACCACAGCACGATTTGGCCCAGGGCATAGGTAAAGCGCGTGCCCGCCACGCCTTTGCTGTCCTGTTCTAATTTTTCAGGTCGCGCTTGATCGGCGGACAAGAACGCATCGAAGGGCGCGCCCTTGATGATTTGCGCATAGAGTTTACCGGTGGAGCCGAAGCTCAGCACCAAGTCGTAACCGCTGGCGGCCTCAAAAGCCCTTTCGATGTCTTTGGCGGCGGCGGTAAAGTTGGCCGCCACCGCGATGGTGGTGGTTCCCGCCTGCACCGGCAGGGCGGCGATGCTCAGCAGAAGGATTGCGGCAAGTCGTTTGAAGATCGGGGGCATGGTTTTTTCCACTTATTTGGCCTTTATCCTGGGACCTTAATCCACGGCGACGATGACGTGGGACGCCTTGACGCAGCACATCACCGCCGTGCCCGGCGTCAGGCCCAAGTCGTCGACACTGTCGCGGGTGACGATGGCGTTCAGCGATTTGCCGCCGCCGATGTCCACCGTAACTTCGTTGTTCACCTGGCCGTCCGTGACGCGAGAAACGCGGCCGGGGATTTGGTTGCGCGCCGAAAGTTTCAAGCCCGGCCCCGCTGTGGCGAGCATGACGAAACTGGACTTGATCAGAGCGATGGCCTCACCGCCCACCTGCAAATCCAAATCCTTGAGGCTTTGTTCGGTGACGATGGCGTAAAGGGTGACGCCTTCGGAAACGTCGAGGGCGATTTCGGCGTTGACGTGGCCAGGCGTGATGGCGGCCACGCGGGCGCGCAACATGTTGCGGGCGCTGGTGCGCATGAACAGACCTTTCAAGATATCAGGGGCTTCTTCGGCGCTTTGCCTCAGGGCCGCCATAACGCGCTCCAGTTCCGTCTGGACCTGATGAAAGACGCGGATCACGCGCTGCCCATCCGGGGTGATCAACGTTTCGCCACCGTGCTTGCCGCCGGCCTGGGTCACGGCCACCGGGTGAGGCAGCATGTTGTTCATGGTTTTGATCACATCCCACGCGCCTCTGTAGCTGAGCCCCAATTCCTTTGCGGCGGTGCTGAGCGAGCCGGAACGCTGAATCGCTTCCAGCAGCGCGATGCGCTCCGCACCGACGCGGGACTTGCCCTGGACCAGGAAGGACAGGGCGGCTTGCGCATCCGGGGCGGGTTCGGTCATGCTCATCGTTTGGTCTCCATCCCGTTATGAATGTCGGGTTCATAACGCAGGCCGGTATCGGCCCAAGAGACAAAGCAACCGCCGTGCCAGATCCTTAATTCATTGATCTAAAAAGAAACACTTGCGTTGCGCCAAAAGCTCAAGCGTCGCCCAGCGTCACAATTGTCGCAATCCGGACAAATGCGGGAAAACGGCGGTCAGTCGAGTAGGCCGCGCGGAATATCGATCCAGAACTTGGTGCCAACGCCAATTTCACTTTGGAAATTGATGCGTCCTCCCATCAGTTCGATCAGGTCTTTGGTGATGGACAACCCGATGCCATGGCCTTCGGTCAGCTTCGCGGTGCTGCTGTCACGCGCAAAGTTGCTGAAGACTTGATCCTTGAAATCGTCGGGGATACCCACGCCGGTGTCCTGAACCGAAATGCGTATGTAGGACTCTTCGACGATTTCGCAGGTGATGTTCACGCTCCCGCCCGGTTTGTTGTACTTCACCGCGTTGGACAGAAGGTTGATCAGCACTTGGCGCAGCCGTCCGGGGTCGGCGTTCACCAGCAGGTCTGGGTCGCACAGGCACGCCATGCCAAGCGTAACGTTGTGGTCTTCGGCCTGGCTTGCGATCAGTTGGGTGCAGTCTTCCACCACCTCGCGGATGGAAACGTTCTCCGGCTGGATGGTCAATTCGCCGGTTTCGATCTTGGCCAAGTCCAAGATGTCGTTGATCAGGCCCAGAAGATGGCGGCCGCTATCGACGATATGCAGGGTGTAATCTTGTTGTTGTGCGCTCATATCTTCGGGCGTGTAGCGCATGAACTCGCCGAACCCGATGATGGCGTTCAAGGGCGTGCGTAATTCGTGGGACATGTGGGCCAAAAACTCCGACTTGGCGTTGTTGGCCCGTTCCGCTTGCTCCTTCGCCGCTGCCAACTCGGCGGTGCGTTTTTCGACGCGATCTTCAAGCTCCCGATTGAGACGGCGCAGCTTGTTCTCCAATTCGATCCGCTCGGTGATGTCGAAAAAAACGCAGATGGCTTTATGCGCGTCCGCTTCCTTGGTTTGCAAGGGCGTCACGGTCACATGATAGACGCGGCCGTGAATCGTCACGTCCAGCTTGTCGCCGGCGCCGCCGCTATCGAACATGCCATGCAGACGCTCGCGTACGGCTCCCTGGACCTCATCCTGCCCGGCCCCTGGCGACCTCAGCAACGCGCACATTTCCTGACCCACCAGGCCCGTGTTATTGGCGAACAAAACCTCCCGGGCCAATTGATTGAGTTCCTGGATCACCATATTGTCGTCGACCACCACGATGGCCGCACCGGCGGCTTCGACCACGGCATGGATTTCATCGCGGGCGCGTTCCAACTTGGCATTGATTTCCTGTTGATGCTCGAGCACCTGCTCGAAGGACTGCGCGACGATGCCAATGGGGTCCAAGTTGATCAGCGTGTCGTCATCGAGCTCCTCGGGCTTGAGCGGCAAGGTGCCCATCACGCCCAACAGTTGGTCGACCTTGTCGCGGACATACCCGATCGCAGCGCTGTCGCCGGCGCGGTCGCGGGGACGGTCAAAATCCGTCCCATCGATAAACTTCGATGCTTTTTCCACGTCCTGGCTCATGGGGTTTTTGACCTTTGCCGCCGCTCACTTGCGAATTTCGATGCAGTAGTAACCACCGATCTTTTCGATCGCCGTTTGATAACCCATGTTGCCCACGGATTCCGGGATGGTGTTGGTGGCCTGGCGGTTGTCGGTCAAGATGTGAAGAACCTCCTCCCCGCTTTTCAGTCTGGCCTGACGTTGGTTGACCTCTTTGAGCGCGATCAACAGACACGACGGGCAAATCTGCCCACGGATATCGATCTCAAGGACCTGTGCGACATCCGAGGCCTGTGCCACCATTGTGGTATCCGTAGAATTCACGCCGTCCTCACCACATATCTCGCCAGGATCACGCTCCCGATCCAAGTCCCCGGCAACAACCCGATCACGTACAATACGCTTTGGCCCGCCAAGATGGGCACGCCGCCCCACAGGTGCCACACATTGCACGCCGGCACCATCCGCGCCGCCAGTCCGAGCAAAATGCCGCCGATCAAGACGGAGACGTATTGACGCGCGGGCACGCGGTAGCGCAGTTTCCATTCCCCGAGCTTCACGGCGGAAACCATCGCCCCGAATATTATACCACCAACCAGGGGATATTGGATCGCCGCCACCGCATCCAACGCCGGGCCCGCGCCGCCGGTGATGACCGTATCGCCGAAAGGCGGCACGTATTTGAGGCCTTGCGCCTGAAAATAGGAAAGCGATGCCACGTGGTCCGGCGCGAACCAGCTTTGCACCGTCGCGCCCAGCTTGGCGTACGATGTGGTGATGCCGAGCGGCATGCCCACCACGATGTAAGAAGCCAACCCGACCCCCGCCAGCAAAACCGCGGTCATCCACGGCTGGATGTAACCCTCGGCATAAGACGGCATCACCAGCGCGCCTTGCCGGGCCCATCGCCACACCAGCCATCCGCCCGCCGCCAGAACCGGGACAATCAAAGCATACGGGCTTAGACCCAGCGCTTGCGGGATGGTCTTGCCCGGCCCGAACACGGCCAACTGCTGGGTCAATGCCGACCAGGCGGGGTGAATTTGCGCGTAAAATGCGCTGCCCGCAAGGAGCCCCACAAAAGCCACCGCGCTGAGCATCGAGCCTGCCCCCATCTTATAGAGCGTGCCCACCACGCATCCCCCCGCAAGCACCATACCAATGCCGAACAGCACGCCGCCGAGAATGTTGGTCAGCGACATCGCGCCCAACAGTGGGAAAGGATAGTGCGCTATGAGGCCCAGCACCTTGGCGACGTGGAACAACGCCATGGAAGCCACCACCATGAACACCAAAACGCGCAGCATGCGCGCATCCTTGAACAGGAAAAAATCGCGAAACATACCGGTGACGCAAAAGTCGGAGCGGTGCATGAGAAAGCCTGCGCTCAAACCGCACAGCAACGACGTCAAAATGATTGGGGCGTAGTCCGCCTGCATGCTGTTTCTTTTATTATTGTTATTGTTATTTCACACTGCCTTAGGTGCGTATAGTAGTCGCTTTGGATGGTATCCGCAACGCGCTATTAATTACGAAATTTATCTGTGAATACGGGCGCGCGATACGGACTTTCGCACAAAGAACGCATGGTATGGGAAATGTTCAGAGAACGATTTCCATGCCTTCCTTGGCGCCGAAGACCCTGTCCCATTCGGCGCGGGCGGCGTCTTCCATGGATTTGACTTGGTCATCGTTGTAGTCGGGAGAATAGTGGTACATGGCCATGCGTTTCGCCCCCGCCATGCGGCACAGCCGCACCCCTTCGTTCCATGACGAATGGCCCCAACCGATCTTGCTCGGCAGGTCTTCTTCGGTGTAGGTGCTGTCGTAGATCACCAGATCCGCGTCCGTCATCATCTCCACCAGGCCGGCATCCGTTTGGCCGGGGGTGTGCTCGGTGTCGGTGGCGTAGACCAAAACCTTGCCGTCCGCTTCGATACGGTAACAGGTGCTGCTCGCCGGATGGGTCAGCATATGGGTTTTGACATGCACGCCGTCGAACAAGTCGAAGGCATCGCCGGGGTGAAACCCCCGGCAGTCCAGGGTCGAAGGCAGGTGTTCATACTGCACCGGGTGCAGGTTTTCCGCGAGCTGCTTTCGGATCAAGTCTTCCACGCTCAGCCCGTTGTAATTGAGCGCCGCGTGGACCTCCACGCGATGTTCGGGAATGTAGATGTGCTTGAAATAATTGAAGCCGCCGATGTGGTCGCTGTGAAAGTGGCTCATCAACAGATAGACGTCGCGAATCCCGCGCTTGAGCAAGTCGTTGCCCAACCATGGCAGGCCGGTTCCGGCGTCTAAAATGATGGTCCGCCCCTGAATTTCAAGTTCGACGCACGACGTGTTGCCGCCGTATTCGAGAAAATCCGGATAAGCGCAGCTGACGCTGCCGCGGACCCCCCAAAATTTAATGCGCAAATGCGTCTCCAATTCAGCCTGCGGGTTGGCGCCCCAAGCTACCCAACACTAGACCCCCACACCTTGATTCTCAACCGACAAACGCGCCAGACTGGTTTTCGGCAACGCAGAATATCGTGTCATGAGACCCTGTGCGCGACTGCACCGGAAGGAAGCAATTTCAAGTTGAGGTATTGCGCCGATGTTTTTCAAGAAACGCCCCGTCTTACACACACCGATGGACCATTTCCTCCACCGAGACACGTTGAGCAAGGATGAGCGCGCCGTTCTGGATGTGTATCTGACCGGAGTCGGTCACGCGCTCACAGGGCTGAATACTGTGCGCAACGCCAACAACCAAGGGCCGGTCCTGGTCTTGGCCCAAGACCAGAGCCTTGAAGCAAAAGACATCGAACCCATCGTCGCAGATTTCCTAAAACAACGCCCCGACATGCAAAGCCAGACCCTAGAGCGCGATCGACTTAATCTTGGTCATTTTGTGAACAAGATTAAGTCGTGAATCGCCCTCTAAACATTTGATTAGAGACGGATTCACGTCTTAATTCGCATCGCTAAAGCGATTCAAATTAAGACGATCCGGCTCTAGGGCTGTGCGCGGTGACGGCTCTGTTGCAGAAGTACCCGGGTTAAGCTTCGGGCTTACGCATCACTTCTTCTTCGCGGTTTTGACGGGCTTCTTTTTCAGGGTCGTTTTTTTGCCGCCGCCGACGCCGAACAACCGCTCCAAGAAAGAGCGTTTGCGCGGCTTTTTCTTCTTCGGCTTTTTGTCGTGCTGTTGAATCACCGTGCGCGGCTGATTGGTCGCGTCCGGGTTGGTGAAGGAATAGAAAATCCTGAAGTCGCCTTCGGCGTTGATTTTGTAATAGGCGATCTTATGAATCTTCGGGTTGATCTTGACCCGTTTCTGGGCGTCTTGTTCGGCGGCGAATTTGTCGTAAATGGTTTGGCTGTATTCGACCTTGCCTTCCTTCAAGGACTGGCCCGGCATACAGACATAGATTTCCACCGCATCGCTCATAGCCTTCGCACGGGCCCGCCCGAGGCGTCGGTCCGTCCCCGTTTCACATCGCGCTCAGCCTTTAAGTGTAGGCGATTTTTCGCGCGGGAAAAAACGATAACGGTCCGCCCAGAAAGGCTGCGAATTCAGGTTGCGAATTCAGGCCGCGAATTTAAGCATCAACGCTCGTTTCTTTTCAAGCAGGGCGTGCTTGCAGTTCCTGTCGCTGGTCTGCGGCAACAACTCGCAAACATCGGTCACATCTTCCAGCCGGCCATCGGCCGTCATGGCCATCACGCGGGCGTCTTCCGTCACAAACACAAACTGAGCATCCTTCATAGCGGATCTCCATTTTGGTGCGATCCCGGCTCGGCGCCCCACGGTGTGGATGAGCCTTTGGATCGGGGGTCTATATACAATATATGCTATACAGCCTGCTTTTACACCCCCATGGGCTGTAAAAAGCACGCTATTTGGTAGTTATACATTGGTATTGTTACAAGATATTGTAATTGCAGTGTTTATGCGGCCTGGGCGTAGAGGGCTTGCAGTTTGGCCAAATCGACCCCTTCGTAACTCTCCCATTCGGCCAAACATCCCGTGAAATCCTGACCTTGGGTGTAGTCGTTGGTGACCACCAGGCACGGCACATGGGCGCGCTGACACGCCACCAAACCGTTGCGGCTGTCTTCCAGCGCCAGGGTTTCACCAGCTTCCAGGCCCAATCGATCCAGCACCCAATTGTAAACATCCGGTTCGGGCTTGAGCACCGGCACCACGCCGCCGTCGCCGATGCATGTGAACCAACCGAGGCTTTCTTCGCCCAAATTGGCCTTCAACAGCGCTTCCACGTTGACCGGGGTGGTGGTGGTGGCGATGGCGATGGTCATGCCCTTTTCCCGGCATTCGTTGATCAGCGCTTCGATGCCGGGACGCAACGGCACTTGGCCGTTTTGCAGGCGGGCGACGTAAAAGCCGGTCTTGCTTTTGTGCAAGTTTGCAATCAGGTCGTCGATGTCGGCACGTTCCAGGAATGCGGGATCATTTTCTTCCAGGAAAAAGCGGATGCGCTGTTTGCCGCCGGTGACCGACAGCAAATGTTTGTAGAGTTTTCGATCCCAGACCCAATCGAATCCGGCTTCGGCGAAAGCGTCGTTGAAGGCTTCCCGATGGGCGTCTTCGGTATCGGCCAAGGTCCCGTCGACGTCAAAAATCAAGGCTTTCATAATTGGCTCTTTACCCTTTAGTCTAAACTTATGAACCGGGGAGGCCCGCACCAATGTGGAGCCATGAACGCGCGGTGACAAGTGTTTTGAGGGTAAAAATCCATGACGCACCTGCTGCATGAAGTGAAGGAAGAACTCGACTGGGCCGCGCGCGAATTGCAGAGCGCAGAGCAGGAGTTCGCCCTACTTGAAGCGCGTCTCAGAGGCCGCCTGGATCAGAGCGGGGATGAGGAACGCGACACCTTGATTCGGGAAATCAAAGAGAGAAAACGGGCGCTCGATCTAGATGAATTGTATGCTATTCTTGCCCGCGCTACGCGGCGCTTCAGCCTACTGGCCCGGGTCTACGAAATCGGCGCGCAACACGAAAAGACCGAAGACATCGTCACCGCCTTGACCGACGGCCTGCTGTTCCGCTTGGACGATATGGATGAAGAAACGGACAAGGTCATCTTCAAAGCGGCCGAAGCCCTGCAGACTTACTTCCACGTCCACTTTTCCGACGAGTCCGATGCCGTGCTGCGCGATGCGTGGCTGGAGGTGGAGCAGAAGCTGCGCGACAAGGGCCGGAAAATCTAGACCCCGGCCCCCTCACCTTTAAGCAGCTTCAATCCCCCACCATTTGCAAAACCACCTGGCGGTGATGATCGCGGGCGCGGTGTTCATAGAGAAAAATGCCCTGCCACGTGCCCAGCGCTGGGCGGCCATCCACCACCGGAATCGAAAGGGACACGTCGGTGAGCGCGGAGCGGATGTGCGCGGGCATGTCGTCCGCACCTTCGTTGACGTGGGTGTAGAGCGACGGGTCTTCGCGCACGAGCTGTTTGAAGAATGTCTCGATGTCGGATTGCACGTCCGGGTCGGCGTTTTCCTGAATGGTCAAGCTCGCAGAGGTGTGGCGGCAAAAGACCGTCAGCAAGCCGTTTTGAATGCCGCTTGCGCCGACCCAGGCATTGACGTCGCGGGTGATTTCGAACAGGCCCTGGCGGTTGGTGTGGATGCTGATGGATGTGCTGGCTTGCTTCAAGGCCTCGTCCCCCTCCTGCGCGTTGATGTGATGTAGAGCCCGGCTCTAGCCGTATTTATGAAGATCGCGCCCATACGCATGCAACCAATCGCGCGCCTGGTCCAGGCGTTCCGTCAGGCTGGCGGCCAGCGTCCAAAACGCCGCGCTGTGATCGCGGTGGTGCAGATGCGCGACTTCATGGGCGACGACATAATCCAAAACGAACTCTGGCGCCAGCACCAAACGCCAACTGAAATTCAGGTTCCCCCCAGCCGTGCAAGAGCCCCAACGCGATTTCGTATCGCGCACGGTGATACGCCCGATACGTTTGTCGATGCGGCACGCCTTTTCATGCGCACGGGCGGAAATTTCCATGCGCGCCTGGGCTTTGAGCCAATCGCGCAGGCGGCGGCTGAGATGCTCTTCGCGCCCGGCGACGATGATCTCGCCGTCCGCTTTCCGGATGCCGCGCCCGTCTGGGCAGTGGCGGATCACCTGCGTTTCGCCCAACAGCGGCACATGCGCACCGTCGACGAACGCCACCGTTTCGGGCTGCTTGGCGAGTTGGCGCTTGATCCAGGCGGTCTTGCGCGCCGCCATGTCGACGCCTTCGGCGAACGCCGCCCATTTGGGAATGGTCACCACCGCGCCCTGGCCGTCGTCCGCGATGCGCAGGATTAAACGCCTGGCTTGCGGGTGGCGGCGCACCACCAGGGGCACCGCCCGGCCGTCGATCTCAAGGGTATGGCGGGAGTGGGTTTTGCGCGCGGCCATGGGCTGCTCTCATTCCGGCCAGGCCACGATGTGGTTTTCCAAGTCACCCGCATCGTGGGCCGCCACGCAGCGCCCCCGCACCGAAATGCCCGCCACAGCCACGGTGCCTGGATCGCCGCTGATCAACGGATGCCAATCGTAGAGGTCCTTGCCTTCGGCCAGCAGCCGGTAAGCGCATGTGCTCGGCATCCACTTGAGATCCTGAATGTTGGCGGGTGACAAGGGCACGCAATCGGGCACATAACGGTGACGCTCCGCGTAGTTCGCACACCGGCAGGTATCCGGATTCAACTGCGGGCAAGCCACTTCGGTGTAGCTGATGGCGCCGGTCTCGAAGTCCTCGAGTTTTTCCAGACAACACCGCCCGCACCCATCGCAGAGCGATTCCCACTCTTGCAAAGACAGCTCAGATAGGGGCTTCGCACGCCAAAACGGAACGTTTTGATTGGCGTTAACGTTTGGACCCGTTGGATTTTTTCGGTTTAGACGGTTTATCACTGGGCGCGGCACCATGGGTTTTGATGAACTTGGCGATTTGCGGCTGAATAATACCACGCCATTTGCGTCCATTGAAAATCCCATAATGGCCGACGCTCTCCTGGACGATGCGTCCGCGCTTGGCTTTGGGAATATCGGGACAAATCGTGTGCGCGGCCGAGGTCTGGCCGACGCCGGAAATATCGTCCAATTCGCCTTCCACGGTCATCAACGCCACGTCCTTGATGGCGGTGGTGTCGACCTTGCGGTCGCGGTACGTCAATTCGCCCTTCGGAAGCGCGTGTTCCAGAAACACCGCCTTGATGGTGTCGAGGAAATAGTCCGCCGGCAAATCCATCACCGACATGTATTCGTCGTAAAACTGGCGATGCTTGGCGGCGTTGTCGCCGTCGCCCTTGACCAAGTGCCAGAAGTGATCGACGTGGGCGTTCATGTGGTTGTCGATGTTCATGCCCAAGAACCCCTGCAACTGCAAGAATCCTGGATAAACGCGCCGCGCTGCGCCGGGATAGACCATCGGTACACGGTGGATCGAATGGCTTTTGAACCAGTTGAGGTCGTGTTCCTTGGCGAACGCGTTGACCGCAGTCGGATTCTCGCGGGTATCCACCGGGCCACCCATCAAGGTCATGGTGCGCGGAATCACTCCGCCGCGGCCCGCAGCAATGTCTTCGGATTGCAGCGCCACCGCCGCCAGCACCGGAACCGAAGGCTGGCACACGGCCATGACATGGGCGTCGGGACCCAACAGCTGCATGTACCACATCATCAGTTCGATGTAGTCGTCGAGATGGAAATTGCCGACCCTCAACGGAACATCGCGTGCGTCCGTCCAATCGGTGATGTAAACGTCATGGTCGGGCAGCATGGCTTCGACGGTGCCGCGCAGCAACGTCGCGTAGTGGCCGGACAGCGGCGCAACCATCAACACCTTGGGTTGACCGGAAACACCGTCTTTCTTGAAGTGAATCAGGTCACAAAACGCCGTTTCGTCGACCACCTCTTCGCGCACCCGCACCGGCTCGCCGTCGACTTTCACGTGGCGAATGCCGAACTCCGGCTTGCCGTAACGCCGCGTGAGACGTTCCGCCATTTCCAGGCCCGCCGCCATGGGGCGGCCATAAGGCATATGCTGAAACGGCGTCATTGCCGCGCGCGACGCTTTCAGCCAAGCCCGATATGGGCTCAACGCAATATGTTGAAATTCATGAAAGTGATACAGCATAAGGACTTAGGGGGGTCTTTGGTTTATTTAGCAAGTAATATAAAATCCTAACGCGATTCTGGCCGAAGTCACGCAAAAAATTTTTGCACTGCAACAATATCCTTACTAGGAGTCGGGTTTAAGAAGCGAAATCAAGGCCTTGGTTCGCGGTCGATGAGATGCACAAACGACCCGCAAACGCGGCCCTGAACCAGACCGCAACGCCCCAGTTTGACGCCATCGGCATCCTGGGCCTCGAACAAATGATTGCCCGGCCCTTCGTTGGTGATGGTGGCGTAGTGGAATTCATGACCGCGCAGCTTGGCGTGAACGCGGCCCAAGGGCGTTTCGGCGATCAACACCAAGCGGCGATACCCCAGATGCAGCTTGCGCGTTTCGAACGAAGTGCCGAGCGGCAGCAATCCCGCCATGGCATGCGTAGTGCCGTCCGCATCCTGCATGCCGCGGCCCAGCACCATGTAACCACCGCACTCGCCATAGACCATCGCACCCCGCTTGGCCGCTGCGCGCACGCCGTCGAGAAAGGTATCGGCGCTGGAGATTCGGTATGCATGCAGTTCCGGATAGCCCCCCGGCAGGAACACTGCGTCAGCGTCCACCGCCGGGGCTTGATCGTCGAGCGGCGAAAAAAAGCTGATGTCCGCGCCCTGATTGCGCCAGCCGTCGAGCACCATCGGATAGGCGAAAGCGAACGCTTCGTCCCGCGCCACGGCAATGCGGTTGCCCAGCGGGGCCAGAGGCTTGATCTCGCCCCGGGTGCGCCACCCGGTGGCGAGCGCTTGCAACGCATCCATGTCCACATGACGGCCGATGACGGCGCCCGCCGTTTTCATCAACCCATCCAGGCCGTGGTGTTCGGCGGCCTGCACCAACCCCAAATGGCGCGACGGTAGTTCCAGGCTGGATTCCATCGGGATCATGCCCAGCACCGGCACATCCGGCACGGCCTCGGCCATGGCCTCGCGGATCACGCGCTGGTGGCGCTCTGTGCCGACGCGGTTGAAGATCACGCCGGCGATGGTGACGCCTTTGCGGAACGTGGCGAAGCCCTTGACCAACGCCCCCGCCGACGCACCTTGTGAGCGGGAGTCCACCACCAGAACCACCGGCCAGCCGGTAATTTGCGCCAGATCGGCGGTGGAGCCTTCGTTGGACGTGGCCCCGTCGAACAGGCCCATCACCCCCTCGCAAACGACCAGGTCGCTGTCCGCGCCCTGGGTGGCGGCAATGGCGGCGAGCGTGTCTTCGCGCATCGCCCAACAGTCCGCGTTCAGGCATGCGCGTCCGGTGGCCTTGGCGTGAAAGGCCGGGTCGATGTAGTCAGGCCCCGTCTTCAGGGACGTCACGCGCACCCCTTGGGATTTCAAGTGCGCGAGGATGCCCAAAGTCACCACGGTCTTGCCGCTGCCCGAAGACGGTGCGGCGATGATCAGCCCGTTTGCGGTGACGTTCGAATTCATACCTCAGGCTTTCGATCCCGTCTCACAAGATTTCGCCCAGACGCTTGCCCATGGTTTCGGGCGGCGTGCCGTGACCAAAGTGCGCGGCGTATTTACCATCCGGGCCCATGAGGTACGTGATGGAACTGTGGTCCACCAGGTAATTTCCGTCGCCGTCATCTTCGTTGGTCTTGGCGTAATAGGCCTTGTAAGCTCGTGCAACGGCCTTGACCTGTTCGGGCGTGCCGGTCATGCCGATCATCTTGTCGTGGAAGTTCGGCACATAATCGGCCAACGCTTCAATGGTGTCTCGCTCCGGATCGACGGAAATGAAAATCGGCTGGACCTTGGCCAATTCTTCTTCCGATAGCTCGTCCAAAGCCAACGCCATGGTGCTCAACGACGTCGGGCAAACGTCCGGGCAGAAGGTGTAACCGAAATAAATCAGCATGTACTGCCCACGGTAGGTTTCATCCGTGACTTCGCGCCCGGCGTGATCGGTGAGGGTGAACGGCCCGCCAAGGCTGACACTGCCGGACGAGCCATCGTGGTTGCCGGTCAGGTAGACCCGGCCCAGGGTCGCCAGCGCGACGACGACCAGCGCAGCCAAAGCGGTGAAGACAATGCGTTTCATGATGAACCCTTGGTTTTTTTCGGTTTATTGAGCCGCGAGAATACGAGCCTCCACACTGGACCGCAAGTGATATAGGTCTGGTATTAGGTTCCCTGGCCACCGCACGCATAACCCATTGTGCGCCTTGGAACCAATGCCTAAAGTGGCCCCATGACGGACGCACCCTCACCGCCGCGCAAACCCGCTCATACTCCGGATGGTAAGCACCTGAAAAAAGGCTGGACCACGGGCGCATGTGCCGCCGGGGCGGCGGCGGCGGCCTACCGTGCGCATGTCACCCGCGCGTTCGAGGACACGGTCACCATCCGTCTGCCACGCAGTGAAACGCCGACGTTCACTCTGGTGACCCAGGATTTGGATAATGTCAGCGCGCGCGCGGGCATCATCAAGGACGCAGGCGACGACCCGGACGTCACCCACGGCCTGGAAATCGTCGCCGAAGTTCACAACGCCAAGCCCGGGACCGGCGTGACCTTCGTCGCCGGCGAAGGGGTGGGCACGGTGACCATGAACGGCCTGGCGCTGGCCCCCGGCGAGCCCGCCATCAATCCCGGACCGCGCGCCTACATCACCCAAGCCCTCGAAACCGTGGCGCAGGAGCTGGGCACCGAAGCCGATGGGCCGCCGGATGTGGAGCTGACCATTTCCATCCCCGGCGGACGCGAAGTCGCGGATCAGACCATGAATGCGCGACTCGGTATCATCGGCGGTTTGTCGGTTCTGGGCACCACCGGCGTGGTGGTGCCGTATTCCTGTTCCAGCTGGATTCACGCCATCCAACGCGGCGTCGACGTGGCCCGTGCCCAAGGCCTGCAACATCTCCTCGGCGCCACCGGGCGGACGTCGGAAAAGGCCGCGGGCACGGAGTTGGACCTGCCCACCCAAGCGCTGATCGACATGGGGGATTTTGCAGGCGGCTTGCTCAAGTATGTGCGCGCCAATCCGGTCGAACGCCTCACCATCGCGGGCGGGGTGGGCAAGATCGTCAAACTTTCCCAAGGCCACATGGATTTGCATTCGGCGCGCTCACGCGTGGATTTCGACAAGCTGGCCGATACGTTGCTGCATGCCGCGGGGAAGGACGCAGTCGATGCGGGCATCCTGCTCGCAGCGCGCAGCGCCAACACCGCCGCGCATGTGCTGGAACTCGCCGGTCCCCACGCCCCAAAACTCGCCGGCCTGATCGCGCGTCAAGCCCGCGAGGTGGCGCTGGCGACCCTATCGGGGGGGACGGAAGTCGCGGTTTGGGTTTATGATCGCGCGGGCAATCGCATTGGCAACAGCGGAAACGACGCATGAGCAAAAATGTCCTGATCCTCGGCGGTACGTCGGAAGGGGTGGCCCTGGCCCATGCCTTGGCGGAGCACCGGCCAGACCTGCATGTCACGATTGCCCTGGCGGGCGAGACCCGCGCACCCAGCGAGATGCCGGGCCATGTGCGCATCGGCAACTTCGGCGGTGCGGAAGGGCTGAAGGACTTCCTCATTACCCACGGCATCGCCGCAGTGATCGACGCAACCCATCCGTTCGCCCGGCATATCACTCAGAACGCCGTAGAAGCATGCACGGACGCCAGCGTGCCGCGGCTTTATTTCGAACGCGCCCCGTGGACCCTGCCGCAAGACACCGACGTGGTGTACGTGCCCGACATGGACGAAGCCGCGCGGCTGGTGGCGCGCACCTCCGGTTCCGCCTTTTTGACCGTCGGCCGCAAGGGTCTAAGTGCGTTTGAGCAAGTCCGTGACGTGAACCTTCTGGTCCGTCTGATCGAAGAGCCGGAACAGCCGCTGCAGTTGGAAAACTGTACCGTGGTGACCGGCCGCCCCCCCTTCGATGAAAACGCGGAAGAGACGTTGATGCGCGAACACCAGATCGACACCTTGGTGAGCAAGGCCAGCGGCGGTGCAGCCACCCGCGCCAAGATCGACGCGGCGGCGAACGCCGGTGCGCGCATCGTGCTGATCCGCCGTCCTCCGCCGCCCGACGGCGGACGCACGTCGAGCATCGAAGAGACGTTGGGCTGGCTTTACATCCACGTCGCCAAGGAAGACTGATCCAAAAACTTGCGCGCGATGAGAGAGTTTATCGGCGTCTGAGCGTGATGGGAAATGGTTGCGATTGAAGGTTCGCGTTCACGTCCAGCTCCAAAAAAACAAAGCCAGACAGCAATCATATTATTTATCTTTGACGGATTTCAAGGCATATCAACGTGAGTTTGCATCGCGCAGCACATGGCTGTGCGCGGCGTCGTAGAGCTTGCTATCGGTGAAGTCTTCCGCACCCAGCACCCGGCCCACCAGGATCAAAGCGGTGCGGGTGAAGCCCGCTTGTTTGACCTTGCTGCGGATGTCGGTCAGCGTGCCGGTGACGATGGCCTGGTCCGGCCAGCTCGCCCGGTAGACCACCGCGACCGGGCAGTCCGCGCCGTAGTGCGGCGTCAATTCGTTCACCACGTGCGCTAAGTTGTTGACCGACAGGTGCACCGCCAACGTCGCGCCGGTTTTGGCAAAGTTTTCCAACGTCTCACCATCCGGCATGGAGCTGGCGCGCACCGCCGTGCGGGTGATGACGATGCTTTGGCTCACGTCCGGAAGCGTCAATTCGCGTTTCAACGCAGCCGCGGCGGCGGCGAAGGCGGGCACGCCCGGCACCACGTCGTACCCGATACCCAGCTCGTCCAGGCGGCGCATCTGTTCGGCGATGGCCCCGTAGATCGAAGGATCGCCCGAATGCACACGGGCCACGTCGTGCCCGGCGGCGTGGGCGTCTTGGATCTCGATGATGATTTCGTCCAAATGCAACGGTGCGGTGTCGATCACACGGGCCTCTGCACGGGCCTGGGCCACCACCTCTTGAGGCACCAGGGAGCCGGCATACAAAACCACCGGGCAGCTTTGGATCAAATTGAGGCCCCGAACGGTGATCAAATCCGCAGCACCCGGCCCCGCGCCGATGAAATGCACGGTCATGATGCGCCTCCCGCCGCTTTGCCGCCCGTCACTTTACCCAGCGCCGCGTCCATCTTTCCGCCATATCCCCGCGGGGTGTAGACCCAACGGTTTTGGCCGCGTTCGATCACCCGCGTGTCTTCGCCGCCGACCATCACCAAAGTGAGCATATCGGCGTGATCCGGCGTCAGTTCGCCCAAAGTGAGAAAATCGATCTTTTCATCCTCCCGGCCCAACTGACGTGCAAGGATCACCGACGTGTCCGGACTGCGGTGTGTGAGCAGGATGTCCCGCGCTTCGGCCAACTGGGTGCGGCGGCGTTTGGAAACCGGGTTGTAGAACGCCACCACGAACCCACCTTCGGCGGCGGCTTTGAGGCGGCGCTCGATCACGGACCAGGGCGTGAGCAAGTCGGACAGCGAAATCAGGCAGAAATCGTGCCCCACCGGTGCACCGGCGCGCGCGGCCGCCGCCTGGAAGGCGCTGATGCCGGGCTCGACCTGGATTTCCAGGCGGTTCCAATCGTCCCGGTTTTCGCGGTCCAACAGCTCGAACACGAGGGACGCCATGGCGTAGATGCCGATATCACCCGACGAGACCAGCGCCACGTCCTTGCCCTCGGCGGCAAGCTCCAAAGCCTGGCGCACGCGGGCTTCTTCTTGGGACAGATTCGAAGTGTGCAACATTTTGCCGCGCAACAAATCAGGAATAAGGTCAAGATAAAACCCATAACCGACTATGTCGCTGGCATGGCTCAATATTCTTGTAACTTCAGGCGTGCGCCAAGCGGCCGTTCCCGGCCCGATCCCGACCACGAACAGTCGCCCGCGGCCACGTCCGACAGACATAGGATCAATGCCCTGATTCCTTTTTCCGACCGCGCAGGTGGCCCGCTTGGACTTGTGCTTGGGCACGATCAATGCGCCACCGTGTTGCGGCTGCACCGCCGCCAGGGCCGCGCCTTCGGCGACGCCATGACAACCGACCTCGGCGAACACGACGTCGGACGGGGTTTGCAGGTTGGGGCTCTGCTCCTCCAGTTCCTCCGCCGTGAAAAACCGCGCGGGTACGCCCAAGTTCGCCGCCAGCGCCAGCACCGCAACCTCGTCGGATTTCACGTCGATGGACGCGACGCAGGCGACGGCATCCCGGGCCAAACCCTCGGCGCTGAGCGTTTCATCCACCAGCGCCGCCAGTTCCGCCGGATCGCAACCGCGCTCGCAGCCCACGCCCAACGCCAAAGTCGGCGGGTGCAGCACCAAGGCGTCGTCCCCGGCCACGGCCTTGTGCGTCACCCGCACGTCCGCCGCTACGCCGCCCGCTGTATCCGCAGGCGTGAAGTTCGCGGGCGCGAGCCAACCCGCCTCGCCGCTGTCCACGGCGAGGCCCACCGGTTCGTTGTTGAGCAAGGCCGCCGTCACCGCCTTGGCGCGCAACGGATTGGCCACCGTCCAGCCGGGCGGCGGGTCGTCCAGGGCCAGCCCCAACCGCGCGTCCCCCGCCGTGGTGATGGCGGCATGGCCATGGGTGGCGCGCGCGATGGCGACGGCCAGCCGGTTCGCGCCCCGGTGCCCGCCCAACAGCGGCACCACCGAAGCCCCCTGGGGCGACACCGCGACCACCGGCGGCTCTTGGCGTTTGTCGGCCAACAACGGCGCCAGCACGCGCATGACGATGCCCGCCGCCATCACCGCAACGATGGGCGTACCGGCTTCGTAGAGATTGCGAAGCGTCTGGGACGTATCTGCAAACACCTGATCGGCGCTTTCCGGGGCGATCCGACCTTGGCGGCCCCACAATACAGCTTCCGGAAGCTCTGCTGCAATCAACTGAGCCGCCAGCAATCCGGACTCGTTCAAGCACAGCACCACCGCGCCGTGGGGCAGGTCGCGAACCGGGTCCGGTTTGCGCGCCGGGACCAAAACCATCGAAAAATAGCTTGTTTCACCCTCAAAATTGGCAAATTTGGCCTTTTTCTCTTCATCTGTGCTCGCACGCTCGACCCATACCGCCTCATCCAAACGCCCCGCACGTAAGAGCACGTGTTTAACCTTATCCGCATGACGGCCGATTTTCATGATCGCCAGCGCCGAGCCGGTGTCCCTTGAGCGCGCTGCGAGGATGCCTTCGGGCAAGGTCGCGGGCAGGGCTTGAAAGGTGTCGTCGCCACGGGTCAGCCCGGTGCCCATCTCGGACGCCGCCACCGCGCTGCACGCCTGCACGGACGTCACGCCGGGGATCACCTCGACCGCGTAATCCTCGATCAGGCGCTCCAAGACGTATTGGAAAGAGCCGTAAAACAAGCTGTCGCCCTCGCAAATGAACACCACATCGCGGCCCAGCTCCAATTCGGCGCGGAATTCCGGCATGGCCAAATCGTAACAACGCTGTCGCTCCTCGGCGCTCGCGCCCATGGGCACCACCACCTCCAGGATCATGGCGTCGTCGCGCAGCAGTGGGCGCACGATCTCCAACGACAGGCCCGGTTTGCCTCGGGAATGCATGTGCGCGATCACCGGAGCTTCGCGCAACAGCCTTTCGGCGCGCACGGTGAGCAAATCCAGCGCCCCCGGTCCAATGCCAACACCGATCAGCTTGCCCGGTTTCACGTCCAGGGCGTTTAAGTCCATCTCGCTCATTTTACAGTCTTTTCCCCCACGTATTGGGTCACCGTGCGCATCGGCTCAAATAAGGTAGCCTCATTCTTCTTATTTTCTGGTTTTGACGCAGTGCGCGCCACGGATATCTGAATAAGCTCACCGCCATGAATCTGTTTCATCTCCGTCAAGGCCGCCGCCCCTTCGGCGGTGACCGCATTGGCCACCAACCGCCCGCCGGGTGCGAGCCGCTCCCACGCCGCTGCCAACAACCCCGGCGTCCCGACTCCGCCGCCGACGAAGATGGCATCCGGCGCACCCGCCAGCATATCGTGCGCGTTCAACGCATCCAAGGCATCCGCTTGGACGATGTGCAACCGCGGCACGCCCAGCTTGGCGGCGTTCTGCGCAATCCGCGCCGCGCGCTCCGGATCGCGTTCCACCGCCACTGCCTGGCACGACGTGTCGGAACGCAGCCACTCGATCCCGATCGACCCCGCACCCGCGCCCAAATCCCACAGCGTTTCACCCGGCAACGGCGCAAGAGACGACAGCGTGACCGCGCGCACCTCGCGTTTGGTAAGCTGGCCATCGTGCTCGAAAGCCTCATCGAGCAACCCCGCCAAGCGCGACCATGGCCGGGCCGCGGAACCGGGCACCAACTCGACACAGATCGTCGCCAGATCGGCTGTGGCCTCAACCGCCCAGCTTTCCGCCAAGCCGTCGATGCGCTGTTCGTGTTCACCGCCCATGTGCGCCAACACACTCATGCGGCTTGGACCGAAGCCCTTTTCGGCGAGCAACCCTGCAACTTCCGCTGGGCTGTGACCATCGCGTGCCAAAATCACCAACCGGACACCGGGGGCGAAAAACAGATTCAAGGTGTCCAGAGCCCGGTCCTTGTCGCGGCCGTGAATGGTCGCCACCTGCACGCCGTCCACCGCCCAGCCCATGCGCGCGCACGCCAAGCTGACCGCGCCGGGCGCCGGAATGGTGAAGACCTGATCCGCACCAAAACGGCGGATCAGCGCAGTCGCCACGCCGAAATGCGACGGATCGCCCGACGCCAGGACCACAACATTATCGTCCCGATTATGGCTTAGACGCTCTTGAATGCGATCAAACGCCGGGTCCAGTCCACCGGACCAGTCCAGACGCTCGGCCGGACCCTCCGGCACCTTCGCCAAATGGCGTTCGCCGCCCACCAGCAGGTCCGCGCCGTCGATCAGCGTGCGGGCCGCAGGGCTCAAACCATCCAGGCCGTCCTCTCCGATGCCGATCACGGTGATTTTGCGGGTGCTCACGGGATATCTCCCGGATTTTGGCCGAGCGCGATGGCGTTCACGGCCCCCGCCGCCGCCGCGCTGCCACCCAAGCGCCCAGTCATGGTGATCACGGGAATGCCACTGAGTGGGCCATTCATGACCTGTTCGAACAGCACCTGCTTGCTTTCTTGCGCGCCCACGAATCCGACGGGAAACCCCAGGATCGCCGCCGGCTTCGGCGCGCCGTTCAACAGCATTTCCAGCAGACGGAACAACGCCGTCGGCGCATTGCCGAACACGCACACCGCATCTTCCAGGTCATCCGCCCAGCGTTCCACCGCAATGGCCGAGCGGGTTTCCCCGCGCGTCTGAGCTTGCGCAGCCACGCCGTCATCGTCCAGGCGGCAGATCACGGCGTTATCCGTGGGCAGGAAGCGCCGGGTGATGCCGCGCGCGACCATGTGCGCATCCACCAGGAGAGGCGCGCCGCTTTCAAGGGCTGCGCGCACCCGCTCCGGCGCATCTTCGGAAAAGCGCAAATGGTCGGCGGCCTCGATCAGCGCGGTGGCATGAATGACCCGTTCCGCCACCGCCTGCATCAGCCCCGGCAAATGACCGAGGCGCGCCTCGGCGCGGATGCGCCGGAAGCTTTCCGCCGAGATGGCGTCCGGATCGCGGATGTAATCAAAGGCGCTTTGGGCGGGAGGCGCAGACATAGCTTACCCTTCCGCATCTCCATGATGGTGGCCGTGGTGGTGCCCATGGTGATGATGGTGATGACCATGTCCATGGTGCACGCCCCGGTCTTCGGGGTTGTCCTCGGTGCCGACGCCCTGGACGTGATGATGGTGGCCGACTTGCGGCGCGCCCAAATCATGTTCGTGGCCGATGATCTGTTCGCGGTATTTACACAGCTGGCAATTCATATTGCCTTCACCGTTCAAGGCCTCTTCCATGCGCGCGATGAACGCGTCGATCACCTTGGGGTGATCGTTCAGGTACGACGCCTTGACGATCTCCACATCCGGGTGGGCGGCCCCTGCTTCATCCGCCCAATTGTAGATGCGCGTGACCAAGATGCCGGAAAACAGAAAATAGGGAAACACCACGATGCGCTTAAAGCCCATCCGCGTGACCCGCACCAAGGCTTGGTCGACGAGCGGATAGGCGACGCCCGAGTACGCCGTTTCCGCCCAACCCAACCCAAGCCCTTCCCAAAGCATGCGGGTGACCTTGGCGACGTTGGAATTGGCGTCCGAATCATTGGTGCCGCGCCCAACCACCAATAGCAGTGTGTCTTCGCGCGCAACAGTATCGTCCAGCGCCTCTTCCACGCGTTGCTTGGCGGCATCGAGCAGGCGCGCATCGATGCCGAGATCGGCGGCGAGGATCATCTCCAGGCCTTCATGCCCGGCAGCGTAGGTGTTGACTTCGCTGGGCAGGTCGTTTTTGACGTGACCGGCGGCGAACAGCATGCCCGGCAGGCACACGATTTTTTCCGCGCCCACCGCGCGCAGCTTATCCAGGCCATCGCGGATCACCGGCGTGGCGAATTCGAGAAAGCCGCTCTCGACCTTATGGTCGGGCAACCGTTCGGAGATACGCACGGCCAGTTGGTTGAATTCCTCGACCGCACCTTTGTCGCGCGAGCCGTGGCCACAAATCATGATGGCGGGCCGTTCTTGGGAGGGGGAGTCAGGCATTGTGCTTCCTTACGCGGGTCCTTGCCTTCGGCGTTGAAACGGTGCGGGTGGTCATGGCCTCCGTCCGCAGGCTCCGTTTTGGGAATCCGTTTATAGGCCTTGTTGCGGCAGTGCACAAATTTAATTCTTCTGGAACCTCTACCTAGGTAGACTGCGTTTATGTTCACCTTCGGCCTGATCCAACCCGACGCCGTGTTCGACCCGTTCATCCTGCTGGTGATGGGGTTGATTCTCGACGCCGCCTTAGGCCGGATGGGCCCGGTTTTTCGCGTCATCCCACACCCGGTGGTGCTGATCGGGCGTGCCGCTTCCTGGTGCGACACAAAACTCAACCGCCCGCACCGCAGCCAGATGGACCGCGCGGTGCGCGGTGCGCTGACAGTGCTCGTGATTATCGTTCTGGCGGGCGCCGTCGGCTGGGGGGTGCAGTGGCTCACCTACCACCACGACTTCGGCTGGATGGTGGAGCTGTTCCTCATCACCGCCCTCTTGGCGCAGCGTGAACTTTATACCGCCGTCAACCGGGTGCAGACAGCCCTGCAGCGTGACGGCCTGGAAAGCGCGCGCGCCGAAGTGAGCCAAATCGTCGGACGCGACCCCGCCTACCTGGACGAAGCGGGCGTTTCGCGCGCCGCGATCGAGAGTTTGAGCGAAAACTTCTCCGACGGCGTCGTCGCGCCGGTATTCTGGTACGTGCTGTTCGGCTTTCCCGGGTTGTTGGTCTACAAGGCCATCAACACCCTGGATTCCATGATCGGCTACAAGAACGACACGTACCGCGCCTTCGGCTTTACGGCGGCGCGCCTCGACGATGTAGTGAACCTGATCCCCGCGCGCCTGGCCGGTCTGATGTTGACGCTGGCCGCCATCGTCACGCCCCGGGCGAGCCCGCTCAATGCTTTTCGCATCATGTGGCGCGATGCGTCCAAACACAATTCGCCCAACGCCGGCTGGCCCGAGGCGGCCACGGCGGGTGCGCTGGGTGTGGCCTTGGCGGGACCCCGGCGTTACGCGCAGCACACCGCGGACGCGCCGTGGATCGGCGACGGCAGCGCCGAGTTGAGCACCGTTCACATCCGCCGCGCGCTTTACCTGTTCGCGGTGGCGTGTTTGATCAATGGCTTGATCGTGTGCGTGATCGCCATGTTCCGGTTTCAGGTGGGGGCGTAGGGTCCCAACACCTTGAACAACGGGCCCAGGTGTTTTTCATACGCGCGCCAGCGCTCGACAGAGCTTCGATATAAAGGCTGGCGCACCTGGGATGCGCTGTCCGTCTGCACCGGGCGGCACGCCGGTCTTGGAAACAAAAATGGACCGGGTGTTTACGCCGCCGGCTCCGACAATGCGGCCCAGGCCGCCCAACCACCAACCAGGTTGTAAACTTCGCTCAACCCCATCTGGTGGAGGAATGTGCACATGTCACGGCTGGAATGGCCTTCATAGCAATAAACCAACACCGGCGGATTGGACCGGCGCTTCATCATCAAAGACCCGATGACGTCATCGTTGGCCGGTTGCGCCTTGGGCAATCGGCCCTGGGATTGGGCAAATCCATCACGGGTATCGATCACCACCACGTCGTCACGTGCCAGAAGTTCCCCCACGGCGTGGGCTTCGATGTTTTTGTAGCTCATAGCTTGGTCCTTACAACGGTGAAACGGATTTGCACGCAAATGTGCAAGTCTTATTCCACTCTGAGCGTGACCATAAGAGCCTGAAACCAAACGAGATTAAAAATGTTCGATTTGGGGCGTTTGCGACAATGGCCTACGCGCTCACTGCCGGATCGGGAAGTTCATCGTGCTCACAAGACATGGGGAACAGCAAGCTCACCTGCGTGCCGCTCTTCAATGCGCTGGTGATCTCCAACTCACCGCCATGCAGCTTCATGATCTGGCGGCTCAACGACAGCCCCAGGCCGGTGCCCTGGAAACGCCGCGCCAGCGACGATCCGTGAACCTGTTGAAACGGCTCCAAGGCAATTTCGATTTGTTCTCGGGACATGCCGATTCCGGTGTCCGTGATGGTCAACACATGTCCGTCTTCCCGGCAGGCATTGGCAATGGTAACGGTCCCCGATTCGGTGAACTTGATGGCGTTGCCGATGATGTTCATCAGCACCTGCTTGACTCGCACCGGGTCGATGTCGAGGCACTGCAGATCTTGGGTTTCATCGCGCAGATCGATGCCCTTTTCCTTGGCCTGAATATACAGCAGCGACAACACTTCGTGCACAATGCCGTTCATGTGCATGGGCTCGCACTGCAGGTCGAACTTGCCCGCTTCGATTTTCGCCAAATCCAAAATGCTGTTGACCGTTTCCAACAACAACCGGCCACTGTTGGTGATCAGCTCCGCGTATTCATGATAGGCCGGCGGCAAGGGACCTTTGAGTTCATAGCTCATCAATTCGGCGAAGCCGATGATGGAGTTGAGCGGAGTGCGCAGCTCGTGGCTCATATTGGCGAGAAATTCCGACTTCGCCTGGTTGGCGTACTTGGCCGCGTTCAGCGCGGCGCGGGTGTTGGTTTCCAATTGCAGGCGTTCGGTGATGTCTTGGGCGATGCCTTCGACGGCGGTAACATTGCCGTTGTCGTCAAACACCGGGCGTTCCAACACCTCCAAGGTGCGTGGCGTGCCGTCCTTGTGAAAAATTTCGATGCAGTAGGGCGGCTGCTGCACGCCCCTGATGCTCATTTGAGTGTGGGCGATCACCTCATTGTTGATGGCGGCATCGGTGAGAAACGCATCGAAATCGGTCATGAATTCTTCGGGCATATAGCCCAGGATCGGTGTGATCGACGGGCTGACGTAGCTGAAGATACCGTCAGGGCCGTGAGAATAGAGGAAGTGCTGCCTCAAACCATTGACCATGCGCCTGTAGTGTTCGCGATTTTCCAGCAGTTTTTGTTCGTCCCGGAGATGACGGCGCAGGGCCGCAATCAGCAACACCACCATCACCGCCAATCCCACGGCGCCCGCGCTCAGAACCATAATGGTGGTCCGGCTTTTGGCGCGGATTTCCTGGGTCTGCAGATCGACCATTTGCTCGAGCCGCGTTTGGTAGTGCCACAAATCCTGTTCCAGACTGCGCTGTGCGGAAATATCGCGGATAATGGAAAAGAGCAGCACGCGCGCCCCGAATTTCAAGGGCACCGAATGCACCTCGACCGTGCGGATATCGCCGTCGGCCAATTTATGGCGGAAGATGAAAAAGTTGCGCCCCTCGGTCTCCGCCAGCTTGCGTTCCGCCGCCACCTGTTCGGGGGTAAACTGGTTGATGTCCTGGATTTTCATCTGGCGCAAACGGCCCTGCGAATAGCCGTAAAACTCCGCCGCCGCTCGGTTGGCGTCGACAACTTCGCCCGTCTCCGGATCGATCAACAGCATCACGGCACTGTGCTTGCCGAAGGCTTCCTGAAAACTGGGCTCCGCGCGAAGGGGGCTGGCGATGCAAACCATAGCCATCAGCCAAACGGTCAAAACGCTAAGCCGATCAATAACGCGTCCGCGCATAGGCATGTGGGCTATCCCGTCCCCTGCATCCGACGACCGCCGCCCTTGCCCTTCACCATAGGCTGGAACGTCTTTGCGGATACAAGGCGAACTATAGTTTAAAAGTATTAGAGGTTAGGACAGCATGATTATGTAGAAATCGCAAGCAACGAATCCAGGTCGAGGCACGCCTCCAGATGATCGCCGAGAGCGTCGAGCGTTTGGTCCACGCTCGCCTCATAAGCCGCCCCGCCGTGCCGCCCTTCGCGCAATCGGCTGAGGAAATCGTGACGGAAAGCATCCGTGGCGAACACCCCGTGCAGGTATGTCCCCATAATTTGGCCCGATGCGGCGCGCGCGCCTTCTTCCCGACCATCTTCCAGATGGAACCACGGCGTGTGGCGGTCGGGGCCCCCGGTTAGGCCTAAGTGCATTTCGTAGCCCGCGACAGGGGTGCCGGTGTCAACCTCCCGGCCCTTGATCTGTTCCAGGGTTTTATCGCCCGTGAGCACGGTTTCCACGTCCAACAGCCCAAGGCCCAGTTCTTCGTCTGCAACGCCTTCCATGCCGCCCCCTTCCATGCCGTCGGGATCGGAAATACGCTGGCCCAACATCTGATAACCGCCGCAAAGCCCCACCACCAGGCCGCCCCGGTGCACGTGCGCAACGATGTCCACATCCCAGTCCTCCGCCTTGAGGTGGCGCAAATCGGAAATCACGGACTTGGAGCCGGGCAGAATCACCACGTCCGCATCGCCCGGAATGGCCTGGCCGGGCTCGACCAGGACCACGTCGACATCGTCTTCCGCCATCAGCGGATCCAAATCGTCGAAGTTGGCGATGCGTTCGAAGCGCGGCACGGCGATGCGAATCGGGTTTTCGCCGTCGCCGCGGCCCGTTGCCGCCCAGCGGCCGAGCGACGCGCTGTCTTCCTTGGGCAACCTGCCCGCGTCTTGGAACCACCCAATCACTCCCAAACCGGCCCAACCGGTGCGCGCCTCCATATCCGTCACGGCGGGCGTAAACAAAGACACATCGCCGCGGAATTTGTTGATGACGAAGCCTTTGATCAGATCGCGTTCCGAAGGCATCAGCACCGCGTGCGTGCCCACCACTTGGGCGATCACGCCGCCCTTTTCCACATCGCCGGCCAGGATCACCGGCACATCCGCCGCCGTGGCAAAGCCCATATTGGCGATGTCGCCCGCGCGCAGATTGACCTCGGACGGACTGCCCGCGCCTTCGACGATGACCAGATCGCAGGTGGCTTTCAAACGCTCGAACGCCGCCAGGACTTCGGGCAACAGGGTGTTCTTAAAGTTGCGGAAATCCTGCGCCGTGACGTGGCCGCGCATCTCCCCGCACACCACCAACTGCGCGCCGGTCTCGCCTTCGGGTTTCAAGAGCACCGGGTTCATGTCGGTAACCGGTTCGACCCCACAGGCGCGGGCTTGCAACGCTTGGGCGCGGCCGATTTCCCCACCGTCCCCGGTGACGGCGGCGTTGTTGGACATGTTTTGCGGTTTGAAGGGACGAACCTTCAAGCCGCGTTTGGCGAACGCGCGGCACAACCCGGCGACGATCAGGGACTTGCCCGCGTCCGACCCGACGCCCTGCACCATGATGGCGCGGGCCAATGAAGAAGAGGCGCTCATTGTTGTCCGGCAAGCGCCCCGCGCAAACCGTCCGCGGCGGGGTTTTGCACGCGACCATGCAAGACGATATCCGCGGGCGTCATGGCTTGACCATAGAATGCCGCGTTCAGATCGGAGCGCTTGATCAGCGCGGCGGCCTCAAGCGAACCGCCCGCGAACGCGCCAATGCCCTGGACGAACGCCACCACGTCGGCGCCGACATTGGTGGTGGTCGCGGCCTCGACCCCCGCACCGACGGTGCCGATGGTGAGGCCCAAATCCGCGCCCAGCTTGCCTTGATGCTTGATGATCGAAGCCACCGCGTCGCGGTTGAACACCAGCAGGATCATGTCGCCCACCTGTGCACCGGCTTGCAGCCCGATGCTGCCCGCCGCCATCAGATAGAACGCCGGCGGGCCCCATGCCCCCGACGCATCCTTGGCCAGCAGCACGCCGTTGCCGCCTTCCGCACCGACGATGAAGCCGCCCTTGATCACACCGGGCAGGATCACGATGCCTTCGGCATGGGGCAAGAGCTGGCGAAACCGCGCCATCGGCTGGTCTTGGGAGGCGAGAAATTTTTCATACGTCGTTTGCGCGGACGCAACGATTTGCCGCGCGCGTTCGTCGTCCGTCATCGGTTTGGTGGCGCACGCCGCCAACGGCAGCGCCGCGGCCAGCAGGACCCAAATGGCAAGTCGTTTGATCATCGGCCTCGTCCCAGGCATGGTTGTATCCAACGCAATCGTTTCAATATGGGTAGCACATATCGGCGCGCAAGAAAGTCAGAATTCGATGCCTTCCTGGGCCTTGATTCCGGCGCGGAACGGATGCTTGATCAGCGCCATCTCCGTGACCAGGTCGGCGGCGTCGATGACGTCGTCGAGCGCGTTGCGCCCCGTCAACACCACGTGCAGATCGTCGCGCTTGGCTTTGAGACCATCCAGCACCTTCGCCGCTTCCAGTTGGCCATAGCGCAGCGCGATGTTGATTTCGTCCAAAATCACCAAGGCGATGGTGTCATCCGCCATCAGGCGCGCCGCCGCATCCCAGGCGCGCTGGGCGGCGGCCTTGTCGCGCTCCAGGTCCTGGCTTTCCCAACTGAAGCCTTCCCCGTGGGCTTCGATCACGCATTGATCGCCGAACTTTTCGAACACGGACCGCTCCCCGGTGTCCCACTTGCCTTTGACGAATTGCACGATGCCGACTCGTTTGCCGTGGCCTAAGGTGCGCAGCGCCATGCCCCAGGCGGCGGTGGATTTGCCTTTGCCCTTGCCGGTGTGCACGATGATCAGACCACGGGCCTCGGTTTTGGAGGACATGATTTTGTCCCGCGCGGCCTTCTTTTTTTCCATCTTGGATTTGTGTCTCTGGGCATCGTCACTACCAGTCATTGAATTTCTCCAACTTTTTGCATTTTTGAGCGTTAAATCTTTAGGGATGCACAATATTTTGATGTCATCATAGATCATTCAAGGTGCAATTTGAGACGAGGCTCAAAAAAAGAGCCCAAGGCAAGCAAGCGAGGGAACCCATGGATTCGGCGCGGATCCTATTGGCTGGGGGTGGCGTGGAAACGGAAACCGCGCTGGTGGAGGCGTTCTCCGGGGACGGCGTCGTCATCGACCTTGTGCACACCAACGATGGCGATGATGCGCTCACCGAACTCGTCAGCAGTCCGTTTCAGTTGTGCGTGGTGCGCGGCCATGCCGACGCCCCCGACTTCGCTCTTGAGATTTGCGAAGGCGCCAAGGAGGCCGGTGTGCGCATTCCCATCGTGGTGTTGATGGACCTGGCCAGTCTGCATACGGAACGGGAATTCCTCAATGCCGGCGCTTTGGCCGCCATACCGTGGGACGGCAGCCAGGATTCCATGCTGCGCAACCTGGTGCGCCTGACGGTGATCCTGCGCTCCACCGAAGAGAGCCTGCGCGCATCGAACGACCGGCTGGTGCAGGAAATGCTCACCATGCAGGACGAGCGCGAACGCGCAGAGGCACTCAACGCCCAGTATGTGGACCTGGCTGAAAACTACGCGCTGGCAAAAGAAGAGCTGGAAAAACTCAATCAGGAAAAGAACAAGTTCTTTTCCATCATCGCCCACGATTTGCGCAGTCCGTTTACCTCGCTGTTGGGTTTCACCGCGTTACTGGAACAGCGCGCCGAAGGCCTCAACCCCGAACAGGTCAAGGAATACGGCCACACCATCAACACCAGCGCGACGCGGATTTATAAACTGCTCGAAAACCTGCTCGAATGGTCGCGCCTGCAAATGGACCGGGTGGAATTCAAGCCCCAAGATTTCGACTTGGGCGATGTGGCGCTCAAGACCGTCGACGTCCTGGGTCCGGTGGCGGCGGAAAAAGGCGTCGCGTTGACCGACACCGATCACGCGCCGGGGGTCCACGCCGACATGCACATGATCGACGCGGTGATCCGCAACCTGGTCAACAACGCCATCAAGTTCACCCCGGAAGGCGGCTCCGTCACGATTCGCTACGAAACGCTCGACAGCGACAAGATAAAGGTCAGCATTTCCGACACCGGCGTGGGCATGGACGAGGACACCCAGAAAAAGCTGTTCAAGCTGTCGGAAAATATCACCATGCCGGGCACCGGCGGCGAAAAGGGCACCGGCCTGGGCCTGATTTTGTGCAAGGAACTGGTGGAGCGCAACGGCGGCCAGCTGTGCCTGGAGAGCATACCGGGTCAAGGCTCGACCTTCAGTTTCACCTTGCCCGCGGCCCGGGCCGCCCAACAGACGGCCCCGCAAAGCACCCAAGAAAGCGCCGAAGCAAACCTCGCTGCGCCGGAAGCCAAAACGGCGGCGAATTGAGCGCTCGCCGCAACTCTTAAGTGATTGAACCCGCCCGCCCGCGTTGCTACCGTCGCGGGCATGGAATTGCCGCGCGAACCCCAGACCGTCACCGTCGACAAGGCCGAGGCCCAGCCCAACTGGGTGCACATCGGATTTTTCGTGCTGGCGTTGGCGACCGTACTGGGCGTCATCTGGATACTGTCCGGCCCGCTGTCCGTCAACGTGCCTGACGACAAAGACCTGACGATCAAAAATGTCGAGGACTTGCGCAATTATTTCTGGTCGCTCGGCATGGTCGTCGCGGGCATCGTCGCCATCTGGGGCTTGTTATTTGCCGCCGTACGTACAGTCGCGCTGGACAGGCAAGCCCGCGTGGCCGTGCAAGAGTCCCGCCTCAACGAACAAAAGCACGCCTCCGAAGCCTTCGCCACCGCCATCGAACAGTTGGGGCACGACAACTTCGCGGTGCGCCTCGGCGCGGTCTATGCACTGGAAGCCTTGGCGAAATCCTCCCAGGACCTGCACGGTCCCATTTTCGAAACCCTGTGCGCCTACATCCGTGAACAAGCACCCATCCCCGACGACATCGACGAGCAGGACGCCGCCTTGGCGGACAAAATTAAAAACCGGAAAGACGGCCAAACCATCCGGAAAATCATCACCGATCACCTGCAAACGGCACTCAAACCGGACTTGGTAGTGCAGGCGATCCTGACCGTGATCGGGCGGCGAGATCCGGACCGCGATCCATACAACGCCGGTGGCGCATTGGATTTCCGCCTGGACCTGCGCGAAACCGACCTGCGCAAAGCCGACATGACTGGCGGACATTTCGAAAACGCCCTGTTCATCGGCGCCCGCCTCGACGGTGCGAACCTGACGAGATCCCACCTCGACGGTGCGAACCTGAACAAAGCCCGCCTCAAGGACACGAACCTGTGGGGAGCCCACCTCGACGGCGCGATCCTGGCCAACGCCCACCTCGACGGCGCGCACCTTTTCCAAGCCCACCTCAACGGCGCGAGCCTGACCGGTACCCGCCTCGACGGCGCAGACCTGCTCAATGCCCATCTCAACAATGCGTACCTATGGCATGTGTCCTTCGATGGCGAAACGACTGTTTCTAGGGCGGACTTCACCAAAGCGATAAACATCCCTGCCAAACCGAACCATGATTTCCGCGCCACGGTTAAGAACGCGGACAGCGCCACATGGCCCGCTGACGACGACCCGGACGCTTGGGACCGGGGTGAGGACGGCGAGGAGGAATAATGCCCAACCGTCATCTATCTCAACCGTCATCGCGAACGCCCGAAGGGCGTGCGGCGATCCAGAATCTTGAAAGCGCCCTGGATTGCTTCGTCACTGCGTTCCTCGCAATGACGTGAAAAGCGATCCCTACTTCAACTTCTTGCGCGCCGCCTTGGGAATCACCCGCGCGCGGCTTTCGACGTGCTGGACCACCAGGGACGCGATGTCCTTGCCGGTGGTTTTCTCAATCCCTTCCAGCCCCGGGGACGAATTGACTTCCAACACCTTCGGGCCTTGGTCGGAGCGCAGCAAATCCACGCCCGCGAACTGCAGCCCCAGCACCTTCGCAGCCTTCACGGCGGTGGCGCGTTCTTCCTTGGTCAAGCGCACTTTGACCGCGCGCCCACCCCGGTGCAGGTTGGAGCGGTACTCGCCTTCTTCGGCGACGCGTTTCATCGCGCCCACCACCTTGCCGCCGACCACCAGGCAGCGCACGTCGGAGCCGCCCGCTTCCTTGACGAATTGCTGCACCAGGAAGTTCGCGCCCAGCCCCTGGAACGCGCCGATCACGCTCTCAGCCGCTTTCTTGGTTTCCGCCAGGACCACGCCGCGCCCCTGGGTGCCTTCCAACAGTTTGACCACCAGCGGCGCGCCGCCGACGAACTTGATCAGTTCATGCATCACCTTGGGCGAGCGCGCAAAACCGGTGTCGGGCATGCCGACGCCGCTCCGCGCCAGCAATTGGTGGGCGAACAATTTGTCCCTGGACGCGCCGATGGCGGCGGATGAATTGATGGAATAGACGTTCATCGCTTCGAACTGGCGCACCACTGCCATGCCGTAAAACGTCACCGACGCGCCGACGCGCGGAATGATGGCGTCGAAGCCTTCCAAGGAGCGCCCGTCGATGTGCACTTCCGGCTTTCTCGACGTGATGTTCATGTAGCACTGAGTGGTGTTGATGATTTCCACCATGTGGTTGCGGTCCTGCGCGGCTTCGGCCAGGCGCTGGGTGGAATAGTTGCCCGGCTCGCGCGTCAGGATGCCGATCTTCAGGTTCTGGCGGCGCGCGGGCGATTTGGGAAAGTCGGCATACGCGCCCTGGTCCAGTTCGCCCTGCACGAAGGACGCATTGGGGTCGACGATCACGTCGTCGGTGAGGGCGCTGCGCCCGAACAGCATGCGGTACTGCATGGTTTCGCGGTTGGTGAGCGAAATTTCGATGGGCCAGGTTTGCCCGCCGATGGAGACCGGCGTGCGGATCACGTAGCGCAGTTCGCTTTCGCCGTTGGAGCTGGTGACCATGCGTTGGTCCACCAACTCGGCGGAACAGAAAACCTCGATGTCTTCGTTGCCGGGTATGGGATGAATGCCAAAACGCACGCGGCGTTTCTTTTCCGGGCCATACGGTTCGACCACGAAAGCGTGCAGCGCCGACGTGCGCGCGCCGGTATCGACCTTGGCGCAGATGGCGGGCAGGCCCAAATCTGGCAAGGCCAGCCATTCTTCCCAGCCCACCACCAGTTTATCGGGGGCCAACTCCTGAATGTCGTCGCTCATGACGCACACTCCCAAAGGGATTTCGGTTTTAAGACAGCAGCTCTTCCAAAGTGGCCCGGGCTGAATTCAGACGGGAACTCCACAATCCCCGGTCCTGGGCTTCGATCAATCGCTCAAGCATGTCTTTAAGGGCATCCGGATTGTTTTGCAGCAAAAAATCGCGCACCCGTTCGTCATCGATGTAGGCCTGGAACACGGCGTCGAAGTGATGATCCTTCACACACTTCGCCGTGGCTGCGAACGACACCAGGTAATCCACCGTCGCGGCCATTTCGAACGCACCCTTGTAGCCGTGACGCATCACGCCTTCGATCCACTTTGGATTGACCACGCGCGCACGCACCACACGCCCGATTTCGTCTTCCAATGTGCGGGCCTTGGGCGTTTCGGGGCGGGAATGGTCTACGTGCCAGGTGGCGGGTTGACTGCCCGACAGCACCCGCACGGCCGCCGTGATGCCGCCTTCGAACTGGTAGTAATCGTCGGAATCCAGCAAATCGTGCTCGCGGTTGTCCTGGTTTTGCACCACCGCCTCGACCGCTTTCAGCCGGGTTTCGAACAAGCCATGCCTTGCTTCACCGTCCGCACCGGACCCGTAGGCGTAGCCGCCCCAGGCGACGTAGGCCTTGGCGAGGTCGGCTTCGGTCTCCCAGCCCTTTTCGTCCATCAAGGCCTGCAGCCCCGCGCCGTAAGCGCCCGGCATGGAGCCGAATACGCGAAAACCCGCGCGGCGTTTCGCTTCGTCCTCAGCGACGCCGGACGCGATCAGTTCCCCCGCTTCTGCGCGCGCACGCACGGCCAAGGGGTTTTGGGCTTCGTCTTCATCGAGTGCGGCCACGGCGCGCACGGCAGAATCAAACAAATCGATCAGGCCGGGAAAGGCGTCGCGAAAAAAGCCGGAGATGCGCAAGGTCACGTCCACGCGGGGACGCCCCAGGATTTCGGCGGGCAAGACCTCGAACCCGGTCACGCGCCGGCTGGCCGCGTCCCAGGTGGGGCGCACGCCCATCAGCGCCAAGGCTTGCGCGATATCATCGCCGCCCGTGCGCATATTCGACGTGCCCCAGGCGGTCAGCGCAAACGTCTTCGGCCAGTCGCCATGGGTCTGACGGTGGGCGTCCAACAGCACGCCCGCCGACTTCCAGCCCAGCGTCCAGGCGGCGGGGGTGGGCACCGCGCGGGTGTCGACGGAGTAGAAATTGCGCCCGGTGGGCAGCACTTCCGGACGGCCGCGGGTCGGCGCGCCAGACGGCGCGGGTTCGACGAACTTGCCTTCAAGCCCCCGGATGACGCCTGCGATTTCCGCTTGTCCGCAGGCCTGCACCGCCGGGCGGATGCGCGCGTCGATGTCTTGCAAGACATCTGCGGATTTCGCACCGGGGGCGTCTTCTCCGTCTCTGACCAAAGCCAGCGCCAGCGCTTCGAGACGCTCCACCGTATCGCCCAAAGTGCGCCACGGATCATCGCCTGACAGGACATCTGTCAGTGCGGGGGACCGAGGGCCATCCCAAGGCGCGCCCAAATCGCAGTCCAGCGGATCGAAATCCCCCTCTTCCATGAGGCCGAGATCGTCCGCCAAGGCGCGGGTCAGCGACGCGTCTTTGGCCTCGGTCCCGCGCGGTACGCGCACCAAAGCGACCAGAAGCGCATGCAGCAGATCATCCTCGGGCGACTGCCCAAAAACGTGCAGGCCGTCGCGGATTTGCATTTCCTTCAATTCGCACAGGTATGCATCCAACGTGGCGAGGCGTTCATCTTCCGGCGCGGCCTCGTTCATGCCCGCGTCTTGGGCGAGACCCGTGACATGGCAAAGCTCAAGGATGTCGCGTTTCAAGATTTTGGTGCGGCGCGGATCGCTGCCCGCGGCCTCGAAATACTCGTCCACCAAAAGCTCTAAGTCCTTCAAGGGCCCGTAGCTTTCCGCGCGGCTTAACGGTGGGGTCAGGTGATCGACGATCACGGCCGCCGCACGGCGCTTGGCCTGGGTGCCCTCCCCGGGGTCGTTGACGATGAACGGATAGAGATGCGGCACCGGACCCAACGCGGCTTCGGGAAAGTCGTCCGCACCCAACGCCAACGCGCGACCCGGCAGCCATTCCAAGTTGCCGTGCTTGCCGAAGTGAATGATGGCGTCCGCATCGAAATCTTCACGGAGCCAGACGTAGAACGCCAGATAGCCGTGCGGCGGAACCAGGTCCGGGTCGTGATAGGTTTTTTCCGGATCGATGTTGTAGCCGCGCGCGGGCTGCAGACCCACCGCGACCTCCCCACACAAAAATGCAGGGATGGCGAAATGCCCGTCTTCGCGCATGAACGGATCGTCTTCGGGGCCGCCCCACTGATCGGTGACGCGGTCACGCACGCTTTTGGGCAGGCTGTCAAAGAACGCCATGTAATCATCAAGCGGCAGTGTGATCTCCGCGTTCGCGAGGGTCTCGGCGTCGTGCGCGTTGGTGGGGCCTTGTTGCAGGTGCGTCACCAACGCGTTGCCGTCCTCGGGGATGTCCTCGATCTCGAACCCGGCCTCTTCCATAGCGTGCAATACATTGATCACACCCGCAGGCGTGTCGAGGCCGACACCGTTGCCGATGCGCGCGTCGCGGTTGGGATAGTTGGCAAGCACGATGCCGACGCGCTTGGACCAGTTCTCTTGCGTGCGAAGCCACGACCAGCGCTTGGCGAGCTCAGATACGAATGCGATACGGTCCGCCTCCGGCCGGTACATCACCAGATCGCATTGACTGGCTTCATCGCGTTCCGATAAATCCTTGAACGAGACGACACGGCTTAAAATCCGTCCGTCCACTTCCGGCAGCGCCACGTTCATGGCAATGTCGCGCGGGCCCAGACCCCAGGTGTTGTCCAACCAGCTTTCGCGATTGCCGCCCGACAACACCACTTGCAACACCGACACGTCGAAATCGTCCCACGGCATCTCTGCGCGATCCGTTCCGGGTGAAGTGGCGGCAAAGCCGGTGGTGTTCAACACACAGCCGATGGGCAGGATCTCCGCATCGAAGGCGGTTTTGAGCAGTTCGGAAATCGTTGCCAGACTGACCGGATCCTTGAGCGACGCGACGTAAATGGGCAACGGGTTGAGCCCGGCGCCCTGAAGCCCGTCCACCAGATCGTCGATGACGGCCAGGTTGCCGCTCAAATACAACGCGCGGTAAAAAATCACCGGCGTTACGGCCAAGCCCTCGCGCCACACGTCCCACTTCACATCCGATAGGGCCACGCCCCCACGTGTTGGCCAATACATGCCTGCGGGCAGCACCGGCGCGGGTTCTAGGTAATCGATCTCGAAACCGGTTATATAGCCTGCGTACTTGATGAAGTTCTCCGCGTTGGCGGGCCCGCCCAACACCAGATACTGCCACAGGCGGTGGGCTTGTTCCGTATCCAGGGAGCCGAGCGACGTCAATTCCGCATCCGGTTGGTCGTCGCCGGGCAGAAACGCCACGGGAATTCCCGCCCCCCGGCATGCGCCCGCGATTTCATCTACGCCATAGGGCCAATAGCTGCGTCCACCCAACACCCGCACCACCACCAGCTTCGCGTGCTTCACCACGTCTTCGACGTACAGGTCCACGGACATGTTGTGGCCCAGGTGCAGCATGTTGGCGAGGCGCAGCGTGGGAAAACCGTCCCGGCCTGCGCACACTTGACGGTTGGCATGGGCAAGCGCGGAGATTTCCGTGTCGGCGGCGGTGATGACGACGACGTCGCCGGGGCTTTGGCCCAGATCGACGGCCTCGCTGCCGTCCTGAACGGCGCCGGGTTGGGCGGCAAGCAGGTGCATGCTTAAATCAAATCCTATACGTCATTGCGAGCGGCATCGCCGCGAAGCAATCCAGAACCCCTCTGACATGAACATCCTGGATTGCTTCGTCACGACGTTCCTCGCAATGACATCAACCCAGCAGTCATGTATCAAGCCGCCGTTTCTTGGAGCGCGCCACTTAAAGCAGCGGTGATGGCGGCCCGATCCAGACCCGTTTGACCGATCACCACCAAACGGCCTTGACGGTCTTCGCCCTCTTGCCAGGCGCGGTCGAAGTAGCGCGTGAAGCGCGCACCCACCCCTTGCACCACGTGGCGCATGGGCTTGTCTTGGACTTCGATGAAGCCTTTGATGCGCAGCACATTGTGAGCCTCCACAATTTCGATCAAGCGCGCTTCCAACTGAGCCGGGTCGGCTTGGGCCGGCACCGCGACGATGAAGCTTTCGAAATCGTCGTGCCCATGTCCGTGGTCGTGTCCATGATCATGATGGTGGTCATGATCGTGGTGCGAAGGCCGCACGTCCAAATCGTCTTCGGCGGCAGCATCGATACCAAGCAAAACATCCACGCCCACATCGCCGTGGCTGGTGGCGACCACATGCACGCCAGGGCGCAACTGATCCGTCAGCTCACCGGTCAAGCGCGCGGTTTCGTCTTCGCCAATGATATCGGCTTTGTTGAGCAGCACCATGTCAGCGGCGTGGAGCTGATCTTCGAACAGCTCCGAGAGCGCGTTGACATGGTCCAGATTTTCGTCCGCTTCGCGCTGGGCTTGCACCGCCGCTTCGTTGGCGGCGAACTGCCCGGCGGCCAAGGCGGGGCCGTCGACCACGCTGACCACGCCGTCCACGGTGACGCGGGTTTTGATCTCCGGCCAGTTGAACGCGCGAATCAACGGTTTGGGCAACGCCAGTCCGGACGTCTCGATGACAATATGCTCGGGCGGGTCTTCGCGCTCCACCAGCGCTTCCATCACCGGCAGAAAATCGTCGGCGACCGTGCAGCAGATGCAACCGTTGGCGAGCTCCACCACGTCGTCTTCATCGCAGCCCTCGATACCGCAGCCGTTGACGATCTGGCGGTCGATGCCGAGATCGCCGAATTCGTTGATGATCAGTGCAATCTTGCGCCCGCCCGCGTTTTCCAGCATGTGGCGGATCAAGGTGGTCTTGCCCGCGCCCAAAAAACCGGTGATCACGGTGGCGGGGATTTTGCTGAGGGTGGAGTTGGAGCTGCTCATAAATGGGGGAAGTCCTTCAATTGTTTTTCAAGATATGCGGCAATCCGGCGACCACGTGCACCACCTGGTCCGCCTTCGCCGCAATGATTTGGTTCACAATCCCAAGCGAGTCAACAAAAGACCGCGCCACCGGGTTCATCGGGATCACGCCGAGGCCCACTTCTTCCGAGACGGCGAGCACCGGAGCGGGGTGGCGGACCATGGCGTTTGCAACCGTTTCGGCCTCCACCACCGGGGCCTTGCCGTCATGGAGCATGTTGGACACCCACATGCCGAGGCTATCGATCAACACCGGCTTGTCGGCGTAGAGCTTCTTGGCGCGGTCGAGCGCGTGCGCGATATCAAGTCGTTCCTCCACCGTCACCCAGCCTTGTCCGCGGCGATCCTGGTGCGCAGAGATGCGTTCGGCCATTTCCGCGTCCGACGCATGCCCGGTGGCGAGATATACACCCCCGCCATTCATCAGGCTTTCGCCGTAGGCGCTTTTGCCGGAACGCTGGCCGCCCAGCACCAGGGTCAAAGGGGGAAGCGGTTTTGCCAAGTTCATGTCCTCAAATCCGGGCAGGCACGATATCAAATCATGTTGAAGCCGACCACCCGCCAACTGCCGCCACGCTGGGCGCGCAACCCTGTGGTGACATGGTCGATGCGGGTCAGATGGGTGTTTTGGACCTCCAATGCCAGGGCGTTTTCCGGGCTCACACCCAGCGCATGAGCGATGGCGGCACGGATCGAGCCCGCATGCGCCACGCACACGATGTCGCGTCCGGCATATTGTTCGGCCAGATACTCCAACTTCTCCGTCACTCGCGTGCAGACGTCCGCGAAGCTTTCCGACGCAAAATCACCGCTTGGCGGCGGTGTGACAGCGGCGGGTGCATCCCAAAATGCCTGCGCTGCCTCACCCAAATCACCGATCTCCGCCCAGGTCAGGCCGGTCCACGCGCCGAAGGCCTGCTCGGCGAAGCCGGGCTCGGCCAGCGGTTCGGCTTTCTCCGCGCCCGCATCCTGAAGCGCTTGGGCAGTCTGACGGGTGCGCTGCAAATGCGACGTGATCCACACCGCGCCAGAGGGCAGTCGGCCTGCGACACACGCGAACCGCTCCACATCGGACACATCGGCGGGCACATCGTTCTGGCCGGACAAGCGCTTTTCGGCGGCGTTTATCACCGGGGCGTGGCGGATTAGCCACCAGCGGGTGGTGATGATGTCAAGCTCGGAGTTCATACGTAAAAGACCGTGCGTAAAGCCACCGCCATCCCGGCGATGACCAGGGCTTCGCTGATCTGCTGAGCCGCACCCAAAACATCACCGGTAAAACCGCCGATCTGACGTTTTGCGAGGTACGCCACCGCGCCCGAGCCCGCGCAGGCCAGCACGACGGCGAGAAGGCCCGGCCCCAGCCCCAAGGTCAAAAGCGCGATCAACGTGCCGACAATCAAGGTGACAATGGCGTCGTCCACTTTCGGCGTGCCCGCGCCGGTGCCCAGCCCGCCGGGACGTGCGGGCGTCATCAGCGCCATCATCAAGGGCAGCGTGGCGCGCGACAGCACATGCGCGGCGATCAACGCCCCCGCCGCCAAGACGGGCGCGTTGAAGCCGCCCAGGCTCGAAACCTTGAACCCCACCACCAGGATCAACGCCAGCACACCGAACGCGCCGATGGAACTGTCTTTCATGATCTCCAGCTTTTGCGCCACGGTGCGCCCACCGCCGAACCCGTCGGCGACATCAGCCAGGCCGTCTTCGTGCAGTCCGCCGGTGATCAAAGTCGCGGCGATCACCGCGATGAACGCGGCGGCCAGCGGGTGCAGGCCCAACTGCGCGCCCGCCCACAGCACCACCCCCGCGAATGCACCGATGAACAGCCCCACCACCGGCCAGGTGCGCACGGTCTCAGCCAGCGGCGTCATACCGATACCCTTATCGTCCGGGTCGAGCTTTTCACCCGGTGCGGGCTTGTTCCACCACGCCGGCAGCGGCACACGGGTCAAAAACAGCCACGCCACGGTGAAACCCGTCATCCAGCGGCGCAGAACCGGCACCGTGGCAACGGACGTGTTGGAGGTCTTCGGTTGAGCTTGTTCGTGCTGAGTGGCCATGACGCTCGCTTTGGGTTATGCAGAAGAAAATATCGCGGTATATATATGCCAGAGCTTTTTGAAATTCTAAGGTCTTTTCGAGATTCAAGCGAGCCCGTTCCATGACCAAACTGCCCACCATCGTCACCTTAGACGACGTCCGCCAAGTCCTGTCCGACCTGCCTGGCCCCGACGTGGAAGCCGCGCGTACCGCGCAAGCGCGCGAACCGCAGTTGACCAAACCCGCCGGGTCCTTGGGCCGCCTGGAACAACTCGCCGCGTGGACCGCGACGTGGCAGGGCCGCTATCCGCCGCGCATGAAAACCCCCAACGCCCACGTGTTCGCGGGCAATCACGGCATCGTCAAACAGGGCGTGTCCGCGTTTCCGTCCGAGGTCACCAAACAGATGGTGGCGAATTTCGAGCACGGCGGCGCGGCCATCAACCAAATCTGCAAAAGCGTCGGCGTGGGGCTGTGCGTCGAACGCATGGACCTAGACAACCCCACCCAGGATTTCACGGAAAACCCCGCCATGTCCGAAACGGAATGCGTGGAAGCCATGGCGTTCGGCATGAACGTGGTGGCCGCGGAATCCGACGTGGTGTGCCTGGGCGAAATGGGCATCGGCAACACCACCTCCGCCGCCGCCATCTGCCTGGCGCTTTACGGCGGGTCGGCACTCAGCTGGGCCGGACCCGGCACCGGACTCGACAAGCCCGGCATCGGCAAGAAGGCCGAAGTCATCGGCATCGGCGTCAACACTTACAAGCCCTACATGCAGGACGGCCTGGACGTGCTGCGTTGCCTGGGCGGGCGCGAGCTGGCCGCCATCGCCGGAGCGGTGATCGGCGCACGGCTGAAACAGGTTCCGGTGATGTTGGACGGTTACGTTTCCACCGCCGCCGCCGCGGTGCTGCCCAGCATCAACAAGCGCGCCCTGGACCACTGCAAGGTCGGCCACGTCAGCCAGGAGCCGGGCCACAAGGTGCTGCTGGAAAAGCTCGGCAAGGTGGCGTTGCTGGATCAGGACATGCGCCTCGGCGAAGGCACCGGCGCGGTGCTGGCGGTGAGCCTGCTCAAAGCCGCCGTGGCGTGCCACAACGACATGGCGACCTTCGCAGAAGCGGGCGTGAGCGGCAAAGAAGGCTAGGTCATCAATTCACAAGACTGAGACTGACCAGCAAAGCTTCCGCTTTTGGACACATGCCGGACATTTCCAAACCATGCCGCCTAGAGCCGGGTCGTCTTAATCTGAATCGCTTTAGCGATGCGGATTAAGACGTGAATCCGTTTCTCATCAAATGTTTAGAGGGCGATTCAGAAGTCACCTGGAGGCTGTCAGGTAGATATATCTTGTTCTTCCGGTTGTGGCAGTGATTTAATTTTCGACATGATGAACCGGCTTCTCTCCCTTTTGGCCGTGTTGACTGTACTTGGCGCCTGTGACAATTCCGCCGATAAGGCGGATGTCACCGACACCGTCGAGGCGGGCGAAGCAGTTTACAAAGAGCGCTGTGCAGGGTGTCACGGTGCGGACCTGGAAGGCCAGCCCAACTGGCAGACCCCAGATGCGTACGGGACCGTGCCTGCCCCACCACTGAACGATGAGGGCACGGTATGGCAGCGCAGTGACGACCTGCTGTTTCGCTCGATCAAACTGGGGGGCAAAGCGATCGTCCCGTCCGGCTTTCATAGTGATATGCCGGGTTTTGCCCAAAAGCTCACCGACGAACAAATCTGGCAACTGCTGAGCTACATCAAAAGCCGTTGGAGCCCCATGATCCGCGCCCGCCAGGAACGCATGAACACCAACTGACGCTTGTAGGCCTACGCATATTAGGTGAGGCTAAGCGGTAACGTTTCCGCTAGAGCCGGATCGTCTTAATCTGAATCGCTTTAGCGATGCGGATTAAGACGTGAATCCGTCTCTCATCAAATGTTTAGAGGGCGATTCACTCTCGGATTAATCGGGCTGAGACGACTGGAATGATGTTTCCAGCCCCATTATCGACTGAAGAAATGCCTGCCGCCGAGGTACATCGAGTCCAACTTGATGGCCGCGCTGAATTGCCTCGCGGTTTCATCGCTCGCAATGACGGCTGAAATCATTCCCCCTGCTGCATCAACAATCCCTTGATGCGCGCGCGCTTCATCATATAGAGGAAAAACAACGCCGCCCCGGCGAGCATCACCGCATTCAGACCCACCGCCCAGAAGAAGTGGTTCCACATAAACACGCCGTCGAATAGAACGGCGCGCATGCCTTCAAAGGTGTGTGCGCTGGGCAGCGACAGCGCCACCCATTGCAGCCATTCGGGCAGCGCCGAGACGGGATAATAGATCGCGCTGACCGGCGCCAACAGGAAAATGCCGAGCCAGCAGAGGCTTTCCGCACCGAGACCGAAACGCAAAATCAGGGCCGCAACGGTGATGCCGATCACCGCGCCGAAAAACAAAAGGTTGGTGAAAAACGCCAACAGCGTAATCCCCAACTCGAACACCCACACATCGTAAAGCGGCAGGGCGAGCAACGCCGCCGGCGTGACGGAAATCAAGGTGCGCACCAAACTCATCAACACCAAGGCGGCGATCAGCTCCGCATCGCGCAACGGACTGACGAACAGTTGCGCCAGATTGCGCGACCACATTTCCTCGATAAACGGCAGCGAGACGCCGAGATTGGCGCGAAACAGCACATCCCACAGCAACACCGCGGAGATCAGCACCGCCGCCGCTTCCGCGACCCAGGACGAATGGCCCATGAAGAACTTGGTGACGAAACCCCACAGAATCATCTGGATCAGGGGCCAATATGCAAGCTCCAACAGCCTCGGCCAGGAGCGGCGCAGCACATAAAGGTGGCGCAACATCAACGCCTGGATGCGGCGCGGTGAAAACGCACCCTGGGGCGCACAGACGTCACTCGGGATTTGGAAAGGTGTCTGCATATCGTTCATGCCGCGGCACCTCCCCGGTCATTGGTTTGCGCTTGGCCCTTGTTTTGACCGCGCGCGATGTCCAGAAACACCTGTTCCAGGTTTTCGCGCCCGTGGCGCTGGATCAGGTCATTGGGCGCGCCTTCGTCGACGATTTTGCCTGCACGCATCATCAATACGTTGTCGGCCAGACGCTCGACCTCGCCCATGTTGTGGGACGCCAACAAAATGGTGGCGCCGGTTTTTGCGCGGTAGCGTTCCAGATAGCCGCGCACCCAATCGCCGGTGTCGGGATCCAAAGACGCGGTGGGTTCGTCCATCAACATCAACTTCGGCGCGTTGAGAAGCGACTTCGCCAGCGCCACGCGGGTTTTTTGACCCGCCGACAACTCACCGAAGGGGCGTTCTAGAAACCCGCCCAGCTCCAGGTCGTCGGACAGTTCGGCGATGCGGCCCTTGACGTCGCGGATGCCGTACAAATGCGCATAGACGGTCAGGTTTTCCCACACCCTGAGACGTTTCGGAAGATCCACGTACGGCGACGAGAAATTCATGCAGCCCAGCGCCTTATGGCGTTCGTCGGGCATGCTGGCGCCCAACACCTTGACCGACCCGGCGCTGGGGCTCAAGAGGCCCAGCAGCATGGAAATGGTGGTGGTCTTGCCCGCGCCGTTGCCGCCCAACAGCGCCACCGTTTGCCCCGCGTCCACGCGAAAGCCGATGCCGTCGACCGCATTCACGCCGCCGAAGGATTTGTAGAGGTCTTGGACCTCAATCACGGGAAGAATCCGGCCGTCCATGTCAGGCGGTGCCGCGTTCGATGCGGTGCTTGAGTTTCAACAACTGACGCCGGCGTTCGTCTTCGGCGATCAGGTGTTCGATGAAGTGGCCCTGGAACAGGCTGATGCCCACAGAACGGCCGAAATCCACCGCCTCGCGATTGTCGCAGCGCGCCAGAATCACGTGGGTGCGGCCCGCGTCCTTCACCAGATCGCGCAACTTCTTTTTCATTTCCGAACCGCCGTCGACCAGTTCCGGATTCCACATGACTTTGACGTAATCCACGCCCAAGCGCGCACGGTTGATCATAGACATGTTTTGGTATGTAAGGCCGTCCAGGCAGATGCGGTAGCCTTTTTCCTGGCAGAACTCGCGCACGAACAGAAACGCGCCGAGATCGGCGAAGATGTCGATCTTTTGCAACTCCAACACCATGGAGCCGCGCCTGGCCGCGGAGATGCCGTCGTCGAACGCCATGAATTCGGGACTCATCAAGGTGGTGACGTTGACGTTGAAGCTGATGTCGCCGGTGATGGAAAACCGGTCGGTCTTCGACAACAACGACAACACGCGTTTATCGAGGCTTTCGGTCAAGTACTGAAACAGCCAGCGGTTGGACGTCAGATTGATGCCCGGCATCATGGTTTCGCGCAAATCCATGATGGAAATGAACAGTTCCGAAAACATCGGTTCGGGCACCAACTTGCGGCTCACTCCGCACACGAACTGACGGCGCACCAAGCTGGTCAAGTCTGTGCGCTGCAGCGCCTTGACGGCACGGCCGAGAATTTCCGGGCTGAGCGGTTCACCGTGTTCCTGGCGGGCCTTCAAGGCCGCGCGCACGTTGGAGCGCGTCGCCGGGCGCTTTTCCGTGCGCCCTTCGTCGCTCATTTCACGGACCATCTTGATCAGGTCGTCGTAGCCCGTCTCCACGTCATACCAGGTGACGAATTCCGCTTCGGACCGGTCTTTTTCGTCGAACAGCGGATCGTCGGAAAACAGGAACTTGACCTTCTGCACCGTGTCCTCGACCCGGGTGTGGGCTTCGGATTTGTAGATGAAGAAGATGTCCATGTTCTTCAATTCGAACAATTGGCCCATCAGTTCGCTGACCAGTCCTTCGAAGCTGTTGGTCGCAGCGCGGATGTGGTGTTCGCGGCGGTTGGCGGGCATCAGGCTCGAAATGTTGATGCGCACCGCCTTGCGGCCTTCCCGGCGATTTTCCAAACGGCGCAGGTATTCCAACAGCAATTGCTCTTGCGTGCGGCGGTGCATGTGGGTTGAGGACGAGCTGGAACGCAAGGCCATATCAGACACCCCCCCATATACATTTCTTGCTGTCTAAATATCGCCTCATCGGATAAGGCCCTTGCTGATCATGGCGTGCACCACTTTATCGATGAAGTGGCCTTGAAAGCAGCGAATGCCGAGGTCCAGCCCCCAGCTCACGCCCTCTTCGGAATCGACGCGCGACAACACCACGCCGCCCAGTCCCATCTTATCCACCACCTCGCGAATCTGGCGGGTTTGTTCCTGACCGACGCCACCACGCACCTCCGGTCCCCAGGTGATCTTGATGAAATCGGCGTCCAGCATGCTGGGGTCGAAGAAATGCAGCGTCAACGGATTGAGCCCGTCGATCAAAACCTGGTAGCCGTGTTCGCGCAACCAATCGCGGGTATAGGCGTAGGTGCCCATATCGGCGAACACGTCGATGATCTGGATTTCCACAATCACCATGTCCGGGTGCTCGTCGACGATGGCATGAAAGTTCTGGAACGGCCGCGCCATGATGGTCGAGATGTTGAGGTTCACGCTGATGGGCACGTCGAGTGCGGCGAAGTCGACCCGGGAAAGCACTTCCAATACCCGCGCATCCAAGGTTTCGGAAAGATATTGAAACAGCCAATTGCTCGAAAAGATGTTGATCTGCGGTGCAATGCGTTGGCGCAATTCCTCCATGGCGATGAAGTTTTCGTGAAAGCTGAGTTCTTGTTGTTTGCCGGCCACCACGGTCACCGCCGGCTGGCGGTGCACCACGTCGGCGATGCGCACCTCCAACAGTTTTTGCGTGATGGCTTTGAGCATGTTGGGCACCAACGGTTCGCCCGTCATGACCTTCGACGCACGACCGGTCGACAACGTCTGGCCGCTTTCATCCTTGGTTTCCTCGCGGTTGGCGAGCGCCTGGGTGGCGACGTCGGTCAGGTCCTTGACGTCGCTGGGTTGGCCCATGTCGTACCACGTGGAGAAGCGGTCTTCGGCGGAGCCGTCCTCGGTCATGGTCAGGGGGTCTTCGTTGAACATGGCGCGCACGCGAAACACCGCGTCGTCCACGTCATCCACCGGCGTGTTGCGGCACAACAGCACCACGTCGGAATTGGAGAATTGAAAGACCTGCACGTCCTGTTGTTGGGACAGATTGTCGAGCGAGCGTTCGACCATGCGCAGGAAATGGGGCTGGCGGTGACTGGGGCGCAATTCGGACAAATGCATATGAACTGCGAACACGCCCGCGACGTTGTGGCGCATGCGTTCCACCACGTCCAACAGCCGTTTTTCGTGGCTGGGACGTTTTTGCTCTTCTCCACCGATGTATGCTGCCGAATAATCCGCCATAGAGACGCCCATTACCGATACCCCGGACCGGACTTTTTGTTCCTGACCGGAGCCTTCATCACAGTTACTCTGACATGGTAAAGTCTAAGTGGTTAATAGGGAATGACTGAAAATTTTTATCAACCCCCGTTATCCTTGAGAAATCCTGGGAAAAACACACCTTTCAGGAACCATGATCAATTCTTTGAGCCAATCGCATGGACCCCTGGTCGATTCCGTGCCGGCCCGCACACCAGCACAAACGCGGATTTACGCCATCGGCGATATCCACGGGCGGCTGGATTTGCTCGATGAGCTGTTGCACAACATCGCCCACGACGCCACCAGCGCGCCCAAGCGCCGGGTGCTGGTGACATTGGGTGACTTGATCGATCGCGGCGCGGACAGTCCCGGCGTGGTGGAACGGCTCATGAACCTGCGCACCGAGCCGCCTTTCGACGATTTTGAATTGCATTTCCTGAAAGGCAATCACGAGCAGCTCTTAGAGCAGTTCCTTGCTGGCGACGACAATCCAAGCAATTGGCTGCAAAACGGTGGCATGGAAACGCTGCTCAGTTACGGTGTTGAAACCGGTACAAATCCCAGAACCATGCACGCAACCGCGCATGAGCGCATCCCCCAAAACCACCTGAATTTCATCGGCGGGCTGGCGTTGTCCCACCGGGAAGGAGATTACCTGTTCGCGCATGCCGGCATCCGTCCAGGCATCGCCCTGGAGCGCCAAGCTGCAGACGATTTGATGTGGATTCGCGGGACCTTTTTGGAATCCAACGCCGACTTCGGCTGTGTGGTGGTGCATGGCCACACCCCCCTGCCCATACCGGAGGTACGCGCAAACCGCATCGGCATCGACACCAAGGCGTGGATGTCCGGCACGCTTACCTGCGTGGTCCTGGAAGACGTCAGTTTGCGCTTTCTATCCACCTGACCATCTGGGCGGACATCATTGGCAGAAAATCTCATTTAAAATCAAATTGATAACACGCCGCCATACCGTTAAGCGAAAGATGATGTCTTTTCCACCGCCTAAAATGGGAAGATTTTAGAAGCGTTAACCCTGCCGGTAAGTTGAAAAATATGGTTCCTAATTGACGAAAGCTCATCTAAAAGCACGGGAACTCCGGGGTGGAGTAGAGAGGTAGCGCGTTCATGACAAACGTCAGTTTTATCGTAACCATATATAATAAGTCGCAGTTTATTCCTTTCGTAACGGACGCGCTCTTCAACCAACAAGATGTTGGTGAGTGCGAATACATCTTCGTTGACGACGGCTCAACGGATGACAGCCTTGCCGTTTTACGCGCCTGCACGCAGGGACGCGAAAACGTAAAGATTATTTCCCAAGCCAACGCCGGTCCTGCGATTGCGACCAATCGGGGCATCGCCGAGGCCTCGGGATCATACCTTAAATTGGTTGATGGCGACGATATCCTTCACCCTCAAGCAACGGCGGAATTGCTGGACGCCATCAGAAAACACGGCGTGGAAATGGCGTATTGCATGATCGATGAGGTCCCGTTCAAGGCCGGCAGCTTCGAAATTCCCAACACACCCCTAGCGGACACGCCCTCGCGCTTGATCGCGAACCCGCTAGACTTGATCTACGAAAAAGCTCTTTTCAACCTGACGTGCGTGCTTGCCTCCACCGAGGCCGTGCGCGCTGCGGGCGGTTGCGACCCACGGGTGTTCATCCAGGATTATTCCTTTGCTTTGAGAATGGCCGCCCGCGGCGATTTCGCCTGCGTGCCAAAAGTCCTGAGCTGGGCGCCGACGGAAATCGACCGCCGGGCCTCCGAGCTTGGCGGCGGTGCGCAAGTCTTGCATGACTTGAATGCGGCGTTGGGCTTTTTTGTCGCTGACCACCCCGAACTGAAACGCCAGACCAAAGGCAAAATTCTGTTACGGACCACGGGGCGGGCGTGGAAATGGGCGAAACGTGTGAATGGCGCAGCAACCTTATCCAAACCCTTCTGGCGCTATGCCTTGGCGAGGATGCTCCCGTTTGGTGGGACCGTCGGCAGAATTCTGGCGACCCGCGAAACGTTTAGGGCACAATCCGAAGTGCGCGTGCCGTCTTAGGGCTAAAGTCTTTCCCATGCGCCATAAATTCCAATACATTGCCTAATTATTCGCCAGTTAACACGGCCCACCACCCAACAATTCTTGTAATCCCCCAGCCTCTATCAACCATGTCACAAGATACCTCACGGCGCACAGCACATATCTTCGCAATCCTCTGTGCCGTTATGATGGGCCTTGCCATCCCCTTGCGTATCAGCGGTGTCAGCGCGGAACAGGGGGCTTTGGCCCTTTCTTTGTTGTGCGCCCTGGTGGTGCTTGGCGTTGACGTTGAAGCGCGCGCCTTTGCGTGGAACACCGTACGCTCTCGGACAGGCTTGGTCGTCGGGGCTGTTTTCGCCTGTTGGGCGTTGACCATTCCTTTTTCCATGGACCCGCTCGGCTCCCTTCACATGGGCGGGCGCACCGGCCTGTTTCTCTTAGGCGTTGTGTTGTTGTATGCCGTGATCAAAACCAATGACCACGTCCACAGCCTTTTGCTCAAAGTGCTGGTTGGCGCCTCCACGTTGATCAATAGCCTGGTCCTCCTATCGTTTGGCGGCGTGCCGTATATCCTATCGACGCTGCACGCCAATTTTTCCTCTCCGGAAATCCCGGCACTTGCCTTCAAGTCATATGCCGCGATTGCATTGTGCCTGATCCCGGTCATGGTTTGGGCCGGCCGGCGGTTGGGCGGGGTTTGGGCAATACTCGGCTACGCCGGCGGCGCCATGGGCGTCGCCATCTTATTCCTGACCGCGAACCGCTCGACGCTTGCAGGGTTGTTGGCCATGATCGTGGTCGCCGTCCTGGCTTTGATCCTCGCGCGCCGCCGCTTTTCCGGCATTCTCACTTTGGTTGCCATTGTGTTGGTGTCGGCGATTCTCATATGGGTTTATCAATTGCGTTTCCCCGCCGAAGTGGGCGATGACCAAGGCTTGTTCGTGCCGGTTTGGCTCATCGACATGCATCGCCAGCATATTTGGAGTTTCGCCTTTGAGCGCTTTTTGGAATCGCCTTGGGTTGGACACGGCATCGACCAACTCAATCACCTGCCGGGCGCCAATGTCACCATACCGGGCCTGAGCGAATCCGCTTTCGCCGTCCCCTCCCACCCGCACAATTGGGCTCTGGAGATTTTGGCGGAAACCGGCCTGGTTGGTTTTCTGCCCATGCTGACCGTGCTTGGATTTATCGCATGGCGGCTATTGCGCCGCTTCGCACGTGACGCGGAGCAAGGCGCGCTGGCTCAATTGGTGTTGATGGCGGGTTTTTGGGGCAGCGCCATGTTCAATTTCTCCATCTGGGCGGTTTGGTGGCAACTCACATTTATGGTGCTATTCGCGATCGTCGCCGCAACACCCCGCGCCCCAAGCCTAGACGCTCGTTCACCGGCATACAGGCGGTGACGTACATTGCACATTTTTTGTGGCTTGCGCATGTCGGCCCTGGCTGTCATGAAATGTCGTTGATAAATGCTCATTCAGGATAGAAGAAACGATACTCATGCCCATTTTTGATCGCAAACGCATTCTGGTCACCGGCGGAGCCGGATTTTTAGGCTCGCACTTGTGCGAACGCTTGCTCGGGCACGGGCACGATGTGTTGTGCGTCGATAATTTTTTTACCGGCCCCCGCGACAACATTTTGCATCTTCTCGACAACCCGCGTTTTGAGCTTATGCGCCACGATGTCACCTTCCCGCTGTATGTGGAGGTGGATGAAATTTACAATCTGGCCTGCCCCGCATCGCCCATCCATTATCAGCACGATCCCGTACAAACCACCAAAACGTCCGTGCACGGCGCGATCAATATGTTGGGACTGGCCAAACGGGTGGGCGCGAAAATTTTCCAGGCCTCGACTTCGGAAGTCTACGGCGATCCGACCGTGCACCCGCAAACGGAAAACTACTGGGGCAACGTCAACCCCATCGGTCCCCGGGCGTGCTATGACGAAGGCAAACGCTGTGCGGAAACCCTGTTTTTCGACACCCACCGCCAATACGGCCTGCCGATCCGGGTGGCGCGCATTTTCAACACCTATGGTCCGCGTATGCACCCGGGCGACGGACGGGTGGTGTCCAACTTCATTCTGCAAGCGCTCAAGGGCGAGCCCATCACCATTTACGGTGACGGTATGCAAACCCGCTCATTTTGCTATGTGGACGACCTGATCGACGCCTTCCTCAAGCTGATGGACACACCCGACGAAATCACGGGGCCGATGAATCTCGGCAATCCGGGCGAGTTCACCATCAAGGAACTGGCCGAACATGTGGTGCGCTTGACGGGGTCGTCCTCGGAATTGGTTTACCGCGATCTGCCCGCCGACGACCCCCTGCAACGCTGTCCCGACATCGCCTTGGCCCGCGAAACCCTGGGCTGGGAGCCGACGGTGAAGCTGGAAGACGGCCTGAAACGCACGATCCCGTATTTCCAATCCCTCATCAACGAAAGCTGAGAGCCCGTGCGCGACCGCCTTGGCGGAAAACGCCGAACGCGCTACAAGGGAGATCATCGATTCTTCGTGCTGCTGCGCAACTGACGGAGCCCTCATGACCGCCGCGCCTTCCGCTGCTTCACACATGGCCGATTTGGTCGAACGCCTGGCCGGCGCACGCGTGGTGTGCGTGGGCGATGTGATGCTGGATCGCTACGTTTTAGGACAAGTGGAACGCATTTCCCCCGAAGCCCCCATCCCGGTGCTGCGGGTCGAGAAAGAAACCGCCATGCTGGGCGGCGCGGGCAATGTCGCCGCCAACATCACCGCATTGGGCGGTGGGGTGCGTTTCGTCGCGGTCGCCGGTGACGACACGGCGGGCGATGAATTGCAGCGTTTGCTCCACAAGCTCGATTCCTTGGATGCCGACTTGGTCATCGAAGCGGGCCGGCGCACGACGCTCAAGACCCGTTTCGTGGGCGCGGCCCAACAACTGGTGCGCGCGGACGTGGAGACCACCGCACCGTTGACGCAAGCGGCGCTGAAGGACCTGCTGGCCCATATCGATCGAACCGACGGCGAGGCCGGCGCAATGGTGCTGTCCGATTATGGCAAAGGCGTGCTGGGCGACAACGTCACCCAATACACGATCGCACGGGCCCGTTCGCAAAACCTGCCCGTCATCGTCGACCCCAAGGGACGTGACTACAGCCGTTATCAAGGCGCGCACCTGATCACGCCCAACAAAAAGGAATTGATGGAGGCCTCCGGCCTGCCCGCGCACACCGACGCCGAGGTGATCGCGGCCTGCACCCATCTGATCGAGACCTGCGGCATCGATGGCGTGTTGGCGACGCGCAGCGCGGATGGCATGACATTGGTGAGCAAAGGCGCGGAGCCGCAGCATTTCAAGGCCGAAGCCCGTGAAGTGTTCGACGTATCCGGCGCGGGCGACACGGTGGTTGCGACGGTGGCGTTGGCCTTGGCCGCAGGCGCGCGCTTGGACGAAGCCGCCGCGCTTGCCAACGTCGCCGCCGGAATCGTGGTCGGCAAGGCCGGCACTGCGACGGTGGGCGCCGCAGAACTTTCGCGCACGCTCCATCTCCAAGACTTAGGCGTAGCGGAAGCGAAACTTTGCGATCTGGACCGGGCCGCCATGCAGGTCGCAGGCTGGCGTGAACAGGGCCTCAACGTCGGCTTTACCAACGGCTGCTTCGATCTGCTGCATCCCGGCCACATTTCCCTGCTCACCCAGGCGCGCACGGCCTGCGACAAACTGGTGGTGGGCTTGAATTCGGATGCGTCCGTCAAACGCCTCAAGGGCGAGAGCCGCCCGATCCAGTCCGAGGCCGCTCGCGCCGCCGTCCTGGGCGCGCTGAGCGCCGTGGATCTGGTCGTACTGTTTTCCGAAGATACGCCCTTGAACCTGATCGAAACCCTGCGCCCGGACGTTCTGGTCAAGGGCGCGGATTATCGCCTCGAAGAGGTGGTCGGCGCGGACATCGTGCAAAGCTACGGCGGACGCGTGGTGCTGGCGGAGCTGGTGGACGGTCAATCCACCACCAACACCATCGCCAAAATGAACGGCTGATGAGGATCCACATTTACTCAAACGCTGCAATTGCACCTGAAAAATATGGATCCTAGTTCCCGAAAATCTTGCCGAAGACGCCCTTGATGAACCGCTCCACCGGGTTGGCTGCGCGCGCGGGCGCCTCGTCCCGTTCACGGTCGTCCACCCGGCCCGCAGGCAGGTTCTTGGCCACCGTGCCGCTCAACGCTTGGGACATGAAATCGCGCCACAGCCGTGCCGGCAGGCCGCCGCCGGTGACGGATTTCATCGGCTGGGCATTGTCGTTGCCCATCCACACCCCCGTGATCAAGTCCGGTGTGTAGCCGATGAACCAGGCGTCCCGATAATCTTGCGAAGTGCCGGTTTTGCCCGCCGCCGGACGGCCCAGGCGCGCGCCCTTGGCGGTACCGTCGGGGCTGGCGATGACGTTGGCGAGCATACCGTTCATGGCGCCTGCATACCCCGACGGGATCACCCGGCCCGGCCCACCGCCGGAACGCACATAAAGCGGACGCCCCTTTGCGTCTTGGATTTCCAAGATGCCGTAAGGCCACACCCCGTAGCCGCCGGTGGCGAACGGCGCATAGGCCGCGGTCATCTCCAGAAGGCTCGCTTCACTGACGCCTAAGGCCAAGGACGGCGCATCGGTGAGCGATGCGGTGATGCCGAGCCGCTTCGCCATATCCTGGACCTGGCCGCGCCCGGCGCGTTCCGAAACCTTGACCGCCACGGTGTTGATGGACCGCATCATGGCTTCGCGCAACGTGATGCGGCCTAAGTATTCCTTCTTGAAATTTTGCGGCGACCAGTCGTCGATGGTGAGCGGCGCATCCGTCATCACCGTATCCGGGGCCAAACCGGCATCGAACCCGGCCAGGAACACCACCGGTTTGAAGGCGGAACCCGGCTGGCGCTTGGCCTGCACCGCGCGGTTGAACTTGCTGGCTCTGTAATCCGCGCCGCCGATCATGGCGCGCACCGCGCCGTCCGCTCCCAACGCCACCAAGGCCACTTGCGACACATCGCGCTGGGCGGCCGCGCCGCCCTTTTTCATCAGGCCCCGCACCAGACGCTCCGCCGCCATTTGCATACGTGCATCCAAGCTCACGATCACCGTGACGTCCTGGTCCAAGGTGACGTAACCGCCCACCTGATCGAGCACCCAGTCCGTAAAATAGTGAGCTATGGGCTTGGATTTCTTGGTGTCATAGCGCCACCACTTCTTGGGTGGCTCTATTAAGTCGCGATCCGCTTGGCTCATGTAGCCCGCCGCAACCATGCTGTTCAGCACCACCTGGGTGCGGCTCCGCGCCAAGTCCGGATTGCGCATGGGGTTGTATTTGTTGGGGCCCTTGAGCATGCCCGCCAGCAACGCAGATTCGTAGGGTCCGAGATCGCGCGCGCGCGACCTGAAATAAAACCGGGACGCGGCCTCCACGCCATAAACGCCCTGGCCGAAATACACCCGGTTCAAATAAATGGTGAAAATCTGGTCCTTGGAAAACTTGGCTTCCAGCCACACTGCCAGGATCACTTCCTGAAGTTTGCGCTTGAGGGTGCGTTCAGGCGTGAGAAACAGGTTTTTCGCCGCCTGCTGGGTCAAGGTCGAGCCCCCCTGGCGGATGGAACCGGCCTTGATGTTGGTCCACATGGCGCGCGCGATGCCGACCACGTCCACACCCCAATGATCGTAAAACCGCCGGTCTTCCGTCGCCAAGATCGCGTGGGGCAATTCCGGCGGCAACTCGGCCAAGGTGACCGGCGCGCCGTAGCGGTCACCGCGCCGTGCCAACTCGCGCCCCGAGACGGTAACCACCCGGATGGTCGGTTTGCGGGTCGCTGCAATGGCCTCGTCCACATTGGGAAAATCGTAGGCTATATAAAATGCGCCCGCGCCCAACAGGATGAAACCCCACACCGCCGCGACCGCCGTCCAATAAGCAATGCGTTTCCAACGCGGACCCTTGCGGGTTTCGCGCCTGCTCAGGAAAGATGCGTCTTTGTTTTTTTTCTTCGCCATGGTGCGCGTCTTCCCCGCTTATAGCCCAAGGGCGTCCAGGCACGCGCCCGCGAGCGCATTCGCGCGCTCAGTCATGGACCCCGAAAGCCGCCCGTAGATATGGAACGTCGCACATTGCAACACAATGCCGAACACCCAGGCGGTGGCTTGAGCTGCGTCCTCGACGCCGACCTCGCCCGCGTCGATGCCCGCTTGAATGACGGACTGCACCACATCGATGGGCGACGCCATCTCGTCGGTAACCTGGACACGCTGCCCGTGCTGCACCAACAACAAAAAGCGGAACAGGGTTGGATTGTCGTCGAAGAACCGGCAAAAGCCTTGGACCATGGCCTCGACCTTCGCCGCCGTGGTGACTTCCGCCGCCTGCAGGGCATCCAGTTCGCGGGCGAAGCGCTCGTAGTTGTCGGCGAACAAGCGCCAGACCAGATCGTCCTTGCCGCGAAAATGGCGGTAGATCGCGCCTTCCGTGATGCCCGCGGCCTTGGCGATATCGCGCATGCCGCCAGCGTCCACGCCGCGTTCCACGAACAGGGCGAGCGCCGCCTGCTTGATCCTTTCCCGGGTCGCTTCGCCGGACCGCACACCAAACCCCCAAATATAAGTAAACGATTACTTATATTATGAGTATAGATCTGTTTACGTCAACAGCGAACGCCGAGCCTTTTCACCTGGCCTCTTAAATGAGGGCTTTCAGCGCCCCACCGGCGACGTTCTTGACCACATCCAACATCGCGTTGATGGCCTGCTGGGCGGTTTCCTTGGTCATCTCCTCGATGCCCATAAGCACATTTTCAAGGGACAAAATTTGTATCTGCATCAAAGCCTTACCTGACGCAGCCGGATAGCCCTGGGTGGGGTCTTTTTGGTTCTCGGCGACGTTTTGGGCGATGTCCACGATGGCTTGCACGACTTGGTTCAGTTCCTTTTCGGCGTACGCGCTGATTTCCAAGCCGTTTTTGGCGACGACTGTGCCGCCGGCCGTGAGCATGTCTTTGAGCATCTGCTCGAAATCAATCGCCATCTTTGAGGCTCCCTTGTTTTTTCATCATTTCCACCGCGAGGACCGCGCGCACCGCGCGGCTGGTGCCGTCGAGGATACTTTTGGCCTCCACCGTTTTGATGCCGGTCATTTTCACTTCGGGTTTGCCGCCCTTTGCGAGGCTCACCACCTTTTCAACCTGATGCACGGTTTGCAACGCGTCCAGTTGCAACTTGATGTTCTGCAGCATCTGCACGGTGCACCCGGCGGTCGAGCCGGTCGTCTGACCGGCCTGCGGCTTGACCAGATCGGGGATGCGGTCCCCCAACAACGCCACGGCCTTGCCCGCCATCAAACAACCCTTGCCCGGATCCTGGGCTTCGGCGCGCAGGATCAGGGTCTGCAAAACGCCGGTCTGCCTGGCGTAAAAATCTTCGTTCTCTTTATAAGTGCCGGCCTGTGTGCCGAATTTGAACGACATGTTGGCGACAAAACTCACCAGTTCTTCGTTGTAGGCGCTCAGTCCCCTGTCGATCTGTTCGTCGTAGGGCGCGACCAACGTCACCCCGGAACACGCCGCCAGCAGCCACACCGCCGCCAAGGGCGTGGCGACGGTCTGCGCGAACCGCTTTAAGACCAATTGCATCATGAATTTCCTCCCCGTCTCGCAGGCCATTGTGCACAATCGGAACGCAAAACGCCCCTTTATCCAAGACGGACGGGAGGGGTTTTCGTGATGCTGAAAGCGATGGCGCGTATGGACCTTACACGTCCAGGTTCGCGACCTTGAGCGCGTTGTCCTGGATAAAATCGCGACGCGGCTCGACATTGTCGCCCATCAGCGTCGAGAATACTTCGCCCGCATCCTCGGTGTGTTCGATCTTGACCTGCAGCAAAACGCGCACATTGGGGTCCAGCGTGGTTTCCCACAACTGGTCCGGGTTCATTTCGCCCAGGCCCTTATAGCGCTGCACGGACAGACCCTTGCGGCCCATGGCGGTGACCTGCTCGATCAAGTCCACCGGGCCGGTGATGGGGTGATCCTTGTCCTTGGCGGTCAAGACGCCGTGACGCGCGTAGATCTTTTGCAGATCGGCAGCCATTTCGTCGAGCTTGCGCGCTTCGGCGCTCTTGATCAACGCGCCGTCGATGACGTGGGTTTCGGTGACGCCGCGCAGTGTCCTGGACAGACTCAAGCCCCCATCTTCGAGCACTTGGCCCTGCCAACCGCGCTCCAACGGATCGACCAGAGCGTCCATGCGCCCGGCCAGATACTTGCCGATTTCGTCCGCGTGGTCCTGGTCGGTGAGCACCTGGGGGTTGAGCGCGCCCAAGATCGCGGCCTGCTCGACCATTTCCATCGGCACGTGCTTGGCGATGTCGGTCAAGTAACCGCGTGCAAGCCGTGCCTGTTCGACCAGGTTGCGCAGGTCTTGGCCGCCCACCTGTTGGCCGTCATAAGCGGTGAACACCGTGCCTTCGTCGACGGCGGCGTTGAACAGGTAGTCTTCCAGCCCCCGGTCGTCCTTAAGGTAAACTTCCGACTGGCCCCGCTTCACGCGATACAACGGCGGTTGGGCGATATACAGATAGCCGCGCTCGATGATGTCGGGCATTTGACGGTAGAAGAACGTCAGCAACAGCGTGCGGATGTGGCTGCCGTCCACGTCTGCGTCGGTCATGATGATGATCTTGTGATAGCGGCACTTTTCAATGTCGAAGTCTTCGCGCCCGATGCCGGTGCCCATGGCCGCAATGAGCGTGCCGATTTCCGCAGAGCTCAACATCTTGTCGAACCGTGCGCGCTCCACGTTCAGGATCTTGCCTTTCAACGGCAGGATCGCCTGGTTGGAACGATCGCGGCCTTGCTTCGCGGAGCCACCGGCGGAATCACCCTCGACGATGAACAGCTCGCTATGAGCTGGGTCGCGTTCCTGGCAATCCGCCAACTTGCCGGGCAGCGAGGTGATGTCCAGCACGCCCTTGCGCCGGGTCAGCTCGCGGGCCTTCCTGGCTGCTTCGCGCGCGGCCGCCGCCTCGACGATCTTGCCGATCACCTGTTTGGCCTCAACCGGGTGTTCCTCGAACCAGCGGTCCAGGCCTTCGCCCAAGACGCTTTCGACGATGGGCCGGACCTCGGAACTCACCAGCTTGTCCTTGGTCTGGGACGAGAACTTGGGATCCGGAACCTTCACCGAGACCACGCAGGTCAAGCCTTCGCGCGCATCGTCGCCGGTGAGCGAGACCTTTTCCTTTTTGCCCAGCCCTGAGGACTTCACATAGTTGTTGATGGTGCGCGTCAGCGCACCGCGAAAACCCGCCAGGTGGGTGCCGCCGTCGCGCTGCGGGATGTTGTTGGTGAAGCACAGCGTCTGCTCGTGGTAACTGTCGTTCCACTGCATCGCCATTTCGACCGTGATGTCGTCCTTTTCGCCGACCACATAGATGGTTTCTGGGATCAGGGCGGACTTGGCGCGGTCCAGATATTTGACGAATTCCGACAGGCCGCCTTCGTAGTGCATGTCGACGACGTTTTCATCGACGTGGCGGGTATCTTTGAGTTGCAGATGCACGCCGGAATTCAGGAACGCCAGTTCGCGCAGGCGGTGCTCCAAGGTGGAGAAATCGAACTCCGTCATGGTGAAGGTGTCGGAACTGGGATGGAACGTCACCGCCGTGCCGGTGTAAGGCGCGCCGTCTTCCAGAATAGGACTGTCCCCCACCACTTCCAGGGACTTCACCGTTTCGCCGTGCTCGAACCGGCAGGCGTGTTCCTTGCCGTCGCGGTGGATGGTCAAATCCAACCAATCCGAAAGCGCATTCACCACCGACACACCGACCCCGTGCAATCCGCCCGAAACCTTATAGGAATTGCTGTCGAATTTGCCGCCCGCGTGCAACTGGGTCATGATCACTTCCGCCGCCGACACGCCTTCTTCGGCGTGCATGTCCACCGGAATGCCACGCCCGTTGTCGGTGACCGAAACCGAACCGTCGGCGTTCAGCGTCACGGTGACGATGTCGCAATGTCCCGCGAGCGCTTCGTCGATGCCGTTGTCGACCACCTCGTAGACCATGTGGTGCAAACCGGTTCCGTCGTCGGTGTCGCCGATGTACATGCCGGGGCGCTTGCGCACGGCCTCCAGGCCCTTCAGCACCTTGATCGAGTCCGCCCCGTATTCGGCGTCTCCGTTTTCCGGGCCGTTTTGTTCCGGGGTTTGGTTTTCCGTTTGGTCACTCATGATCGGTCTCTATTCTTGATCCGTAATGGCGGCGTCCGCCACGGTGTAAAACTTCGCTTTGCCCCTCAAGGGCTGAAACAGTTCTGCGTCGGTGCCGGTGAACCAGGCCTGACAGCCCAACGCCAGAACCTCCGCGTACAGGGCTTCGCGATGCGCCGCATCCAGGTGCGCGGCGACTTCATCCAACAGCAGCACCGGCACGCGGCCTTCGTCCGAAGCCGACAGCCGCGCCGCCGCCAGCACTAGGCCCACCAGCAGCATCTTCTGCTCCCCGGTGGAACATTGCGACGCGGGCATGCCCTTGGCCGCGTGGGTGACAAGCAGGTCGGACTGGTGCGGAAGCCTGCCGGCCTTTCCATTTCCCGCCCGGCCAGTCCGTGAGCCATTTCCGATCCCACCCGATTGCGCATCATCATTGCGCGCACCTTTCAACAGGGCGCGCAAGCGGTCCTCGACCTCCAGCGCGGGCAGGTCCACCAACCAGCTTTCCGCCAACCCGTCGATGGCCAGTTCACACGCGGGAAACAGACTATCGGTTTGCGCACACGCGCCGGCCAAGCGTTCCGCGACTTGCAGGCGGGCGGCGGCGACGGCCATGCCGCGGGTCGCCATGGTGTCTTCCAGGGCGCTGAGCCACGCGTCATCCATTTGGCCTTCGCTCAGCAGTTTGGCGCGCTCACGCAGCGCATGGGTATAGGCGGTGATGCGCCCCGCATGCGCCGGATCGAAGGCGAACACGATGCGGTCCAAAAAGCGGCGGCGCTCCTGCGACCCGTCCAAAAACAAGCGGTCCATCTGCGGGGTGAGCCAGTGCGCGGCGAAGTGCCGGCTTAGGACCGAGAGCGCCTTTTGCGCCGCGCCGTCGATGTGAACTTGACGCTTGAGCCCGGATGCGGCCTCGATCCCGGTACCGACGGACACGGGAAATTGGTCTCCCGCAATCTCGGCGGCCACCGCCCAGGCCGGCTGTTCAGAGCCGATGCGGGTAACGTCCCCAAGCTTCGCGCGGCGCAACCCGCTGCCGGGAATGAGGAACGAAAGCGCTTCCAACACATTGGTCTTGCCCGCCCCGTTCGCGCCGGTGAGCACCACCGGATGTGCGCCGGGCTCCAACCGCAGATGTGCGTAACAGCGAAAATCGGTGAGCGTGAGACGGCACACCGCAAGTCGCGAGGCTTCGTGATGGGCCGCACCGCTCCCGGCCTGGATATCACCAGACTCCGAGGTGGCGTTATCGCCAAACGCAGCCAGACTCTGAGTCACGTCTGTCTTAAGTCCTCTTTAGCGGATAAATCAAACACGCCCCATTACACGCGCCCCATCAAACACGCATGGGCATCAACACATAAAGCGCGCTGTCATCGCCTTCTTCACGGATGATGGTCGGCGAGGCGGCGTCCGACATGGACATGTTGATGGTGTCGCCTTCGACCTGGCGCATGATTTCGAGCAGGTACGCGGAGTTGAAGCCGATCTCCAAGCGTTCGCCCGCATAATCGGTTTCCAACTCGTCCGTGGCGCTGCCGCTTTCGGGGCTCGACGCCGACAACACCAGTTTGCCTGCCTCCATGGTCAACTTTACGGCACGCGATTTTTCCGTGGAAATGGCGGAGACGCGGTCCACCGCGTCGCCGAACGCCTTGCGTTCGACCTTCAGATCCTTGTCGTTGCCCTGCGGAATCACGCGCTCGTAATCGGGAAAGGTGCCGTCGATCAGCTTCGACGTCAGCACCACGCCATCGAACGAGAACTGAATCTTCGCATCCGACATGGACACGCGGATTTCGGCTTCGGTCTCTTCGATCAACTTGTGCAGTTCCTGCACGGTCTTGCGCGGTATGATCACGCCGGGCATCTCGCCAGCGCCGTTCGGCAAGTCCGCTTCGGCGCTGGCCAGGCGGTGGCCGTCGGTGGCGACCGCGCGCAGCACCGGAGCGCTGTTTTCCGCTGCATGCAGGTAGATGCCGTTCAGATAATAGCGGGTTTCCTCGGTGGAAATGGCGAAGCGGGTCTTATCGATCAGATCTTTGAGTTCGAGCGCGGCAAGATCAAAACTCACCGGCAGTTCGCCGCCGGACATCACCGGGAATTCGCCTGCCGGCAAACAGGACAGCGTGAAGCGCGAACGGCCCGAACGCAGCACCATCTGACCGTCGCCCGCGGTGGCGTCCAGTTCGACTTCCGCGCCGTCGGGCAGCTTGCGCACGATTTCGTACAAGGTATGGGCCGGGGCGGTGGTTTCGCCGGGCTCCGAGACTTCGGCCGCGGTGGCGTCGACGATGTCCAGGTCCATGTCGGTGGCGTTGAGGCTGAGTTTGCCGTCACCCGCGTTCAGCTTGACGTTGGACAGGATCGGAATGGTGTTACGCCGTTCCACGACGTTTTGTACGTGGCCTAGGGATTTCAGCAGGGCCGCTCGTTCGATGATCAGCTTCATGTCTTGTCCAACACACCTTGTTCGTTCGCGTTAACGCTTCGCACATATATGCTCTTCACCAAATCCACCCAGCAACCCCCGATCCCAAACGGCCGCGAGGCGATTGTGGTGAGTCCCCTGCGGGCGGAAAATCCGTCCGTCATGCGCGCGCTGATGGTCGCGAAATCGGCGCCCGAATCAGGCTCAAAAACAGGCTGGAAAACAGCCCCCAGGAGTCCCCCCAAAAGAGGGACGTCATTATAGCAAAGCAGACCCGAATCCGAAGCCTTTTCTGAGTTCGGGACGTTCCATATTTAACAAGTAATTTCAAATGACTAAACTAAACAAAGGGGGAAAAAATCGGTGCCACGGCAAACATACGGACAAAATATCCGGCAAAGCGATTCGCACGCCATGATTTAAAACCACAGGGTTCACTGAAAGCACAGAGAATCTCGGCTGCTGGCCACGTATCACGGGTTTAAAATCTCCGTGCGTTCTGTGGTGCATAAAACGACGCCCCCGCAGAGAACCACGGGGGCGTCAAATCAAGTGCAAAGACGATGGTGTTAGCCTTCGAGCATACGGCGCAGCAGTTCTACGTCTTCGGCGAAGGTGGCGTCGCGCTCACGCAATTCCTCGACCTTCTTGACCGCGTGCATCACGGTGGTGTGGTCACGCCCGCCGAATTTGCGCCCGATTTCGGGCAACGACCGGCTGGTCAATTGCTTGGCCAGATACATGGCGACCTGACGGGGCCGGGCGACCGAACGCGCACGCCGCGCCGAGTGCATGTCGGAGGTGCGGATATTGAAATGCGCCGCGACCTTCTTTTGGATTTCCTCGATGGTCACGCGGCGATCGTGCGCGCGGATCAAGTCGTGCAACACGTCCTGGGCGCTTTCCAACGTGATGTCGCGGCCCACCAGGGAGGCGTGCGCGGCGACGCGGTTGAGCGCGCCTTCCAGTTCGCGGACGTTGGAAGTGATCTTGTGGGCGAGGAACTCCATCACCTTGGACGGCACCTCGACGCCCACGCGCTCGGCCTTGGCCTGCAGGATGCCCAAACGCAATTCGTACGTGGTGGCGTGAATGTCGGCCACCAGGCCGCAGTTCAAGCGTGATTTGAGGCGCTCTTCCATGCCTTCCAGATCGGACGGGGACTTGTCCGCCGAAATGACGATCTGACGGCCCTGGTCGACCAGGGCGTTGAAGGTGTGGAAGAACTCTTCTTGGGTGGAGTCCTTGCCGGAAATGAACTGCACGTCGTCGATCATCAACACATCGACGTTGCGGAACTGTTCCTTGAAATCCACCGTGGTCTGTTCGCGCAGCGCGCGGATAAACCGGTACATGAACTTTTCCGCCGACATATAGATGACGGTGCGGTTGGGATCGACTTCGCGGATGTTCCACGCAATGGCGTGCATCAGGTGCGTCTTGCCGAGCCCCACGCCGCCATAGAGGAACAGCGGGTTGAACTGCGCGGTCGGATTTTCCGCGATGCGCTTTGCAGCGGCGTGCGCGAATTCGTTGGGCTTGCCGACGACGAAGTTGTCGAAGGTGTAGCGCGGATCCAATGGCGCACTGATTTCCAACGCGGTATCATTGGCGGGGCGCACGTTCGCCAACTGGCGCGCACCCATTTGCAACGGCGCACCGCCGGACAGGCCCTGAGCGACATTCGGGGCGGCGACCGGTCCTTGAACGGATGCGCATATGGCATCGCTCTCGGCAATGGCCGGCGCGCTTTTCACCGGTTTGTCTTCGGATTGGCCGTAATCGGCTTGGACAAACACTTCGATGTCTTTGACCTGCGCATTCACTGCGCTCCACAGTTCGCCCAGACGATCCGCATAATGGGCCACCACCCAATCTTTCATGAATCGCGTGGGTACGGATATGCGCACTTGACCGCCCGTGACTTCGCGCACGGTCATCGGCTTCAGCCAGCTTTGAAACGCGGCCTCACCAATCTCATCGCGCAAGCTGGTCAGCACATCATCCCACTGTGCCGCCACTTGGGCGTCAACGTTACCCCCAGTCATCCATTCAATCCCCTTGCTACGGGCATAAGTTCATTTTCGAAATTCTGGCCCATCACAATTGTGATCCGGGTCCAGCGCAGCTTTGGGAACGAGTGTTCTTGCAGCCTGGTGTGTGTGCCCTCTTTTGCTACCGGCCCCGGTTTGGTCCTGGCTCCGGCCATCGCATCATGTTTCATCATTTTTACAAGGCGCCTCTCAATAGAACGACCCTTCCCATCCGGCATCCGATGAAATTCGGAATTGAAACGCCGGAATGCCCCAGTTGATGGCACATGAGCGTGTATTTTTTTACTTTCTGGAACGAAAGACTTTTACTTGCGGACTAAAGTAAAACTGCATTTTCCCTTAACCAATTACAGGACGCAACAGGCCTATGGGTGAAACAGTTCTATTCTCGATGAGAAAGAATACTTACAGAATTACTGCCACAGGGTCTCTCGCCCCGTCAACGAGGACAGATATTAGAGACCTCCGCGCCCGGTTTCAACATGTCCAAACGGGGAACGGGCAAAAAAATTCACTTGACTCAAAGGCGCCCTGAGAATCCATCCACGCTATCCACAGGATATACAAAAAATGTGAGAATTTTGCGGATTTTCGCACCTTCTTGCGTACAATCGGATCGCCACCATATATGGACACAATACCGCTTGGAAACGCCATATCCGGGCGTGGTGATGGACGTTTAAGACGTTCGGACTAGCGCCGGCGGTGAGTACTTTGGAATGACTTCACATTACTTAAACATGTGGACGGCGATGGACCTGTTTTGTGAAACGAATCCCGTCCGCAAAAAGACGCCGGCGCATCAGAAGGCGCGCATGCAAAAGCCGCGCTCCGAACCAAACGGAACGCGGCTTGCGTCAATTCGTCAGTCGGCTGGGCCGATGGGTTATTGGGCCATAGCCCGAAGTCTTACCCGAGAGCCTTGATGCCGGCGCTGAGACGCGAGACCTTGCGGGCCATGGTGTTCTTGTGGAACACACCCAACTGCGCGCCACGGGCCATCATCGGCTGGGCGTCCTTGAGGGCGTCAGTTGCGGCCGCCTTGTCGCCGGCGGAGATCGCGGCCTCGACCTTCTTGATCGCGGTGCGGATGGAGCCACGGCGCGCGCCGTTCACGGCGTAGCGGCGGGCGGTCTGACGGATGCGCTTTTTAGCGGACTTGTGATTAGCCATTTTCTTAATAACCTTTGCGTTGAACGCATGTTCGAACGGAAGCGCGGTTTATAAAGGCCCCCGCGCACCCCGTCAAGCCTTATCCGGCCTGTTTTTTCGCGTTTTTTCAGACCGCCCGCATCCCCCACCCAGACCTTGGGGGGGGCCTGAGCCGTGGGGGAATTTTACCGTGGGGAGGAGTGAGGTGAGAAGCGTATTGGGAATACGGTTAAACCCCGCGACACGCCCACGGTGAAATTACACCCGGATCAGCGGTCTTCGAACTTCGGCTTGCGCTTCTCGATAAACGCCCGCATGCCTTCCTTCTGGTCGTAGGTGGCGAAACAGGCGTGGAACAGGCGCCGTTCGTAGCGCACGCCTTCGGTCAGCGTGGTCTCGAACGCGCGGTTCACGGACTCCTTGGCCATTTTCACGGTGGAGCGGGAATACGTGGTGATGGTCTCGGCCATCGCCATGACTTCGTCCATCAATTGATCGGCCGCCACCACGCGCGCCACCAGACCGGACCGCTCGGCTTCCTCGGCGTCCATCATGCGGCCCGTGAGCACCATGTCCATGGCCTTGGCCTTGCCCACCGCGCGGGTCAGGCGTTGGGTGCCGCCGATGCCCGGCACGATGCCGAGCGTGATTTCCGGCTGGCCGAATTTGGCCGTGTCGCTGGCCACGATCAGATCGCACATCATGGCGATTTCGCAGCCGCCCCCCAGCGCAAAGCCCGACACCGCCGCGATCACCGGCTTGTGGCAGGTGGAAATGCGGTCCCACGGGCCGGAGATGAAGTCGCCCATATAGGCGTCATTAAAGGACTTGTCCGCCATTTCCTTGATGTCGGCCCCTGCGGCGAAGGCCTTTTCGGAACCGGTGAGCACAATGACGTTGACGGTGTCGTCAGCTTCGAACGCATCGAGCGCCCGGCCCATTTCGCCGATCATTTTCTGATTCAAGGCGTTGAGCGCCTTCGGCCGGTTGAAGGTGATCACCGCGATGCCGTCTTTGACATCGGTGAGAATGGTTTCGAATTCCATGGGAGCGGTGTCCAACATGTTGAGAGGTTCCGTTTTCGGGGTTTCGTTTGGTTCAGTTTTTATGGGGCGCGAGCGCAAAGCGCACCCGCAGTCCGGCCGGGTCCTGTTCAAACTCGATGCTCAGCATTTCGCCTTCGCGCACGAAGGCGGCGCGGTCCGATTGCGTCCAACCCAGTTGCGGCAAGGTCTCGGCGTAAAAAGCCAGCACATCGGCGCGACGCACCAGACCCAACGCACTGGTCTGGGCGATGCGCCCGCCGGCGGTGGCGAACTCCACGCCCTCGCCATCCTCAGATATGCCCGCCATCACCGGCAGATCGTCGATGACGCTGAAAAAGCGGGTGGGGTCCGCATGGGCCGCGGTGAACGGGGCTGCCACCGCCCACATCAACACCGAGGACAAAACCACGGGCAAAATCCAAAAACGCATATATCGAATCACCTCTGTTTACGGGGGCAATAATACGTGGAGCGCCCACCTTGTTCCAAGCGTTGAATTCCCCCCGTCTTGGAAAGTTGACAATCACAGCCCGGACACGCTTCGCCATCGCGCCCGTAGACCGCAAGGTTTTGCTGAAAATAGCCGAGCGTCCCGTCGGTGGCACGGTGGTCGTTAAGCGTCGTGCCACCCGCTTCGATGGCTTCCGACAACACCGCCTTGATCGCGGCCACCAGCCTCTCCGCGCGCCCGCCTTGCACCGTGCCGGCCTTGCGTTTGGGTGACAGCCCTGCGCGAAACAAACTTTCGGAGGCATAGATGTTGCCGACACCGCACACCACCTTCGCATCCATGATGGCCTGCTTGATGGGCACGGATTTGCCCTTGAGACGCGCCGCCAGAACGGGGCCGGAAAACGCGTTGCCCAACGGCTCCGGCCCGATGGTTTTGATCAGCGGATGATTCGCCACGGCCTCGGTCCGGCAGATGTCCATGAGACCGAAGCGCCTGGGATCGGTGAACACGATCACCGCGCCATTGCTGATGTCGAATTGCACGTGGTCGTGTTTTTCCGGCGGCGGAACGTCGGCGCCCGGCGGATAAATGCGCACCCGGCCCGACATGCCCAGATGCCAGATTAAAGTGTCGTCCTGTTCTGTTTCGATGAGCAAATATTTCGACCGCCGCCCCACGCGCACGATGTTTGTGCCGTTTAAGCGTGTGGCAAAATCTTTGGGGAACGGTTTGCGCAGATCGGCGCGGCGCACGTGCACGCGTTCAAACGCCGCACCTTCCATCACGGGGGCGAGGCCGCGTCTGACCGTTTCGACTTCGGGAAGCTCCGGCATGGCTCGTGACTAGCACTCCCGCTAATCGCCTTCAAGGCTCATCAGCGTGGCGTTGCCGCCGGACGCGGTGGTGTCCACGGACAAGGTGCGTTCGGTGGCGAAACGATAAAGGTATCTCGGTCCACCCGCCTTGGGCCCGGTTCCGGACAGACCTTCGCCCCCAAAAGGCTGCACACCGACCACCGCGCCGATCTGGCTGCGGTTTACATACGTGTTGCCCACCCGCACACGGGCGCGGATATGCTCCACGGTGGTTTCGATGCGCGAATGAATACCCAGCGTCAGTCCGAATCCGGTGGCGTTGATGGCGTCGATCACGGCGTCCAGTTTGTCCGCACCATAGCGGATCACATGCAGGATCGGACCGAACACTTCGCCGCCGATTTGGTCGATATGATCGATTTCGAACGCGGTGGGCGGGAAGAACGAGCCCCGCTCAAGCAACGTATCGTCCACGGGCGTTTGGCCCAGCAGCGTTCCGATCTCGCCCATCTTTTCCGCATGCGCGCGCATCACCGCCACCGCACCGTCGTCGATCAAAGGGCCGATGTCGGTGGCGCGCAACCCGGGGTCGCCAACGCGAAGTTCCGCCATCGCCCCCAGCACCATGTCGATCATCTTGTCGGCCACGTCCGCTTGGACGAACAACACCCGCAAGGCAGAACAGCGCTGCCCGGCGCTGTGAAACGCCGACATTAACACGTCGCGCGCGACCTGTTCGGGCAGGGCGGATGAATCCGCGATCATGGCGTTCTGCCCGCCGGTCTCCGCGATCAAGGGCACGATGGGCCCCGGCCGGTCTGCGAGCTGGCGGTTCAAGGCATGCGCCGTTTCCACCGAACCGGTGAACGCCACGCCACTGAGCGCTTCATGACCGGTGAGCACCGGGCCAAGCGTCCCGCTGGGTCCCACCAGCACATGCATCACATCCCCCGGCACGCCCGCCTGATGGAGCAATTGCACCGCCCGGGTCGCCATCAGGGGCGTCGCGCCTGCGGGCTTGGCGATCACGGTATTGCCCGCCACCAGGGCCGCCGCAATCTGCCCGGTGAAGATGGCCAGCGGAAAATTCCACGGCGAGATACAGGCGAACACCCCCCGGCCCACAAGGCGGGTTTCATTGTGCTCCCCGGTCGGGCCGGGGTTGGGTTCGGCATGGGCGAAGTCGAGCCGCGCGCGATGGGCGTAGTAGCGCAAAAAGTCCACGGCTTCGCGGATTTCCGCCACGGCGTCGTCCAAGGTCTTGCCAGCTTCATGGATGCACATGGCCATCAGTTCGGCGGTTTGCTCTTCGTAAAGGTCCGCCGCGCGCTCCAAACACGCCGCGCGGTGCGCCGCCGTTTCCCCGGCCCAAGAGGGCTGGGCGGCGGCGGCCTGCTCAAAAGCTTCTTGCGCCATCTGCGCCGTGGCGGTTC